>JBKPDR010000038.1:0-40448 GCA_046727975.1 Actinomycetota bacterium | reverse complement strand
AGAGCGTCCCCCGCCGCGGGGGCGCTCTCGCATTTGCACCCCGTCTCGCGTCCGCTATTTCACGACGCGGTACCGGAGGTGAGTGACCGTGGGCGACTCGATCACTCTCATGAGCTCGAACCGCACCTCCTCCGGGTCGAGTCCCTCGAGAAGGCGGACACCGTCGCCGAGCAGGAGGGGAGCGAGGTGGATCTGGACCTCGTCGACCGCTCCAGCCCGTAGGCCTTGCTGAGCCAGGCTCGCACCGCCTGCCACCAGGACGTTCCGGTCGCCCGCCGCTTCGCGAGCCTGGGCAACGGCGGCATCGAGCCCTTCCGTGACGAACGTGAACGTCGTCCCGCCCTCCTTCACGAGGCTCTCTCGGGGATGGTGGGTGAGCACGAACACCGGCACGCCGAAAGGTGGCTCGTCACCCCACCAACCGTCGGCGACGGGATCGTCTTCCCAGCGGCCCTCGCCCCCGCTGAACATGCGTCTCCCCATCAACACCGCCCCGGTGGAGTCATGCGACTCCCGGAGGACGTCGTCGTCCGCGTTCCTCGTGCCGCCCGACTGGCCGTGGAGCTCGCGCCAGCTCGCGAGACCGAGCATCCATTCGTGGATTCGCTCGCCACCCTCGCCGAGCGGACTTTCGACCGTCCGGTTCGGCCCCGCGATGAACCCGTCGAGGGACATCGAGATGTCGAGCATCAGTCCTGCCATCGTTCCTCCTCAGCTTGGAGCGACCATCCGCTCTTTTCGTCAGGCTCTCGGAGAGTAGGACTGCGTCGCGCCGTGCAACTCATCGGGCCGCAGTAAGAAGCATCGTGGGGCTCGGTGGTGCTCTTACGCGATCGTCAGCGCGAGCTTTCCCTGCGTATGCGTCCTCGGAAGCGCCTCCAGTGCGGCGCGAGCCTGCTCGAGCGGATACGTGCGTTGGACGGGGACGCGCAGCGCGCCGGCCGCGAGGAGGTCAGCCAGCCGCTCGAGGCCCGATGCCGTCGGAGACGCCATCAGGTTGGCTCGGCCGGGCCCCTCGCCGGCGGCGCCGAGCGGCGAGGCAAGTCGCCCTCCCGGCTTGAGCGTGGAGGCATCCGGTGTCTGGGAGACGACGTCGAGGAGTGCGTCGACGCCCTCGGGATAGTGCTCGCGGACGTACGCGGCAGCATCGGCGTCGCGATCGATGATCTCGTTCGCCCCCAGCCCGCGCAGGTATTCATGGTCCTCGGGAAGCGCCGGCGCAATGACGTTCGCGCCCGCCGCCGCGGCGAGCTGAACGAAGAAGCTTCCGACACCGCCGGGCGCGCCGACCACGAGCACCGTGGCGCCCTTCGAGAGCTCGAACGCGTCAAGGGCACCGAGCGCCGTGAGCCCCGCCAAGGGCGCGGCGCCCGCGATCTCGAAGTCGACACCGTCGGGCTTTCGGGCAACCGAGGTTTCGACTATGACGAGGTATTCGGCCCAGCTTCCGTTGTGCACGTTCGGGTCGGCGTGCACGAGGAACCCGTACACATCGTCACCCTTCTGGTAGCGGGTGACAGCCGAGCCGACATCGTCGACGACGCCGGCGAAGTCCCGCCCGAGCGTCACCGGAAACTCGTATTCGACCATGCCCTTGAGCATCCCGGCCGCGATCGCAGCGTCGGCTGGGTTGACCGAGGAGGCATGCACCCGCACCAGCACCTGGTCGGCGGCGACGGTTGGCGTCGGCAGGTCGTCCCGAAGTCCCGGCGGGCTGTCGAAGCTGTCGAGGGTGAATGCGCGCATCAGCGTCCTTTCGGTCGACAGAGCTTCAGTGAGGACAATCGTATAACTACGGCAACGATCGTCTAGCATCGATGATATGGCGTCCATGAAGAACGAGCCCACTACGTCAGTTGTTCCTGAAGCCGAACCGAGCGGTGTCCTCGAGGAACGTCGCTCGAGCGCGGGTCTGCTGCTGGCGCTGCTCGGTCAGAGCGCGATGCGACGGCTCCGCGCCGCCCACACAGCCAGCGGAATCAGCCCGCGCCAGTTCCACCTCCTCGCGCTCTTGCACGATCGCGGCCCGACGGGACAGCGTGAGCTCGGAGAGTTGATGGATGTCGACGCGAGCGTCCTCGTCACGCTACTCAACCCGCTCGAAGGCGACGGCCTGGTCTCCCGACGACGCGATCCGGCCGATCGTCGGCGCCATACAGTCCACCTCTCGGATCTCGGCGCTGAGCGACTCACCGAGGTGGCCGGCGCTAAACGCGAAGCCGAGGATGCCCTCCTTGCCGGGCTCGACCCGGGCAAGCGTGAACAGCTGCGCCTGCTGTTGCTCGGTTTGCAGGAGAGCATCGCGACGACTCAGGCCGCCGCCTGCGCCGACGCCGACGAGTCGTCGGACTGCTGACGAGGGCCCGGCCCGGCTAGCGCTATCTCTACCCGCGACGCCTGACCGGCGCGGTGGACTTCCGAACGACGAGCTTCGTTGGCAGGATCGCGCGCCGGCGGCGGTTCCGATTGTCCGCGCGGCCCTCGACGGCGTCGATCAGCCACTCGGCCGCGAGTCGACCCTTCTCTCCGTGTGGCTGGGAAATCGTGGTAAGCGGCGGAGTTGCCATGGCTGCCGCGGGGCTGTCGTCGAATCCGACGATCGAGAGCTGTTCCGGTACGCGCACGCCCAACTCGCTCGTCGCCTGCAAAACGCCGAGCGCCAACACGTCGCTCATCGCCAGGATCGCGGTGGGCGGCGTGGGCGCGCGCAGAAGGTCCAACGCCGCCCTGCGTGCCGGCTCGGCAGCATTCGGCCGGCAGGTCCGCACGGCACCCTCGTCCCAAGCGGACCCGAGACCCTCCTTGTACCCCTCGAAGCGCTCCACGCTGAGGTCGAGCACGAGCCTTCCTTCACGGTCGAGCGCCTTCACGAACGTGAGCACCGCGATGCGCTCGTGGCCCAATGCGAGAAGGTGTTCCGCGGCGCCGCGTGCCGCGCCTCGGTCGTCGATTCCGACGAACGGCGTCGCGATGCCGCGTGGCTGGTCCACCGTGACCACGGGCACGCGTCGAGCGAGCGCGGCCTCGACTCGAGGGTCGTTCTGTGGAGCGGAGTAGACGATGAAGCCGTCGACAACGGCCTCGCGCACCGCGCCGGCGGTCTTGTCCCGGAACGGTGAGTCCGGGATGAGAAGGAGGCCGGTGTGCGCGCCCTCCATCTCCGTGGCCGCTCCTGCCAAAAAAACCGGTGCAGCAGGGTCGGTGAAGGTGTACGCGAGGCGCTCGGTGAAGATGAGACCCAACGCACCCGCACGGCCCATCCGCAGGCGGCGCGCGGCGGGGTCGGGGCCCGTGTAGCCGAGCGCTTCGGCTGCGGCGAGGACGCGCTCGCGCACCTGCTCGGAGACGAGCTCGGGTCGGCCGAACGCCTGCGAGGCGCTACCCACTGACACGCCGGCGCGCTCGGCGACATCGCGTAACCGCACCCGCTGCCGGCCCGTACGCGCCATTCGCGAAAGAATACTTGCGCACAGTGAATCGTTTCAGATACTGTGCCTATGAACCGATTCACTTAAGGAGGGAGAACGAGATGCTCGATCTGCTGGCAGCCAACGATGCGGTTCGTCGGACGATGGATGACAGGATCGCACTGAACGGGCGACCTGCGCGGTCGCACGTCGCAAACGGGCGGCGGAGCGCGATCCGATCCGCTGCGATCGCCGCGCGACGCATGCTGGGCGGCGGCCGGTTCGGTGCAGCTGTCGACGATTCGCTGCGACCCGAGCACGCATGCGGTGTCGCGGCGGCGCGGAAGTAGGCGCGGTGGGGATAGAGAGGGAGAAGGACGACTTGGGCCTTCGGCCCTCAGCGCAACGGTTGTCCGATGCCGAGGACGTTCCCCTCGCTGTCCCTGAACCAGGCGGCTCGCTCGCCGATGCCCCCGTCGCTCGGGTAGTTCCCGTCGACCTCCGCGATGCCATCAGAGGTCTCGATCCCGGGCAGGTCGTACTCCTCGAACACCACTCCGCGCCTTCGCAGCTCCTCGACCGTGGACTCGAGGTCGGCGACTTTCCACGCCTGCGTGTGCTCGCCCGACGCTCGACCTGACGTCGCGAAGAGAGTAAACGTGCCGCTTCCGCACCGGTAGCGGAGGCCCCCCGGACGTTCCTCGATCGGCTCGAGGCCGAGTTTCTCCGCGTGGAACGCCCTCGCCCGTTCGAGGTCTTGTGCCGGGAGCCTGGCAGCGACGTCGCCGTCTTCCAGCATGCGCTTCATCCTTTCTTCGCGTTGGACCTCACCGTCTCCAAAACCTACTGCCAACGCTCGTTCGATCGGCGCCGCACGGTTCGCCGAGTCCGGCAACGCGACGCTACTGTGATGCGCGCTCCTCGGACCGCGAGGTGTTTGTAGGTGCGGGATCAGCGACTGACCGGACGACTCGCCTGATGACGGCGGTCGCCGTCGTCGGTCTCGGCGCGATGGGCAGCCGCGTCGCCCGTCGACTTGTCGACGCAGGCCATGACGTGACGGTCTGGAATCGGACCGCGGCGAAGGTCGACGCGCTCGTGTCGGCGGGCGCGGCCGCGGCCTCGACCCCGGCCGCTGCGGCGCACGGCGTCGAGGTTGTGGTCACGATGGTCGCCGATCCTCCGGCGCTGAGGGCGGTCACGGAAGGCCCTGACGGCGTCGCGGCCGGCGCCGCGGCGTCGACCACCGTGATCGAGATGTCGACGGTGGGGCCCGCGGCAGTTGCGCGATTGTCCTCTGTGCTGTCGGACGGGAGCCTGCTCGAGGCACCGGTCCTGGGAAGCCTGCCCGAGGCCGAGTCGGGAACGCTCCGCATCTTCGTAGGCGGCTCCCCTGCGCTCCTCGATCGGTGGCGCCCACTTCTCTCCGATCTCGGCGAGCCGCTGCACGTCGGACAGCTCGGTGCTGGGTCGGCGGCGAAGCTGGTCGCGAACTCGACGCTGTTCGGTGTCCTCGCGGTCCTCGGCGAGGCGATCGCGCTCGGCGAGGGGCTGGGGCTCGAGCAGGCAGCGATCCTCGACGTGCTCGCGGCCACGCCGCTCGCAGAGCAGGCGAATCGGCGGCGAGACGCGTTCGAGAGCGGACGGTATCCGCCGCGGTTCAGGCTCACGCTCGCTCACAAGGATGCACGACTCATCCTGGATGCCCTCGACGAGGTCGGAGTCGATGCCCGGGTGACCGTTGCGGCCGCGAGCTGGTTCGCCGAGGCCGAGGCTGCGGGCCTCGGCGAAGAGGACTACTCAGCCGTCCTGGCTCGGATCGCCGGCTCGCGCTAACCGGGAAGTACCCCGGGTCGTCCCAGCTGGCAAGTACACGCTCGTGCACCGCGCCCACCTACCGCACCGGGAGGGACTCCATGTGGTGGACCGTCGTCGCCGCAGAGGCTCGCGCTCCGCGAGCTCGTCGAGCGTGTGACGGGGCGCCGTTCGTGGGCGAAGCAGGCGTCGTTTCGGACACGGTGTCGCGATGAGCGATCACTGGCTCGGGCTCGAGCTGCGCCATCTCACCGCGCTCCAGGCAATCGCGCACGAAGGCTCGTTCAAGGGAGCGGCTCGGCTGCTCGGGTACACGCCGTCCGCCATCAGCCAGCAGATCGCGAGCCTGGAGCGGATCATCGGGGTGCAGGTGCTCGTCCGCGCACACGGCCGAGAGGCGTTCGGGCCCACCGGAGCGGGGCGGATCCTGCTCCAGCACATGAACGCGATCGACGCCCGGCTCAATGCGGCAAAAGCCGAGATCGACGCGCTTGCGCGAGGAACCGTGGGCCTGCTCCGCGTCGGCACGTTCGAAAGCGTCGGGACGCGGCTGCTCCCGGAGATCATCGGACAGTTCGGCGAGCTCTTTCCCGACGTTCGGGTCGAGGTCGATGACGCCGTTCTCGACCTCGACCTCCTGAGATCGCTCGAGCGAGGGGGCTTCGACGTCGTCTTCGCAAACCTGCCGTTGCCTCCCGGCCCCTTCGAGGCAGCGGTCGTGCTCCACGATCAATGGGTCCTCGTCGTCCAGGCGGGCTCCGAGCGTGCGCGGAGCTCGGCTCCTCGCACGCTCCGCGACATCGCGGAACTCGAGCTGGTCTCGTTTCGCTCTTCAAGGGCGATCGATCCGGCACTCCGTCCGTTCCGAGCCGCGGGAATCGAGTTGAACCTGGTCTTTCAGTCCGACTACAACGAGATCGTCCAGGGCTTCGCGGCGGCGGATCTCGGAATCGCTCTCATGCCCCTACTCGCCGTCAACTCTCAGGACGAACGGACGGCGATTGTCGATCTCGGCGATTCGATTCCGCCGAGAGAGGTCGCAGTCGTCTGGCATGACGAACGGCCCAGGAGCGAACCATCGAAGAGGTTCGTGGATCTCGCCGGTGAGATCGGCTCTCGGCTCGAGGCTCGAGCGTCAGTCGAGCGAGCCGCGACGACCATTTGAGAGCAGGCTCCCACCCACTCGGTGCCTTCGGGAGGGCCCACGACGAAGGCACCGAGCAGGCTCATGGAGGGAGAGACGAACGCTCTGAGGCTAGCGCGGATGAGATCGCGAGCAGACGAGAAATCGTAATTCGGAAACAGAGCAAAACTCGCTAACCCAGAAGCATCGCTGCACCCAAACCCGATCGTCCTGCCGTGGGGTGACAGGAACATTCTCCTACGTGGACGGGTAGTGCCCCGGACCGGGCCAGGGCGCAAGCAGGATCAGCAGACGTGCTCCGCGGGGACTTCGCACGGTGCGACGCTCCGTCGGGTCGAACTCGAGCAGGGTCCCGACACCGGCCGTCATCGTCTCGTCGCTTGTCTCGATGTCCACCGAGCCGTCGACGACGACGACCCATGCTCGCTCACGAACCTGGTGCTCGCCGAGCTCCTGGCCGGGGTTCAGGCTGATCAGGACCGCCCGGCTGTCCTCGGAATCCAGAACGACGGGTGAACGCGTCCCGTGCGGCATGTCGATCTCGTGGAGCTGCCAGGAGCGCACGCGCGGAATCTAGTCGATGGCGGCGCCCACTACCTCAGCTGATCAGCCGCCCCGCTCGCTCGTGGTCGTTCCTTGCCGACTGCAAGCCCTGGCCTCACTGGGCCCAACGCAGGACATGTTGGGCAAACGCGGCGGGGGCAGGGCTCCCGCGCGTCTGCCCGGCGGGCCGCGTGTGGCGAGGGACACCTAGGACGCAGGCAGCGACAGCCACACGTCCGCACCGCCCGGCTCGCGGTTCGCGGCATGTGCCGTTCCGCCGTGGGCCCGTGCGATCGCGTCCGCGATCGGAAGGCCGAGACCGGCGCCGTTTCCGGAGCGTGCGTCGTCCGCCCGGGTGAACCGTTCGAACGCGCGCGGCAGGAACTCGGATGGGAATCCGGGGCCCCCGTCGAGCACGTGGAACTCGATCCGGTCGCCGTGCTGGACGGCGAGGATGCGGATGTCGCCCGCGGCGTGCTGCAGCGCGTTCTCGACGAGAGTGGCGAGAGCTTGCTCGAGCCTTCCGGTGTCGCCCGGGAGCGCAAGGCCGTCGGCCGACTCGACCTCGATCGCTCTTCCGGACGCGGCGGCTTCGTGCCCGTAGCGCCCGGCGACCTTCGAGAGAAGATCCCGTGCGGAGACCGTCTCGCTCCTCATCGGGAGCCGACTCTGGTCGGAGCGCGCGAGCACGAGCAGGTCCTCGGCGAGCTGGACGAGGCGATCGGCCTCGGAAGCGGCCGATCGCAGCGCGGCCTCGAGTTCGGCTTCCGAGCGGGGGCGGCGAAGCGCGAGCTCGAGCTCCGTCTTGAGGAGTGCCAGCGGCGTCCGGAGCTCGTGGCTCGCGTCGGCGACGAAGCTGCGCTCGCGCTCCAGCGCGGACTCGAGCCGCTCGAGCATCCGGTTCAGGGTCTCCCCGAGCCGGTAGACCTCGTCGCGCGAGTCGGGCAGCGGAAGACGCCGGCCGGGCTCCGAGGCGGAGATGACCGCAGCTTCCGCCCGCATCGACTCGACCGGACGGAGCGCGGCGGTCGCGAGCGCGTAGCCGAGGAACGACACGAACACGAGCGCCGCCGGGCCGATGAGGAAGAGGACGACAAGGAATCCATGAGTCGTCTCGTCGCGGTCCTCGAGCGAGGCGCCCACGAGCAGGACGACCGTCCCGCTCGAGGACTCGACCGCGCTTGCCAGGACTCGCGCGCGGCCCCCGATGCTCGGGACGTCTTCGACTTCGAACCAGGTCGCCCGGCCGAGTGACACCTGGGCCAGTGCCGCCCGGTCGAGCACGCCGTCGTCGCGGACCTGCGCCGCGCCGTCGACGACGCGGCCCTCGAGATCTAGAACCTGGACGAAGCGCTCGTCCGGGTCGACGAGCCTCGCCTCGTTGTCGTCGCCGAGCCGTGTGTCGCCTCGAGCGACGCGCGGCGCGAGTTCGGCGGCGCGAGCCCGCAGCCCCTCGTCGATCGCCTCGTCGAGCGAGGACCCGAGCCGGAGGTACAGGAAGGCGCCGGTCGCCGCGAGCACGACCGCCAGCGCAAGCGTGAACGCGAGCGTGAGCCGCAGGCGGATCGGAACCCTGTTCATTTCCTGATCTGCTTCTCGTCGCGTCGGAGGCGGTAGCCCGCACCTCGGACCGTCTCGATGGAGTCGCGACCGAAGGGACGATCGATCTTCTCACGGAGATAGCGGACGTAGACGTCGACGACGTTCGAGCGGTTCTCGTATGCGTAGTCCCAACAGTGCTCGAGCAGGAGGTACCGCGAAAGGACCTGGCCAGGGCGTCGCATGAACGTATCGAGCAGCGCGAATTCCTTCGACGAAAGGTCGATCTCCGTATCGCCGCGCCACACGTGGCGAGTTGCGGGATCCAGCCTGAGATCGCCGACCTCGAGGACTGCGGGGCGCTCGAGGGGGGGTCGCCGGGCGAGGGCTCTGAGGCGGGCAAGAAGCTCCGCAAACGAAAAGGGCTTCGTGAGGTAATCGTCGGCCCCAACGTCGAGCCCTGCCACCCGGTCGTCGATCGCGTCGCGAGCTGTCAGCATGAGAACCGGGGACCAGGTGCCGCCCTCCCGCAGCCGGCGGCAGGCCTCGAAGCCGTCGAGACCGGGGAGCATGACGTCGAGGACGATGGCGTCGTACTCGGTCGCCGCGGCCATCCAAACGGCGTCGTCTCCTGTGCGCGCGACGTCGATGGCCAGCCCTTCCTCGACGAGGCCGCGGCGGATGAGGCCCGCCATCTTGACGTCGTCCTCGACCACGAGCACGCGCACGAGTCACATTGTTCCCGGAAAGATGAGAACGGAATGAGAGTGGGCGGACGACAGCTTTCATCGCTGTCTCATCCGCCGGGGCTACGGTCGGTGGCGTAACGTCACCGAGCGAGAGGAGAGCCTCATGCGTGGACGCATCGTCAGGATCGGAGCGGGAGTGCTCGTTCTCGCCGCCTTGGTCGGCGGGGGTGCGGCGTGGGCGACGTCTGGAGGCGGCGACGAGAAGCCCCTCACGGGCCCGGCGCTCCGGAAGGCAACCGCCGCGGCGCTCGCGCACACAGGCGGCGGAACGGTGACCGAAACCGAGATCGGCGACGACGGTGCCGCGTACAGCGTCGAAGTCCGGCGTGCGGACGGATCGCAGGTCGAGGTCGGCCTCGACCGGAACTTCGAGGTCATCGATCAGAGCGCCGACGACGACGGAGGGTCGGACGACGACGGAGCAAGCGAGGACGGCGCGTACGACGACTGAGACGACGGTGCGACAGCGTCTATCGCTCCTCACCTCGATCGTCGTGTGTATTGCTCTCACGACCGGGTGCGGGGGCACGAAGCGAGAGCCCTTGCCGAAGGGAGCCGAGCCCGTGCGACTCGTCCCAGGCGACTTCGGCTCGGACGTTCAGAACCCGTACTGGCCACTCGAGCCGGGCAGCCGCTGGGTCTACCGCGAGGCCGATGTAGAGGGGAACGCCCAGCGGGTCGAAGTCACGGTCACCGACGAGACGAAGACCATCCTCGGGATCGAGGCGAGGGTCGTCCACGACCTGGTCACCGAGGACGGAGAGCCGGTCGAGGACACGTTCGACTGGTACGCGGTGGACCGGTCGGGGAACGTCTGGTACCTCGGCGAGGACACGAAGGAGCTCGAGAACGGGAAGGTCGTGAGCACCGAGGGCTCGTGGGAGGCCGGCGTGGACGGCGCACAGCCGGGGATCGCGCTGCCCGGTGATCCCCGAGTCGGGCTCTCCTATCGGCAGGAGTATTACGAGGGCGAAGCCGAGGATGCCGCCGAGGTGTTGAGCGTGACGGAGAGTGTGAAGGTGCCGTTCGGCTCGTTCGGCGAGGCCCTCCAGACGAAGGACTTCACGCCCCTCGAGCCCGACTTGGTCGAGCACAAGTTCTATGCGAAGGGTGTGGGGCCGGTGCGCGCAGTGACGGTCTCCGGTGGCTCGGACCGCGAGGAGCTCGTCGAGTTCACCCATCCGTAGGCGCGTTCGCCCGCATGCCAGAGTACGGGGGCATGCTCCTCGCCGAAGTCGCGCAGGCCTCGACCGACGTCGCAGAGACGTCGGCCCGGCTCGGGAAGGTCCGCCGGCTCGCCGACTCCTTGGCGCGTCTGCGACCCGACGAGGTTCGGGTGGCGGTCGCCTACCTGTCCGGCGTGCTTCCTCAGGGCTCGATCGGAGTGGGCTGGGCTGCTCTCAGGGATCTTCCCGCGGCGGCGTCGTCTCCCAGCCTTGAGCTGCTCGACGTCGACGCAACGGCGGCACGCGTCGCCGCAATCTCTGGAAAAGGATCGCAGGCGGTCCGCCGGGCGGAGCTCGCCAATCTCTACCGTCGCGCGACCGAGGCCGAGCAACGGTTCCTGACGGGTCTCTTGCTGGGAGAGCTCCGCCAGGGTGCGCTCGAAGGGGTGATGATCGATGCAGTCGCGAAAGCTGCTCAGGTTCCCGCCTCGGACGTCCGCCGCGCGTCGATGCTGGCTGGAGATCTCGGCGAGGTGGCGGAGGCCGCGATCGCAAAGGGAGCTCGTGGCCTCGAACGTTTCCGACTGACACTCCTCCGCCCGATCCAGCCGATGCTCGCGCATACCGCGGACGACGTGACGGGCGCGCTCGAGCGGGTCAGTCCGGCCTCGGTCGAGTGGAAGCTCGACGGGGCGCGTCTGCAGGTTCACCGGGTGGGGGGCGAGGTCCGCGCATTCACCCGCAATCTGGCCGACATCACCGACCGCGTTCCCGAGATCGTCGAAGCGGTCGCGGGGCTTTCGGTGCAGGCGGTGGTCCTGGACGGCGAGGCGATCGCGCTCGAGGACGACGGTAGACCGCGGCCGTTCCAGGTGACGATGAGCCGCTTCGGCACGCGGAGCGGCACCAAGGGCACGCGGAACACGATCCCGCTCTCCCCGTTCTTCTTCGATTGCCTCCACCTGGACGGAGAGGACCTGCTCGGCCGACCGGCGAAGCAGCGGCTCGTCGCGCTGTCCGGGAGCGTTCCGGCATCGCTCCTCGTCCCGAGGATCGAGACGGCTGATCCGGCCCAGGCGCAGTGCTTTCTCGAGGACGCGCTGAGCCGAGGCCATGAAGGGGTGATGGTCAAAGCCCTCGACTCGCCGTACGAGGCCGGTCGTCGTGGCGCGAGCTGGCTCAAGGTCAAGGTCGCCCACACCCTCGACCTCGTCGTCCTCGCAGCCGAGTGGGGACACGGACGTCGGACCGGGCGACTCTCGAATCTCCATCTCGGCGCCCGGGATCCGGAAGCCGGTGGCTTCGTCATGCTCGGGAAGACGTTCAAGGGCATGACGGACGAGATGCTCGCCTGGCAGACGGATCATCTGCTGGGGCTCGAGCAGAGCCGCGACGCCCACACCGTTCACGTTCGCCCGGAGCTCGTCGTCGAGGTGGCCTTCGACGGAGTCCAGGCGAGCACGCGCTATCCGGGTGGCGTCGCACTCCGATTCGCTCGGGTGAAGGGGTACAGGCCGGACAAGGGCCCGGACGACGCTGACACGATCGGCACGGTGCGCGCGATCCACACAGGACGACCCGCGAATCCGCAGTAAGCTCGGCCTGACGAGACGATCGAGGAGGCTGAACGGATGACCCAATACGGAACGCTCCGCGTATGGGCCGCGCTGTCGACCTTCGTCGGCGTGCTCGGGATGATCGCAGCCGCTGCCGGAACAATCGTCTGGGCTTTCGAGGTGGACGGCTTCTGGCAGACGTTCGGCGTCTTCCTCTTCGGCGGCGCGGTCTCGGTCTTCCTCGCGATCGTGCCGATTGCGGTCTCGCAGGCGCTCCGTGCGCTCGCGGACGTCGGCGAGACCGTCAGCGCTCGATAAACGCCGGACTTGGCGGTAGCGGCGGCCGGTGCCACGATTGGCGGAGTGGCGATCGCGCAGCCCGAGGCCGGTATTGCCGCCGGATACGAAGCTCTGGCAGCCGGCGACTGGTCCGGCGCGCGTCAGTTCTTCGAAGAGGCGCTCGCGGCCGCGGACTCCCCTGAGGCCCTCGACGGCCTCAGTCGCGCTCTCTGGTGGCTTCGGCAGTCGCGCGCGGCGGTGGTCCAGCGCGAGCGAGCATATGCAGGGTTGCGTCGCGGGCACAGGACCTTCCCGACGACTGTCCCAGGCCCTCGAACGCGAGCGCTGCGAGCAGCCCGATGCCGAGCGAGGCGACGAAGCCGATGCCGGTTACGCCGAGCATCCGGCCTCGGCGCCGCTCGAAGTCGATCTCGAAGCCGGCAAGGAAGAGGAGGAACGCGAGGCCGACGAGCGAGAGCACCTCGACCGGCTCGTCGAGCTCGACCCAGCCGAAACCGGAGGGGGCGATGGCGATGCCCGCGACCAGCTCGAGGAGACCGCAACAGCCGTAGCGCGGGCGCTGGGGTCCCAACCAGTGCTCAGAGGGGCGATGGCCGAAGGCGGAGGTGGCTACGATCCGATTAAGAACTCGTCCCCGCGCGGACTGTTTGCTGCTCGTGCCGCGAGGATTGCCTGCGCGGGCACGAGGGCCCAGCAGAGGAGCTCTCGGAGCCTCTCCCTACCACTGACTGCACCGTCGACGGACGCCAGCACCAAGTGCGCGCCCGTGCCGCGCAAGGCTGCGCGAAAGAGCACGGCCGCCCGCCGCCGGTGCCAAGTCGAGGTCACGAGGACGACCTCTGCCGATGCAAAGTGCCGTGCTGTCTCGGCGGCGGTTCGCGCGTTCCCGAGCGTGGAGCGTGCATCCTCGGAGACGACGACTCTCGCGGCGTCGCCCCGCCAGGCCTCGGCCATGAGCTCGGCCTCGGAGCGCGATGCTCGCCGCCGCGCCCAGCCGGAGAGCAGGAGGACGTCGTCGGGTCGCGTCTCCGTCTCGCCGCGACGCAGCCGCGCCGCACAGATCTCGTGCAGCGTGCCGTCCCCGTTCGAGTAGCCGAGGATCGCGACGAGCCTGCCGCTCACCGGCGGCTCCGACGACCGCGCCAGAGCCCGTAGAGGAGGAGCGTTACGGCGACGGTGAGCACGAGCTGCGCTGCCTTGCGCCCGCGCAACTTGGACTCGCCTCCTGCACGGTCGCGCATGTGTACGGGTACCTCCGTGACCTGCAGGCCCGCTGCCTCCAGCCGGAGAAGCGACTCGACCTCGGGTGCTCCGCTCTCGTATCGCTCGGCGAGGATCGGCATTGCCTCCGCCCCAACCGCGTACATGCCGCTCGTCGCATCGAGGAACGAGCGCCCGAGGACAGGACGCAAGGCGCGTCGCAGGACGGCCGTGCCGAAGCGGCGGCTCGCGGACGGCGCGTACCGGAACGCTTCGTAGCCGTCGCCTGTCGCGAAGCGCGAGCCGACGGCGACGTCGCACTCTCCACCCCGGACGCGATCGAGGAGCCGGCGGAGCTCGTCGACTGGATGCTGCCCGTCGGCATCGACACGCCCGGCGAACCGATACCCGTTCTCGTGCGCGTACCGATAGCCCGCTGCGATTCCCTCTCGCAGCCCTCGGTTGATTCCGAACGAGAGCACCTCGGCGCCATGCGCGCGGGCGACCTCCGCCGTCGCGTCCGTCGAGCCGTCGTCGACGACGAGCACGTCCGCCTCGGGAAGAGCCACGTGGAGCTCCCCGAGCACGGCAGGGAGGTTCTCTTCCTCGTTCCAAGCCGGGATGAAGACCAGCGTGTCGGCGTCGGCAATCAGAGGCTTGATGTGAAAATCGCAATCAGAGGCTTGATGTGAAAATCGCAGTCACCGGACCGCGAAGCGGCCCGCACTAGGGTCTTCCCGCGACTGGAGTCCGCGCGAGCGGATTCCAGTCTTGCGCACAACTCTAGATCACATTGTGCTCTGGTCGCGGAGCCGCGCGCACGAAGCGCTCGACCGCGAGCGGCGAGACGTCGACGAACGGCTCTCGACCGAGCACGAGGTCGCGGACGATCTCGCCGATCGCGGGACCCTGCAGGAAGCCGTGGCCGGAGAAACCGGTCGCGTAGAGGAAGCGCGAGACAGCGCCCGACTCCCCGACGAGCGCGTTGTAGTCCGGGGACATGTCGTAGTAGCCCTTCCACCCGCCGGCGATTCCCATCTCCAGCAGCCCTGGGAGACGGCGCTCCGCGACCGCGACGACCTTCTCGAGCCAGCCCGGTTCCGGCGGCGGTGCCTCGAAACCCGGATCCTGGTCCGGATCCGCCATGCCGAAGAGGAGCCCGGGGCCCTCCCGGTGGAAGTAGAAGCCCGAAGAGAAGTCGACGGTCAGCGGAAAACTCTCGGGGAGCGCGGTGGGGGCCGTGTATCCGACCTCCCGGAAGACCGGCTCGACCGGGAGCTCGACGCCCACCATGCGACCGAGCTCGGGGGACCAGACGCCGGCAGCACACACGACCGTCTCGGTCCCGATTGCGCCTTGCTCCGTCCGAACGGAGCGGATCTCCCCGTCCGCGAGCTCGATCCCGGTCACTGCGCAGCGGGTGACGATCGTTCCACCATGCCGGCGCGCGCCCGCCGCGTAGCCCTGGACGACTGCCTCCGGGCTCGCCGTTCCGTCGAGCGGGCAGAACGTCGCCGCGAGCACCCCCTCGAGGCCTGCGAGCGAGCTGAGGTGCGCCGCCTCCTCTTTGGTGACGACCCGGCTCGGCAGACCGAGCTGGTTCTGGAGCTCGACACTGCGCTCGAAGATCGGGACATCCTCGGGGCGATCGAGCAGGAAGAGGTACCCGACCTGCTCGAGGTCGATCTCCGCGCCCGGCCGGTCGCCGAAGCCGGCGAACGCCTCCAGGCTGCGCATGCCGATCATGATGTTGAGCGGATCCGAGAACTGGGCGCGCACGCCCCCCGCGGCGCGACTCGTCGACCCGGATGCGAGCTCCGAACGTTCGACCAGGCAGACGTCGACCTCTGCCTCGGCGAGGTGGAAGGCGATGCTCGAGCCGGTGATTCCGCCTCCGACCACGACGACGTCCGCTCGCTCAGGGACCGTCATCTTCGCACCAGGTTCCGGAGGAAGAAGCCGAGGTTCGCCGGCCGCTCGGCGAGTCGGCGCATGAGGTACGGGTACCAGTCCGGGCCGAACGGCGTCGCCACGAGCACCTTGTACCCGTGCGCCGCGACCTTTCGCTGCAGCGCAGGCCGGACGCCGTACAGCATCTGAAACTCGAAGTGCTCGCGGCCGATGCGCTCGCTTGCGGCGAACGCCTGGACGTGGGAGATGATCCTCTCGTCGTGCGTCGCCACGGCGACGTATGCACCACCCTGAAGCGCTCGCTCGACGAGACGGACGTACGCGGCGTCGACGTCTTGCTTCTTCGGATACGCGACGGAGGGCGGCTCCAGATAGGCGCCCTTGACGATGCGGAGGTTCGGCTCGAGCGGGAGTAGGCGCTCGAGATCGTCCGCCGAGCGATACAGGTACGACTGGAGGACGGCGCCGACGTTCCCGTTGCCGGCTCGGCGAAGCCGCTCGAAGATGCACAGCGTCGGGTCGACGTATGCCGACTGCTCCATGTCGATCCTGATGAACTGGCCGAGCGGCTGCGCGTACTCGACGAGGTGTTCGAGATTGGCGGCGGCCGTGGCCTGCTCGAACGAGAGCCCGAGATGCGTGAGCTTGAGGGCGACGTTCGCCTGAAGTCTCTCGACGGCAAGGCGGGCGAGGACGGTCTCATACTCGCGAACGGCCGCTGCAGCGCCCTCGCGATCGGGAGTCGCCTCGCCCAGGAGCGTCGTGTTGGCGGCGAGACCCGCCTCGTTCAGCCTTCGCAGGACAGCGACGCACTCGTCGAGGGTCTCGCCGGCGACGAAGCGCGCGGCGCCGAGCCGCATCCCGTAGCGTTGGACGACGCGCCGGAGTCGGGCGCTGTCCGCTGCACGGAGGATCGCCGCGCGGGGAAGCGCGGCGATCCGTCTCGAGACGCCGGCCACGCCGGCGAGCTACGCGGGAACGATGTTGTGGTTCAGGTGGAAGACGTTGTCCGGGTCATATTCCCGCTTGATCCGGGCGAGTCGCTCGTAGTTCGGGCCGTAGGCCATACGTACGGCGTCGACGGTGTCGTCGTCGTCCAGGTAGTTGAGCCAGCGTCGTCCGGCACGGAAGGGCTCTAGAAGGGCGAACGTCTCCTGCGTCCATTGGATGTTCCTCGGCGAGTCCCCAGGATCGAGCCACTCGCCGGGGATCAGGACGTTGAAGCTCTCTTCCCGGTGGGGCACCGCAGTGTCCGTGGAACCGACGCGTGTCACCGCCCCGTGGAAGTACTCGATGAGGATTGCGGTCATCGGTGAGGGAACTTCCGCATACGCCGCGACCAGGGACTCGATCAGCGCGTCGTCGAGCGAGCTGATGAACGTCGACTTCCAGTAGTTGAGGGCTCCCCGGGGGTAGGCGTCGTCGAGCAGCGTGTTCATGACGGGATACGGCATCGGCCCGACCTGGGTCACGACGGGCGTGCGGAAGGCGAGGAATGGCTGGAACTCCGCCTGCGCCTGCTCGAGCTCGCCGGTGTGGAAGAGGAGGTACGCGGCGAGCTTCATACCGGAACCGTCGGGTGCGTGGACGAGGCCGGCAGCAACGCTGGCGTCGTCGGAGAGCTCTCCCGCGGATTCGCGGACGAACGTCAGCACCTCCTTCGCCGCCTCGAACGGATGCGCGACGAGACCGCCGTAGATCGTCTCGAGCGGATGGAGGCGGTACTCGAAGGACGCGGCGATGCCGAAGTTGCCCCCCCCGCCCCTAAGCGCCCACATGAGGTCGGGGTTCGAGTCGTCCGTGACCTCGAGGACGTCGCCGGCCGCGGTCACGAGCTCGACCCCGAGCAGGTTGTCCGTGGCGAGCCCGAACTTGCTCATGAGCCAGCCGAGGCCGCCGCCGAGCGTGTAGCCGGCGATTCCCGTCGTCGAGATCAGGCCTCCGGTCGTGGCGAGCCCGTGCAGAGCGGCCTCGCGGTTGAGCTCGCGCCAGAGGACACCGGGCTGCGCCCGCAGCGTGCGCGCGGCTGGGTCGACGCGGATTCCCTTCATCGGGGAGAGGTCGATCATCAGCCCGCCCTCGGTGACCGCGCGACCGGCGACGTTATGGCCGCCTCCGCGGACGGAGATCTCGAGACCCGTCCCTCGCGCGAACCGGACCGCGTCGACGACGTCCGCGGTGCCGTGGCAGCGCGCGATCAGCGCGGGCCGCCGATCGACGAGCCCGTTGTGGACGCGGCGCGCCTCCTCGTAGAGATCGCCGAACTGCAGCAGCGTGCCGGTGAGCCTTTCCGAAAGAGCCTCGACTCGGTCTGCGTCGAGCGCGACAGTCGCCATGATCCCGTCCCCTCCTGTCGTGAGCTGCCGCGGAGTCTAGAGCGTCAGTCGAGCGAGATCGTGACGACGTCCGCGACGTCCACCAGCGCGTAGTGGCCGGATGCGACCGGGCCGGGATTGACGATGCGCGTCGCGCCGACCTCGTCGATCCCGCGCGACTCGTGGATGTGACCGCAGAGCACGAGGTCCGGCTGCTCGCGATCGACGAGCTCCCGCAGTGCCGGGCTGCCGACGTGCTCGCCGGAACGGAGGCGGTCGCAGGCTGTGTCGTGGGGAGGCGCGTGCGGGCAGAGGATCCGGACACGCGCGTCGCGAATCGTCGCAAGGCCATCCGCCGCGCGGCGCGCGAATTCGGTATCCGGGATCTCGTACGGCGTGTGGAGCGGAGAGATCGGGGCGGCCGAAGCGCCTGCGAAGCCGACTTCCCCGATCGCGACTCCCCGCCCGTCGAGCGAGACGCCGAGCTCCGCGAGCCGCTCGTCGATCGCAAGCGAATCCATGTTCCCTGCGACCGCGAGCAGATGTGGCGCCAGCGGCCGCCAGAGCTCGATGGCGCGACCGGCGTCGTCCGGTGTCCCGAACGTGGTGATGTCGCCGCCGACGATCAACACGTCGACGTTCCCCAGCCCGTCGACTACCTGTGGCACCGCGTCGAAGCGGTCGTGGACGTCGACGACGTACGCGATCCTCACTGCGAGCGAGCCTACCGACGCGGCTCCCGTGAACAGAACATTCCAAGTGTCACTTTGTCACTCGCGCGGGCGTGCCCGGAGAGCCCACGCCTGGCGCGGTCAGTTGAGGCTGGGATCGGGCGGCATGAGTGCGAGCACTGAAAACGGCCCACCCTTCCGGCGCAGCACATCGCTCCAGAGCTCGTCGGGACTCTCGGTGAAGATGTCTTCCGGAAGCGCGGGCTCCACGATCCACGACCCTTCCGCGAGCTCGTCGTCGAGCTGGCCG
This sequence comes from Actinomycetota bacterium, assembly GCA_046727975.1. Classification (GTDB taxonomy): domain Bacteria; phylum Actinomycetota; class Thermoleophilia; order Gaiellales; family Gaiellaceae; genus GMQP-bins7. The sequence goes on along the minus strand of JBKPDR010000038.1, from coordinate 21,822 downwards.
GGCCCCCACCCCGCGTAGCCGGCGAAGACGCGCGCCCGTCGCAGCTCGCCCAGATCGTCGGGCTCGACCTCGGAGGGAAGGAAGCCGACGGATTCGAGGACGATCGTTCCTGCTCGCTCCGGCTCTTCGAAGTCGGCGAGCACCACGATCGCCGATGGCTGCACCGGCCCGCCCACATGGACGACCTCGGCGTCGCTCACCAAGGGTGCGAGCTCGGGCACGGCCTCGCCGATCGTCGCTCCGGACGGCCGATTCAAGACGACGCCCATCGCGCCCTGTTCACCGTGCTCCCCGACGAGGACGACCGCCCGCCGGAAGTTGGGGTCGACGAGGCTGGGGCCGGCGACCAGGAGGTGTCCCCGAAGCGACTGCACGGGCATATCATCGCGTCGTGAAGGGCGTGTCTCGCGAGATTCGCCTCGTGGCAAGGCCGGCAGGGTTCCCCGGTGAGGATCTGTTCGAGGTCGCGGAGACGCCGATCCCGGACCCGGGCGACGGCCAGCTCCTCATTCGGAACGCGTACTTCTCGGTCGATCCGTACATGCGGCCGCGCATGAACGACGTACGGTCGTATGTCGCACCGTTCACCGTGGGCGAGGCGATGACGGGAGGTGCGGTGGGACGGGTCGAGATCTCTCGCGACTCGAGCTTCTCGGAAGGGGACTGGGTTCTGCACAACAACGGCTGGCGCGAGTGGGCTCTCTCCGACGCCTCGGCGGTGCGCCGAGTCGATCCACGGGCCACACCGGTGTCGACCGCACTCGGCGTGCTCGGCATGCCCGGCTTCACGGCGTACTACGGGCTCTTCGAGATCGGGAAGCCCGAGGCGGGAGAGACTGTGTTCGTCTCGGGCGCCGCCGGCGCGGTCGGCAGCGCCGCAGGGCAGATGGCGAAGATCGCCGGCTGTCGCGTCGTCGGGAGCGCCGGCTCCCAGGAGAAGCTCGTGTGGCTTCGGGATATCGGCTTCGACGCGGTCTTCGACTACCGCCGTCATCCCGTTCGCGCTGCCCTCACGGAGGCGACTCCGGAGGGAGTCGACATCTACTTCGACAACGTGGGCGGTGATCACCTGGAGGCAGCGATAGGTCAGATGCGGCTGTACGGACGCATCGTCGCGTGCGGTTCGATGTCCCGTTACAACGACGTGGAGGCCGCCGCCGGCCCACGGAACCTGTTCATGGTCGTGACGAAGCGCCTCCGCATGCAGGGCTACATCATCCGGGACCACTACGATCGCTTCCCGGAGTTCTTCGAGAAGGCGCAGGAGTGGGTCCGCGACGGTCGGCTGCGTTACCGGGAGACGGTGATCGAGGGGATCGAAAACGCGCCCCGGGCCTTTCTCGGCCTCCTCCGTGGCGAGAACATCGGCAAGATGCTCGTCCAGGTCGGCCCGGACAAGACGTCGTGAGAGCGGGACCTTTTGTCAGTGGACGCGCCCGGCAGGTGTGAGAGGATCCGCCGGACGTGGGCCAAGAAGGCGGCGGAGGAGTCGGCGCCCGCCTGCGCGCGGCGCGGCGGAGCGCGGGATTGACACAGCGGCAGCTCGCCGAGTCCCTCGGCGTGGAGTCGATCACCGTGTCGCGGTGGGAGCGCGGAGTCACCACGCCCTCGCTTCCGCGCTTGCGCCGGATCGCCGAGTTGACCGAGACGACAGTGAGCGATCTCGTTCGCACCTCCGATGCGGTCACGAGTCATGCCGCCGAGCTCGCAGCGCTGAGGGAGGAGCTCGCTGAGACCCGCGAGCTCGTCGACCGGATTGCCCGGGCGCTCGAGCGCCTCGGTCAGCCGCGCTCGACCACCGGTTCGGTCTCGGTCTCGCGAGAGCCCTAGCCGCCTCCCCGAACCACGCTGAGTGCGGGACGCCGGTTTTCGGGCGGCTCGTCGTCCGCAAGGGGAACACGTTGCGGAGAGACTCCTGAAGTGTGTCGAGAGACGAGACGTCGACCGATGCGAGAGCCTCCCACGTGGCGAGGAGGCGCGACCCTTCCGGTGAGTGCCTGACGCGCTTCAACTTGCCCTCGAAGAACTTCACGACCTCGATTTGCTCTCCGGTACGCCTGGCCTCGTCGCAGTAGGGCAGAAGGACCGGGGCGTGCGGTGGGGAAGTGATCCCAGAATCTCTCGCCCAGCAGCGGGCCGAACACCGGCTCGCGACGGGACTGACATCGACGATGCGGTACTGCTCGTCGAGGACTAACCGCAGGTTGCAGTCAACCGCGACGGCCACGGCCTCCGGGGTGTTAACGCGCTCGCCGGTTAGGGAACAGAGCCCGTTATTAGGTCGGCCCCGCGCGAAGGAAGTTCTCGATCATCCGTGGTCCCGTGGGTGTCAGGACGCTCTCCGGGTGGAACTGGACCCCCTCGATCGGATGCGCTCGGTGCCGGACACCCATGACCTCTCCGTCCTCGGTACGCGCCGTCACCTCGAGCTCGAGGGGGACCTTCACAGCCGCGAGCGAGTGGTAGCGGCCGGCCTCGATCGTCGAGGGGAGTCCCGTGAAGATCCCACGGCCGTCGTGCTGGACGACGCTCGCCTTGCCGTGCAGGAGTGCCTTCGCCTGCGCCACCTCGCCCCCGAACGCCTCGACGATCGCTTGGTGCCCGAGGCACACGCCCAGCGTCGGCGTCGTTCGTCCGAGCTCGCGAATCAGCGCGATCGAGCTCCCCGCGCCTTCGGGCCGTCCGGGGCCGGGCGAGACGACGAGCCGATCCGGGCTCCAGCCGTGGGCTTCCGCCACGTCGATCTCGTCGCTGCGACGGACGAGCACCTCGGCGCCCTGCTCCTCGAGCAGGTGAACGAGGTTGTACGTGAACGAGTCGTAGTTGTCGACCATGAGGACGCGCACGGGCTGAGTGTGCCAGCGAGGTCTGGCAGTGGGGTCAGACCCGACGGTCTGACCCCGTCATCGTGCTCCCCCCGGCTACGCTGGCTCCATGTCTCGATCGGTCATCATCTCCGCGGTGCGCACGCCGTTCGGCCGCCTCGGCGGCGGGCTCGCGCCCCTGCCGGCGACGGAGCTCGGCGGGATCGCGATCCGGGCGGCCCTCGAACGCGTCGGGCTCCAGGCGGACGAGGTCGAGTACGTCGTGATGGGTCAGGTGCTGCAGGCAGGCGTAGGGCAAGCGCCCGCACGGCAATCTGCGGTCGCCGCTGGAGTGCCCAAGGAGGTGCCGGCCGACACCGTCAACAAGGTGTGCGCCTCGTCGATCCGCGCGCTCGAGATCGCGGATCTGATGATCCGCGCGGGAGGCCACGAGCTCGTCGTCACCGGTGGCATGGAGTCGATGTCCAACGCGCCGTATCTCCTTCCCAAGGCTCGTTTCGGCTACCGCCTCGGAAATGGGGAGCTCGTCGACCACATGGTCTTCGACGGGCTCGTCTCGTCATTCGACAGGCTGCACATGGTGCAGCAGGCGTCGAAGGTCTCTCGCGAGCTCGGCATCTCGCGCGAGGAGCAGGACGAGTGGGCGTATCGCTCCCACCAGCGGGCGGCAGCCGCCCAGGACGCGGGGCGGTTCGCGGACGAGATCGTTCCGGTCGGAGATGTCGTCGCCGACGAGGGGATCCGCAGGGACACGACGCTCGAGAAGCTCGCGGCCCTACAGCCCGTGTTCGATCCCGAGGGCACCACGACCGCGGGCAATGCACCGGGCGTCAACGACGGGGCCTCCTGCGTGATCGTCTGCTCCGAGGAGTTTGCGAAGCGGCGCGCCCTCGAGCCGCTCGCGACGATCGTCGGTCAGGGCTACGTGGCCGACGACTACGCATACCTCGCGCGCACACCGGCTCGCGCCGGGGAGCAAGCCCTCGCCAAGGCGGGGAAGACGAGCGCCGACCTGAAGCGGGTCGAGATCAACGAGGCGTTCGCGTCGGTCGCGAAGAACTCGACGAGGATGCTGGGCGTGGACGAGGAGATCGTGAACGTCAACGGGGGCGCGGTAGCGCTCGGCCATCCGATCGGGGCGTCGGGTGGTCGGATTGTCGCGACGATGGTTCACGAGCTGCGCAGGAACGGAGGCGGGCTCGGCCTTGCCGCGATCTGCTCCGGCGGGGGCCAGGGCGATGCTCTTCTGATCGAGGTGTAGGACTCCTTTCAGGGTGAAATGAGTCCCATCCGAGCCCTGCTCGTTGTTGTTGTGGCAGCGCTGGTCTTGGCCGGCGACGCGGTTGCGTGCGTCTGCATCGACGAGCCGATGTCCGATCGGCTTGACGCGGCTGATGCGGCCGTGATCGGACACGTCGTTGCCAACGGAGAGGGCAGGCTGCGGGGTGCTCCGCAACTCCTGCTCACGGTCCAGGTGGACCAGCGCGTCAAGGGAGACGTCGGTGAGCAGATCGTGGTTCGCAGTCCGTTGCGGACCGATTGCGACGTCCCGGTTCCACCTGCGACCAGGACCGTGGGGCTCCTCCTGACCGAAGGGCCTGACGAGACGTGGCTCGCAACGCTGTGCAGCGTCGTCGGTCCCGCAGAGCTTGCGGCCGCGGGCGGAGAGCCGCGCGGCGGAGCGATCAAGGTCGTCGTCGGGCTTGCGATCCTGGCCGTGGTGCTTTTCTGGGCTGTACGGCGCCTACGCCGCGGCGCGCGGCCTCAGCTTCCGGGCGCACCTGAGACGTAGGCGGGTGCGGATGGGGTCAGGCCCACGGGTCTGACCCCGTCGGAAATACTCCGGAGATGAGATTCGAGCACGTGTTGGTCGTGGGTGCAGGGCAAATGGGCGGGGGGATCGCCCAGGTCGTCGCGGCGTCCGGAAGGAGCGTCTCCTTGCACGACGCCGTCCCGGGCGCGGTCGACGCCGCGGTCGAGACGATGCGACGAAGTCTCGGGAAGCTCGCCGACAAGGGCGGCGCAGACCCCGATGACGTCCTCTCCCGCGTGGCCGGCGTGGACGAGTTGGTGCCTGCAGAGCTGATGATCGAGGCTGTCGTCGAGCAGGCCGAAGTGAAGAAGGATCTCTTCCGCAGAGCGGACGAGGTGCTGCCCTCGAACGCGATCCTCGCCTCGAACACCTCCTCGATCCCGATTACCTCGCTCGCCGCCGTCACAGGGAGGGCGGAGAAGGTGATCGGGATGCACTTCTTCAATCCCGTGCCGGTGCTGGGGCTCGTGGAGATCGTCCGCGCGGTCCAGACTTCTGACGAAACTGCCGCCGCCGTCGTCGAGCTGGCGCGCGAGCTCGGGAAAGAGCCGGCAGAGGCACGAGATTTCCCAGGCTTCGTCTCGAACCGCATTCTCATGCCGTTCATCAACGAAGCCGCGTACACGCTGCTGGAGGGCGTCGCGGAGCCGGAAGCGATCGACACGATCGCCAAGCTGGGGTTCGCGCATCCCATGGGCCCGCTCGCGCTCGCCGACCTCATCGGGCTCGACACCTGCGTTGCGATCATGGACGTCCTGCACGAGGGCCTCGGTGATCCGAAGTACGCGCCCTGTCCGCTCCTTCGCCAGTACGTTGCCGCCGGCCGGCTGGGACGGAAGTCGGGCCACGGGTTCTACGACTACTCGGCTCGGGGTCAGACCCCCCGGGTCTGACCCCTGTGATGGACCCACGCCTCGCCGCCGAGCTCGCCGCCCACGAGGGGACGGACGAGGAGTTCGTCGACGCTGCGTTCCACCTCGTGCTCCGGAGACCACCGGACGACGACGCGCGCGCACGGGCGCTCGCGAAGCTCGCGGAAGGCACACTGTCCCGGGCGACGCTCGTCCACGAGCTCGCGTCGAGCCCCGAGTTCGTACGTGTGCGCGAGCGGGACGACGCGGTCGCCGTCGGGCTCGGCGCTCGCGCGCGAGGCGAACGGATGCGTTGGCTCCAGGCGCCACCCGGCACGGACGAGCGCGTCATCGAGATTCCTTGGGTCCTCTCGCGCCTCAGGGCGTCCGGCCGGATTCTCGAGGTCGGCTACGCGTTCGCAGAGACGGCGTACCTCGGCGCGCTCCTTCGCGCCGGCGTTGAGCTCGTGGGCGTCGATCTTGCGACCCGGGACGTCGAGGGGCTCGAGACGGTCGAGGCCGACGTCCGCGATCTGCCTTTCCCCGACCGCTCCTTCGAGCAGGTCTTGCTCGTCTCGACGCTGGAGCACATCGGCGCCGACAACTCGGCATACGGGTTGGCTACCGAGTCCGACGGCGGTGCACGGCACCTCGCATTGCGGGAGCTGCGACGGGTGCTGCGGCGCGACGGAAGCCTGCTCGTCACAGTCCCGCTCGGAGAGCCGGCGGACTACGGTTGGTTCCGGCAGGAGGACGAGCGCGGATGGACGCGCCTGTACGCCCGGGCAGGTTTCTTCATCGAGGAGCAGGAGAGCTACGAGCTGCGGCCCGAGGGGTGGCGCGCTGCGCCGGACTTCCGCGCCGTCTCGGTTCGCTACGGAGTGCGAGGCCCGGCCGCCTCGGCGGTGCTGTGTGCCGAATTGTTTCCGGGGCGGCTGCGGAGGCTCGCGACTCCGAGCGGTCTGCGGACCGTGGCTCGCCGTCGCGCGGGACGCACCCACCGGCGCATGCAGCGAGGCCGAGGGCCGTCTTCCTCGTAGTAGGGCTTGGCGAAACGCCCGGCTGTGCCGCCGGGCCGCGCTGGTCGCCCCGGCGGCGTCCTCGGAACGACGATCGCACCCCGACGACGAGCGACGTTCAGCCAAGCCCTACTCGTAGGCAGGTTCATATAGTCCAAGCGATGGACTTCGAGCTGACCACCGACCAGCGGGAGATCCAGTCGCTGACGAGGGAGTTTGCGGAGTCGGAAGTCGTCCCGAACGCACCCGCCTGGGACCGAGAGCACCGCTTCCCGCACGAGCTCTTCCCGCGGCTCGCCGAGCTGGGGCTCATGGGTGTGTGTGTTCCGGAGGAGTACGGCGGCGCCGGCGCCGACTTCCTCTCCTACATCCTCGTCCTCGAGGAGCTTTCGCGGGCAGACGCGGGGGTAGGGGTGACGGTCGCCGTGCATACGAGCGCGACGACGCTTCCGATCCTCTCGTTCGGAACCGACGAGCAGAAGGCGAGGTTCGTGCCGCCTCTCGCCCGTGGCGAGCAGATCGGGGCGTTCGCGCTCACGGAGTCCGGCTCCGGCTCCGACGCGGGCTCGCTGCGGACTCGGGCCGAAGCCGACGGCGACGGGTGGGTGTTGACCGGCTCGAAGCAGTGGATCACGAACGGCTCGGTTGCTGGGACGTTCGTCGTCTTCGCCCGCACCGACGTCTCTACCGCGGGTGCACGCGGCGTCTCCTGCTTCGTGCTCGACGCAGACCACGTCCGCGTCACGCGCGAAGAGGAGAAGCTGGGACTCAACTCCTCCACGACCTCGGACCTCGCGCTCGAGGGGGTGCGCGTCGGCCACGACCGGCTGCTGCACCAGGAGGGGCGGGGCTTCCGCGTCGCGATGGCGACCCTCGACGGCGGGCGCATCGGCATCGCCGCCCAGGCGCTCGGGATTGCGCAGGCGGCGTACGACGTCGCGCGCCCGTATGCGCTCGAGCGCGAGCAGTTCGGCCGCCGCATCGCGGACTTCCAGGCGATCCAGTGGAAGCTCGTCGACATGGCGACCGAGATCGACGCTGCGCGACTTCTCGTCTACCGGGCGGCGTGGCTCAAGCAACAGGGCCTTCCCCACACGGCAGAGGGCGCGAAGGCCAAGCTGTATGCCTCTGAGATGGCGCGCCGCCAGACCGCGGAGGCGATCCAGGTTCTGGGCGGTTACGGCTACACGAAGGAGTTCCCCGTCGAGCGGTACTACCGGGACGCGAAGGTGACGGAGATCTACGAGGGAACGAGCGAGATCCAGCGCCTGGTGATTGCGCGCGCGATCCTCGGCAGGCAGCTCCGCGAGGTTCCGGTCGACGCCGGGGTCAGACCCGCGGGGTCTGACCCCTAGTCTCCGCAGCCGTGCGTCGGAGCATGTGCCTATTGTCTTGCGCATGCGGAAGCGCGACGAGCCCGTCCGGCTGACACGCATCTACACCCGGGGCGGCGACGCGGGGGAGACGTCGCTCGGCGACGGATCGCGCGCGTCGAAGCTCGACGAAAGGATCGCTGCCTTCGGCACCGTCGACGAGCTGAACGCTTTGATCGGCCTCGTTCTCGCCGGCGCATGCCCGGAGGACGTTCGCGACGTGCTCGGCCGTGTCCAGAACGAGCTGTTCGACCTCGGCGCCGATCTCTCGGTGCCGCTCGAGCGGGAGGGCCGCCTGCGCGTGACGCAGCAGCAGGTGGACGCGCTGGAACGCGCGTGCGATCGCTTCAACGAGGGCCTGCCTGAGCTCAAGAGCTTCGTCCTTCCGGGAGGCGGTGAGGCCGCCGCCCGCCTGCACGTCGCACGTGCGGTGTGCCGCCGTGCGGAGCGCGAGGCTCTTGCCGCGGCGCAAGTCCACGAGCTCAACCCGGTCGCGCTCGTCTACCTGAACCGGCTCTCCGATCTGCTGTTCATCCTCGCCCGTGCCGTCAATGCCGTCGACGGCCGGGAGGAGCCGCTCTGGAGACCTGGGAGTTCGCGCTAGCCTTCGCCGGCTCGTTCGTCGCCGGCTACGTCGGTTCGATGCTCGGCCTCGTGCTCGGCACGCTGCGGCTGCCGTTGCTCGTTTTCGTCGCCGGGAGCCCGCTCTCCGCAGCGGGCGCGAACGTCGCGATCTCCGCCGCCGCCGCCGGCGCGGGTGGGCTCAGGCACGTGCGCGAGGGCCGCGTGGATTGGACCGTCGTCGCCTGGACGGCACCGCCTTCGGTTGCGGGTGCCGTGGTGGGCGCGCTACTCGCGGACGACGTCTCGGAGGCGCTGCTCTACGGGCTGATCGCGGCGGTGCTGGTGTGGAGCGGGATCGACATCGCCCTCAGGCCGGTCAGGCCGCATCCTCGCGAGCGACTCCGCGTGGGTCGCGGAAGCGCGGTCGCATTCTTGATCGGCCTTCTCGGTGGAGCGGTCGGGGTCATCCTCGGGACGCTTCGCATGCCGGCGCTCATCCGCTCGGTGGGCATGGACGTCCGGCGCGCCGCGGGCACGAACCTCGTGGTCGGGTTCCTGCTCGGGGTCGCAGCGTTTGCCACCTACGCCGCGGGCGAGCTCGTCGATTGGGGACTGCTCGCAGTGGGTCTCGCAGGGGCGATTCCAGGTGGCTGGCTCGGCGCGCACGCGACCGGCCGTCTTCCGGAGGCAGTCCTCCGGATAGCACTCGGCGTGATGCTCGTCGTCGTCGGCGTCGCGTTCGCTGTGCAGGCCGTGCTGTAAGGGGGGGATTGGTCTCGCGCCTACGCGACGGCGGGCCAGCGCCCACGAAGCCAGTCGACGAGCTCGTCCGCCGGGCGTGGCCCGGCCACGTAGAAGCCCTGCGCGTAGTCGCAGCCCCAGCCCGCGAGCACGGTCCAGGCGTCCCGGGTCTCGACACCTTCGGCCACCACCGTCAGCCCGAGAGAGTGCCCGATGTCGATCATCCCGTGCACGAGTGCCGCGTCCGTCGCGCTTCGTCCGAGCCCGTGGACGAACCCCGCGTCGATCTTGAGCTCGTCGAGGGGAAGCACGCGAAGCGCGGCGAACGACGCCGCACGGCCGCCGTCGTCGAGCGAGAGCCGCACGCCGATCTCCTTCAACCTCGCCATGACGTCCTCGTCGAGCTCCGAGCCGGCGCCAGGGCCGGCGGGAACGACCTCGAGCGTCAGCCGGCCCGCTTGCAGTTCTGTGGACTCCAGCAGCCCGGCGATTCCCTCCGCGAACTGCGCGTCGTCGAGAAGTCGATACGGAACGTTGACGGACACGGAGAGCTCGTGTCCGTTCTCGGCCCAGAGCTGGGCGGAATGCAGCGCTTGAGCCACGACGAGGAACGTGAGCTCGCGCACGATCGGCGTCCGCTCGACGTGCGGAACGAACTCGGCCGGAGGCAGGAGCGCCTGATCGGGGAGCAGGCGCCGCACGAGGGCTTCGGCGGCGCGGGGCTCGCCGCTCTTCAGGTCGAGAATCGGCTGGTAGACGACGACGAGTTCGTTGCGCTTGAGGGCGGTCTCGACGTCGCGCACCACGGCCGCGTCGACGCCTCGGCGGAGCAGCAACGTGTCGTCGGCTGTGTCCCGTTTGGTCGCGTACATCTGGCCGTCGGCGCGGGCGAGCAGCTCGTGGGCGGTCGCGCCGTCTGCCGGATGCACGGCCCAGCCCACGCTCCCGTCGATCTCGACAGCCGCCCCTTCCACCCGGAAGGGGCGGCGGAGCGCATGACGGAGGCGGCCGACGAGCGTCGCTGCCTGCTCGTCGTCTCCGGTGCCGAGTGAGAGGACGACGAACTCGTCGCCTCCTACCCGTGCGACTGTGTCGCTTGCGCGGACGATGGCCTCGAACCGTCGAGCGAGCGCACGGAGGACGGCGTCGCCGGCACTGTGTCCCCGGACGTCGTTGACGTCCTTGAAGCCGTCGAGGTCGATGAGGATGAGCGTGAACGGCTCGGAGGTCCGGCGTGAGCGACGAAGCGCCTGCTCGATCCGATCGTCGAGCAGCACTCGGTTGGGAAGGCCCGTCAAGGGATCACGCAGGGCCTGCGAGCGTGCCCGGCGGAGACGCCAGTCGAGCGCGACGCCGCAGGCGCCTGCGACGAGGCCGAGGAGCATCAGCGCACCGACGACCCTGTCGGGCTTGGCCTGGAGCGACACGGCGGCCGCTCCGGCGATGAACACGAGCGCCGCGAGAGACAGCGCCCAAGCGAACGTGCTGCCCAGATGCCGCCTATCCCGGATCGTCACTCGTTCTCGTTTTCTGCCCCTCGAGTGGGGCGCCGCAGTTCACTGACGGTAGTCGGCGCCGAGCACATGATCGCCCCTAGTTCGAGGGATGCCACTCCCTCGAACGAGGGAACGCGATCCCCGGAACTCCGCTTACCAGGGGATTCTTGCACTGCCCCTGTAACCCGAATCGGGGATGGGTACCACTCGGATCGGCTCGTGGACCGCGACGCGGGGGAGGAAGCGCCGGCGTGCAGGGGAATCGAGCATCGTGGATCTCGCGGCCGGCCTCGTGGGACTGCTCCTCGGAAGCGCGGCCGGGCCGCTGGCCGACCGCCTCGCGACCAACGCCCCGACCGGGAGCCCGCTGCTCGGGAGGGCCCCGTTCTCGTCCCGCCTCCCGCTCGTGACGAGCGCGACGGCACTGCTCGGCGGGGCCGCCGGCCTCGCCTTCGGCTTCACCGGCGAGGGGCTGATCGGCGCTGTCTTCTGCTGGATCCTGGTCGTCGTTACCCGGACCGACTTCGAGCATCGCCTGATCCCGAACCGGATAGTGCTTCCCGGCGCAGTGCTCATGCTCGTCGCCCGGACACTCGACGATCCGAGCGTGGAATGGATCCTCGCAGCCCTCGGCGCGGGAGTCGTCCTCTTCGTCATCGTCCTCGCGTACCCAAGGGGGATGGGAATGGGGGACGTCAAGCTCTCGATGTTCCTCGGTGCTGGCCTGGGCGTGACCGTGGCCGTGGCGTTGTTCATCGGGTTCTTGGCGGCCTTAGTCCCTGCTGCGGCGCTGCTCGTACGCCACGGGAGATCCGCCCGGAAGCGTGCGATCCCGCTCGGTCCGTTTCTCGCGCTCGGTGGCGTCGTGGCGCTCTTCGCGGGCGGCGAGATCCTCGACTGGTACATCGGGCTCGGCACCTGAGACATCTCAAGAACCCGCTTTCCGAGGCCGATGCATGATCTATGGAAAGCCCGTCTCGGCCTGCGCCGAAAGCAGCCGCGCTCGAGCGCGCGCTGCTCGCCGCCGCGATGAAGGAGGCCGTCGCCGCGGTCGCGGCGGAGGAAGAGCCGGCGAGGGCTATCTCCGCTGCCGTCGGCAGCCTGTACGAGCAAGTCGGCGGTCTCCCGTCGGTTTTCGTCCTCGAGCACGGACGCCTCTGGCTCGTCGCACAGCGCGGCTACGCCGTCGTGCCGGATGGAATCAGCATCGACCGGGGGATCATGGGTCGCGCCGTGCGTCTCGGCCGCGGTCAGGTGGTGCCCGATGTTCATGTGGATCCCGAGTACCTCGAGGCCCTTCCCGGAGTCGTCTCCGAGGTCGCTGTTCCACTGCGGGTCGGCCGTCTGGTCGTCGGAGCCTTCAATCTCGAGTCCGAGCGGGCGTTTCCCGACGACGTTCTCGAGCTCGTGAGGCCGCTCGCCACCGCCCTCGCTCCGCGTGCAGAGGCGCTGCGGGCGTCGAGCACACTGGATCTCCCGGGGCTGGCCCGGCTCTTCGTCTACCTCGGAAGCCAACGCGATCCCGACGAGATTGCTGCCCTCGGCGCTGCGTCCCTTGGAAGGGTGCTCCCCGTCGACGCCAGTCAGGTGTGGACGTGGGACGAGGCCGGCTCTCCGGCCGAGCTCGCGCAGTGGCGCGCGGACGGGTCCGACCGGGAGCCGCTCACGGGTGCCGAGCTCGCAGCCGCGAGAACTTCAGCCGATCCCACGGTCGTCTGCCAGCTGCTGGAGATCCCGAGCCATGTCAGGTCGAGTCGTCGGACCCGCTCTCTCGTCTGGCTGCCGCTGCGAGCGAACGCCGAAGAAATCGGAGCTCTGGTCGGATCGACGGTCGCCACGGACTCCGTCGATGCGGCCCAGCTCGACACGGCCGCTGTGCTGGCGGCCCACGTTGCCGCATCGCTGGACGCGGCGCTCGCTCTGCGCCGGGAGCGCCGAAGCGCCGTCACCGATCCCCTGACCGGCATCCTGAACCGCCGCGGTCTCGAGGAGCACCTCGAGAACGGGATCGCCGCGGCACAGGAGCGTCGCGTTCCGCTGAGCGTTCTCGTGTTCGACTGCGACGACTTCAAGGAGATCAACGATCGTGCCGGTCACGAATTCGGGGACGCCCTCCTGCGTGAGGTCGCCGATGTTCTCGGAGCCTCCCTCCCGGATGGCGCCGAGGCCGCTCGGCTCGGGGGCGATGAGTTCGTCGTCATGCTCCCCGGCGCCGGTGCCGAGGTCGCGGAGGCGCTCGGCGGGCGGATCCGCAGCGTGCTCGCGGCCGGCCTGACCGAGGCGGGATTCCCGCTCCGCATCAGTGCCGGCATCTCGACCTATCCGTTCGACGGCGCGGGGCCGACCTCGCTTCTCCGTGCGGCCGACCAGGCGCTGTACGCGGCGAAGGATGCGGGAAAGGATCGGGTCGCCTCCTTCCGGCACGTGGTGCAACGCGAGCAGCTCGCGCCCGACACGGCGCCTGCGGCAGCCGCGGACGAGCGACGAAGGCGCGGAGGTCGCGGAGACGGGTCCGTCCTCGCGGACGCGATCGCAGCAGCGAGGGCGATCGAGGCGGAGGACACGGTCGACGGCGTCCTCGGCCGCCTCTGCAAGTCTCTCGTCTTCGTAGTCGGCGCGACTGCATGCTCCGCCTCACGCGTTGCCGGCAGCTATCTCGTGGACGCCACGGAGCACGCGCTGCGCGAGGTGTGGCTGGGGGACGAGGCGGCCTATCGGATCGCCGACTTCCCGCTCACGCGAGATGCGCTCCAAACGGGCGAGCCGCGCGCCGTGTCGTTCCTGGACGGCGACGTCGACCCGGCCGAGGCGTTCATCCTCCGGGAGCTCGGTATGAATGCGATGCTCATGCTTCCCGTGCTCGTTCGAGCCGAGCCTTGGGGACTGATCGAGCTCTACGAGATGCGGCTCCGGCGCTTTTCGGAGGACGACGTCTCGATCGCGGAATTCCTCGTGACGCAGGCGGAGCGACGTCTCGACCAGGTCGCCCAAGCGGACGCCCCGCGCCGGCGCCCTCCGGTCTACAGGCTCCCGCCGGACGGGGGGACGCGGGGCGCGCCTCGAACGAGGTAGGCGCACCGGCGTCCGTCGCCCGGCAACGGGGAGGGGCCGACACGAGACACGACGTACTCCTCACCGTCGACCTCCACTGAGGAGCCCGCGGCTGCCGGAGCCGGCTGGCGCTCGACGAGCCGGTACGCGGCCCCGGGCACGAAGAGAAGCGCTGCGCCCGGTTCGTCCGCTGCCGCCCGCTCGGTGGCGAGCTCGGTCTCGCGCGCGGCGACTTCGGCTTCTCGTGCGGCGAGGTCCGCGTCGCGAGCCTCGAGCGCGTTCTCGCGCTGCTCCAAGCTTGCGCGCTTCAGCTCCACCGCTCCGAGCTCGCCGCGTCGGCGCAGGATCTCGGCTTCATCATCACGGAGGCGGCTTTCCCGATCGGCGAGCTCGCGCTCGAGCTGCATGAGATCGCGCTCCCGGGCTTCGAGCTCGGTCGTGCCACGACGAAGCAGTCGCTCGACGGAGGCGCGCTCGTCGCTGAGGAGCTGCTCGCGGTGCTCGAGGTCGAGGATCTGCTCCTCGAAGCGTGCGGCGTGCTCCTCCAGCTCTCGGCGTCGTTCCGCGAGGAGCGCGAGGAGCTGCTCCTCTGCGGCGACGTTCGGGGCGAGCGCGCGGCGGAAGATCCCGCCCGGTTTCGGCGGGCGGCGCTCGCGTGCGTCCTCGTTCGGCTGGTCTGGGATCATCCGGAACGGCTGACTCGGAGTCTGACAGCCGGCGGACCGATCCTAAGCCGTCGAGTTCGGAGCAGTCCGCCGGCTCACGCGACTTCGGCGGCTTGCAGGTCTCTCCTCCAGACGAGGCATGGCTGGACCTTTGGAGGGTGTAGATCTGGTGTGTCGAAGCCGATAGTGCGGATATGGATGCACAAGGCGCACGTCAGCTTGCGGCCCGGATCAGAGCCGGCGTCTCCGCCGGAATGCGGATCGAGCTCGTCGGCATCGCCGATGAGGAGTCGGGACTCGCCGTCGGCGATCGCGGCGTCGTGGATCAGGTGGACGAGAGCGGTCACGTCCTCGTCCGCTGGGATCGCGGCTTCGCGCTCGAGATCGATCCCCAGCAGACGCCGTTCCGACGCCTCGCGGCCTAGTACCCGCGCGTAACTCGCTCGGGGACGCTCGTCAGAGCGAGGACTTGTGCGTGCGCTGGCCGAAGTCCGCAGTGATGACGAGCGCCGGCGCACGGCCGAACGTGCCGGGAGCGGCGTCCGAGTAGAAGACGCCGACGCCTGCGTCGCGCCAGTTCGGAGTGAACAGGACCTCGCGATGAGACCGTGACTCGATCCACGCGCTGACGATGCGGCGTGCGTCGATCTCATCCGAGCTCGCGAGCAGCGTCTCCCCGACGCTCCACGTCACCCAGCCGTGGTCTCGGTAGTAGCGGCGAATCCGATCGGCGAAGCTCGTGCCGTCCGCCGACTCGTGCTCGAAGAAGCCTTGCTCGAGCATCGCCCGCGAGTGGGTTGCCGCAGCTGTGCGAAGTCCGTCGGCGAACCGCAGAGGGCGCAGGCCGTGGGCGGTCCGTGCCCGGTTCAGCTCCCGGCCGATCTCACGCTCGAGAGCCGTTCGGCGGACGAGCTCCGCGTCCGGAGAACTCGACCGGGCGGCCGTAGCCGGCGCGGACACAGCGGCTAGTGCCACCGCGAGAACGAGGAGACGACGCATGGCAGAAAACGGCATCGGCCGTTCTCGGTAGTGAGCCTTCCCCCGATCGAGTGAGCGAGGCTACGAGGAGCGATTGGCGACTAGGGAGTGATGCTCGGGCCGTGCGCGACGCTTTTCGGGCCCCTTGGCGTCGCTGTGGTTGCGTCGCTCGCGTCCAAGGGCTCCGTGTCGGCGGTGTTCGGCCGACCGCGCTCCTCAGCTCTTCTGTTCGTCCGCCCGGGCTGGGCCGGCTGTTCCTTCACCGTCGGCGTCTTCTTCTTCGTCGTGGCACTGGTCGACATCATTCGGCCACGCGCCTTCTCCTTCGCGGACACGCCGACGCCCTGCGACTTGGTGGTTGTCTTCGGCTCGCGCTGCGCAAAGCCGGGCGGGACGCTACCGGTCTGGCCCCGCGCCACCGCCTTGCCGCGCTCTAGGCCGCGGTCCGAGGCATGCGTCGCGCGCTGGGAGCGGATCTCACCGCGCGTCCCGTGCCCCTTGATCTGAGCAGGGGGAGTGCGCTTGTGGTGGCCACCCACGCCGATCTCCTTCACGCCCGCGACCGTGGCACCTCCGGCCACGCTGGCCGCGGCGACGACCGCAGCCGCCTTGACCGCGAGCCCTCCCGCGAAGGCGCTCCCTCCGCCGGCCGCTGCGGCGCCGCCCATGCTGGTTCCGACCGCCGTTGCTCCGGCGCCGGTCCCTACCGCCGTTGCACCGGCGGCCGCCGGAAGCGTCGCGGCGACGGCGGATCCCTCGAACCCCTTGAAGATGGTGAGCGAGACGGGAACCGGAATGAGCGCGAGACCGCGGAGCGCCGTGCGATGACGCTGCTGCAGCCTCGCGAACTGCGAGCAGTCGGGGCACTCGGTGAGGTGCTCACGCAAGCGGCGCCGTTCCTTTCGTCCGAGCCGCCCGTCCGCGGCGCGCGAGACGGCCTGCTGCGCCTCCGTGCACGTCAGCTGGTGGGCCAGCTCGTCGGTGAGTGAGCGCCGGGCGCGGAAGAGGAGTGTCTCCAGAGCCGACGTGGTCACGCCGATGATCTCGGCGATCTCGTTGTACGTCCGACCCTCGAACTCACGCAGCACGATCGCCTGGCGCTGCTGGGGCGGGATCTTGGAGAGCGCCGTCAAGAGCTCGCCGACGGTGGGACCGACGTCCTCGGCACCGGCTGCCGGCACGTCTCGGTCGAGCTCGACGTGACGGGGCCTCGCCTGCTCCTGGCGGAAACGCTGCTTGATCGCGTTGCTCGCGATCGTGAGTAGCCAGTTCGCGGGCTTCCGTGGATGGACGCCCTGTTCGAGTGCGCGATACGCGTTCAGGAAAGTCGTCTGGGTGACGTCCTCGGCGTCCGAGTGGTTGCCGAGCACCGCGAGCGCATAGCGGTACACGTCCGGACCATGACGCCGGTAGAGATCGTCGAGCGTGCGCGACGCAACGTGGCTCGTCTCGCTGACGGCCATGGTCGTACCGTGGTGAAGGGGAGGAGGCTTCGCAACCCACCTCACAAATCATTTACATCTCGAGGCGCAAGTTCGGGCGCGCCTGCGCGTCTTCCCGGTTGCACGGACAAATCCCCCGACGTTTGGGAGACGACATGAGGAAGTTCCTCCTACTCGCCGCTCTTCTCGCCCTCGCCGCGCCGACGGCCTACGCGGCCCCGCCCGCAGGCAAGGGCAACTCGGAGACGAGCGCGTCCACGAGCTCAGGGCAGGGTCCGGCGGCGCTCTGCAAGGAGCAGCAACGGACATTGGGCGCCGAGACTTTCCGCTTGACCTATCCGACTGCGAAGGGCAAGAGCGCATTCGGCAAGTGCGTGTCGAGCCAGTCGCAGCTCGTCGCTTCGAACCAGCAGAATGCGGCCAAGACCTGCAAGGCTGAGCGCGGAACAACGGCCGAGAGCCTCAGCGCCTTCAACACCAAGTGGGGGAAGAACGCGAACAAGAAGAACGCGTTCGGGAAGTGCGTCTCGGAGACGGCGCGGGCCCTCACCGAGGATGCTCAGGAGGCGACACTGAACGCGGCCAAGACCTGCAAGGCCGAGCGCGGAACAACGGCCGAGAGCCTCAGCGCCTTCAACACCAAGTGGGGGAAGAACGCGAACAAGAAAAACGCGTTCGGGAAGTGCGTCTCGGACACGGCAAAGAAGCAGAACGAGTCGGACGACTAGAACGCGACAGTTTGCGTCACAAGCTCCGCCAGTGCGGCGGAAGGGGGAAGACACGAAGGAGGCCCAAAAGGCCTCCTTCGTCCTAGGTGACGAGCGGCTCCCAGCGCGGGAGCGTGAACTTGAGGGTCGTCGGGCCACCGGGCTGGCTCTGCACCTCGAAGGTGCCGCCGAGCATTCGCACGCGCTCGCCGATCCCGACCAGACCCAGGCGGCCGCGCTGCGCCGCCTTCGCAAGGGCACGTTCCACCTCGAAACCGGTGCCGTCGTCGGTGATCTGGACCTCGATTGCGCTCCTGCGTGCCCGCAGGCGCACGACGACTGAGGACGCGCCCGAGTGCTCGCGCACGTTCGCGAGCGCTTCCTGGATCGCCCTGAACACCGTGATCCGCTGCGCGGAGGAGAGCGAGTCGGGATCCCCACGGATCTCGAGCGACGCCTCGACCCCCAGCCTGTCCGCGAAGCTGTCGATCTCGCGGTGAAGGATCTCGCCGAGTGGGCGGCTGAGCACGCTCTTCGTCTCCAGGGAGTGGGCAACCTCCCGCAGCTGGCGATCGAGGTCGACGAGGCGCGCGGTGAGGTCTTCGAAACGACCGTAGGCCTGCTCTCGCTGATCCTCCAGCACGAAGGGATAGATCTGCTGCTGGAGCAGCCGGACGTCGGCTGCCAAAGCGAGGACGTCCTGGATGGGGCCGTCGTGTAGGTCGAACCCGAGCCGCATGAGCCGGCGCTCGGCAGCGGCGACGAGCGTGCGCTCACGCGCGGCCGAGTGCTCGAGCAGATGCTCGCGCTCGACGACCGGGGAGAGCGCCGTTGCGACCTCGCTGAGGAACGCGTCGGCCACCTTCGGCTCGACCGCACCGCATCGGCCCACGATCGCAGCGTAGGGCTCGGAAAAGCGCGTCACGGGGGCGGAGCGGAGGTTCGACCCTCCGAGGAGCGAGAGTCGGGTCCGGCCGCGAAGAACCGCCTTCGCCTCGGCACGCACGCGGCGGCTCGGCTCGGAATCGCCGCCGAGCGAGAGAATGCACTCCAATCCGCTCGTCGTCCGGTGCCAGAGCGAGACGTCGGAGAGCACGTCGAGCCCGAGGAGCAGCGTGAGCTGGATCTCCGCTGCGAACAGGGGCGGAAGCTCGAGCAGGCGCGGATGGCCGGCGGCCTGGCTGTAGAGGACGTAGCGGGCGGCTGCGAGCGGGAGCGCGCACGTCTCGGCGACGGCCGCTGCGGCGCCGCGCACGTCGGCTTCGTCGAGCTCGAGCGCGGCCGCGAGCTCGATCACGGCAGCCGCGGCATAGGAGACGGACGCGAGGTCGTCGCCGACGTCGTCATGGCCGCAGCCGTCGCGCAGGACGCGCGCCCGCGCGAGGACGCCGTCGAGCGCGGGACGGACCTCCTCCGGGCACCCTTCGAGGAAGTACGCGTGGAGCCGCTCGAGCCGTGCGGGCCGCTCGGCGTGCGTCCCTCGGCGCGGCTGGAGTGCTCGGGCAAGCGGGAGCGACGACCGCGACTCGAAAGGTGTGCCTGCCTCTGTCGTCATCCCCTACTGCCCTCTCTAGATCTTTCCTCCGCGCATGCCGACTTCCTCCCCCGATCGGGTCAGACTCGTGGGTCCGACCCCTTCACTCCGTCCCCGTAGGTAGCGGGGCGAGCTGTTCTGCGAGCAGCCGCTCGACGTCGAGCAGCAGCTCTTCGGTCTCGTTCCAGCGGTCGAAGACGCGTACGCCGGTCGGGCCCCGGCCACCCGTGTCTGCCGCGATCACCACGGGTAGTTGCGGCCGTCTGGCACGGGCGGCGTTCGCCGTTCGCAGCGCATCCGCAACGGCGGTTCCTCCGTCGAGGACGACCAGGTCGACGTCGGTCTCGTCCATGAACTCGGGCAGCCGCTCCGGCGTCGTCAGCTCGTGCACCTCGAGGTCACGTCCGCTGAGCAGGAAGCGGGCCAGCTTCACGAACCTCGCGTCACGGCTTGCGACGAGCACGCGTGCCCTGGGCTCCTCGGGCCCTTCGTCGAGGAGCGGTGCCCGCCGGTCGCCCCGAAGCTCCGCGGAGCTGCGTGAAGCCCAGGCGACGCGATCGCCGACTTCGAGCCCTCGCCGCGCACATTCGCCGGCCGCGAGCTCGACGACCTCGCGAGCGCCCCGGCAGGAGACCGTCCGCCAGGGCGCGAGCTCGGCTTCGATCCGGAGCACGACCTGATCGGCGTCGAGGAACACGACGTCGATCGGAAAGCGCATGAAAGCCGTGTGCACGTTCCAGGCGGGGCGGAGCACCATGCCCTCCCCGGGCTGAAGACGGCGTCGGCCGAGCAGCCCACGCATCCGATGGCGCGCTCTGTCCGCGACGATGCACCGCTCGCAGACGACCCGGCCGTCCTCGCGGCGGAGCGTCAGCGTGGCCATCTAGATCAGGCTGGAGATCTGGATGAACGCCGGGACGAGGAGGACGATGAAGATCGCCGGGAAGATGAAGAAGAGGAGCGGGAAGAGCATCTTGATCGGCATCTTCTGCGCCCGTTCCTCGGCCATCGCCTTGCGCCGCTTCCGCATCTCGGACGCGAGGTTGCGCATCGTCGTCCCGATCGAGACGCCGAGCTTCTCTCCCTGGGTGAGAGAGCGCACGAAGATCCGCATGTTCTCGCAGTCGGCACGCCGTCCGAGACTCTCGATCGCCTCGCCCACGGAGAGACCCATTCGCTGCTCCTGGAGCGTGAGGCGAAGCTCCTGCCCGAGGGGATCGCGCAACTGCTCGCCGGCGACTCGCATCGAGGCCAGGATTCCGAGACCGGCCTCGATGGTCACGATCAGGAGGTCGATCATGTCCGGCAGCTGCCGGTTCATCTCGTCGTAGCGCATGCGGATGCGCCGGTCGACATAACCCATCGGCGCGAACCAGCCGAAGACGCCTGCACCGGCCGCGAGCAGGATCGTGAGGACAAGCGACGCGCCCAGCGCCGGCGCGAGCCAGAGGGTCAAGACCGGAAGGAACACGACGAGCATCACCTGGTAGCCGAGGAGTTTGCGCGGAGTCGTTCCGTACATCCCCGCAGAGACGAGCTTTTGCCGGACCTCCGCTTCGCCGAACTTCCCGAGCCGACGCGCAGCCGTGTCTCCTAGTCTCCCCGCCAGCGAATCGAGCGGGCGACGACCGGCGGTCTCGGACGCGCCGCGGGTGGCCTCGGCGACGTAGCCGTACGTGCCGATCTGATCGAGCATTCCGGGGGCATTGGCCTGCTTACGGAGGCTGGAGACGAGGATCACGACCCCCGCTCCGAGGAGAAGAACTCCGGCGACTGCGATCAAGTACATGTGGTCACGTCCCTCATACGACGATTTCGGTGATCTTCTTGAGAATGTACGACCCGACGATCAGCATCACGGCCCATGCCACGAGAGCAACGCGGCCGAGGTTCGTCTCGAACAACGGGTCGAGCCAGTCCGGGTTGATGACGAGGATCCAGCCGGCCAGCACGATCGGAAGCGCGGTGAGGATCCAGCGCGCCATTCGGCCCTGAGCGGTGAGCACCTTCACGAGGCGGCGGAGCTCCATCTTGCCGCGAATGTTCTCCACGACGCGATCGAGGACTTCGGCCGTGTTACCGCCGGCCTCGCGCTGGAGGCGCGTCACGAGTGCGACCTGCTCCACGTCCGCGTTGGCCATCCGTGCGGCCATCACCATGAGCGCCTCGTCGATGGGGACACCCAGCTGCTCGTCCTGCATGACGCGTCGAAACTCGGTCTTCGACGGCTCGGCCGCTCCGTCGACCATCACGTTCATAGCGCCGACGAGGCTGTGGCCCGCGCGGAGAGCTCCGGCGAGAACCTCGAGATTGTCGGGCAGCTGTTCACCGAACGCCGCTCGCTTCCGTGAGAGCTTGAGCGAGACGTAGAACCGCAGGACGACTGGGGCGACCAGACCCACGAGCAGTCCCCAGAGTGATTGCAACCCGATCGCGCAGACGATGGAAGCGAGGATCCCGCCGATGATCGCCCAGCCGATGAGCGTCATCGGAGAGGCCTTGAAGTCCGCGATCTCGACGTCGCGCTCGAAGGCCTGCCACCAGCGATGTCCCCGGACCTTCGACTCCGCGCGCTCGGCGAGCATCGCGGCGACCTCGGTCCGGCGCGCACGTCCTTCTTCCTCGCTCGGGATGTTCACGTAGTGGGCCATCCGGCGCTTCATCGAGCGCGAACGGACGTCGAACGCGGTGAGCAGAGCGAACGCGATCAGCGCCAGCACCGACACGATGACGAAGGCCATGAGGTATCCCGAGGTGATGACC
>JBKPDR010000037.1:0-15435 GCA_046727975.1 Actinomycetota bacterium | reverse complement strand
GGGCGGCCCTCGAGAACGACCGGTTCGATGAACTCGTCCGTGACCTCGCGGTCATAGCTCTCGCGAACCGCTTCCAACGGATCGAGGGCTTGCCTGCCTTCTCCCAGACAGATCGCGCGGTACGCGCGATCTGTCCTTTCGAGCCGGAGGTCACGGTCCATCGCGTAGTAGCGGCCGCAGAGGGTTGCGATACGGTCGGCCGGCAGCTCCGCGAGGTCGTCCGCCGCCGCGTGCGGCGAGACGTCTCGCCCGTCCGTGAACGCGTGCACCCACGTGCGGTCGACCATCTCCTGGCGCCGTGCGAGCCCGAGCAGGGCGCGCAGGTGATCCATGTGCGAGTGCACGCCGCCGTGGGAGACGAGACCGAGCAGGTGCACGTCGCTGCCACGCTCGCGTGCGCGCCCGAAGGCCGAGACGAGCGCGTCGTTCTCGAAGAAGGTGCCGTCCTCGATCGCGACGTTGACGCGCATCAGATCTTGGACGAGCACTCGGCCGGCGCCGATCGTCAGATGCCCCACCTCCGAGTTCCCCATCTGCCCGGCGGGAAGTCCGACGGCCTCACCCGACGCCTTCAGGGTCGTGTGCGGACAGCGCTCCCAGAGACCGTCGAAGACGGGCGTGTCCGCCAGCTCGATCGCATTGCCGGGGCCGGCCGGCGCCAGCCCCCAACCATCGAGAATGACCAGCGCAACGAGATCTCTCATCCCCTGGCCGCCTGGGGCTCCCGCCCCGGCGTAGGGGCGAGGCTTGCCTCGCCCTTGCGCAGGTCAGGGCGACGCAAGCGTCGCCCCTACAGCTCGCCCCGCGAACATCAGGAGCCTCCGGCGACCTGCGCCGCGGCCAGGCAGATCGCCTCGAAGGCAGTGGGGTCGAGCGAGGCCCCGCCGACGAGCGCGCCGTCGACGTCCGGCTCGGCGAGCAGCGAAGGGGCGTTCTCGGGCTTCACCGAGCCGCCGTAGAGCACCGGCACCTCGTGCAGCGTCTTGATGTACGCGTGGGCCTCCTGCGCGATCTCGGGGGTTGCGTTGCGTCCAGTTCCGATCGCCCAAACGGGCTCGTACGCGATGGCGAGGCGCTCGTGCCGCGGCAAGACGGACACTTGCCGCCCGAGGATCTCCTCGGTCTGCCCGGTCTCACGCTCCGCCTCCGTCTCGCCGACACACGCGATGACCGCGAGGCCTGCTTCGAGCGCCGCCTCCGCACGCCGCCGGACGGTCTCGTCCCTCTCTCCGAAGTACTGCCGGCGCTCCGAGTGGCCGACGAGCGTCCCCTTCACCCCGAGCTCGAGCAGCATCGGCGCCGAGACCTCGCCCGTGAACGCTCCTTCGAGCTCCCAGTGGACGTTCTGCGCGTAGACCCGCACGCTGCTCTCGGACCCGAGCCCCTGCAGCGTGGCCTCGAGCGAGACGTACGGCGGGCAGAGGACGATCTCCACTCCGGCGGCGCGCTCCGGAAGGTGGGGCAGGCGAGAGGCGAACGCTCTCGCCTCGTGCGCTCCCTTGTACATCTTCCAGTTGCCGGCGATCAGCACCGGAGCGATGTTAGTGGTCGCCGCCGCAAATACACTCAGCGCGGCCGGCTGCGAACCGTCGCATCCCTACGTCCTCGGTCGCACCCATCTCTTTCGATATGTGCGCTCCCTGCGTCCTTGGGCTGCTCCGTTCTCGCTCGGTCGGACAAGACCGTATTACGGCGGAGACCACTTGGAGGCGCATTCAGGCGGAGGGGATCGCCGCGACTCCTGGTAGGTCCTTGCCCTCGAGGAGCTCGAGGGAGGCCCCGCCGCCGGTCGAGACCCAGGACACGCGCTCGGCCAGGCCGAGCTCCTGCAGGGCCCGCACCGAGTCCCCGCCGCCGACGACCGTGTAGCCGTCGACGGCCGCCACGGCCTCGGCGACCGCGCGCGTCCCGTCCGCGAAGCGCGGCCACTCGAAGACGCCCATAGGCCCGTTCCAGAACACCGTTCGCGCCCGCCGAATCTCCTGTCCGAAGCGCTCCCGCGTCTCGGGGCCGATGTCGAGGCCGAGCCAGCCGCTGGGAACCGCATCTGCCGAGACGATCTCCGTCTCGGCATCGGGATCGAAGCTCGCAGCCGCGACGACGTCGACGGGGAGCGTGAACGCAACGCCTCCCAGCGGAACGTGCTTCGCAAGTTCCGCAGCCATCTTGCCGCCAATGAGCACGACGTCCGCACGCCCGCCGAGGTGCTCGAGCACCCCGAGCTTGTCCTCCACCTTCGCCCCGCCCGCGACGAGCACGAAGGGCCGCTCGACTTCGCTCAAAAGCCGACGCAGGTGGTCGAGCTCCTCCCCCAGGAGCAGGCCGGCATAAGCCGGCAGGAGGTGCGCCACGCCCTCCGTCGACGCGTGCGCGCGGTGCGCGGAGCCGAAGGCGTCGTTGACATAAACGTCGAAGTCGTCCGCGAGGCGCCGTGCGGTCGCGGGATCGTTCTTCGTCTCTCCGGGATCGAAGCGAGTGTTCTCGAGCACGCGCACGCGGTCGTCCGGCAGCAGCTCCTGCAGGCGGGCCGCGACGGGCGTCATCGCGAACGCGGGGTCCGGGCCGTTCGGGCGGCCGAGGTGGGAACAGACGGCGACCTCGGCGGCGCCGTGCTCGAGCAGGTGGCGCAGCGTGGGAAGCGAGGCGCGGATACGCGTGTCGTCCGCCACTTTGCCGTCCTCGAGCGGGACATTGAGGTCGGCCCGTACGAGGATGCGCTTCCGGGCGACTTCCGCGTCGCGTACCGATCGGGGCCGCCTCACCCCTCTACCGTCGTCACGGAATGAGCTTGGCGATGATGTCGACCAACCGACAGCTGTATCCCCACTCGTTGTCGTACCAGCCGAAGACCTTGACCGTGCTCCCGCGCACCATCGTCAGCTTGCTGTCGAAGATGCAGGAGAAAGGCGAGCCGTTGATGTCGGTGGAGACGAGCGGGTCCTCCGTGTATCGGAGAATTCCGTCGAGCGGTCCCCCCGCGGCGTCACGGTAGGCGGCGTTCACCTCGTCGACTGAGGTCTCGCGCCCGAGGGTGACGACGAGGTCCGTGATCGACCCCGTCGCAACGGGCGCGCGCACCGAGATCCCGTCCACCTTCCCCTGCAGATGCGGCAGGACGAGCCCGATCGCCTTTGCGGCGCCCGTCGACGTGGGAATGAGGTTGATGGCAGCCGCTCGGGCGCGACGCAGGTCCTTGTGCGGGAAGTCGAGGATGACCTGGTCGTTCGTGTACGCGTGGATCGTCGTCATGAAGCCAGACTCGATCCCGCCGAGTTCGTCCAGAACCTTCGCGAGCGGAGCGACGCAGTTCGTCGTGCACGACGCGTTCGAGACGATGTGCTGCGAGTCCGGGTCGTAGGCGTCGTCGTTCACGCCGAGGACGAGCGTGATGTCGGGATCCGCCGCCGGCGCCGAGATCAGGACCTTCTTCGCGCCTGCGTCGAGGTGCTTCTGGGCTCCCTCGCGATCCGTGAAGATACCCGTCGATTCGAGAACGACGTCGACGCCGAGCTCGCCCCAGGGAAGCGCCCCGGGATCACGTTCGGACAGCATTCGCACCTCCTCACCCGAGGCGTGAAGGACGCCGTCGGTCAGCCTCACATCGCCCTCGAACGGGCCGAGGTTCGAGTCGTACCGGAGCAGGTGCGCCATCGTGTTCGCGTCTCCGAGGTCGTTGAGCGCGACGATGTCGAGATCCGCCCCAAGTGCGGCCTGTGCACGGAAGAAGTTCCTGCCGATGCGGCCGAATCCGTTGATGCCGACGCGAATCCCCATCTCCGACTCTCCTCCGTCCGCTCGCGACCTTGCCGATGCTCCGACGGCGAGTCTAACCGCCGTCCTCCGGCGGAAGACGCAGTGAGTCAGCGCTCCGCGAGCTCTTCGATCCGCCGCAGCCTCCGGTGCATCGCGGCCTTGCTCGCGGGTCGTTGCGCGCGCGCCGCCAGCTCGCGCAACGAGTCGGTGGGGTGTCGCAGGCGGAGCTCCGCAGCCTCGCGGAGGCGTGCCGGGAGCCGTTCGAGCGTTCCCTCCAGGCGCAATCGCCTCGCCGCCTCGAGTTGGAGCTGCGCCGCCCGGCTGGTGCGTACGAGATTGGCGTGGTCCGCGTTCGCGAGCCGGTTCGCGTGCACGCGGGTTGCGGCCACGACTGCGCGCTCCTCGAGGTCGAGGACGGCCTCCGCGGCCCCGGCGAGCGCGAGGAGGGACTCGATCGCGTCCCAGCTCTTCGCATATGCGGCGGCATGGGCGTCACGGTCGATGATGCCGAGCCGTACCCCCGAGCGAGCCGCGACCTTCGCGAGGAACTGCGCGGCCTCCACGGAGCCGGCACGCAACTCGAGGTGAGGAGAGCGCGGTCCCGAGAGCGATCCTCCTCCCAGGAACGCACCTCGCAGGTACGCGCGCCGACAGCAGGCTCGCGCGACGACGCGCTGCGGTGGCCGTTCGAGGGGCCCGTGCCGGCGGTCGACCACGCCGGCCGCGACGAGGGCTCCGAGCGCCTCCTCTCCACCCTCGAGGTGGAGTTGGTAGCGGGTGGCGCGATCGAACGCCCGACGCCGATAGGTCCGGATCTCGGAGCGGATGCCCTGATCGCGGAGGAGCGCAAAGGCGCGCCGCGCGGCCGCGCCGCTCGCGAGATCGAGGTGGAGTGCCCACGCACCCCGTCCGCGTAGATGCAAGCTTCCCGCCGAGTGGAAGAACGCCGACAACTCTGCCCGCCGGTCGCACTCACGCGTCGGCGCGATCCGCGCGAGCTCCTTTCGCACGTCCTCGGAGCTCCTCAGAGGGCGACCCCCTCGAGCGCGAGGAGCCGGCGCTTCACAACAACCCCGGCGGATCCGTAGGAGCCGATGCCGTCCGCTGCGACGACGCGGTGGCAGGGGACGAGGATCATGAACCGGTTCCGGGCGCAAAAGCTGCCAACGGCGCGCTGCGCACCCGGGTGTCCGGCGAGCGCCGCGAGCTCCCCGTACGTGACGACCTCACCCCGTGGAATTCGGCGAAGCATGTCGGCGACGGCGCTCTGGAACGACGTCCAGTCACCTCCGTCGAGGGGGACATCGTCGAACGAGACGTCCACGCCGCCCAGGAACGACGTGAAGCGCTGCACGAGGTCCTCCGTATCGACGCGGGCGTGGGCTGGAGTGGCCGCCTCGGCGGCGTGTCGGCGGCTCGACGCTCGAGGCGATGTCGCCTCCGCCCGCGGCGAAGTTGCAACAGACCCGTTCCCCGTCCGTGCACCGAGCGGGGCTAGCGTGCCAGAAGGGGGGTCGAGCACCCCCATGGGGGGTGATGGTCCAGCGGGGCGTGTGGACGGGTCGCCTGGGATGTCCCCGCTCGCGCGGAAGTCGAAGTCGTGTGCGAGCACGACCCCCTCGTCCGTCCACAGCTCGCCGGCGCCCCATCCCGGGACCACGTACCGCGTCAGCTCCGCGCCCACCCCTTCGACTCTACAATCGCCCCCATGAGTGCCCCCGGAATCTTCACGCCGCCACGTCCCGTCAACGAGCCGATCAAGTCGTACGCGCCGGGCACGCCTGAACGGGCCGAGCTGAAAGCAAGGCTGCGCGAGCTCGAAGGCGAGCGCATCCGCATCCCGCTCGTCATCGGCGGGAAGGACGTCGACGCCGACGAGACCTTCGAGGCCGTGATGCCCCACCGCAAGGGCCACGTGCTGGCGGACGTCAGCAAGGGCGGTCCCGAGCACGTCCAGCACGCGATCGACGCCGCGCGTGCCGCCCACGCCGAGTGGTCGCGAACGCCCTGGCACGAGCGAGCAGCGGTCTTCCTCCGTGCGGCGGAGCTGCTGGCGGGCCCCTGGCGGGCCACCCTCAACGCGGCCACGATGCTCAATCAGTCGAAGACCGCGCATCAGGCCGAGATCGACGCGGTCTGCGAGATGGTCGACTTCTGGCGCTACAACGCCGAGTTCGTCGTGCGCATCTATTCCGAGCAGCCGTACTCGCCGACCGGGACCTGGAACCGGATGGAGTACCGACCGCTCGAGGGCTTCGTCTTCGCCGTCAGCCCCTTCAACTTCACCTGCATCGGCGGCAACCTCTCGACCTCGCCCGCTCTCATGGGCAACACGGTCATCTGGAAGCCGGCGTCGACCGCGGCGTTCTCCGCCTACTTCCTGATGCGTCTGTTGCAGGCGGCTGGACTGCCCGACGGGGTCGTGAACCTCGTCTACGGCTCCGGGGCCACGATCGGAAAGGCGGCTCTCGGGAGCCCCGAGCTCGCGGGAATCCATTTCACCGGATCGACGGAGGTCTTCAACGGCATGTGGGAGACGGTGGGCACGAACATCTCCTCGTACCGAAACTACCCGCGCATCGTCGGCGAGACGGGCGGCAAGGACTTCATCCTCGCCCATCCCTCGGCCGATGCGGAGGCGGTCGCGACCGCGGTCGTCCGCGGCTCCTTCGAATACCAGGGCCAGAAATGCTCCGCGGCGTCGCGGTTGTACATCCCGTCCAACATCTGGCCCGAGGTCAAGGAAAAGCTCGTCGCCGACGTGTCGACGATCAAGATGGGCGACGTCAGCGACTTCGAGAACTTCATGGGCGCGGTGATCGACTCGTCGGCGTTCCAGACGCACAGCCAGGCGATCGCGGACGCACGTTCCGCGGGAGCCGAGATCCTCACGGGCGGGTCGACGGACGACTCGGACGGATACTTCGTCGAGCCGACGGTGATCGCAACGCGGGACGAGGACTTCAGGCTTCTCCGCGACGAGCTCTTCGGCCCGATCGTCACCACCTACGTCTACGACGAGAAGCGCTGGGACGACACGTTACGGCTCGTCGACGACACGGCGCCCTACGGGCTGACCGGTGCGGTGTTCGCGAACGAGCGCGCGGCGATCGAGGAGGCCGAAGACGCGCTTCGCTACGCCGCCGGGAACTTCTACGTGAACGACAAGCCGACCGGCGCGGTGGTGGGGCAGCAGCCGTTCGGAGGCTCCCGTGCGAGCGGGACGAACGACAAGGCGGGCTCGATGTGGAACCTCATCCGCTGGGTGTCGCCTCGCACGATCAAGGAGACCTTCGTCCCTCCGATCGACTACCGCTACCCGTTCCTCGCCCCTGACGGCGACCGGCCCGCGTAGCGCGGGCGCAGGACCGCGGACGTGAGCCGCGTCCTCGACGGAATCGACGCATTCCTCGACGGGCTCGCCTCCGTCGACGTTCGTCCGGCGCTGCTCGCCGTCCTCGTGCACGTCGGCCGGCTCGCCTGCACCAGCATGGCGTGGCGAAACGTGCTGGCGGCCGCGTACTCGGAGGAGCGTGTGCCCCGGCTTTCGATTTTCGGCGCATACCTTGCGGGGGTCGGCATCAACGCGATCATTCCGGTGCGCGCAGGAGACGCGGTCCGGGTTGTGCTCGCCCACCGAGCGATTCCGAAGAGCACCTACACGACGATCGTGTCGAGTACGTTCGTGCTCTCGCTGTTCGACATGGCAGCCGCGTCGCTGCTTCTCGTATGGGCGGCGACGACCCAGGACGCATTCCCCGACATCGGCAGCCTCCCAGACCTGCCCAGCTTCGAGTTCGCGTGGCTCCTCGACCACCCGCTGACCGCCGATCTCGTTCTGGCGGCGCTCTTCATCGTGCTCGTGGGGCTCGGCTTCTGGCTCCAGGACCACGTCGTCAACTTCTGGGCACGCGTCCGGCAGCCGCTCGTCGTCTTCCGGCCCGCGTCGCGCTACTTCCGAGACGTCGCCGCGTGGCAGGCGGGCGACTGGGCACTCCGCCTCGTCACGATCTGGTACATGCTCGACGCGTTCGACATCCCGCAGACACTCGGGAACGTCCTCCTCGTCCAGGTCTCGGTCAGCGTGGCGACACTCGTGCCGCTCACCCCGGCAGGCATCGGGAGCGAGCAGGCGTTCCTGCTCTACGTCTTCCGCGGAACCGTCGAGAGCTCCAAGCTCCTCGCATTCAGCGTCGGGATGAAGCTGACGATCGTGGCGGCGAACGTCCTGATGGGCTTCGCCGCCATCGCACTCACCTTGCGAACGGTCCGTTACTCGAAGGCTCTCCCGGTCGAGAAGCGCCCTTGATGGCGACTCTCCTGGCGTGCAGACGCCGCGAGCGTCGTGTGGGGGCGACGCTTGCGTCGCCCTGATCTGAGTTACGAGGGCGAGGCAAGGCTCGCCCCTACGGCCGCCCGGGAGCCACGGGCGGCCTGCGCGTCAGGAGGGGCCGGCCTTGTGGAGCTGGGCGTAGATAGCGCGAGCGGTCTTCTGCGGTAGGCCGGGAACGCCCTCGAGCTCCTCCTGGGAAGCTTCGAGGAACCGGTCGACCGAGCCGAAGTGGTGCAGGATCGCCTTGCGCCGAGTGGGCCCGATTCCGGGAAGCGTCTCGAAGATCGTCTCCAGCGCCCGCGCGCCCCGCCGTTTCCGGTGATAGCGGAGCGCGACCCGGTGCGCTTCGTCCCTGATCCGCTGCAGCAGCTGGAGTGCCGGGCTGTTCCGCTCGAGGACGACGGGTGCAGGCGACCCCGGGACGAAGACCTCCTCCTCGCGCTTGGCGAGCGCGATGACCGCGACCCGCGGGAGGTCGAGCTCCTCCATCGCCGCGCGCGCCGCGGCGAGCTGCCCCTTGCCCCCGTCGACCACGACGAGGTTGGGCGTTCGGCCGAAGCTGTCGTCCGTGTCGCCCCGTCTCATGCGCGCGAAGCGGCGGCCGATCACCTCCCGTATCGCACCCACGTCGTCCTGGCCGGCGAGGCCCCGGATCGCGAACGTCCGGTAGTGGGCGTTCTTCGCACGCCCATCCTGGAACACCGTCATCGACGCGACGATCGACTCACCTTGGATGTTCGACACGTCGAAGCACTCGATACGAAGGGGCAGGCTCTCGAGATTGAGCACCTCCCGCAGCTCCTCGAGCGCAGCGACCCTGCGCAGCCGCTTCTCCTCCCGCTGGGCGGTGTCCGCGGCGAGCGCCAGGCGGGCGTTCTCCGCGGCGAGATCCGCGAGCCGTTTCTTCTCGCCGCGCACCGGTGAGCGCACGTCGACCCGGCCTCCTCTCCGCTCGGCGAGGAACTCGGCGATGACCGCGGTGTCGGACAGGCCGGGCGGCACGATCACCTCCGGAGGCACGCTCGGGGTCGCGCCGTAGTACTCGACGACGAACGCCTCGAGCACGGCCTGCTCGTTCTCGCCGGCGACGTTCTCGAGATGAAAGCCATAGCGGTCGATCATCTTCCCGTCGCGCAGCGGGAAGACCTGAACCGCGGCCCGGTCGCCCTCGACCGCGAGGCCGAGCACGTCCACGGTGCCCACTGCGCGCCGGTCAGCGGCCTGCCGCTCCGCCAGGTGGCGGATCGAGAAGAGCCGGTTCCGGTAGCGCGCCGCCTCCTCGAAACGCTCGGCGGCTGCCGCCTCGCGCATCCGCTCCTCCAGCTCGCGCTGGATTGGCTTCGTGTCCCCGGAGAGGAAGCCGATGACGCCCTCGATGATCTCGGCGTAGTCCTCCCGCGAGATGGCGTTGACACACGGAGCGAAGCAGCGATCGATGTGATAGTCGAGGCACGGGATCCCCGAATGCCGGCCTGGCCGCGGGCCCTCACACGGTCGGAAGCGAAAGACCCGGTTCAGGACGTCGAGCGTCTCGCGCACCTTCTTCGCGTTGGCGTACGGACCGAAGTACACCGTGCCCCTGCGGTGACGCTCGCGCGTGAACATGATGCGCGGGTACTCGTCGGACACCGTGACTGCGATGTACGGAAACGACTTGTCGTCCCGGAGCCGGATGTTGAACGGCGGACGGTGACGCTTGACGAGGTTCTGCTCGAGGTGCAGAGCCTCGGCCTCGTTCCGGGTGACGATCACCTCGACATCGGCGATGCGGTCGACGAGCTGCGCCGCCCCTGGCCGCCCGTCGCCGCGCTGGAAATAGCTGCGCACGCGGGAGCGGAGCGACTTCGCCTTCCCCACGTACAGGACATCGCCGCGCTCGTCGCGGAAGAGATAGACGCCCGGCCCTCGCGGCAGCGACCCGAGCTCGTTTACGAGTCCTTCATGCACCCTCGCTAGCGTATCCCCGTGCAAAAGGGTCACTTCGCAGCGTTCGCAGCCGTGGTCGGCATTGCTCTCTCGCTCGCCGCCGCACGACCGGCCGCGGCCGGTTCGGCCCTCATCGTGGGTGCGGTGGAGGAGGACCTTCGCGTGCCGACGTTGGTCGAAGCAGAGGCGAAGATGTCGCTCTTCCGCCTCGCCGGGTTCCGTGCCGTGCGTGTTACGAGCTTTTGGACCCCTGGACGCACGGAGCCGGCCGAAGGGGAGCTGCGCATCCTCGCGAGCGTGGCCGCAGCGGGCCAGATGACGGGCGTTCGGGTCTATGTGACCGTCATGCACCCGGGCTCACGCACCACGCCTCTCACGGAGGAAGCACAGGCCGAGTTCGCAACGTACGCCGCCGCGATCGTGCGCGGCACCTCCATCCGCCACGTGATCGTGGGGAACGAGCCCAATCTCAACCGGTTCTGGCTACCGCAGTTCGCCCTCGACGGGTCGAATGCCGCTTCACCGGCTTACCTCGCGCTGCTCGCCCGGACGTACGACGCGCTGAAGTCGGCGAACCCTGACGTGACCGTGTACGGAGGGGCGGTGTCGCCGCGCGGAGCCGACAATCCCCAGGGAATCCGCCATACGCATTCGCCGACGACGTTCATCCGCGACATGGGCGCCGCCTACCGCGCGAGCGGACGCGACCGCCCGGTGATGGACGTGTTCGCGATCCACCCCTACATGGACAATTCGAGCGTTCCGCCGACGCTCGCGCACCCGAAGACAACGGCGATCGGCGTCGCCGACTACGACAAGCTTGTAGGGCTGCTGGCTGAGGCATTCGACGGCACGGCGCAGCCCGGCTCGACGCTGCCGATCCTGTACGGGGAGTTCGGAGTCGAGTCCCAGATCCCGGTGTCGAAGGCCGGCATGTACACGGGCGAAGAGCCGACGACGACCAAGCCGGTGTCCGAGGCGACCCAGGCCTCCTACTACCGGCAGGCGCTCGCAATGTCCTTCTGCCAGCCGAACGTGACCGGCATGCTGATCCTCCACTCCGTCGACGAGCGGCCGCTCGACCGCTGGCAGTCTGGCGTCTATTACGCGGACGGCACACCCAAGAGCAGCCTTTCTGCCGTCACCAAGGCACTCGATCGTACGACCGGGGGCTCGATCGCCCGCTGTCCGGGAGTCCAGCTCCCGGTGCGAGCGACGTTCCTTCGCTTCGGGACACGAGGGGCCGCCCGCCGGGGGATCTTCCGGGCCAGTCTTCAGTGCAGCCTCGACTGCGTCTACGAGCTGCGTGTGGTCAAGCTGCCGGGCGGCGTCGCGAAGATGCTGCGCCGTGGACGAGCGGGGGTCGACGAGCGCGTGGAGATCGAGTTCCGGCCCCGGCGCCTCGGGCCCGGCTCGTACCGCTACCGGCTGAAGCTCGTCCATCCCGTGAACCCGGCTCGTCCGACGCTTCGGGACGGCCCGATCTTCAGTCTTCCGTGAAGAAAGACGGCCTCGCGGCCGTCGAACACACTGATGGCGATAGTGCGCGTGCCCGAGCTCGACGACGCCGTCCTGGGCGCGGCCCTCGAGCGCGCGCAGGGTGGTGACGCGCGGGCGTTCGAGACCCTCGTCCGCCACTACGACCCAGGGCTGCGGGCGCTCACGTTCCGCCTCCTCGGCGACCGCGACCGCATGGACGACGCGCTGCAGGAGGCCTACGTCAAGGCCTTCAGAGCTCTTCCCGGCTTTCGCAACGAGTCGAGCTTCGGCACCTGGCTCTACCGGATCGCCTACAACGCGTGCCAGGATGAGCTCGAGCGCTCGCGGCGGGTCGTCCGGCTCCCCTTCGACGAGCGTGAGCACGACGAGGCCGGGCCCGCGGTGGAGAGCGACGTCTCGATGCGACACGAGATCGCCCAGGTCCTGAGCGCGCTCCCCCCCGCCGACCGCGCGGCGGTGCTGCTCGTCGACGTACACGGCTTCACCTATGACGAGACCGCGGTCGTCCTCGACGTGCCAGCAGGGACGGTCGGCTCACGCCTGAACCGAGCGCGCGCGACGCTGCGACGTGCCCTCGGCGGCCCTACCCGAGGAGCGATCGAACGATGAACGAGACGCTGCGTACCCGCGACGAGCTCGTCGCGGCCGACCTCATGCAGCTCGAGGTCCCCGATCATCGGCCGGGCTTCGACGAGCGCCTCCGACGTCGCCTGGCTGAGGAGCGCCCGCTCCGCCGCGTCGAAAGGCGCCTCCGCCCGCGGGTGGCGTTCGCCGGCGCCGTGGCGGCCGTCGCCGCGCTCGCTCTCGGGATTCGCGCCGGGGAGAACGGCGCCGACAGCGCGAGTGCCGCCGAGGTCAAGGCGCGCGTGCGGGCCGCGGTCAGCTCCGCCGCGACCATGCAGGGTCGTGTCGTCGCGATCGCCGCCGATCCCCTCACCGGCGAGCGGAAGACGCGCCGCTGGGTGTTCGCGATGACTGCGATGGGCGATCTCCGGCTCGACGAGCTGGACGGTCCCGCCCGGCTCGCCTACGACGCCGAGCGCGGCCTCGAACACCAGCTGAACACGAGCGCGAGCATGGGCACCGGGCTCTTCGCGGCCGAACGGACCGGTCTCGCGCCGGGAGCGCCCGACCCCGCGCCGACGGAGTGGCTGCTCGGGCGTGAGCTCGGGTCGGTCGTGCGCGCGTTTCTCGCCACGCACGACCCCCGAGTCGGGGAGACCCGTTACGAAGGCCGGGAGGCATGGCAGGTCGACGTGCAAGTGCCTCCGAACGCGATCTATGCCGATGCCGATCGCTTGGCGATCACGGTCGACCAGGCGACGGGCATCCCCGTCCGCGCCGTCGAGACGCTCGACGGTGCCTTTCGGAGGGAACTGCGGGTCGAGGGCCTCACGCTCGGGAGCGCTGTGCCCGCGGACGCGTTCACGCTGCGGTTCCCGCATGGAATCGAGGTCTTCCGTACGGAGTCCGGCTTCCACCGTACGAGCCTCCCGCGGGTCTCCGAGGCGGTCGGTTATGCGCCGCTCGTTCCGGACTGGGTTCCGGCCGGGTACGTCCTCTCCGAGGTCGCGGTCGCTCATCGGGCCCAGCCGACGGGACGCGAGGGCTCGAACCCAGCGTCGGAGCGTGTCGTCTCACTCTCGTACCGCCGTGGCTTCGACCACCTGGTCGTCAGCACTCGCCTCGCGCGCACCGGACAGCGCTGGAGCGACCCGCTCGCTACCGGAGAAGGCTTCGTCGACGACCCCGAGCCTTTGCGGATCCGCACGGGCGCACTCAGCGGAGCCGAGGCCCAGCTTCTGATCGCGCCGAGGGGAATTCCGCACGTCTGGGCGCTCGCGGAGTCCCTCGTCGTGACGGTGAGCGGGGACCTCAGCCGCTCCGAGCTGACTCGCATCGCGGGTGCGCTGCGCGAGCGCACGTAGCCTGGATGTGAACGAGGAGCGCCGAGGCCGCGAAGCGGGCGTCTTTAGGGATTTCGCGCGAACGGAATCTGCGCTCGCAGATTCTGCTCTTGCGCAGTGAAGCGATTCCGTTCTTGCGCACTAGCCCGCTTGGTGCTCGGACCGCCAGACGCGGACCAGCACCCAGGCGCAGGCCCCGAGCACGAGGAAGAACGCGAGTGCGTCGCGGCCCGAGGGGTCGAGCCCGATGAACATCCCGACGTCGACGACTGCGAGCACAATCGCGCCGTAGAAGACGCGGCGGTTCCACTCCGACCACACCTCGAAGTCGCCCCGCCGCTCGCGCCACATGAGGAAGAGGAAGAACGCGATCGCGAGGAAGAACGCGATGCTGACGAGCCCGCTGACGGTGGCCACGACCGGTTGGAGCGAGAGAACTACGACCACCAAGGCGATGAGCGCAACGATCCCGAGACCGCGTGCGAGCGGCGGAATGCGATCCCAGAGCCTCCTCACGAGCCGGTCATGTATGCCCGCCCGGCCAGGGCGGCCGCGAGCAGGGTCGTGCCCGCGAACCAGAGCACCCGTCTCGGGCCAGACTCGGGCGCGTAGAACCAGGGTGAGAGGACGACGCCGAGCGCGAAGGCACCGTATGCGTAGTGCAGCCGGTCGGGCGCGCGCCGGTCGTCCGAGAGCAGAAGCAGACCCAACGCCGCCTGCCCGATCAGCAGCGTCTGCGCGAGCGCGAGGGAGTGCGCGACGACCCCTCCCCCTCCTCCGCGGCGGTACGCGCCGAAGCCGAGAGCCGCGGCTCCCAGGCAGACCGCGATCAGCGCGATGCCGAGAAGCTCGTGCAGCGACGCCATCGGCGCCACAGTACCGTGACCCGCGCGTCGGCTATGCGGATTGCGAGCGCGGGTTGCGCTCGAACCTGTGCCACGACTTGTCGCCGCGGAGGAAGCGCCACGAGCCTTTGAACCGGGCCCAGAAGATGATCGGCCGGTAGAGGAGGAGGTCGAAGGGCGCGAGCACGAGCAGCCATGCGAGGTCTCGCAGCCGGTACATGCGTGAGTGAAGGTCGTCGAGGAGGATCGCCCACGCGGTCAGAGCGGCCGTCATGAACGCGACGGCGCCGACCAGCACGAGGAACGCGCCGAGATCGAACACGCCGAGGGCGAACGCGAGGGGAAGCGAGACGACCGCGAGCACTTCGAAGGCAGGTGCCAAGACCTCCGTGACGAGGTAGAAAGGCACGCCGACGAGCCCGACGCTGCGGTAGCGAGGGTTGAACCACATGCGGCGGTAGTGCCAGACGGTCTCGTCGATCACGCGCTGCCACCGCTCACGCTGGGACACCAGCTTCGCGGTCGTGTCCGGGCCCTCGGTCGTACCGATGTTGTCGGCAAGGCTGAGCACGGCGTACTCCTGCCCCTCGCGCAGGAAGTGCTCGTGCGCGCGGAAGGTCAGCTCGATGTCCTCGCACGTGAAGCCGAGCGAGTACCCGCCGAGCTCCTCGAGCACGTCGCGGCGCCAGATGTGGAAGCCGCCAGAGGCACAGAGCATGAAGCCGAGCCGGGACCAGGCCAGGCGGTTGTTGAGGAACGCTCGGAGGAAGTCGAGGTGCTGGTATGCGAAGAAGGGCCGGCGCTCGATCGGACGCCGGCCGCGGGGCGCGGCCATGGTGCGTTCCGGGTCGAGTGCGATCGCGAGTTGGCTGGCCACCCCCACGATGCGGCCCGGGTCCTGGTTCACGAGGCGCATGCCCTTCAGGAGCGCGTCCCGTTCGAAGACCATGTCCGCGTCGACCCCGCAGACGTAGCGGTAGCGGGCGGCGTTGAAGCCCGCATTCATCGCATCTGCCTTGCCTCCGTTTGCCTTGTCCACGAGGAGGAGGTCCGGGTTCGTGGCGCTCCGATACACAGCACGGACCTCCTCACACGGGAGCACCGCACGCACGAACATCTCGAACGGCTCGAGCTGGAACGTCTCGCACAGGCGCTCGAACGTCGCGTCCGT
>JBKPDR010000036.1:0-15670 GCA_046727975.1 Actinomycetota bacterium | reverse complement strand
CGGACACAGGAGACGATGATGAAACTGAGGTTGCTGCTCGCAGGGCTGCTCGCGGCGAGCGTTGGCGTTTCGGCTGGGGTCGCGGCCCCTCCTCCCGGAAAGGGCAAGCCGCTGGCCACGGGTGAGGGGTGCAAGCCGAAGGTGACGGTCGTTCTGAAGGGCACGCTCACCGCCGAGCCCACCACCTCGCTGAGCGTCGACGTGACCAGAGCGAATCGCTGGGGGCGTGCCTACGTGGGGGCGACGCACGAGGTCGGCACGGACGAGAAGACGAAGGTACGTCGCCAGGGCAAAAAGACGCTCGAGGAGCTCGAGTCCGGCGACCGCGTGCTCGTTCAGGCGAAAGCGTGCAAGGCGGACCTCGCGGAGGAAGCGACTCCGGCACTGACGGCGCTACGTGTCGTCGCGCACGACGCGGCCGCGTAACGATCGAGAAGGCTTCTCCGAAGAGGGGAATCGACCGGAAAGGGGCGGCGCTGGCGGCGGAGCCGCCCCTACCGGCATAACACCACCGACCCGTTACATCGATTGTCACCCGAGCCGCAGGGTGTGAATGCGGCATGCAGATCGGGGACAAGCTCATACACGACGGGAGGCGGTACGTGCTCCTCGGGTTCGACCCTGAGGGAGTCACGCCGCGAATGATCTACCTCGAGGACGAGGCGACGGGAGCGCGGGTGGCCCTGCCCTTCGAAGGTGTGAACTTGACCGGAAGACGAACGTCCCGCCGCCTTCGCCTCGTGAGAAGGCCGGACTCGAGCGAGTAGACGCGAGTCGCCGTGGTGCTCACGCCGTGATCGCCTTCGCCTCGCGCACCTTCTGGCCTTCTCAACGATCATCGCTACGGATGACGAGCGCCGCGCGATGGGGGCGGAGGGTGCCGGAGAGTCGTCGCAGTCAGGTTCCACTTCGGGCGGCTGACGACGTAACCCCTCGTCGGATACCGGCATCGGGGCGGTTCGCCTATGCTCCGCTTCGCCGGGCACATATTCCCCGGCCGGTGTAGCAGCGGCGAAGTCCGGTGGAATCCGGCGCTGTCCCGCAACTGTGACGCCCCATCGGGGACGAGCCAGGTCGACCGCGCTGCGCCGAGCGAACGCCAGCCCTCGGAGGAAGGGCGGTTCGGGCGGCAGCCGCCGGGCCTCCTCCCTCCGTAGATACGGAGGTCTCATGTCCGAACAGACGAGCCAGCCGTCCCGACGCTCGCGGCCCTCGGGCCTGAAGGGCACACGGCCCGAGTCGCCGCCGGGAATCCCGTTCGCACTCTCCTGGAGCGGCGGCAAGGACTCGGCGCTCACGCTCTGGACACTCCGCCGGCAGGGGAGGGAGCCTGAGGCGTTGATCACGACGGTCACCGAAGGCTACGAGCGGATCAGCATGCACGGCGTTCGCCGCGAGCTCCTCGCACGGCAGGTGGACGCGCTCGGCCTGCCGCTCGTCGAAGTCGTCATCCCGCCCAGCTGCGTCGACGACGTCTACGAGGCGCGTATGGCTCAGGCATTCGCCTCGACGCCCCTCTCCGGCGTCGACGCGGTCGCCTTCGGCGATCTCTACCTGCAGGATGTCCGCGCCTACCGCGAGGAGCGCCTCGCCGCGGGCGGCAAGCGCGGACTCTTCCCGCTCTGGGGACGTGATACCGGCGAGCTTTCGCGGGAGTTCATCGCGGCCGGCTTCGCCGCGATCGTCGTCTGTCTCGATCCGCGTACGCTCGACCCCGCTTTCGCCGGACGACCCTATGACGAGCGAATGCTCGCCGAGCTGCCTGCGGGTGTCGATCCCTGCGGCGAGAACGGCGAGTTCCACACCTTCGTCCGCGCCGGCCCCATCTTCGCCGAGCCGATCGCCTGCGATACCGGCGAGATCGTCGAGCGCGAAGGCTTCGTCTTCTGCGATCTGACGCCGGCATGAAGCGGGTCGCCCTTATCTCCGACATCCACGGCAACGCCGTCGCCCTCGAGGCGGTGCTCGGAGACATCGGTCGCCGACGTGTAGACGAGATCGTCTGCCTAGGCGATGTCGCGGCCGGCGGGCCGCAACCGCGTGAGGCGCTCGAGCGACTGCGGACGCTCGGTTGCGACGTCGTGTGCGGCAACGCGGACGAGTGGCTGCTCGGGCGGCCGCCGGTTGCGGAGGACGAGGACGGTCGTCGGGTGCGGGCGATCGTCGAGTGGACGCGCGCGCTGCTCGGGGACGCCGACGTCGCCTATCTCGAGAGCTTCGTGCCGACGATCGAGTTCGATCTTGGCGCGTCTCGGCGCCTCCTCGGCTTCCACGGCTCGCCGCGCGCCACCAGCGACCGCCTGCTCGCGGCCACGCCGGACGAAGAAGTCTCGCGCCTCCTCGCCGGCGCGGCGGCCGAGGTCCTCGCGGGTGGCCACACCCACCTGCAACTCGCGCGCCGGCTGGGCGGGAGCCTGCTTGTCAATCCCGGCAGCGTCGGGCTGCCGCTTCCTGAGAGCATTGACGCGAGTTCAGTCCCGGGGGAGCTGTGCCTGCCGCGCTTCGCAGAGTACGCGCTGGTCGAGGCGGAAGCGGAAATCGCCGTCGAGCTGCGGCGAGCGCCGATCGACCTCGAGGCCCTCGGGCGGGCCGGGCATATCTCGGGAATGCCATACGCAGACTGGTGGGCAGCAGGGCTCGCGCGGCGGATCGCTCAGCGCAACGCCCTCGCCGCCAAACACATGAGGTGAAGGATGCGGATTTGCTCGCTGCTTCCTAGCGCGACGGAGATCGTCGCCGACCTCGGCCTCGGCGGCTGCCTCGTCGGCGTCTCCGAGGAGTGCGACTGGCCGCCCGAAGTCCGGAGTCTGCCGGTCGTGACGGCCTCGCGCGTCGATACGGCGCAGATGTCGAGCTTCGAGGTCGAGCAAGCCGTGCGCGAGGCCATCAGCGACGGCCGCCCGCTCTACGCGATCGAGTGCGACCTTCTCGAAGAGCTGGAGCCGGACCTGATCCTGACCCAGGACCTCTGCGCGGTCTGCGCCGTCTCCGCCGACGCCGTCGACGAGCTCTGCGCGGCCGACGTCGAGGTCGTCGCCCTCGATGCGCATAAGCCTGGCGGAGATTAAGACGCGCATCGTCTGGCTTGCCGAGTTCTTGGGCGTGCCGGAGCGTGGCCGCGGCGTCGTTGCGGACATGGAGGCGACAATCGGCTCGGTGCAGGCGCGGGTGGCAGACGCGTCGCCGCGACCCGTCTTTGTTGCCGAGTGGCTCGACCCGCCCTACGCTGCCGGGCACTGGCTCCCGGAGATGGTCGCCCTGGCCGGTGGACGTGAGGTTCTCGGAAAGACAGGCGCTCCCTCGTATCCGACGTCGTGGGATGCCGTCCGCAAGGAGGGCCCGGAGCTCGTCGTCGTCGCCCCCTGTGGATTCGACCACGAGCGGGCGGCGCGAGAGGCGGCGCTGCCTCCGCTGGGCTGCCGCGCGGTCGCCGTCGACTCGAACGCTTACTATGCTCGCCCAGCGCCGCGCGTCGCCGACGGCGTCGCGCAACTCGCCTTCCTGATCCACCCCGAGCTCGTCGACGATCCGGGATTGCCGTACATCGAGCTGCCGCCACAGCGAGCGCAATCAACCTCTCGACACTTTCAACGTCGGTGACAGGAGTACCTCTCTGCTCAGCCGGTCCGCCGCGCCGCATAACCCGGGCAGGAAACGACAGCTTGGCGAGGATACTTCGCCTCGATCATCGTGTTTCGGCAGAGCAAATAGAGCTGGCCGCGACGTTCCGTCACTTCTCGCGCGAAGCCGCATGAGTGGCACAGGCTCAATTGAGTCGTGGCCGAGGACACCAAGAATGAGAAAACGGCTGCCGCGTTCGAACGGCGAGCCTAGTAGCCGCTGTACTCCTCGGCCGTCACGTTCGCTTCATCCACGCCTGCTTCCGCGAGCGCCTTTTTCACCGATTCCGCCATCGCTGGAGGGCCGGCGACGAGGAACGTGTACTGGTTGAGGACCTCTCCCAGGTGGTTCTTGACGAACTGGGCATCGACCTTCCGTGTCTCGCCGTCCCAGCCGGGATCCTGGGTCATCGTGAGGATGAGCCGGAAGTCGGGAAGTTCCTGCTCGAGCGCGCGTAGTTCATCGAGGAACGCCGTCGACTCGCGGTCCCGGTTCGAGTAGATGAGCGTCACCTGGTAGGGGAGCTGCTCGTCGTGGATGTACCGGAGCATGCTCCGAAAGACGGTTATTCCGATCCCGCCGGCGACGAACACGAGCGGCCGAGACGTTTCGTCCGGGAGGCCGAAATCTCCCTTCGGTTCCTCGACCTCAACCTCGCTGCCTGGGGGTAGCTCGCCGAGCGTTCGCTTGAACGCGCTGTCTCTCATCCTCGTGGCAAATCCGAGGACGTCCTTCTCGTTTGGGGAGGTGACCACGGTGATGTGCCGCCGCAGTCCGCGCTCGTCGTTGTGGCCGACGTCAGGGAGGGTGACGAAGAAGTACTGCCCCGCCTTGAAGTCCACCTCCCGACCGAGAAGGTCGAAGGTGACGAGAAGCGTCCCCTTCGCAACTTCCTGCTTAGCCTTGATCCGAGCTTTCATGCGCTCACTTCCTGGGTTGCTCGCCGAGGCGCGCGTACGACGAGCGCGCGCGATTCGATTTGCCTGCTCGTTCCGATTTGCCTGCTCGCCACAATTCTAAACACTGACTGATAGTTTTTAGAGAGTTGAGTTGGCTGCTGAACGCTGTCCCGGATCATGAGAGAGAGCGAGTCGACGCCGCGCTCGCAGCATGCACAGTTCTCTCGCTGTCTGCCGGATCGACGCTCGGGGCGAGTCGCGTCGCGTCCGCTTCCCTGCTCCTAGTCGAGGAGGGAATTGCGTTCGTTTCTGCTCTCGGCGCCGGTCGGCGCCGGATGGTTGTGGCATTAGCCGGTCCGGGGTACCTCCTGCTCGCTCCCGCACCCGACCAGCGACTTGCAGGGCTCACGGCTCTGCGCATGACCGTAGTCACGGCCGCTGCGCGACGGGACCTGCTGAAGATTCCGGCCGTCGCGGCGCTCATCCTCGATGGGCTTGCCGGCGGCTTGCGCGATTGTCAGGAGAGCCTTAGCCAGTTCGCGAGCCTCCGCCACGTTGATCGCGTACGGCTCAAGCTCTTTCAGCTTGCGCAGGTGTACGGAAAGGTCGGTACGAGCGGTATTTCGCTCCACCTGCCGCTCACGCACGAGCTGTTGGCGGACATGGTCGGATCGTCGCGTGAGACGGTGACTCGAGCCCTATCGCAGCTCGCTCGTGACGGTCTCGTCCGGCACGAGCGCAACACGCTTCAGCTCGCCGCGATACCCGATGCCTTCCTATCCTGACCGAGCGCGAGGACGATCGAGCAAGGCACCTGCTTGGAGAGGCACTGGGGAGTCTCGCATCTGACGCGCTCGGCGCGCACGCCACGCACGCCGCCCTCGACGAGTCCTGCCCACATGCCTCGATCAATCGCTCCGGCGTCTGGATGCTTGACGACGAGAGGTCGGAGCGGGCAGGTGGGAGTCGCGAGGATGGCCTTGTCGTCTTCGAGCGACTGCAGCGAGACCGGAAAACCCAGTGATCCGAGGCCATCACACACCCGCTCGAGCCCCGTGCGAACGTTGGCTGATGCCTTCAATCCCGTCGCAGCGCCGAGGCTACGGCCAAATTCCTCGCCAGCTTCACGGAGTGCCTTTTCCCTCCCGCGAGCGGGAAGCTTCCCGACCAGGAAGCCGATCACGTCCGCGAGTCGCCGATCGGGGAACTCGACCGCGTCGAGTTCAGGCGCGACGTGATAGACCTTGGCCGGTCGTCCGGCGCCAGGTCCGCGCCGGCCTTCGGGGCGCTCGAGCGAGACCGAGAGGAATCCGGATTCCGCCAATCGGTCGAGTCGGCTGCGCGCGACATTTCGGTGAACACGGAGGGCCGAGGCCGCATCGTCGGCGGTGAAAGCATCGCGTCGGCCGCGCGCGTAGAGAAGGATCCGGCGAAGCTGGGGATCGCCAGCCGCCGCCAGGCGGTCGAGCGGCATAGCGTTGAACGCTAGCGGTTGTGAGAACTGTCACAGACGCGAGCTTCCTCGAGCAGTAGCGTCGAGCCAACGCACAGGAGGACACGTGTCGGGCCTCACACGCTCGAAGGAGGCAATGTGCTCGCGTTGCTGAAGAGGGGTCTGGGCTGGGTCGGCACCCTCGTCGCAGTAGGGAGCATCCTCTACCTCGCAGTGGTGATCGCGCTCGGAACGTTGGGCACTGTCTCGGTGAGCTCCGGTAGCGCCGAGGCTGCCAGCGCCAAACAGAGAAGCACTCTCTTCACGCCGGGACGGCAGATCTTCCGCTTCGACACGTTCGGGGACGAGGCATTTTGGGGCGGTCAGCTACGCCTTCACCAGGCCGTCGCGGGCGCCAAGAACGGTGGCGTCGGTCCGGGTCTGAGTCCGAAAGCGGCGCTCGCTCTGGGCCTCAAGGTCGATGCGACGGCGATCCCGAAGAAGGTCGCAGCGGCGATCAAGAGCGGCAACGTCAACCTGGACGACCCGAAGGTGACCATCGACTTGCTCAAGCTGAACGCCGTCGTCGGCGTGCGCGGATTCTTCGACGCGAGCGGAAGGCTGAACTCGATGGGCATCACCTGCGGCGCCTGCCACTCGACTGTCGACGACTCGTTCGCGCCCGGCATCGGTCGGCGCCTCGACGGCTGGCCCAACCAAGACCTGGACGTCGGCAAGATCGTGACGCTGGCGCCCAGTTTGAAGCCGTTCACCGACCTTCTCCGCGTGGACGAGGCGACCGTGAAGAAGGTTCTGCTCGGCTGGGGTCCGGGCAAGTTCGACGCCGAGCTGATCCTAGATGGCAAGGGCTTCCAGCCGAACGGACGTTCCGCGGCTACGCGCATTCCCGCCGCCTTCGGTCTGGCCGGAGTCAACCTTGCGACCTACACCGGCTGGGGCACGGTCACCTACTGGAATGCCTTCGTCTCGAACCTCGAGATGCACGGGCTCGGGCGGTTCGAGGACTCGCGCCTCGACGATCGCCAGAGGTTCCCGGTGGCGGCGAGAGC
The DNA here is from genome assembly GCA_046727975.1 of Actinomycetota bacterium. Classification (GTDB taxonomy): domain Bacteria; phylum Actinomycetota; class Thermoleophilia; order Gaiellales; family Gaiellaceae; genus GMQP-bins7. Next base: position 8,648 of record JBKPDR010000036.1, on the reverse strand, counting down.
GCGCCTTGGACACAAACGCGACCCGGTGGACAAGATCAGCGCCAAGCTCGGCGCGCTCCACGTCTATCAGCTCGGCTTGAGGGCGCCGAGACCGCCTGAGCGGAGCTTCGATCCGGCAGCGGCAAGACGTGGCGAAGCGATCTTCAACGGCCAGGGGGCACAGTGCGCCAACTGCCACATCCCGCCGACGTTCAGCGAGCCGGGCTGGAACCTGCACAGCCCCTCGGAGATCTGCACCGACGCCTTCCAGGCCAGCCGCTCGCCGACCGGCGGGTATCGAACGACGCCGCTTCGGGGCCTCTTCGCGAAGTCTAAGCGCGGCTTCTGGCACGACGGCCGCTTTCCGAGTTTGCTGGCGGTCGTGAACCACTACGACAGCTGCTTCAAGCTCGGCTTGAGCGGGCGACAGAAGAGCGATCTGGTCCAGTTCCTCAAGAGCAGGTGACGGTCGGCGGCTGCGGACCGAACCCGGAAGGCACGAGCCGTCGAGCGGCGTGCGGGGCAGTCAGAACCGACGCATGGGCGAGCCACGTAGGGATGCGAGGAGAACTCGTGCGAGCAGGAGGCCGGGAATGACAGGCACACCGGGCAGCAGAGTCGGTCAGGCGGAGCTTTCGCTGCGCTTGGCGCTGCGCCGGCTCTGGTCAGACCATGTGATCTGGACGCGTGAGTACGTCGTTGCCGCAGTCGCCGGCGCTCCCCTGAGCGAGCGACTGACCAAGGTGTCGAGGGGCCTCGTTGAGGCGTAGGCACGGCGATTGGCGGCGTCATCACCCCGCTCAGCGATGGTGACGCGGCCGCGGTTCGACTCCTGAGGAACCAGGAGGACATCGGCAACGCCATCGTCTCCTTCTACGGCACGGACGCCGGCAAGGACCTCACCCACTTGCTCAAGGAGCACATCCTGATCGCCGCGGCGAGTGCAGGACGCGATGAAGAGTTCAAGCGGGAAGATGCGAGGTGGACGAGCAATGCCGAAGAGATCGCCGATCTCCTCTCGGGCGCAAATCCCAACTGGCCGAAGGCCGATCTCGTCGATCTGCTCGGCCAGCACCTGGCGCTCACGAAGAACGAGGTCGTCGCCCGGCTGCAGGAGAAATACGACGACGACGTTGAGGCCTTTGACCAGATCTACACGGAGATCCTGACTGTTTCCGATGTCTTGAGCGACGGGCTGGCCAAGCAGTTCGCCGATCGCATGGGCACTACCAACGGAACCAGTGAGAACGCGCTCTCGCTGCGACTCGCCATGCGCCGCCTCTGGTCGGATCACGTGGTCTGGACGCGTGAATACCTCGTCGCTGCGGTGGCCGACCGCCCGGACGCGGAGCAGGCGGCGGGCCGCTTGCTCAGAAACCAGGACGACATCGGGAGCGCCGTTGTCCCCTTCTATGGTGAGGCTGCCGGAGAGGCCCTGACCGCCCTGCTGAGACAGCACATCATGATCGCCGTCGACATCATCGATGCAGCCAAGAAGGGCGATGACTCGCGGTTCGAGGATTCCAATGACAAGTGGGACCGCAACGCTGAGGAGCTCGCGGGCTTGCTGAGCTCGGCCAACCCGAATTGGCCCCAGCCGGATGTTCACGACCTTCTAATGCAGCACCTGAACCTGACCCGAAGCGAGGTCGTCGCGCGGCTGGCGAAGAGTCACCACGACGATGTCGAGGCCTTCGACCAGATCTACACGGAGATCCTCACCCTTGCCGACGTTCTAAGTGACGGACTGATCAGGCAGTTCCCCGAGAGGTTCTGATGGCGTCACGAACACGACCCGCGCCGCTGGCACACTCGCTTTCGGATGCTTGGACGCTGAGTCTTCCGGGCACCGATGGACAGCGCCACACGCTTTCTGAACTTGCCGGGGCACGTGCCACAGCTGTGATCTTCACAGGCAACGGCTGCCCGACCTCCCGCGCCTATGAGGACCGTGTGATGGCCCTCGCGAGTGCTCATGAGGGTGACGGCATTCGAGTCGTCGCCCTCAACGCCAACAACCCCCATCTCTCGCCGCCGGACACGTTGCCCGAAATGGTCAAGCGCGCCGCGGCGCGCAAGTTCAACTTCCCCTACCTAAAGGACGAGGAGGGCGCGGTGGCCAAAGAGTTGGGGGCCACCTGTACCCCACACGCATTCATCCTCGACGGTGAGATGCGAGTCGTGTACAGCGGCCGCATTGATGACTCGCGCATGGGCGACAGGATCACGAGCAAGGATCTCGAGAAGGCGGTCGACGACATCGTCGCCGGTCGTCCCGTGGGTGTGCGCCGTACCCACCCGTTCGGATGCACCATCGTTTGGTAGGCACGTCCCGCGTGAAGAGGGGCTATTGATTCAAGGCGTGAAACGGACTCGAACCGTGTGAGGGCTCCTCCGCTGCCCGTTGCGAGTCCGCTCAAGTGCTCCGGGGTCGTCAATGGGGGGCCCGGGACTCAAGAGCGCGTTAGGTTTCATGCGGCCGGACCCGACGGCGTGTCGGCCGTTGCTAGCCCTCGCTGTCGGTCGTGGGGAAAATGACGTAGGGAACGTTCTCGTTCGCCGGATCCTTCTCGAGGACGAGCACGTCGAGCAAGGTCGCGAGCAAAGCAGCAAGTGGTATCGCGAGCAACGCGGCGAGGCCACCGAGGACGACACCCGCGGCAAAGACGGCGACGAGGACGATGAGGGGTGAGAGACCCACCGCATCGCCGAGGACTCGCGGCATCACCAGATAGTCCTCCAGAAGTCGCACGATCAGGACTGCGAGGCCCGCGTAGAGGGCGGTCGTCGGCGACGCCGTAAGACCCACGGCGACCGCGAGCGCACCGGCGGCGAGTGGGCCGACGACCGGAACGATCTCGACGATGCCGGCGAAGACGCCGACGAGAAGCCAGTACGGCTCCCCGATGACCCAGAAGAGGAGTGAGAGCACGGCGCCGACGAGGACGACGAGGAGGAGCTGACCGCGGACGAAGGCTCCGAGCTTGAGATCGATTAGCGCCCAGCTGTCGCTTACGATCTTGTGTTTCCGGCGGGGGATGAAGGAGAGCACTACCCGCTCCAGCCGCTCACGCTCGAAGATCCAGTACGCGGCGCTCGCGAACACGAAGAAGATCCCGACGACGATCTCGATCGCGTGGCGGCTCACTTCCACGCCCGGTTCGACGAGCTTTTCACGGGAAGGAAGCGCCTCCAGCCGCCGTTCGAGGCCGAGCAGGAGATCATGTTTGATTCCCTGCGACTCGGTCGCCTCCTGACGCAGTTCGCTCTGCGTCTTGGGAAGGTCGGAGATTGCCTGCTCGACCTCCGTGAGGGCTCGGGGAACTGCGAAGGCGAGCAGCAAGGCGATCAGCCCCGCCAGCGCGACGTAGTGCACGGCCACGCCGGCCGAGCGGGGAAGTCCGCGTCGGTGCAGGGCGTCGACACCTGGTCGCATCGCAGACGCGACGACGATCGCGAAGAAGAGCAGGATGATGATCAATCTGATCTTCCAGAGCGCGAGAACGAGAACAAAGAGCGCAAGCCCCACCAGCGAGACGACGAGGGCGCGACGCGCGACCTCGCCCGGCACGATCGCGTTCCGTGGGGCGTCAGGCATTGTCAGCCCTCCCTGCGAAGCGGCCGAGGCGGCGCCAGTGCCGGCGTCGGCGACTGGCGAGGGTGTCTTCCGTCCGCATGAGCGCCGTCGGTATCCGTTTCTCGGATGGATCCTGCTTCCAGACGAGCACGTCGAGCAGCGTCGAGAAGACCGCCGTGAGGGGGATCGCCAGCGGGACCCAGAGGGGCCCGAGGAGGAGCGCGATCGCGGAGACTGCGATGAGCACGACGAGCGGCGGCAGCTGAGCTGCATGGCCGAAGAAGTGCGGATTGATCACGTAGTCCTGAACGACTCGCAACCCGTACACGACGAGTGCGGCAGCGAGGGCGACCTTCCAGGAGACGCTGAGGCCTGCCGCCACCGCGGTCAGGCCGGCAATCAACGGTCCGATCACTGGCAGCACTTCGACGATGCCAGCAAACGCGCCGACGAGTAGGAAGTACGGCACTCCGATGATCCAGAAGGCGAGCGAGAGAGCGCTTCCCGTGATCAGGACGAGGAGCAACTTCGTGCGGATGACCGCGCCGAGCTTCAGGTCGATGAGGAGCCAGGTGTCGCGGACGGCCTCCCGCTTCGCACGCGGGACGAGCGCGAGAACGAGAGCAACCAGCCGATCGCGCTCGACAAGCCAGTACACAGTGGTCGCAAGCGTGAAGGCGATTCCGGCGAGAACTGACAGGGTCTCGACCATCCCGGAAACGGCCGTGCCGGGACTGGACAGGCCGCGGAGCTCGCTCTCGAGGCCTTCGAAAGCCTGCCGTCTGACCGACGCGAACGTTCCGTCCGACTCCTGAGGCACGTCTCGCAGCGCCTGCTCCGTCTGCTCGAGCGCGATCGGGATGAACAGCCATAGCAGCAAGCCAAGAAACGCCGCAAGCACTGCGAAATGGGCTGCGATGGCAAGCGCGCGGGGAATACCGCGGCGCGCCAGGTTCTCGACGCCAGGCTTGATAGCCGCGGCGAGAGTGTACGAGAGAAACAGGAGGAGTACTATCGAGCGTGCCGTCCACACCGCGAGCGCCGTGGCGAGCACTGCGACGACGACGACACCGGCTACGAGCGTGTGCAGGGCGATGCGCGGCCCTCGCTCGACGTCCGTGCGGGCGCTTTTCCCCTCGTCTGGCCTAGACTCAACGCCCTGAGCCATGGCTCGAAGTGGACCTCGTTGACCGTTCGGTCCCGGCGAGGCGCGAAAGGTAGTCGGGCGAGAACCGAGACCTGCTCATGATGTGCTTTCTCTAGCGGAGCGTAGTGCGGACATTTCCCTCGCGTCCCTCGAGACAAACGTCGAAACTGAACGGAAGACGCTCCTCGGCCTTTTGTGTCCCCTCGTTCGTGCTAGTCGTGCCTGGTGCCGACGCCCGCCGGGAGTACAGCTCCAGCGGGTGTCAGATTTGCAGTGACGGCCGCTCGCTCTACGGACCTCCTCGAGGACCTGGAGCGGACCTGCGAACCGAGCTGAGCCCAGCCTCGCTCACTCCACCACATGTTTTGCCCGCGCTCGACCGGGGCATCTACGAGCCAGTCGAAGGGAGCAAGAACGTGTATATCGGTGGCGGTCTACTCGCGGCGATTCTCATCATCCTTTTGCTCATTTGGCTGTTGTAAACGGGCCGCAGAGAGGCCGCCATTAGGAGGTGACATGAGTACAAAAGTAAGTGACGTTATGAGCGCTCGACCCTACTGCGTCTCGCCCGAGACCCCAATCAGCGAGGCGGCCGAAGTGATGGAGAGAGAGGACATCGGAGCCATTCCGGTTCTCGAAGGCGACCAACTCACCGGCATGATCACTGACCGAGACATAGTGGTTCGCGCGATCGCAAAAGGGAAGGATCCGCGAGGGATGCCGGTGCGCGAGGTTTGGACGCGAGATGTGGTCACCGTGAGTCCCGACGACAACCTTTCGGATGCCATGAAGTTGATGGCCAGCTACCAGGTCCGACGCCTGCCGGTAGTGGACGACGAGAGTCGGCTCGTAGGCGTGGTCGCGCAAGCCGACGTCGCGCTCGAGGCCAGAGAGAAGTCGAGCGGCGAGATGGTCGAGGAGATCTCGAAGCCGTCCGAAGGACCGCGGCAGCGTTAACACCAGCCGTACGCCCTCCTGGTCCTCTGGCGCCCGCGCGATGGGCTGCGTGACGCCAAAGCCGCTCGCCCGTTCACGAGCTCGGTCTGCTCGACCAGCTCGAGGACGCGGGCGGCAAGCAATTGCACTTGAAGTGGCACCCCCGACCAGAGATCGTAGGAGTCCGGTCTTCCGGAATGCGGGGGCGCAATTGACTGGCCCCTTCTCATCGGCACCCTTAGCGGTCGGCTGAGCGCGGCCTGCTACGCGAGCTCTATCGCTGAGTTTCGGCTCCTCATCCGCTGGGAACGATTCGCATCACATCACACTCGGTAGAAAGGGAAGGCATGGGAATCATCGCGTTCATCATCCTCGGTGCGCTCGCAGGCGCGCTCGCCAAGGCGCTCATGCCCGGCGACGACCCAGGCGGGTTCATCGTGACGACGAGTATCGGCGTGGTGGGGGCACTGCTCGGCGGTTTCCTCGCGGGAGCCCTGTTCGACGCCGATCCACTCGACGAGTTCTTCGACATCTCGACGTGGCTGACGGCAATCGTCGGTTCGATCATCCTGCTCGTGATCTACCGTCTCGTCGTCAATCGGCGGGGCGGCGCTCTTCGTACCTGACGAGGTAGGCGGATGGACGCCTCGAGAGCAAGCTTCTCGGGGCGTCTGATCCACTAGCGCTTCTTCGCGGCTGCGCTGTTCGAGCCGATCCTGTCTGCGAGTTCAGGTGCGCGAGGAATCGGCGTCATCGCAGACAGTAGGAGTCCCCCGTTACCTCCGCGCTCCTCCTGCTGCGCCCGCTTGCCGACCTCGAGGCGTTCGCGTTGGCGGTCTCGGCCTGCCTAAGCGGCGGCCGGCGAGTCGTGCGCGGATGCACGCTGCCGCGGCGGTGCGTGTGTGCACGCCGAGCTTCGCGTAGATGTGCTCGAGGTGCTTGCGAACGGTGCCCGGCGCAGCAACGAGGATCTGCGCGATCTCAGCATTCGTCTTGCCCTCGGCCACCCATTCGAGGACCTGCTGCTCGCGCGGAGTGAGCGTTGCGACCTTCGAGGCTTCGACCGGCTCCTCGCGAACGAGCAGCCTTTGGCCCATTCGGTCGACGACGATTCGGTGCGCGCCTCGCTCGCATACCAGCGACCCCTGGCTGTGCGCGAGCCACTCTGCGACAGTCTGAGGAAGGGACACGCCGGCTGCCGAGAAATACTTGGCGAGCAGGCTCCGCGCGAGCGGCGTCGCATGGTCGAGGTGGCCGTTTGAGTCGAGGAGGACGATTCCTTGATCGACGTCGCCGCCGTCGAGCGCAGCTAATGCGGCCTCAAGCTGGCGGCGCAGCTCGACGCTCCGAGTCAGGCGGACGAGATGCGGTGAGAGTATGTCGAGCACCTCGCGGTCGCGGTTCGAGAAGTCGCTGCGGCCGCGGAAAAGACTGAAGCCGCGCTCATGCCAGGGAGGCGACGGGAGTGGCAGCATCATCCAGCATTCAAAGCCGAACGGTCGGAGATACTCGTCGTACAGCTCGAGACAGTGGAGTTGATATTCACGGGTTCGACCCCGCCGGACCAGCCGGGAACCTGAACGCGGTGCGGCACTTCGACATGCCCAACGACCTCCGCCAGGAGATCATCGACGCCCGACTGTGGGCGGGGCTGCACTACCGCTTCTCGGGGGTCGCCGGCGTCGTCCTCGGCCGCAAGGTCGCGAAATACGACCTCAGGCACGCCTTACGAGCCGTCGGCTAGTACTCGCCACTGACTCGGCTCGGGGCCGCGCCACGGACCGGACCGCGAGAGGCCAAGGTGGCCGCCCGCGGCAGAGATCGCGATAGGACTCTCCATATCGCTAGCGCTGCTCCGCCCCTCAAGCGTCGGCGACGTAGCGGACGCTCCTACGCGCGCCAACAGCCGCCCGCCTTCGGGAGAGAACCGTCTTGCCTATTCCGAGGCCGTCACCGTCCCGACCTGGGTGGCAATCATCTGGCCCGCCGTCTCGACCGTGCCGCCCTGAGCGTTGCAGCGCAGGCGTACGGAATTGTTCGAGGCGATCGTGACGTCCGCCAGCATCGGCTCCGCTTCATCGTTCACCAGCACAGCAACGCGTCCATTGACCGTGGTCCCCGGGACGTCAAAGAAGCACTGCGCGAACTCGCCATCGTCGACGCCGATGGACTGAACGGCCCCGGACAGGACGTAGCTCCCGGCCGGCACCGTGGCGCTCGCGACGGTCTGCGTGTTGCCATCCGCAATGCTGTGAAAGCCGTCGCCGTAGTTGGTATACGCAGCGCTCGGGCCAGGGTCTCCCTGGTCGCCCTTATCCCCCTTCGCCCCGTTGCAGGCGTACGTCACGTTGTTGTCGGCGGCCGTGAACTGCGAGCCACCGTCGGGGCAGTTCGCGTCTCCGGGGCTGAGCGACGTGCTTGTCACGCTCACGCCGTCGGCTCCGTCCGCACCCGGCGGCCCTGTTTGATTCCATGCCGCCTCGGCCCGATTCCTGGTACAGGACGCCGAGTCTCGGTCGACGATGTTGAGCTGGGTTCCATTCTTCTGCTTTGCCCCGTTCGGGCTGTAGCAGCCATGAAGGACGCCTGCCGAGTCTGGAATGTCGGCATAGGCGATCCCTCCCGCCGCCGCTCCGACGACGAGCACGAGCCCCGCTATGAGCACGCGACCGCTCGATCTGACTTTCATGGGTAGCCCCCTTCCCGTTGATCGCTCCTCTAAGGGGCTCGACCTCTCTCTAGGGCGCAACACCCATGAGGGTGCAATGAGGAGTCGACCGGCGGCATGGGAACCGCGATGATCGGCACGAGTCGTCTCGAGGCGAAGGTCTTGTGAACGTCATCGAGGCTTCGTCGTCGATTGAGGAGTGTGCTTCCACCTCCTATGCTCAGAGAGCCGGGCGCGTTGGCGCTGCGGAGGTCCGGCCCGGACCCTGCCGGCGGAGGGAGGATGTCCCCTCTTCTGCCGCGCCCGGCACGACATCGCGAACAGGGACGGCCTACTCTGAT
>JBKPDR010000035.1:0-105571 GCA_046727975.1 Actinomycetota bacterium | reverse complement strand
GGCTTCCAGCATGCCCGCGGGACGAGCCGGATAAACGTGTTGCAGGCGTGAATGGGCCTACCTTGCACGCGCCGACCGCCGTATGCTCCAGCCGTTGACCTCGTACGAGCTCGAGCTACGCACAACCGAACGCAACGGGGTGGCCCTCGTCGAGCTTGCGGGGGAGCTCGACCTCACGACTGCGCCCGAGCTCGAGCGGCGGCTGGAAGAAGCTTCGGGCCACGGTTCCGACCTGGTCCTCGATCTCAACGGAGTCTCGTTTCTCGACAGTGCCGCGTTGCACGTGCTCTTCCGTATCGCGCGCCGTTTCGAGGAGGAGGACAAGCGCTTCGGGATCGTGCTGGAGCCGACGGCCCCCGTCGCCCGCACTCTGACGATCGTCGGCCTGGACGAGGTCACCAGGGTTCGGGCCTCGTACGAGGACGCTCTGAGCGACCCCTCCTAGCGGCGCGGCCATGTTTCGTCCCTCTCCCGCGCGGGTACCGAAGCGGCGCCCTCCACGAGAAAGGGGGATCAATGGGCATTAGTCTCAGCATCTTGCTGATCGCCATCGGGGCCGTTCTCGCCTGGGCGGTGTCGGCGGAGGTATCGGGTGTCGACGTTCAGGTGATGGGCGTCATCCTGGTGATCGTCGGGATCATCGGTCTGCTGACCTCGCTCGTCTTCTGGTCGAGTTGGGGCGGCTTCGGTGCCGCCCGTGGTGACGGCGGCGGCGGGGGTAGCAGCCCCCAGACGACCGTCATCAAAGAGGACTAGGCGTGACGGGACCGGCGCCCGTCGCGATCGGCTTCCCCGCCTGACGTCAAGGCCAGCGAACCTGATGACGAGCGGGGAAGCCGTCCTAAGTAGCGGCGGCGAGCATCGACGCTCCGCCGGGGACCTGCTTCCCTGTGAGACGTGCACGAGATCCGGATCGCACGAGAGCACGGCGCCGTGGTCGTGAGCGCGCGGGGAGAGCTCGACGCCTACGCGGCTCCCGAGCTGACCGAGGCGTTCGACGCGGACGGCGTTCGGGAACACGGCCGGCTCGTCGTCGATTTACGGCGCGTCTCCTTCATGGACTCGACGGCACTCGGTCTGCTCGTCCGTATCGTAAACGAGCTCGGCGAAAGCGGGGGCCGGGCCCGCGTCGTGCTCCCCGAGACGACGGCCCGACGTATCTTCGAGATCACGACGCTCGACCGCGTCCTCCCCATCTCGGCCTCCCGGGCGGACGCCCTCGTCGACCTCGAGCCGTAGGCGGAGGGAACGCAGGCTGAGGTCAGTCAGTCCGTAGGTACTTCGTCATGCGAACCACGGTCCCGCGCCCGTCCTGACCCTCCTCGATCTCGAGCTCGTCGACGATCGTCTTGATGATCGCCATCCCCATGCCGCCCTCCTGCGGAGCTCCTTCGGAGAGATCGTCGACCGTCTCGGCGATGTCCTCGACCTCGAGCCCCGAGCCTTGGTCCTCGACGGTCATCTCGAGCCGGCCCGGGCTCGCGACGAACGCGACGGTCACCGGTCCGTCGCCGCCGTCATACGCGTGGCGCACGGCGTTTCCACAGGCCTCCGTCACCGCGAGCTTCAGATCCGCGAGAACCTCGGGCTCGAGCGGGACGACGCGCGCGACACCCGCGAGCGCGAGGCGGGCGAGGAGCAGATAGTCCGCCTTCGCGGGAAACGTCAGCCGCACGACAGCTTCATTCATTCCCGTCTCCCATGAGCTCCTCGATCCTCCCTCGCATGATCCCGAGCGCGCGTCGCAGCAGCCGCGAGACGTGCATCTGCGAGATTCCGAGCTCCGCGGCGATCTGGGACTGAGTCATCTCCGCGAAGAAGCGAAGCTCGACGATCCGCCGCTCGCGCTCGTTGAGCGCGTCGAGACCCGCATCGACGAGCGACCCGTCCTCCACCTCCACGTAGCCCGGCTCGTCGTCGCCGAGCCGGTCGAACAGGTTGTCGTCGCCCTCCTCGTCGAACGGCGCCTGCAGCGACCGAGTCGAATACGCGTGTGCGGACTCGAGCGCGTCGATCACTTCCTCCTCCTCGACGCCCGTCGCCTCCGCGAGCTCCGCGATCGTCGGCGACCGACCGAGCTCGGTCGTCAGCTGGTCGAGCACGCGGGAGAGGCGAACGCTCAACTCCTTGAGGCGACGGGGGACGTGCAGGGCCCACGCCTTGTCCCGGAAGTGGCGTCTGATCTCGCCGACGATCGTCGGCACCGCGTAGCTCGAGAACTCGACCCCTCGTTCGACGTCGAAGCGGTCGACGGCCTTGATCAAACCGAGAGCGCCGACTTGCACGAGGTCCTCGAGGGGCTCGCCGCGCCCCGCATAGCGCGACGCGAGCGCCCGTACGAGCGGCATCAGCTCGAGGAGGAGGCGCTCGCGAGCGTCGGGGTCGCCGTCGCGGTGATACGCGATGAGAAGGGCGTCGACGTCTGAATCCATCACACGACTCATGCGCCTTCTCGGCAGCCCACTACACGGGCGACCTTCACCACGTCTCGAATCACCGCGTCGCGAGTCCGATCGCCCTTGCGGCCGCCGGGCCCCCACAGCTTTTGCTGGCGCTTCCGGCCCTCAGCCCGACGCCGCTCAGCGGGATGACCCCTCTGTCACGACCGCGATCCGAGTGCCCGCTCGAGCTCGGCCTTCGTCATCTTCGAGCGGCCGCGGATGTTGCGGTCACGCGCCTCTTCGTACAACTGCGCTTTCGTGCGCCCACGAGGGCCGCGTCGATGGCTCCGGATCCCGCCGCGGCGACCCGACGAGATGTCCTCACGTGAGAGCCGTGACGACTCCCGCGCTTCGCCGTGTCGCGCACGTTCCTTCTGCACGGTCCGGGCTGCGATCTCCTTGGCGCGGCTTTCCGATGCTCCCTGGCTGCGTGCCGACTTCTTGATGTGCTCGTACTGGCGAGCACGTTTCGTTCCCTTTTTCACTCCACGTGGCGGCATGCCGACCTCCTCTGGCTTCGCGAGGTCAATACCCGGCGCACGCCGCCGCTAACCCGAACCTCAGGTTTGGCGCTCGCGGGAGTGGGCATCAGGCGAGGGTTGGAAAGGAGGTGCCCATGTACATCGGAGCGGGAACCCTCGTAGTTCTGATCCTGATCGTCCTGCTCATCATGTTCCTCACCTGAGCTCGGACGCTCCAGCGATCTCTTTCTCGAGCTTGATCCGCGTGCCTCCCTTGCCCGTCTCGATGTCGACCGAGGACATGAGGGAGTGCATGAGCCGTAGTCCGAGCCCTCGATCCGAGCGCTCGGTCTCCGCGTTCCAAAGGCCGGAGTCGATGACGGTGACCCGGATCGCGTCGTCATCGAGTACCGCGTCGACGCTGAAGAAGCCCTCGACGGGATCCAAAGCGTGCTCGACTGCATTTGCGCACGCCTCCCACGTGGCGAGGACGATTCCCTGAGCGTCCGCTTGACTCGTCGGTGTCTGCTCGAGCCAGCCCCGCAACGCCTCCCGCACGATGCCGAGTGAGTCGAGGGTGCTCGGCAATCTCAGGTGCAACGGCTGGGACGCGGCGGCGAGGACGCGCACAGCGAGGATCGCGATGTCGTCGCGGCGCTCCTCGAGCCCGACGAGTTCGGCGAGGATGTGCTCCACCAGCCGCTCGGGACCTCGTGGGGCTGTGAGTGCAGCCGCCTTCAGTCGTTCGAGCCCATTGTCGATCGCTTCTCCTCGGCGCTCGACGAGCCCATCGGTGTACAGGACCAGGGTCGTCGCGAAGGGGACCTCCACGACGTCCTGGGTGTACGTCGTGTCCGGTGCGGTTCCGACCGGAACGCTCCGCCCGCCCTCTAGGAACTCGGCTCGGCCGTCCGGATAGACCGCCAGCGGGGGCGGGTGGCCGGCTGAGGTGTATCGGCAGACGCGCGCCACCGGATCGACGACGAGGTAGACGATCGTCGCGAACGCCGACTCGGGCAGCTCTTGGGCGAGCCGGTTGAGCCGGGTGATCGTGGACGAGGGTTTCGTCTGGTCGAGGGCGAACGCGCGCAACGCGTTGCGGAGCTGGGCCATCATCGCCGCCGACTGGACACCCTTCCCCACGACGTCGCCGACGGCGAGGCCCAGCCGCCCGTTGGGAAGCGAGATCGCGTCGAACCAGTCGCCTCCGACGTCGACCTCGGCCGTTCCGGGAAGGTAGCGTGCTGCAAGCTCCACGCCGTCAACGCTCGGCAAGGAGACCGGCAGAACGCTTCGCTGCAGCGTCTCCGCGATCGTTCGCTCCGACTCGAAATGACGCGCGCGCTCGAGGGCCTGCGCAACCTGGCCGGCGAGCGTCTCGAGGAAGCTCCGGTCCTCGGCGGTGAGGGTCGTCCGCTCGGTCCACGAGGCCGCGACGAGCCCAGGGGCCCTGCCCCCCGCCAGGAGCGGGACGAAGACGAAGGACGTGTGCCCCGTGCGCGCGAGTGCAGTTGCGGCTTCGGGGAAGACGGCACGTATCTCGTCGAGCGTCCCATAGAAGCCGGTCATCCTGCGCCGGAGCGCACGGCTACCCGGCGTGTGCGCATCGAGCGAAGCTTCGAGCAAGGACGGAGCGACGTCGTGGTCGTAACCAGCGGATGCGAGGGTGGACGTCTGGCGCTCCTCGACGACGACCGCGAGCCCTGCACCGGAGGCGCCGACCGCCTCGCGGATCTCCGAGACGGCGACGTCGGCGACGTCCCGCTGCGTGACGGAGCCGGAGAGCGCGGCCGTCATGCTCTGCAGCCGCTCCGACCGCCGCCGGAGGCGCTGCTCTTCCTCGAGAAGACGGCTGCGCTCGAATGCCTGTGAGCACTGGAACGCGAGTGCCTGTAGCCACGCCCGGTCTTCCTCGCCCAGCTCGCGTAGCTCGCGGAACGCAAGCTGGACCGCGCCCCGGATGTTCGCGCCGACGGTCAACGGGAATGCGATCCAGGCCTGGTCGGCCTCCGCACGCGCCTCGGAGAACGCCGCGCGATACGGGGCCACAGACTCCTCAGTGAGCGCCCACACCGGCTCTCCGGTCGAAATCGCTGTTGCGATGGGTAGTTCTGAGCCGAGAGTGAGGGTGCGCCAGCGCTCGAGCGTCTCGTCGCTGTATCCCCGTGCCGAGACGAGCTCGAGCTCGTCGCTCTGCGTGCGGCCGAGCGCGACGACCCCCGCGTGGGCGCCGAGCGCTCCCAGCGCGTGCTCGAGGCATGTGCTGCTGACATCTGCGGCCGTCGCGGCCTGGGAAAGCGCAGCTGTAGCCTGCTGCAGCCGCCTTGTCCGCTCGGCCCGGCGCACAGCTTGTTCCTGGGCTCGCCGACGGTCGAGCTGCTCGACGGCGAGGCCGGCCTGGTCCGCGAAGCGGCGCGCGAGGACCACCGTGGAGGCGTCGGGCTCCGAGACCGCCCCGTGCCAGGAGAGCAAGAGAACGCGCTCCGCCTGTCCGCCGACGACGATAGGGACCCAGATCCAGGAGCGGATGTCCAGCTGTCTCACGTATTCGGAAACGACGTCGCCGACGAGCCGCTCGACATCGGCGACGAACGTCACCTCGAGTTCCTCGACGGCCTGCCGCAGGCCTGGAAGGGCGTCGATCTGGACTGCGTCTAGCCGCGGCAGGGCGTTATTCCGCGGCTCCCGCCACACGAGTGTGGAGCTGCTTCCGGCCAGCGCCCAGATCTCAGCCAGGTCGGATCCGAACGCGGCGCGCGCCTCGGCGCAGATTGCGGCACTCACTCCTTCGGGCGTCTGAGCATGGAAGCGCGGGGCCACGCGCAGGATTCGGTCGAGCGCCCGGAACGACTGCTGCTCCCGGTCGTACAGCTGTGCTCGCTCGAGTGCCTGCCCTCCGAGGTCGGCGCCGATGAGCGCGATCGAGACGGCATCCTCGTCGACCGCAACGGGCCTGTCGAACAGGAAGCTCATCGCACCCACGACGTCGCCCGCGACGCGCAGCGGGACGGCAATCGCGCCGTGCGCGAACGGCGACAGCGCGGCGCCGTCGGGGAATCGTGCGAGGAACTCCGCCCGGTCGTGAACGACCGCCGCCGTTTCCTCGGCCGCGGCACGTGCGATCGGCGCCCGCGTGCGAAGTGGGAGGCGCAGCCCGGGACGATGCGTCTGCGACGGGACGCCGGCCGGATCGATGATGACGAGCTCGTCGCCCTCGATGAGTCCGACGGAGCCTCCACGGGCCCCAAGCAACGTGGAGGTCCTCTCGACGAGCGCGTGCGCAACGTCTGTCGGTGTTACCGCTGCTGAGAGCATTGCGGTGAGCCGCTGGAGCTCCTCCATCTCGTGGCTCTCCTCCTCCGCGGCGACGGCTGCCGTGACAGCTCGTTCCTGTCCGCGCCGCATGATCACGCTCACCCAGACGACGATCAGCGCGACCGCCAGCGGAACGCCCCACATGAAGAAGTCGTCCTGGTTGTTCAGCCCCGCTGGCTCGCCTTCGCCGATCAACAGGAATGGCGCGACGGACCACGCGATCGCGAGGGCGAGCAGTCCAGGGCCGAGTCCGCCGTACCAGACAGACACCGCCACCGCGCCGACGAGCAGGGAGTACACAGGAGCGTCCGCGAGTGGAAAGAGAAGGCGGGCGCCGATGACTGCGGCCAAGGCGAGAACGGCCGCGCCCCCATAGCGCGCGACGAACGGCCTCGAGAGCGGCCGATAGTGTCGACTCACTTCCAGGCCGTGCTGCTCAGTCACTTCTCACATGATCCCTGGTCCTGCTTGAGACCGATCGCTAGATCCAGGCGCGCAGGCGGGCTGCCACCAGGGTCGCGCCGGCGATCGCCGCCATCAGGGCGACCGATACCCAGAAGTACCAACCGGTCTCGAACAGGCCAATCTCGAAGTTCATTCCGAGCACCCCCGCGATGAGGGCGCCCGGTAGCAACAGTACGGTGACGAGAGTCAGCACCTTGACGATCTCGTTCGTGCGCTGCTCGGTCCGCGCGATGAGCACGTCGAATGAGCCCACGACCGAATCGCGGCTGTCCCGCGCCGCCTGAACCACTTCCTCGAGCCGAGTGCAGAGGAGCTTGAAGCGCTCGGCCGAGTCCGAGCTCGCGATCGC
This sequence comes from Actinomycetota bacterium, assembly GCA_046727975.1. GTDB lineage: Bacteria > Actinomycetota > Thermoleophilia > Gaiellales > Gaiellaceae > GMQP-bins7. Next base: position 98,540 of record JBKPDR010000035.1, on the reverse strand, counting down.
CTCGAGCTCCGGGCGGGTGAGCGCCAGGAACATCTGCCTGTGCGAGGTGAGGGCGCGCCGAAACGCTCCGACTTGACGCCGCAGCTCGACCAGGCGACGTAGCTCCGCCTGGGTCTCGTCGCTGCGGTCCTCCATCACGCGGGCGTCGAATTCCTCCAATGCCTGCTCCACGTCCTCGAAGGTCTCCAGGTAGCCGTTCAGCACCCATTCGAGGACGGCTGCGAGGAACTCGAGCCCATGAAGACGACCCGTGTCGCCGGATCCCGACGCACGCTCACGGAAGTCGTCGAGCACCGCTACCGGTCCGTTGTGCACCGTGACGATCCAGCGGTCCGCGAGGAGACAGTCGATCGTGACGAGCTCGGTGTTGTGGTCGATCCGAGACGGCGCGACCGCCGTTACGTGGACGTAGGACTCGAAATCGGTGACTTGCGGTCGGTCGGCCTCCTTGCGGGCGAGCCGCTGCTCGCTCTCGGGGCTGAGCGCGAACGCCTCGACAAGCTCCCGGGCTTTTTGCTCGCTCGGGTGGTCGAGGTCGATCCACAGGATCGAAGAGCGACCGAGCCTCTCCACGCGGTCCGGCCAGTCATCGACCTCGTCGACCTGGTCTCGATCGAAGAGCAGAGCAGTTTCCAAGATTGTTCACAGTTCCCCGCGAACCCGCACCGGGAAACTCACGCGCTAGCCGGACGACCCCGTCTCGTCGTGGGGCGCACCGACTGGCTTCGACTCGGGGGACCCGCGCTGGCGCAGGTAGACGGTGAAGACGGCCATCGTGCCCACCGCCAAGAACTCCGACTGCCAGTTCTGGAGTGTCCTCTCCCAGAAGTCCGGTTGCAGGAGGTACCGACCCCACGAGATCTGCTCGGACCGATGCTCGGCTTGCTCGTCGTTGAACTGCCTCCAGTTGTTCAGAGACTGTGCGAGCCACGTCGCGAGGAAGATGGATCCCATGACGATGAGCAGGGAGTTCTCGTACAACCGCGTCCGGAGGTCGTCTAGCGTTGCCCAGCGAGGCGCGCCTTCGGGTGCGTGGCCTCCGATTCTCTGTCGCTGCTTGGTCTGACGCCCGACCTCATCGAGCTTCTTCGACTCGTTCGAGCCTTTCTGCACGAGCCACACGGTCGCCCCGATGAAGAGCGCGAACTGCAGGAACTCCGACTGCCAGTTCTCCATCACCGCGCCGCCGAACGCCGGCGACAGCACGTAGTCGAACCACGATATGGCCGGCTCGCTGTGCTCCGACTGCGCCGAATTGTGTGCGTACAGCCCAGCGAAGGATTGGCCGACGAGCGTTACCAGAAAGAGCGCGGCAAAGAAGAGGGAGAGCCCGTTCTCCTTGGCGAACCGCTTCACGCCTGCTCCAGCCCGACGACGACGTAGACGAGGATGCCTGCGAGGATGGCCAGCAGATAGAGGGCGAACATGGCTCGCACGACCTGTCCTCAGTTCACCCTGGGCAGGCCTGCCTCCGCGAGGTCAGTCACCGACTTCGCGGGCGAGCGCGAGGAAGTCGAGATACGCCTCGATCTCCCTGAGGAGCGGCCTGCCGAGCCTCCCGACCGGACGCGCGGTCCACTCGGACCGGGCGCCCGTCACCGCCCCTCGGGAGGTCCGCCCGGCGATCCTCGCGCGCGCGATCCGCCGCGGCTGCCCTTCCCAGAGCAACGACTCGAACTGGGCCATGCAGCACGCATTCCCCGCGCCTCTGGGCCGAAACCTCCGCATACAGGACGCTTACTTACGCGAGCCAGATGACGACGAACGCGATTGCAACGACGATCGAGACGACGATCGCGATCGCGAGGGCGACGAAGCCCACGACGGCAAACGGCGTTCCTTCGCGTCTGCCGGAGGCGAGCTCCTGCTCCTCGTCGCGACTTCGGCTGCGCAGAGCGCTTTCTCGCGTCACGGCGGAGCGATACCCGCACGAGCGATCGGGAAACCCGAATCGAGTGTGCGCTCAGTCGATGAGCGGGGCGAAGCGGTCGCGCCACTCCTCGTCGCTCACCGCGCGGCGGAAGACCTGCTCGAGCACTGCTCGCGGCGTCTGTCCACGCTCGTAGGAGACGAGCGAGACGCAGGCGACGAGCAGGTACTCGAGGAGCTCGGGGTCGACCCGGGCGGCGACGAGCGCTCGCTCGAACGCCCAAACGGTGCGCTCGGCGTCTGCGACAGGACTTTGGTCGCGGATGCTGGCGAAGAGTGCGGAAGGGTCGACGTCGTCCCAATTCATCGCGCTCACAGTATCGGCGTGCTTCCGGATCGCCGGGGACGTTTTCGCTCGTTCACCGCTGGGTACCCGCGACGAGACGACAAACCGGACCTCAGCGAAGGAGGAGCACGCATGCAGACCGATGTCTGGACATACCGCGAGACATCACAGATCGGTGTCGACCTCGCGAATGTGGACATTCGTGGGTACGAGGTCGAGGCGCTCGACGGCTCGATCGGCAAGGTAGACGACGCGACCTATGAGACGGGCACCAGCTACATCGTCGTGGACACCGGGCCTTGGATCTTCGGCAAGAAGGTCATCCTCCCCGCGGGAGTGATCCGCGCAGTCGATGAGATCGGCGAGAAGGTCGTCGTGAACAGGACCAAGGACCAGATCAAGAACGCTCCCGAGTTCGACGAGTCGCTCGTCGACGACGACGCATATCGCAGCCGCCTGGGGTCGTACTACGGAGCCGGCGGCCAGGGATACCGCGACTGGGACGATACGGCCTGAGCGCCACCTACAGGCGCAAAGGATCCCTCTGGGGGTTCAGCGCTCGAGGACTCGGGGGCCTCGAGCCGCGAGCCTCCGGGGGGACGAGCTAGGGACTGTCCCCAGCCGGGGACAGTCCGCCTTTCTGCTAATGGACCGGCACGCGGACGCCCAGGTCGACCGTCTCGAGCGGTGTCGTCGCGGGCCCCTCGAGAACGTCGCCGTCCGCGCCGAAGCGCGACCCGTGGCACGCACAGTCCCACGTTCGATCGGCCGAGTTCCATCCGACCACACAGCCCATGTGCGTACACGTTGCCGAGACCGCATGCACGGTCCCGTCGTCGTCGCGGTGGACGGCAACCTTGCCACCGTCGATCTGGACGATACGTCCCTCGCCTGCCCTCACGTCCCCGATCGAGGCCTGGTGTTTCCGCAGCCGGCCGCCGACGAGCTCGAGGGCGACACCGGCGTTCTCGAGCACGAGACGTGGCATCGAGCGGCCCAAGACACCGAGGCTGCGCCGCGGATCGTACAGCGCCGACCACGGGTTCGATCGCTCGAGAATGGCGTCGGCGAGAAGCATCCCGGCCAGCGTGCCGTTGCTCAGCCCCCAGCCTCCGAAGCCGGTGGCGACGTGCAGGCGTGAATCGCGTCGCCCGGCGCGTCCGACGAGCGGCAGGCCGTCGACCGGATACGCGTCCTGGGTCGACCAGCGGTAGCCGACCTCCGTCTCAGGAAAGTGCCAGTGCAGGAAGCCCTCCAACTCGCCGTAGTGCCTGAGCGCGTCCCCGTCCTCGCCTACGCGATGGCCCTCTCCCACGACGAGCAGCATCCTTCCTCCCTCGGCATTCGGAGTCGTGCGCAGCGACCGGGTCGCCGAGCCGACGTTGATCCACATGCCTTCGAGCGCACCGTCACTCACCGGAGCGGCAATGACGTACGACCGGCGCGGCCGAACGCGCGCGAAGGTCCAGCCCTTGGACGTGATCGGCACGTGTGTCGCGACCACCACGTGTCGGGCGAGCAGTGCGCCGTCCCTCGTCTCGACGCGATGGACCGAGCCTTCGTGGATGCCGGTCACCCGTGTGTTCTGGAAGACGCTCCCTCCGTCTCCTCTGACGGCCCGCCCGAGACCGAGGAGGTACTTGCGGGGGTGGAACTGCAGCTGATCCGACAGGCAGACCGCCGCCACTGCGGCGAAGGGCACGTCGAAGTCGTGGGCGTACCGTGCATCGAGGCCCGCCCTTCGGTAGGCATCGATCTCGGCCTCGATCAATGGAAGCTCTTCCGCCCGCTCCGCAAAGGCGTAATTCGAGACACGCTCGAGATCGCACTCGACGTCGAGGTCGCGGACGAAGTGAGCGACGGCGTCCACTGCGGCCGCCTGCGACTCGGCGTAGAGGCGCGACGTCTCGGCGCCGTGCTCGCGCTCGAGCCTCGAGTAGGTGAGCCCATGTCCGGCAGTCACCTTTCCGGTGGTGTGCCCGGAAACGCCGCAGCCGATCGTTCCGGCCTCGAGCACGGCAACTGAGAGCCCCGCCTGCTTGAGGAGGAAGGCAGTGGTCAACCCGACGATTCCGGCTCCCACCACCGCGACGGAGGCGAAGTGCTCTCCTTCGAGGGCCGGGTAGTCGGGATCGCGGGTGGACGCCATCCAGTACGACTGCCCGGTCATCGCGCGAGCGATACCCGTCGGTACGTGCGGTGAAACGCGGCGATCGCGCCGCTATCGGCCGCCGACCGACGCGATCGGGCTCGGAGGCTCGACGATACCGAGTTCCTCCGCAAGCGTGAAGAACGCGCGCGCGAAGGGTGACTCGTCCGCATGGGCACGCACGAACTCCCAGTCGATCTGCTCCCGCAGCGCGCGGGAGACGGCGAGCACGGACTGGAAGTCGGGCTCCTGCTCGCTCAAGGCGAGGAGTTTCGTCACGAGGACGTCGTCGATCGATGCGACGAGCACCGACTGGCCGAGCACCTCGAGTTCGCTCGCCCGCTCGAACTGCTCGCGGCCGATGGGGCCACCCGAGGGCCGGAAGATGAGGTCGACGAGGATGTCGCCGTCGTAGGCCTTCAGGAGCCACTCCTCGGTCGGGCGTTCGGGTTGCATTCCTGCGTCCACGAGCGCCTGCAGTGCCTGCTCGGCGTCCTCCTCCTTGATCAGGAAGTCGACGTCGCTCGTCGTCCGGGGGCCGCCGCGCGCCCAGGCTGCGAGGCCGCCGCCGAGCATGAACGGAACCTGCGCGTCGCGTAGTGCGGCTGCGCCGCGCTTCATCGTCGCGACGAGGTCCTCGAGCTCCTGACGGTCCGACGAGCTCATGGGCCCCACGGCCCATGAGCGTGGAGGGATGTGGGGAACCCGTCTGCGCTTGCTTGAAGGAAGGGGCCCGCGGGGGAACCATGAGTTCCCCCGGCGACTGCGAGCCGAAGGCGAGCGGGGCTCATGGCCGCATAGGTACCCGCGCCGCGAGTTCGCGGAACCTCGCTGCCGGGTATCCCGCTCCGCGTGACGACCCCGATTCGGCTGGCGGCGGCAGCGGATATCCACTGCGCCGAACCTCTCCGAGAGCACATTGCGCGGGCATTCGCCGCGGTCGCCGACGAGAGCGATCTGATTCTCCTTGCAGGCGATCTCACGACCCATGGCCTCCCCGAGCAGGCATGCGTGCTCGCCGACGCGTGCCGGCGCCTGTCCATCCCTGTTGTGGCCGTGCTCGGCAACCACGACCATCACTCGGGTCGCAGCGACGAGGTCGTGGCGGTGCTCGAAGCGGGAGGCGTTCACGTCCTCGAGCGTGACCATGTGATCCTCGAGATCAGGGAGCTCGAGATCGGCATCGTCGGTGCGAAGGGGTTCGTCGGCGGGTTCCCGGGCGCGGAGATTGCGGACTTCGGCGAGGCCCTTCTTCGGCAGATCTACCGGGAGACGACGCTCGAGGTCGACGCGCTCGAGCACGGCCTCGAGGCGGTCGCCGGCTGTCCGCGGCGCATCGTGCTCCTGCACTACGCGCCGGTGACGGACACGCTCGTCGGCGAGCCCGAGCGCATTTGGGCCTTCCTGGGCTCCGGTCGGCTTGCGGCGCCGATCGGGATGCATCGGCCCGATCTCGTCGTGCACGGTCACGCGCACCACGGATCGCCACTCGGGTCGCTTGGTGAGATCCCGGTGCACAACGTCGCCGTCCACGTCACCGGCGAGGACTTCGTTCGGCTCGAGCTGTGAGCCAGCCGCGTCTTAGGCCGCGCGGGCCCGGCGAATGCGCCACGAGCGCAGGAGCGAGAGGAGCGCTCGCTCCTCCTGCGACAGGCCGGTGCGCGCCGAGAGCTTGCCGAGCTCCTTCGGGCGGAAGTGAGACAGCGTGCGGCCCTCCAAGAACTGCTCGACCACCGCGGGGCTCACGTACGACGCGCGCGCGACGGCGGGAGTGTTGCCGAGCTCCTTGCCGACGCGGCGCATGACGGCCGAGAGCACCCGCTTCGCCTCTGTGTCGCTGGCCGCCGGGCCATGCTCGGCGAGTGCGATCGCCGCAGTCAGCGTCCCGCCCCACGTGCGAAAGTCCTTGGCCGTGAACCCCTCCCCGAGGTGCTGGCCGATGTACTCGTTCAGGACCGGCGCGGTCAGGTTGACGAGCTCGCCGTCACGTTCGAAGCGGAAGAGTCGCGAGCTGCCGGGAAGCGACAGAAGGTCGCCGACCGCCCGGGCAAGTGTGGCGTCGAGGAGCGTCGTTCGCACGAGCGTGCGGTTCTTGGAGCGGAAGTGAAGGGTGAGACGATGGCCGTTCACCGTCACGTGCCGCTTGAAGAGCGTTGTGACCCCGTACGTGCGACCGGTGCGGGTGTGGCGGTCGCTCCCAACCCGGAACCAGCCGCGATTGATGAGCGTCACTCCGATCGCGCACGTCCAGTCGAGCGGGCAGGGCTCGAGCTGAATGTCGGCTCGCGCTTGACGGCGCAAGCCAGGCAGGAGCTCTCCGAACCTGACGAGCCGATCGAACTTCGCCTCCTCCTGCGCGGCGCGGTAGTCCGGGTGGTAGAGGTACTGGGTCCGTCCTGCCCGGTCCACTCCGGTCGCCTGGAGCTTCGCACCCGGATTCGGTGAGATCCAGACGTCACGCCAGGCGGGTGGAATGACGAGCGAGCGGACGCGCTCGAGATGTGCCTCGTCAGTGATCGGATTCCCGCGTGCGTCGACGTATCGGAAGCGCGGGGCGCTTCCTCTGCGCCGCCAGCCACCACGGCGTGGCATGGCGGCTTACGCGGCGTGCTTCTCGAGCAGCCGGTGCGCGAGCTCCAGGTCTTCCAGGAGCCCTGCTCGAGCCTCCGCGCGATCCTCTCTGGCACGGAGCACGGCGGACGGGTGGATGGTCACGAGCGCGGGTCTCCTGTCCGCGAGCTCGACCGGCTTGCCTCGAAGCGCTCCCACGCGGGCCGTTCGTCCGAGGAGAGTCTGCGTGGCGGTCGCGCCGAGGCATACGACGAGCGCGGGCTGGACCGCCTCGAGCTCGAGGTCGAGCCAGTGGCTGCACGCGCGGATCTCGGACCAGCTCGGCTTGTCGTGGATACGCCGCTTCCCTTTCGGCCGCCACTTGAAGTGCTTCACCGCATTGGTGACGTACACGTCCTCCTCCGCGATCTCCGCCTCCTCGAGGAGCTCGCGGAGGAGACGCCCGGCCGGCCCGACGAAGGGCCGGCCGGCCTTGTCCTCGACGTCGCCGGGCTGCTCGCCGACGAGCATCATCCCGCCTGTCTCGCCTTCACCGAACACGGTCTGCGTCCCGAGTTGCCAGAGAGGACAGCGACGGCAGTCCGCCGCCTCCCGCCGGAGCTGCTGGACGCTCGGTGCCATTCAGCGCGCCGTCTTTTGCTTCGCGGTGTCCTTGAGGAGCCGCCTCGAGATGGTCTGGACCTTGCGCAGCGCCGCCTGCTCCTGCTTCAGGTTCTTCTCGAGGATGCCTGCCGCCTTCCTGTCGCCAAGCGACTCGGCCATCCCGATCAGGCCGTTGTAAGCGGCGATCTCGTAGTGCTCGGTCCTCGCGGCCGCGCCGGTCACGAACAGATCGAGCAGCTCGTCCGAAGGATCGTTCTCCTGCATGAAGACGTCGTGCTCTTCCTTGATGCCGTCGATGCCGGGGCACTTCTCCCCCTGGGCGGGGAGGCCGAGCCCCTCGAACACCCGCTCGAGGTTCACAACGTGCTGCTTCGTCTCGTCGAGATGCTTCTGGAGCGCCTCGGTGAACTTCTCATCGGTGACCTCCTGCGCGAGCTTGGGAAGCACCTTCGTCAGCGTCTTCTCCGCGTAGTACAGATCCTCGAGCTCGTGCACGAAGAGATCCTGGGGTGACGTCATCGTCTGGGGCATCGCTCCTCCTTACGTCGGTCACGTGAGTGAACATCGCCTACCACTCGGCGATCTCGTGCAAACGCGCTTGAGCGAAGGTTTCGTGGGATAGGTCGCCGGGAACCTTTGCGGGTATGCCTCGGGCTATCTGGAGTGGAAGCATCTCGTTCGGGCTCGTCAACGCGCCCGTTCGCCTCTACTCCGCGATCGCGGAGCACGATGTCTCGTTCCACCTCGTGCATACGAAGGACGGCTCACGAATCGGGTACCAGAAGATCTGCAAGGAAGAGGAGAAGCCGGTCCCGGACGACGAGGTCGCGAAGGGCTACGAGCAGAACGGCAAGATCGTCCTCGTCGAGGACGAAGACTTCGCGGCCGCGCGCGGCGAAGGGGCGAAGACGATCGAGATCGCGGACTTCGTCCCGCACGAGCAGATCGATCCCATCTACTTCGAGCGGACGTACTACCTGGGACCGGAGAAGGGAGCGGAGAAGGTCTATCGCCTGCTCGTGGAGGCAATGGAGAGCGCGGGCCTCGCCGCGGTCGTGTGGTTCTTCTTCCGGGACCGCGAACAGCTCGGCTGCCTGCGAGTCCGCGACGGCGTGCTCCTGCTCGAGAAGATGTACTACGCGGACGAGATCCGGCCTGCAGACGAGCTGCGCCCCGACCGGCGCTCGAAGGTCGACAAGAAGGAGCTCGACCTCGCGCTCAGCCTCATCGACCGCTTTACGGGGGAGTTCGATCCGTTGCAGTACGAAGACACGTACAGAGACCGGCTCCTGGACGTCATTCGGAAGAAGAGCCGCGGGGAGACGATCGATGCGCCCGAGATCGAGAAGCGGCCCGAGCCCACGGATCTGCTCGCGGCGCTGCGAGAGAGCGTCCAGCAGGCGAAGCGTGGGAGCGGCCGGCGTCGCGCGGCCGGCAACGGCTCGGGGCTCGACGAGCTCAAAGTCGACGAGCTCAGCAAGCTGGCCGGCGAGCTCGGGATCGAGGGCAGGTCGAAGATGACGAAGCGCGAGCTCGTCGGCGCGATCAAGAAGTCCGAGAAGTGAGTGAGACCGCCTCGACCCGCGACCGCGCCGACTGACTAGCGCACCGCTTCTGCGCCGGCGCGCACGCCCTCCGCGAGCGCCTCGACGACTTTCGCGCAGAACGCGGGCAGATCGGCGGGCCTGCGGCTCGAGACGATGCCCTGGTCGACGTGCACCTCCTCGTCGACCCACGTCCCCCCGGCATTCTCGATGTCGGTTCGTACGCTGGGGAACGAGGTCAGCGTCCGTCCCCGCACGACATCCGCTTCGACCAGTGTCCAGGGACCGTGGCAGATCACGCCGATCGGCTTCCCCTCGTCCGCGAAGCTCTTCACGAACGCGACCGCGACCTCATCCATCCGTAGCCGATCGGGATTCGCCACACCGCCCGGCAGGATGAGGCCGTCGTACCTCGACGGATCGGCGTCTCTCACCGCTCGGTGGACGGGAAACGTCTGTCCTTTGTCCAGGTGCTCGAACCCCTGAATCTCGCCTTCCTCGAGGGAGATCAACTCGGGGGAGCCGCCGGCTCCCTCTACCGCGTACCACGGCTCCGTCAGCTCGACCTGCTCGACGCCGTCCGTCGCGAGGAACGCGATTCGCTTGCCACTGAGCTTGGCCATGGAGTCCTCCTTGGCTCGAATGCTCATCACGTCGGGCCTTCCCGCTGGGCTCGCGGGCAAACCTTGCTCGATGGTTCGGAATCGGCGAATCGGGGTAGGGAACTTCGACGAAAACGGAGGTGAAATGAGATGCTTCTCTGGTTGCTGGTACTGCTGCTGGTGCTCCTCGCGCTCGGGGGCGGAGTGGCGGTCTCGAACTTCCTCTTCCTGCTCTTGATCGTGGCGCTCGTGGTGGCTCTCGTGGGCGTTTTCAACCGCTCCACCGTCTGACGGCCCGGATCGGAGCGGAACCGGACAGCGGGCGGATTTCCGCCCGCTGTCTCCTGTGTACGCTCTGAGGCGATGGCCGACGAGACGGGCGCCGAGCCACCGGAGAGCGAGACGCTCGCCCGGTTGTATTTCTCCGTGGTCTGCGCCGGCGAGCTGGGGCGAGCGGTCGAGCTGATGCACCCGGATGTAGAGCTTGCGCTCGAGACGCGCGCCGACGAAGTGCTTTGCGGCCGCGATGCCGTCCTGCGCTTCGTCGAAGAGGCGTCGCTGACTCGCGGCGTCTACCAGGCGACTGCCGTCGCATACCGGCCGCTCGACGAGGAACGTGTGATCGTCGAGGGCCGAATGCGTTGGATGGACGAGGACCGCATCTTGCGGGACGACCCCGTCGTCTGGGCCCTCGAGTTCCGGGACGGCCTCCTCCGGCGGTCCACGCCTACGCATTCGGTCGCGGAGGCGCGTGCGCTACTCCTCAACTCCGGCTCGGCGGATCAGTAGCGTGGCGGGGAGGACCTGGTAGGGCTTGGCGAAACGCCCGGCTACGTGAAGTTCCGCCAAGCGTTACGAGTTTCAGAGCCGGTGCGTCGGGAAAGACGTGACGTGGAAGTAAAAGACGTCGAAGGAGGACGAAGTGCGCCTCACATCCGCGTTCCTGTTCGGAGCAGCCGCGGCGTTCTTTCTCGACCCTCGCCTCGGCAAGAAGCGCCGGCACGTCGCCCGGGACCGCTCGCTGGCGCTGTTTCGCCGTGCGCGAAGGCTCGCCTTCCGCAGGGCGAAGTACGCGGCCGGCCACGTCCAGGGCATTGCGGCCGAGACGCGCAGCGCCGTGCTCGAGCATGGCGAGCCCGCACCTGACGAGACGGTGAAGAGCCGGATTCTGAGCGAGGCTTTCCGGAGGGTTCCCGTCTCGACGTCGGAGGTGAACGTCGACGTGTCCGACGGTGTCGCGACGCTCCGGGGCTCCATCCCGACCCGCTCGCTCGCAGACGACCTGATCGACCAGGTTCGAGCCGTTCCCGGCGTGCGCGACGTAACGTCCCGGCTCACGGTCGCCGGTGATGCCGCGCAGCGCTGGTAGGAGGCTCTGACGACTCCCGTCGCCGAGCTTCCCGAGGACGTCCTCGCGCTCCTCGACGAGGGGGAGCGCGCGGGCTGTCTCGAGCTCTCCGAGGTCGAGGCGCTCAACGAGCGCTTCGACCTCGACGAGGAGGCGGTAGCCGAGCTGCACGAGGAGCTCGACCGCCGCGAGATCGAGGTCACCGACGACTGCGTTCGCGAGGACGCCGCCGATCCGGAGTACACGAATGGAGCGCTCGCGTCCGCGACGGCGGACAGCCTGCAGCTTTTCCTCAACGAGATCGCACGGTATCCGCTGCTGACCGCAGCCGAGGAAATCGAGCTCGCGAAGCGGATTGAGCGAGGAGACCTGGCCGCGAAGGAGCGGATGATCAACTCGAACCTGCGGCTCGTCGTGTCGATCGCGAAGCGGTACCAGGGGTACGGGCTCTCGCTCCTCGATCTCATCCAGGAGGGGATCATCGGCCTGATCCGGGCAGTCGAGAAGTTCGACTGGCGTCGCGGCTTCAAGTTCTCCACCTATGCGACGTGGTGGATCCGGCAGGCCGTCCAGCGCGGGATCCAGAACCGCGCACGCACGATCCGGGTGCCGTCACACGTCGCGGACATCGAGCGCAAGGCGTCCCGCAGTGAGCGACAGCTCATGGCCCGGCTCGGGCGGGAGCCCACCGAGGACGAGGTCGCCGAGGACGCGAAGATCCCGCTCGAGCAGCTGCGGCTCGCGCGGGAGGCGTTCCGGACAGTCACGAGCCTCGACCGGCCCGTTGGCGAGGAGGGCGATGCCGCCCTCGTCGATCTTTTGCCCGCGTCCGGCGGTGACCCCGCGACGGAGCTCGACCTGGCGCTCGGCGACGGTGCGCTCGAGCGCGCCCTCGAGTCTCTGCCGGAGCTCGAGCGCCGCTGCGTGGAGCTTCGCTTCGGCCTCGGTGAGGCCGCACCTCTCTCCATCCAGGAGGCGGCGCGAACTCTCGGAATCTCGCGTGAACGGCTGCGGCGCACCGAGCGAGAGGCGCTCGAGCGCCTTGCCCGGGTGCGCGAGCTCCAAGAGCTCCGCGAAGCCGCTTAGGGCTCTTGGTTCAAAGCAGGGCGCGCCCCCGCGTGGAGGAGCGCGCCTCTGCGCTCATACGAGCTTCGTCTTCTCCCTTTCTTCGACGGCCGCCTGCTCCCCCACCAGCAGCTCCTCGAGAACGGCCCGGAAGTCGACCATCGCCCTGCGCAGATCCTCCGTCGACCTGCCGCCGTTCGTGACCGCGAGCATCGCGTGCGCATGGCGGTAGCGATTCGCGATCTCCGGATGCTCGACCGCGATGTGGGAGGCCACCTCGTCGGTATCGCCGTCCGCCGGGTATCCGCGCTCCTCGAGGATGCGCGCCACGGTTCGCTCGGCCGCGTTTGCCGCATCCATGGGATCGCTCACGAAGCGAGACTCCGCGTGCCGCCACTCCTCCAGGTGGCGCTCGATCGCCACCCACGGAAGTCCTCGGATGTGGAGCTCCTCGTGCTCGTGCTCGACGTTCGCGAGCTTACGCTCGGCACGGCGCTTCCGTCCACTCGACACCGCCCGGTAGTACTCGGGGCCGAAGCGCTTCTGCAGTCGCGAGCGCCGGCGCCGCACCGTGATGAACGACGTGACGAGGGCGATGAGCAGCATCACTCCGGCTGTGCCGGCTGCGCCCACTGCGATCCATTCCCAGGTCTCCACGCAATCACCTCCTGTGCTACCCAGGGGTATTCCGCGCGAAGCGGCCTCGCAAACCTCTATGGGATGCGCACCGCAGCAGTCCTCGGGTTGACGATCGGGGTCAGGACCTTCTCGACCTGGTCACGCAGGTGCTCGAACGCCGGCGGCAGGACAAGAGACTCGCCCAGATGCTCTGGATCTTCGTCGGTCGCGAATCCGGGGCCGAGGGTCGCGAGCTCGAAGAGGACTCCGCTCGGCTCACGGAAGTAGACGGAACGGAACCAGAAGCGGTCGATGACGGGTGTCGGATGCATTCCCGCTGCAGCGACGCGCTCCCTCCACGCCTCGTGCTCTTCCATCGTCGACGCCCACGCGACGTGGTGGACGGTGCCGGCTCCCGAGACCCCGCGCTCGGCCGGAGGGACGTCGAAGCAGTACCGGCCGCCGCGGCTTGGCCCCCGGGCCTCCCAGCCAGCGATCGGCGCCTGTCCCCATGCGGGATCCGACTCGGTGACCGGTGTGAACCCGAGCGCATCCTCGAAGAGCCCGCGGCTTGCATCCGGGTCCTCGGAGAACGCACGGACGCCGTCGAACCCCTGCAACGCATGCTCGGTCGGGATGTCCGGGTGCTGCGCGACGAGCGGTTCGTCCGCGACGTTCGTGACGACGAGCTCGTGCCGAAGGCCCTCGGGATCGTCGAAGCTCAAACGATCGTCGTGACGTGCGATCGGGACGCCTTCGGGCCGGAGCCGCTCCTCCCAGAAGTCGAGTGCCTCCCCCGAGCCCACGCGCCAGGCGACCGTGTGGATCATCCCCGCGCCCGGCCGTCCGCGCCGCACTCCGGGATACTCGAAGAACGTGATGTCGCTCCCCGGAGTTCCCTCCTCGTCGGCGAAGAAGAGGTGGTAGACGGTCGGATCGTCCTGGTTCACGGACTTCTTCACGAGGCGCAGCCCGAGAGTGCCGGCGTAGAAATTGACGTTCCTCGGAGCGTCGCCGGTGATGCAGGTGACGTGATGGATGCCGTCGAGCTTCATCGCGGTCAGCCTAGCGTCATCTAGTGTCCCCGCAGTGAAGGTCGGGATCGTCGTCCCCTTCTCCTGGTCGTTCTGGGGGGCGGTCGTCGAGCATGCAGAGCTGCAGGCGTCCGCGCTCGAGGAGCTGGGCCACGAGGTACGCCTGATCATGGGGAACGATCCGCCCGGCCAGTTCACCCGTGTCCTCCACCCTCGGGTGGGGCGGCACGAGGATCCGCCCCCGAACCTGATCCCGGTCGGCCGCTCGGTGATCGTGCCCGCGAACGGGTCGCTCCCGAACATCGTGCTCTCGCCCCGCACCTACGGCCGGATCCGGCGGGCACTCGAGAGGGAGCGGTTCGACGTCCTCCACCTGCACGAGCCCATGGCTCCGGCGGTCTGCACGGCGGCGCTCGTGTTGGCAAGGACGCCCTTGGTGGCGACGTTCCATGCCTCCGGCGACCTCGGCTGGATGCGGTTCGGGAAGCCGCTCTGGGGCTTCCTCGTCGACCGGATCGACTGGCGGATCGCGGTCTCGGAGCGGGCGCGGGCGTCGCAGCAGCGCTGGCTTCCGGGCGAATATGAGGTGATTCCCAACGGCGTACTCGTCCCCGAGTCCGCGCGCGTGGCCGGGCGGGAGCATCGCATCGTGTTCGCGGGACGGCAGGAGCCGCGCAAGGGCCTCCACGTCCTGCTCCGTGCGTGGCCCGAGATCCGGCGGCGCACCGGATTGCGCCTCACGGTCGCCGGTGCCGATCCCCTTGCCGTTCGGCTCCTGCTCGCGCGGGTGCGAGTTTCGGACGAGGGCATCGACATCGTGGGCTTCCTCCGCCAGGAGGAGCTCACGGAGACGCTGCTCGGTTCGAAAGCGCTCGTCGCTCCTTCGCTCGGGCAGGAGAGCTTCGGCATGGTTTTGACGAGGGCGTTCGCCTGCGGGCTCCCTGCCGTTGCCTCCGACATCCCCGGGTACCAGGAGGTGCTCGAACCGGCTGCCTCGCTGGCCGTTGCCCCGGACGATCCGGCGGAGCTCGTGGACGCCGTGTGCGAGCTCGTCTCCGACGAGCCGCGCCGGGTCAGCATGGGAGAGGCGGCGCGGGAGCTGGCGCTCGACCGGTACTCGTGGCCGGGCATCGCGCGGCGGCTCGAGGCCGTCTACGAGCGCGTGACGGGAATCGTGAGAGAGGCCCAGGCGGCGTGAACTCGTGGCGGATGTGGCGGAGTGCCTGGCTGCAAGCCGCCACGCTCGTGTTCCTCACGGCGCTCGCGTTGGTTCTCGTCTGGTGGCGAGGCCCGAACTGGAGTGACGTCTTCGACGCGTTCCGCTTCGTCATCTGGAGCTGGATCGTCCTGGCGTTCCTGCTCAACGTCGTTTCCACGTTCTTCCGTGCGCTCTCCTGGCGGCTGACGGTCGGGCAGGCGCTTCCGGCGCAGCAGCACCCACGCTTCATCCACGTGCTTTCGGCGTTCGGCGTCGGCTTGTTCGCCAACGCCGCGCTGCCCGGTCGTCTCGGTGAGCTCGCGCGGGTGGCCACGCTGCGGCGACACCTTCCCGGCGCGCCGTCGGGCACGACGGCGATCCTCGTCGGCACGGTTGTCGCGCACCGGCTCTTCGACCTCGTTCCGGTCACGTTCCTCGTCGTCTGGGTGCTCGCGACAGCGGACGTGCCGCACTGGGCCGTCGCGACGCTCCTGATCTCGGTGATGATCGGCTTTGCCCTGTTCACCGCCGCCTGGCTCGGAGCTCGGCGCCGCCATCGGCCCGTCGTCAGCGACAGCATGGGCTCGGTCCGCCATCTCCTGCACATGGCGCGGCGAGGGCTCTCGGTGCTGAAGGCCCCCGTTCCGCTCGCCGGCGCGATCTTCTTCCAATGCCTGGGCTGGCTGCTGCAGCTGCTCGCCGTCTATGCGGCGATGCAGGCGTTCGGGATCGACGCGCCGCTACCCGCTGCCGGACTCGTCCTCGTACTGATGAACGTCGCGACCATCGTGCCGCTCTGGCCCGGCAACGTCGGGCTCGTGCAGGCGGCCGTTGCCCTGCCGCTTCGCAACTACGGCGTCCCCTACAGCGTCGGGTTCGCGTACGGACTGGCGTTGCAGGCGCTCGAGATGGCGTGCGGGGTGGGGCTCGGTCTTCTCGCCCTCGCGAGAGAGGGAATCTCGTTCGCGATGCTCAGGCGCATGCAGGGCGACGCGGAGAGCGCGGATGAGGTCGAGGAGGTCGAGGAGCTGATCGAGGAGATCGAGCACGAGGCCGCCCGTGAGGGCGCTTCTGTGTCCCGCTAGCCTCAAGGGCGTCCTCTCGGCGCCCGCGGCCGCTGCGGCGCTCGAGCGAGGTTTTCGCGAGGCCGGCGCCGAAGCTGTCGGGCTCCCGGTCGCCGACGGGGGAGAGGGGACGGCGGTCGTCCTCGGAGCCGCTCTCGGCGGAGCATGGCGGGAAGCGGTCGTCTCGGATCCTCTCAGGCGTCCTGTGAGAGCCAGCTGGCTCCTCTTGCCGGAGCGACGAGCGCTGGTGGAGGCAGCCGCCGCCATCGGACTCCCGTTGCTCGCCCCGCACGAGAGGGATCCTCTGCGGGCGTCGAGCCGCGGCCTGGGTGAGCTCGTGCAGGCAGCGCTCTCCGCAGAGCCCGAGTCGCTTCTCGTCGCGCTGGGAGGCTCGGCGACCGTCGACGGTGGGGAGGGCCTGCGCGAAGTCGTGCGCGTGCTCCCCGTCCCGACCACCGCGCTGTGCGACGTGCGCACGACGCTCGGGGATGCTGCTCGGCTCTACGGGCCCCAGAAAGGAGCGTCGCCGGCCGATGTCGAGGCCCTGGAGCTCCGTCTTTCCGCGATGGCCGAGCTCGTGCCGTTCGCCCCTCTTCCAGGCTCGGGCGCGGCGGGCGGGCTCGGCGCTGCGCTCGCGGCGCTCGGGGCCGAGCTCGTGCCGGGCGCGTCGACGGTGCTCGAGCTCCTCGGGTTCGACGAGCGGGTCGCGAGCTGCGACCTCGTCGTGACCGGCGAGGGGGAGGTAGACCGGACGACCGCCGAGGGGAAGGCTCCGGGTGAGGTGGCCCGCCGGGCGGCGGCCGCGGGCGTCCGCTGCGTCGTCTTCGGGGGCCGCGTCCGCGCGGACGTCCCCGGCGCCGAGACCGTGGCTCTCTCGGGGGACCCGGAGATCGCTGAGCGCGACCTCGTCGAGCTCGGCAGGTCGCTCGCGCTTGGAAGCTCCGCTCGTCCGTCGTAACCTGTCGCGGGGCGGCGCTTTGGATGGAGCGAATGCAACTGCGGCGGTGCGATCGAGGATGCGTGTCTTGCGCGTACCGGCTCTAAGTGTCGGGCTGCTTCTCGCACTGGTTCCGGCGAGTACCCACGCCTCGGCGCCGACGCGTACCGGCGGCGACGTCCGCGTCGCGGTCCGGGGCGCCGACATCGACTCGCTCGATCCTGCCCTGTCGTACTCGGTCGCCGCGTACAGCCTGCTGGACACGACCTGCGCTCTCCTGCTGAGGTACTTCGAGAACCCGCCGCTGAAAGGACTTCGCCTGCAGCCCGAGGTCGCCGCGGGTCTCCCGCGCATCTCGGCCGACCGGAAGACGTACACGTTCACGCTCCGCAGCGGCTTCCGTTTCAGCGATGGTGCGCCCGTAAGGGCGAGCGCGTTCGCGCGGGCGATCAACCGCACTCTCGCACCCGGCGTCGATTCACCGTGGGTGGCGTACACGCGCGAAGTCGTCGGCGCCGAAGACGTCCTCTCCGGGAAGACGACCGCCGCGGCAGGCGTCGTCGCCCGGGGAAACAACCTCGTCGTCCGGCTCAAGCGGCCCGTGCCCGACTTCCCGGCTCAGACGAGTTTCCTGTGCGCCGTCCCGCCGGAGTTGCCGTCCGATCCGGAAGGGCTCTCCGTCTTTTCCGCGGCCGGCCCGTACTACGTGGCGGAGTACCGTCCGGCCGAGCGGGCCGTCCTCCGGCGCAACCCGTTCTATGGAGGCAAGCGGCCGCATTACGTCGACAGCTTCACCGTGGACCTCCGGGTGAGCTCGCACGAAGAGGTGCTCGATCGCATCGAGCGTGGCGAAGTCGACTGGGGCTGGGCGCTTTCGCCGGCGTATTTCGATCCAGCCCGCAGGCTGGCTGCGAAGTACGGCGTCAACAGGTCGCAGTTCTTCGTCCGGCCCGGGGCGACGTTTCGCGGCTACTCGTTCAACACGTCGCGCCCGCTGTTCCGGAACAACCCGCAGCTGAGGCGAGCCGTGAGCTTCGCCATCGACCGCTCGGCGTTCCGTCGCGTCGCCGGCGGACCGCTCTCGAGCCGGCTCACGGACCAGTACCTGCCGCCGGGCATGGCGGGCTTCAGAGATGCGCGGATCTACCCTCTCGACCGCCCCGACCTTCGCCGCGCTCGAGCGCTCGCCCGCGGACGCACGCGCGACGGGAAGGTCGTGCTCCACGCGATCGACCTTCCCCACCACATCGCGTTCGCCCAGAGCATCAAGCAGAACCTCGCGAAGATCGGGCTCGACGTTCGGATCAAGGGGATCCCGCAGCAGGCCTACTTCGGCAGGTTCATGGCCCGGGGCGACTACGACCTCGGCTTCGCAACCTGGACGCCGGACTACCTCGATCCGTACGCCGTCCTGAACATTCAACTCGACGGCCGATTCATCGGAGGGACGAACTGGCCGCGCTTCGACTCGACGAAGTACAACCGTCTGCTCAGGCGCGCCGCTCTTCTCCAGGGTGCCGCGCGCTACCGCACGTATGGAAACCTGGACGTCGAGCTCTCCCGCGAGGCGGCCCCGATGGTCGCAGTGGACTACCTCACCAACCCGACGCTGGTCTCGAAGCGCGTGGGCTGCGTCGGCCGTTCCTTCGACCTCACTGCCATCTGCCTGAAGTAACGGCTAGCGCGACTCTGCGGCTTCGAGCCGATCTGCCATCGCCTCGAGGAGCTTCCAGGCCACCTGGGGTCGTGCTTCGACGAAGGGACGGAAGACGAAGACCGGGAGGCCGTACGTGCGCAGATCGCTCGTGGCGGTCACCGTGGCGGTCCGAGGACGGCGGTCGATGAGCGCGACCTCGCCGAACGAATCGCCCGGGCCGAGCGTCGCGACCTCCTCGCCGTGCACCTCGACGGACGCCTCACCGCTCTCCACGACGAAGAACATCAAACCTCCGGCTCCTTCGAGCGCGATCGTCTCCCCCTGCGAGAAACTCCGCTCGTTGAACTCTTCGGCGAGGCTCTGCAGGTCCTTATCGTCGAGGTCGGAGAAGAGCCCGACCTTGCGCAGCAGCTCAGGTCCCGGTTTCGCCATGCCGCGATTCATACACGATGGACGCGGCCGTTGTCACGTGCGTTCGGCCTGGTCGCGCGCGGTGAGCTCTTCGATTCGGAGCTGCGCTGCGTCCAGGCGTGCCACACACGCACGGTAGAGCTCCTCGCCGCGCCGGAAGAGGGCGATCGCGTCGTCCACCGGGACATCGCCGCGCTCGAGCCGCGCGACGATGTCTTCGAGCTCCCGCTGCAGCTCCTCGAAGGTCTGCTCGCGCCGCTCGCCACTGCTGTCGCTCATGGCCGAACCTCGTCGACGCGAGCGCCCAGCCCTCCAAAGGCGAGCTCGATGTCGAGACGGTCGCCCGGCGCGACCGCGGCCGCCTCTCGAAGCGCCTCTCCCTGGGTACGGACGATCGCATAGCCGCGGGCCAGCGTTGCGAGGGGGGACAGCGCTTGCAGCCGAACGCCGAGGTGGTCGAGGGCGCCTCGCCGGCGCTCGAGTAGGGTCTCGGGCGCGCCGCGCAGTCGATCCCCGAGGAGTCCGAGGCGCTCGGCATCCCGCTCGAGGCGTGCTGCAGTCGCCGCTCGAAGCCGCTGTCGCGAAGCGTCGAGCGTTGCGCGCAGCTCGCGCTCGTCGGGGACGACGAGCGCCGCGGCCGCGGTCGGCGTCGCCGCCCTGACGTCGGCAGCGAGATCGCACAGCGGCGTGTCCTGCTCGTGCCCCACCGCGGAGACGACCGGGACCGTGCAGGCGGCGACCGCACGGACCACCGCTTCGTTGGAGAAGGGGAGCAGGTCCTCGACGCTCCCCCCGCCGCGTGCGATGACCACGACGTCGACCTCTGCATGCGCGGCAAGCCCGCGCAACGCGGCGATGATCCGTGCGGGCGATCCTCTGCCCTGCACACGCGTCTCGCACACGACGACCTTCGCTGCAGGAAAGCGCTTGCCGATCGTGGCGACGAGGTCGCCGCGGGCCGCGGCGTCGGCTCCGGTGAGAATTCCCACGGCACGCGGGAGGCGAGGCAGCGCGCGCTTGCGCTCCGGTGCGAAGAGGCCTTCACGAGCCAGGTCGCGCTTCAGCTTCTCCAGGGCGACGAGATGAGCTCCGAGGCCGACCCGCTCGATCGTCGTTGCACGAAGCCCGAGCTCACCTTTCGCCTCGTACAGCTGAGCCCGTCCCTGGACGTGCACCGTCTCGCCCTCCTGTAGCCCGAGGTCGAGCCCGTCGTACGAGCGTCGCGCAATCGTCACGTTGAGGCAGGCTCCGGTCCTCGGGTCCTTGAGGGTGAGAAACACCGTCGCCCAGGCCTCATTGCGGCGAAGCTCCGTGATCTCGCCCTCGACCCAGACCGCGGGGAGGCGGCCGTGGACGCGCGCGACGCCGCGGTTGACCGCGGAGACGGTGTAGACCTTGCGCTCGCCGTGGAGGACCGGTTGGATCTTCAACTCGCCCGGAGCGTAGCCGGGCGCGTCCGATTCCTCGTTACAAGAGGATCTCGGCGGCGATAGTCGGATCGCAACCGCTCTTGACGAGCTCGACGGCGACGTGGAGATCGACCTCGCTCCCGGCGATGCGCTCGGCGAGAGAGACGGGGTAGCCCGCCTCGAGCAGGATGTGCAGGCGCCAGCTCTCGACCCTTGCGGGCTCGTTCTCGTTCCAGAGCGTTGTCTCGGTCGTCTCGGACATGTGCGCGACTTTCGTTGTCACTGAGACGTTCCCTGCCCGGCCGAGTTGGTGCAGCTGGGTTGCGGCTCAACCGGGAGCGCGAGACGCCTCGTAGCGGCGGGTCGTCTCGGCCAGCCGCTCGTCCAAGCGCTGAGAGGCGGCGTCTGCGACGTGCTGGAACTGAGAAGCGATGAGCGTGTCCGCGCGGCGCAGGAACGACTCCGACAGGCGGTCGAGCTCGGACTGCAGACGATCCGCCGCTTCCTCGCGGATCGCCCGCATCCGGTTCTCGAATTCCAGCGCCCCCGCCTCGCTCAGGCGGTCGACCTCTCGGGCCGTCGCGCGCTCGAGTTGCTCCACCTGGCGTCGCTCGAGGTCGGCGAACGCCATCTCGAGGCGTGCCCGAGCCTCGCTCTCGGCACTGTCGACCTGCTCCGCGAGCGCCTGTTCGCGCTGCCGGAGGCGGTCCGCGATCTCCTCGACGGCGCGCCTGCGGTCGGCCGCTTGGCTCTGAAGCTCGTCGAGCGCCTCGGAGAGCGCCTGCTTGGCGGTCTGCTCGAGCTCCTCGCGGAGCCTGATCGCCGCCGCCCGCTGCTGGTCGACGGTCGTGCCCAGCTCGCCTGCCTCCGCCTCGATCCGAGCCTCCACCTCGCCGATGCGGTGCATCTGGCGGTGCTCGAGGGTCGACACCTCGGCCTCGAGCGCCCGCTGGGCCCGCTCGAGGTCGGCCTCCCACGCGCGAAGTCGATCCTCCACTCGCCGCTCGACTGCGGTAAGCGTCTCGGCGAGGTGCTCGGAGAGCTCGCGCTCGCGGACGGCCAGCTCCCCGCGGCGCTCGTCCGACAGCCGCCTCTCCTCGGTGGCATACGAAGAGAGCGAGTCCGCGTGCGCTCGAGAGACCGCGATACGAAGCAGCTCCGACTGCGCCGCGGCCTCTTCCTCCGCCGCCGCCCGCACGGCGCGGCGTGCCGTCGTGACGAGCTGCTCGGTGCTCGCCGCCTGGGCGTGCGCGCGGCGAAGCAAGAGCACGAGGACGGCGCCCACGGCGACCGCGGCGACGAGAGCGCCGGCGAGGATCCAGGCGACCAGATGCACGCCGAGATGCTAGATGCGGAGTGCGACGAGGGCCGCGGCGAGCGCGACCGTCGCGGCGGTGAGAAGTCGTAGAGCCCGTTCTGCGGGAGCGATCACCGACTGGGCGTCGAGGGCCTCTCGGCTTCCGTCGACAAGCTCGAGCTCGCCGTGCACGAGGACGACCTCTCGCCTGACCCGGCGAACGTGGCTCGAGAGGGCGCGCTGCGCGAGCGAGAGGAGGACCGCGAACGCTGCTGCGAGCACGGCTTCGATCCGGATCGCGCCCGCGACTGTCGCGTAGCCGGTCAGCAGTGGAAAACCCCCCCAGGCGAGCCCGAACCAGGTGTCCGAGTGGAAGCGTCCGCCCCAGAGCTCGAGGTTGTAGGCGAGCACGAGGAAGACGCCGAGCGGGACGAGCGCGACCAGCCACGCGCGGAACGGCAGGAGGAGTGCGAGCCCGATTGCTGAGGCCGCCCCGACGCTGACGACGGCGAGGGTGATCAGGATCCCATCCGGAACCTGCGTCCGGAGCGGGCGTCCGCGAAGCTCGTCGAGGGCGTGCGCGCCGACGCCGAGCGCCAGGGCGAATGCGCCGACCGCAGCTCCCAGCCGACCCCAGGAGACGGTGGGGGCGAGGCAGCCGCCTATGACGACGTACGAGAGATGCCACGCCGTGTACGGAAGGTGGAGGAGCGTGACGTAGTCCCTCCAGCCGCCTCGGGCCAACGCATAGAACGCAGGACGCGTCTCCGACCGACTCACGCTCTCCTGCCCCACACGACCACCGCGGCGCCCACGCTCAACCGGCGCACCTCCAGGTCGCGCATCCCCGCCGAGTGCCAGAGCTCGAGCTGACGCTCGAGTGGGTAGCGCTCCCAGTACGCCCGGATGGAGTCGCCGAGGAAGCGTCCGACCTCCTGCCATCCTTGGGGCAGGGCTCGGCCGGCAAGTGGCAGAACCGCCCCGACGTAGAGCTCCCACAGGGGGCGCGCAATTCCGCCCGGAACGCCGAACTCGAGCGAGGCGACGACACCGCCGCGGCGAACGACCCGGGCGAGCTCCATGAGGGTCGCGCGCGGATCCTCGACGTAGCGGAGAAGGTACGTGAATGTCAGGTGATCGAACGATGCATCCGGGAACGGAATCGCGTCGGCTGATGCCTCGACCAGCTCGATGCGCTCGCCGAAGCGCCGCCGTGCGACCGCCAGCATGTCTGCGCTCTGATCGAGCCCTGTGACCCCGAAGCCCCGCCGAGCAAGCTCCGCCGCGACGAGCCCCGTCCCCGTCGCGACGTCGAGGACGTGTCCTCCGGGTGGGAGCCGCGAGACGAGGAAGCGGCGCCAGAGCGGATCCTGTCCGAGCGAGAGCACCGCTCCGACTCGGTCGTAGGTGGGCCCGAGCGGCGCGAAGAGCTCCTTGGCGTGGCTCGTCCGCGCGGACACCCCGTCTATTCTGGCGCCGTGGGGCTCGCGGACGAGCTCGAGCGGATCGCAGAGCTCGCAGCTGGGCATGCGGAGGAAGGCGACCTCGTCTCCGCAGTGATCCCAACGGAGGTCGCTCCCGGACGCCGCATATACCTCTGCGCGTTCGACGGAGCGGACGGCTACCGGAGCTGGCTCGCGCTCGACGGCGAGGGCGCGCCGATCGAGTCGCGCAAAGAGCTGCGGGATGCGGTCTCCATCGCCGCCCTTTGCGAAGTCGCCGTGGATGCCGCGGGAGGAGGCGATCTCGACGGGCTCATCGCACGCATCGACGAGGCCCGGAAAGAGGATCCGCCGCCGGACCTCGACGCCGCCGAGGAGGCCGCCCGCGCGCTGCGAGACGTCCTCGGAGAACCGCCGCACGTTGCCAGCGCCGCCCGGCTCGACGAGATCGGCACCGCAACCCGGAGGCTGGAACATGAGCTCGATCCGACCGGCTCCTCACCTTTCGGCTCTGCGATGCGCTCCGCCGAGGCGGCCGTCGCAGAGCTTCAGCGCGAGGTCGAAGCCGGCTACCGGATCGACCTCCAGTAACCTGAAGGCATGGAAGGCGGAGGCGGCTTCTTCCCGTTCGGCGGCGACCCCGAGGAGCTCCTCGGCGCGCTACGCGAGTTCGCGGAGCGGCAGGCGGAGACCGTCCAGGACGCACAGCGCGAGCAGTTCGCGACGCTCACGCTCAACACGGCAGTCGAGTTGACCGCGGCGGCGCTCGGACGGATTCAGGTGGAAGGCGGATCGGATGCGCAGGCGCTCGCGCTTCGCGATGCCATGCGCGTCCTTTTTCCGGAGGCTGTCGCGCTCGTCTCCGCTGCCCGCCAGGGCTTCATGCGCCAGAGCTCGTAGGGGCGACCCTGCTATCGCGCCAGGCCGAAATCCGCTCACGCGGATCCCGCTCGCGCGAACCCCGTGGGGTCGCCCGAGGGCGAGGCAAGCCTCGCCCCTACGGCTAGACACCGAGCGACGCCAGGAGGCTCCAGCCGCCGTCCACGACGAGCGTCTGTCCGCGGATCATGTCCGCCTCCGGTGAGCAAAGGAAGGTCACACAGCCGGCGACGTCCTCCGGCGTGACCATCCGTCCGACGGGGTTTCGTCTCCCCATCGCGATCATCGCGTCCTTGTCGGGGAAGTACTCGAGCGCGCCCGTCTCGACGACGCCCGCCGAGACTGCGTTGACGCGGATCCCACGAGGCGCGAGCTCCACCGCGAGGTAGCGGACGAGGGCCTCGAGCGCCGCCTTCGAGGCACCCACGAGTGCGTAGTCCTCCAGGACGCGCGTGGCGCCGAGGCTGGAGATGGCGACGATCGAGGAGCCGGCGGGCATCGACGGAGCGGCTGCGCGAGTCAGCGAGAGGAGCGCTCGCGAGTTTGCCGTCAGCGTCCAGTCCCAGTGCTTGTCCTCCGCCTCGAGGGCGGGTCGAATGACGCCGGTCGCGGCGGCGTGGACGAGCACGTCCAACGGCCCGAGCTCCCCCACTTCCTGGGCGATGCGCGTCGACGCGACATTGCCCCGCACGAGCACGGGCTCGGCGCCGAGTGCCCGAAGCTCGGAAGCGGTCTCCTCGGCCGGGCGATCGCCGCGCATGTAGCCGATCGCGACGCGGCGGGCACCCAGCGAGGCGAAGCGGAGCGCGATCGCCTTGCCGATGCCCCGCGAGCCCCCGGTGACGAGGACCGAGGCGCCCTCGAAGCTCATCCGGTGCGCTTGGGGAGCGGATCCGATGCCGGAGCCGAGGAGGGGACCGTCTCCCAGCCGATCCGCGACCGCGGTTCTCGCCCGCTGTCGGCGGCGAAGGAGGAGGCGTGACCGAGCCGGTCGAGCGCCTCCATCTTCTCCTCGCCATAGCGGCGCACCGGATGCTCGGGCGACAGCTCTTCGATCAGCTCCCGCACGCGCGCCCGCAACTGATAAGCGAAGTGTGGGGTCGCGGGGCCGACGAGCGCGTCGATGTCGTCGAACGTCGGCTCTGCCATCGAGAGCGAAGCCTACCCCGGCGGCCACGAGCGACCACCCCGATAGCGTCCGCCCGGTGCGCCGGCCGTCGACCGTCGAGTTGATGCTGCTGACGACGGTGCTCCTCTGGGCGCTGAACCTCAGCGTCACCCGTTACATCCTCACCCACGGCTTTCTGCCGCTCTCGTACGCGACGGTGCGGTATGGGCTCGCAGGGCTCATCTTCGTCGCGCTCACCCTCGCTGCCGAGCGGACGCTCCGGGTGGAGCGCAGGGACGTCCCGCTCCTCGGACTCGCCGCAGTCACCCTCTGGCTCAATCAGCTGTCCTTCGTCTTTGCGCTGGACGTGACGACGGCGTCGACGATCGGGCTCGTCCTCGGCGCGATTCCGATCTTCGCGGCGCTCTTCGGGCTCGCACTCGGAACCGAGCGGCCCACGCCGCGCTTCTGGGTTGCTGCCGCAGTCTCGTTCGTCGGCGTCGGGCTCGTCGCTGCGGGCTCGGGGGGCGAGCTCTCGAGCGACGTCTGGGGAATCCTTCTCGGCCTCTCGACCGCCGCGACCTGGGCCGCTTACTCGGTCACCGTCGCACCGCTGATGCGGGCGTACTCGCCGTCCCGGATGAGTGCCGTGGTGATACCCGCGACCTGGGTGGCACTCCTCCTCAGTGGGCTTCCACAGTCGGCGGATCAGGACTGGGAGCTCGGCTGGGAGATCTGGCCGCTCATGCTATTCGCCACGCTCGGGCCGCTCGTGCTCACGAACGTCCTCTGGTTTCGCTCGATCCATCGGATCGGGGCGAACAAGGCCACGCTCGCCGCGAACCTGCAACCGTTCGTGGCAGCCGTGCTCGCCGTCGTGCTGCTCTCCGAGTCGATCACGCTGCTCCAGATCCTCGGCGGCGTGCTGATCGCGGTCGGGATCCTCGTCGTCCGCCGGCCACAGGCCGCCCCTCAGGCGTAAGATCCGAGCGTGACGGAGCAGGACTTCATGCCCATCGACGGGTGGGATCACCTCGAGATCTGGGTCGGGAACGCGAAGCAGGCCGCCTACTTCTACGAGAGCGCCTTCGGGTTCACACGCACGGCCTACGCCGGCCCGGAGACGGGCGTCCGCGACCGCGCCTCCTACGTCCTCGAGCAGGGGGAGATCCGTTTCGTCCTGACGAGCGGGCTGCGCGCGGACAGCGAAATCTGCCGGTGGGCGGCGAGCCGCGGGGACAGCGTCAAGGACGTCGCCCTGACAGTTCCCGACGCGACGAACGCCTATCGCCAGGCCGTCCAACGCGGAGCGCGTGGGGTGGCGGAGCCGCACTGGGTCGAGGACGAGCACGGCCGGGTGGAGCTCGCGACCATCGCGACGTACGGCGAGAACGTCCATACCTTCGTCAACCGCTCGGAGTATCAGGGCCCGTATCTCCCGGGTTTCCGGTCGGACTCGCCGAACGGAAACCCGTCTCCGGGAGTGGGTCTCATCGCGATCGACCACGTCGTCGGGAACGTCGAGCTCGGCCGCATGAACGAGTGGGTCGAGTTCTACGAGCGCGTGCTCGGCTTCCAGCAGCTCGTCCATTTCTCGGACGAGGACATCTCGACGGAGTACTCCGCGCTCATGTCGAAGGTGATGACGGACGGCGAGGGGAAGATCAAGTTCCCGATCAACGAGCCGGCCGAGGGCAAGCGCAAGAGCCAGATCGAGGAGTACCTCGAGTACCACGGAGGCCCCGGCGTGCAGCACGTCGCGATGCAGTCGAACGACATCGTCAAGAGCGTTGCGGCGCTGCGGGGGCACGGCGTTCTCTTCATGACCACGCCGGACGCGTACTACGACATCGTCGAGGAGCGCGTCGGTGAGATCGAAGAGGACTGGGCCGACCTGCGGAGCATGGGCATCCTCGCCGACCGCGACGAAGACGGGTACCTGCTCCAGCTCTTCACGAAGATCGTGCAGGACAGGCCAACGCTCTTCTTCGAGGTCATCGAGCGCCACGGGTCGCGCGGCTTCGGGATCGGCAATTTCAAGGCGCTCTTCGAGGCGATAGAGCGCGAGCAGGCGCTCCGCGGGAATCTGTAGGGCGAGGCTTGCCTCGCCCTCAGCTCGCGGCGGCGAGCAGCGCCTCTCCCGTACGGATGTAACGGGTCGCGCCGACCGAGCGCCAGAAGGCGAGAGACCTCTGTAGCTGCTCGTCGGCTTCTGCGCGCCGGCCTTCGGCGACGAGCTGCTCCGCGGCACGCAGGCGAGCGAAAGCCTCCTCCATGAGATCGCCGATCTCGAGGTAGATCTCCGCCGCAACGAAGAGGTCGCCGGCAAGGATCGCTCGTGTCGCGTCTCCCCACTTGGTTTGCAGTTGCATTCGTTCCAGCCTCCCCAGCAGCTCTTCGCGACACTCGAGCTCTTCAGCGAACCAAGCAAGATCGCCGAGGTGCCAGTTGGGCGGCGCCACACCTGCCGCCTCGCGCGTGAGCGTCCTCGCTTCATCGAGTTTTCCGACCTCGACATAGACTCGCGCCGCGGTAACGAGTGCAGGAACGAGAACCTGAGGATCTCCCGCCCTTCGCGCTGCCGGCAGCGCCATCCGAAGATCCTGTACCGCCCCGTCTACGTCGTCTCGCGCCAAACGGCACTCCGCCCGGGCCCGGCGAATGTCGCTCTCGAGATAGTGCGACTCGCCCTTCTCGCATGCCGCCAGAAACTCGTCTGCGCGCTGGAGCCCCACGTCCCACTCGCCCTTTCTCAAGAGCTGCATGGTCTGGATGATCCGCGAGTAATTGGCGGTGTACGCGTCCCCGAACCGTTCGCCTTCAGCAACCGCTTCGTCAAAGAGCGTGCACGCACGGCGGAAGTCGCCCAACACCCAAACGAAGGCGCCGAGGTTGTTATACGCGCGGGCCGCTTCGGGCGAACGTGCCGCGACGGCGATCTCGATACTTCGCTCGAGGTCCTGCACGCCTGCGAGGTCGCCGATATTGAACTTCGCGATGCCGATGTTGTTTAAGGCATGTGCGCGGAGTCCCGCGAGGCCGAGCGCCTCGGCCATCGCGAGCGCTTCCTCGCCGACCCGGATCGCCTCCTCGTTCTCCTCCGCGAGCGCGCGATAACGGGCCAATTGGCTGAGCACGTGAGCCTTTCCCGGAGAGGGCGGCATGTCCTCCACCAGCCTGCGTGAGCGATTGAGGTGCTCGAGCGAGCGATCGCGATCGCCGCGATGCCACCAGAGTTCTGCGAGCAGCGCATCCGCCTCCGCGGCATGCTCGGAGTCTCCGGCTGCCAGTAGAGTCTCACGAGCCTCTTCGAGGGCGGCTTCATTTCCCGCGCCAAACGTCATGTGGAGCGCTCGCGCACGCCGGAACTGGACGTACGCCCGTTGCGCATCATCTGTGAAGCCGAGGGCAAGCGCCTCCTCGTAGAAGCGGATGGCCGGCGCGTAGGCGTTCAACGACGCCGCGCGGTCGCCCGCTTCCTCGAGGACGTGGCGCGCGGTCTCGGCGATGTCGGCGATCGGCTGACCTGCCTCCCGTGACAGCTCGAGCGCACGCAGGTAGTGGTGGGCGACCATCTCCGCGTGGTCCTCCGGCCTGCCGAGTGACTCGATCCATCGCGCGGCGACGCGATGCTTCTCGGCGCGGACGCCTCGTGGGATCTGCCCGTAGGCGACGTCTCGGACGAGGAGATGCCGGAATGCGTACTCGACCTCTCCGGCCACGGACGAGCGGCGCTCGCGGCGGAGGAACTCCTTCCGCTCGAGCGCGTGCAGGAGCTCCTCCGCCGACCAGCGCTCGACCTCCGTGAGCTGGGTCGCCGCGCCGAGCCAGAAGACCTTGCCTAGCACCGCCCCGGCCTGCAGCAATGCCTTCTCGTCCGGGGTCAGCCCGTCGAGGCGGGCGGCGATCAAACCCTGAACGGTCTCCGGAAGTGGAAGCTCGTCGTCTGTGCGCTCGCCGAGCATGCGGACGAACTCCTCCGCGTAGAGCGGATTTCCGCCAGCCCGCTCGAGCAACGTCTCTTGTACCTTCGCCTCGAGCACCGGTCGCCCGAGGAGGGTGTGCACGAGCCGCGCCGTCTCCTCGCCGGAGAGCGGTGAGAGCGAAAGGGTGAGCGCGTTCGGCTTGCCGCCACCCCAGTCCGGTCGACGAGAAAGGAGCTCTGGGCGTGCGGTGCCGACGATGAGGAGCGGCACGCCACTCGCCCAATCCGCGAGATAGTTCACGAAGTCGAGCAGCGAGTCGTCGGCCCAATGCAGATCCTCGAAGACGAGGACAAGTGGGCGCTCTTCGGCGAGCGCTTCGAGGAATCGTCGCCAGGCGGCGAACGCCTCGTCTCGCCGGCCGGAGCCTGTCTCAGCGGCAGCCTCGAGCCCGACGAGTGGGCGCAGGTGGCCCTCGAGCCAGTTCGCGTCGGCCGGGTCGGAGACGAGTGCGGCCACGGTCTCGCGCAGCTTCGCCTCCGTGCGCTCGGCGTCGTCGGTCTCCAGCACGCCCGCCTGCCCTTTCACCATCTCTCCGAGCGCCCAGAAGCTCACGCCCTCGCCGTACGGAAGCGACCGGCCTTGGCGCCAGAGCGTGAAGTCGGGGTCTTGGTCGACCCGCTGGAAGAGCTCCCACACGAGCCGGCTCTTTCCGATCCCCGGGACGCCGACGAGCGTGACGAGCTGGGGCTCCCGTTCCCTGCGGGCCCGGGTGAGCGCGGCGAACAGCGCCTCGAGCTCGTCCTCGCGGCCGACGAGAGCCGTTGCGCCCAGCTGACGGACATCGACACCAAAGCGAGACTTGGCTTCGAGCGCCTCCCAGACCGGAACCGGCTCGGACTTTCCTTTCGCTTCCACATGGGTGCGCTCGCGGTAGGCGACGACGCGCTCGGTCGCCCGATGAGTCGTCTCGTCCACGAGGATGGCGTTCACCGGAGCCGCGCCCTGGAGGCGGGCCGCGGTGTTCACGACGTCACCGGAGGCAATCCCCTCGCCCTCCTGCAGGCGCGCTGCGAGGGCGATCAGCGCCTCGCCCGTCGTGATCCCGATCCGGACGTCGAGCTCGTCGTCAGCGAAGGCGTCGCGAATGGCGAGGCCGGCCCTGACCGCCCGCTCCGGGTCGTCCTCGTGCGCCGTCGGGGCTCCGAAGACAGCGACCACTGCGTCGCCGATGAACTTTTCGACCGTGCCGCCGTGGCGTTCCAGCTCCGAGCGTAAGCGCGCGTGGTAGGGCTGCAGGAGCCGGCGGACGTCTTCGGGATCCATGCGCTCCGCGCGCGCCGTGAAGCCGACGAGGTCGGCGAACAGGACACTCACGACCTTGCGTTCCTCGCGAGTCGCCTCGGCCTCGAGCGGCGTCGCGCACTGCGAGCAGAAGCGCGCGTCGTCCGGGTTCTCTCGGCCGCAGCTCGGGCAGACCCTCACGGGCGGAGAATAGGGCGGACACGCTGCCGGCAGAAGGGCGTCTAGCCTTCCGCCATGTCGCCGCAGCGGCGCACCGCGCTCGTCTCGGTCGGAGCGGCGTGCCTCCTGATCGTGATCAAGCTCGTCGCGGGGCTCGCGAGCGGCAGCCTCGGGCTCCTCGCCGAGGCCGCGCACTCGGGGACCGATCTCGCGGCCGCGCTCCTCACGTTCTTTGCCGTCTCCGTCGCCGTCCGGCCGGCCGACCGCGGACATCCTTTCGGCCACGCGAAGGCGCAGAACCTCGCGGCGCTCGCCGAGGCTGCCTTCCTCATCGGAGTCAGCCTCTTCATCGCCGGCGTCGCGATCGCCCGGCTCACGGGCGCCGTCGAGTTCGACGTCGACCCCACGTGGTGGACGTTCGCCGCCGTTGCCCTCGTGATCGCGATCGACAGCTCCCGCGTGCTCGTCTCCTTCCGCGCCGGCCGCCGTTACCGGAGCGACGCACTGCTCGCGAGCTCGCTCCATTTCGGAAGCGATCTCGTGGGAACGCTCGCCGTGCTAGCCGGCCTGTCCGCCTCCGCGTTCGGCTTCCCGGAGGGCGACGCGGTCGCCGCCCTCTTCGTCGCGGCGCTCGTCGTCGCAGCGGCGGGCGGGCTGCTGCATCAGAACGTCAACGTGCTCATGGACCAGGCCCCGTCGGACGCGGAGCGTGCGGCGCGGCGCGCAATCACAGGGCTGCAGCCACCGGTCGAGCTCAGACGGCTTCGTGTCCGTCGCTCCGGTGGCTCCCACTTCGCCGATGTCGTCATCGGGATCGCTCCGGGGGCTGCGGTCGGCCAGGGCCACGCCGCTGCGGATCGCGTCGAAGATGCGCTTCGCGCTGCCCTCCCCGACGCCGACGTCGTCGTCCATGTCGAGCCGCGGGGCGCTGAGGAGAGCCTGCGGGAGCGCGTGCTCGCTGCCGCGCTCGGCGTGTCGCACGTGCGGGAGATCCACAATCTCGCCGTGCTCGACGTGAGCGGCGGCATCGAGGTCTCGCTCCATCTCAAGCTGCCGGGCCGGGTGAGCCTCGAGCAAGCGCACGGGATCGCCGAGGAGGTCGAACGCGCGATTCTCGGGGCCGTTCCCGAGGCCGAGGCCGTGCGGACACATCTCGAGCCTCTGAAGGAGCCGGTCGCCGCGGAGGAGGCCGACATCGACGAGGCCGCGATCGAGGCGGCGGTTCGCGAGGAGACGGGGTCGCCGCCGCGGGAGCTCCGCTTCGTTCGAACCGACGACGGCATCGTCGCGTTCTTGACCGTCGGGCTTGGTGCGCGCGAATCGCTCGCCGAGGCACACGAGCACGCGAGCGCGCTGGAGGAGCGTGTGCGCGAAGCGGTGCCCGGAATCGCCGACGTCGTCGTCCACACCGAGCCGTGACCAAGCTCTGCATGTTCCACCCCGTGAATCAGCCGATGGAGCGCGGCTGGGTCGGCCGCGTCGACGGCGACCGCGTCGTGCACCTCGCCGCCCAGACGCTCGAGTCGTACTTCACTGGCGGTGGGAAGGCGCGTGAGCACGCGGTCTATCCCTTCGACAGCGTGCAGTTGCTCGCGCCCGTGCTCCATCCGCCATCGGTTCGCGTTTTCGAGGACCAGGAGACCTTCGAATTCGTCAACCCTGCCGCGATCATGGGCCCGAACACGGAGGTCTCCCACAGAACCGTCGATGACTGGCTCCCGCTCGACCTCCGACTCCGCGTCGCTGCCGTCGTCGGCGCCGAAGGTCGCATCGCCGGCTTTACGGTCTTCGCGGATTGGCGTGCGCCGCTTTCTCCTCCGAAGGATCGCGACTTCGCATTCGGCCTGGGGCCGCTCGTCGTCACACTCGACGAGGCGCCCGAGGCACCCGAGGCGCACGTACGTGTCTTCGACGACGAAGTGCTTCGTGGCCGCTTCGACGGCTTCGATTGGTCGTACGCGCGCGACTTCGCTGCCGAAGGAACGGCCCTGCGGCCGGGCGACATCCTGGCCGGGCGAGCCCTCGGGGTCGTCGAACGCATCGAGCCCGCAACGGTCGTCGAGTTCGAGGTCGACGGTCTCGGGACGTTCTGGCAGACCGTGCACCCTCCGGTCGAGCTCTGATGATGAACGTCGTCCTCGACTGGGACGGGACCGTGACGGAGGGGGACTGCCTCCATCTCGTATCGCTCGAATTCGGCAACGAGCGGGTCTACGAAGAGCACGAGGCGCGGCTCGGTCGCGAGCTCACGCTGCACGAGGTGATCGCGGGCGAGTTCGAGACGGTCCGTGCTCCGCTCGAAGAAGTCGTCGCGTGGGTGCGAGAGAACGTTCGCCTGCGCGGCGGCTTCGCGGAGTTCGCGCGCCTGCACCGCCCGCTCGTCGTCTCGAGCGGCTTCCACGAGCTGATCGAGCCGCTCCTCGCGCGCGAAGGGGTCGAGCTCGATGTGTTGGCGAACCGTCTCGACCCCCAGCCCGAGGGGTGGCGCGTCCTCTTCCGGGACACCGACGCTTGCCCGGTCTGCGGCGAGCCCTGCAAGCGTTCTGCGGTCGCCGGCCTCGACGGCTTCGTCTTCGTCGGAGACGGCTTCTCCGACCGGTGCGTCGCTCGGGCCGCATCCCGCGTGTTTGCCCGGGACGGCCTCGCGCAGTACCTCGAGGCGAACGAGGTTCCGTACGAGGCGTTCGTCGACTTCCACGACCTGGAAGAGAAGCTCGCGCGTCCGCCCTGACCGGGAGCCGCCCGCGCTCATGGGCCCGGATAGCGTTGACCCCGGCGTGCTTCTCGAGATCCCGGAGCCCTACGACTTCGCCCTCTCGACCACCCGCTACCGGGAGTTCGGTGCCGACGGCACGACCGTCTGGCACGAGGGAGGGCTGCACCGCGTGGTCGACGGGCGCGAGGTGCGGATCGAGCCCGCGCCCGGCGGCGTTCGCGTTGAGCCCGGCGGCGGGAGGATCGGGCCGGAGGTGGGCCGGCTGCTCGGACTGCCGTTCGATCTCGAGCCATTTCGGGAGTGGGCGGCGCCCGAGCCCGTGCTCGGGCCGCTCGTGCGCACGCTCGCCGGCTTTCGGCCGACGCTCAATCCGCGCCCGTTCGAGGCACTCGTCGTCGCGATCACCACGCAGCAGATCTCCCTCCGAGCTGCAGCGGCCATCCGCGGGCGATTCGTTCGGCGATTCGGCGTCCGGCACGAGCTCGCCTGGCAGTTCCCGGAGCGCGAGCGCGTGGCGCGGGCACGTCCGAGCCAGATCACCGCGATCGGCTTCTCCCGGAGGAAGGCCGAGTACGTGATCGGCCTCGCCCGCTCGGATCTCGACTTCGACGCACTCGAGGCTCTTCCGGACGACGACGTCATCGCCGCGCTCGTCGCCGTTCCCGGGCTCGGCCGCTGGACGGCCGACTGGTATCTCGCGCGTCACCTCGCCCGTCCCGAAGCCTGGCCGGCGGGTGACCTCGGCGTACGCAAAGCCGTTGCCGCGTTCTACGCTGACGGCCGCCCGTTGTCGATCGAGGAGGTCCGTACTATGGGCGATCGCTTCGCCCCGTTCCAGAACCTGTCCGCACAGCATCTGCTCCTCGGTCTTCGGATCGCCGGATGAACGTTCGTAGGGCGGGGCCTGACGACTTCGCCGTGGTCGCCGCTCTCTGGCGAGAGTTCGGCGAGGAGGTGCCGCCGCCCGCATTCGAGACGATCGACGTCGACAAGGAGCTCGGCGAGATCGCGGAGATCCTCGCCTCCGAGGTCGCCTTCGTAGCAGAGGACGAGCTGGGAGCTCCGGTCGGATTCGCGCTCGGCCGGCGCCGCTCCGCGACCTGGGGGACGCTCACCGACCTGTACGTGACGCCGCGTGCCAGGCGCAACGGCGTCGCAACCGATCTCGTGCGGGAGATCGTGGATACGTTCGAGGCGCTGGGAATCGAGAGCCTGGATCTCGACGTGCAGACGTCGAACGGGGTCGCGCGCTCCGTCTACGCGCGCTGGGGGCTCCGCGACGAGGTCGTCGTGATGACCGGCTCGGTCGCGGACTTGCAAGCCAGGCTCGGAGGCGGAGAGGCCGCGTCGCTCGGCTCGATCCACGTCCAGTCCGACGACCTGAGCGCGGTTGAGCAGGCGGTGCGGCAGTTCGTCCCGCGACTCCCCGGAGCGTCGCGAGGCTCGATCGTCGTCCCTCCGCGGAACGGCTGGATTGCGGTGTACGACGATGTCTGCGACCGCGATCCGGCGATGCTGCGGCGTCTCGGGCGGGAGCTCTCGGACCGGAGTGGTGCAGTCGTCGTCGTCCTGGGCCTCGAGCACGAGTCCGCGGTCCGGATGATCCTCTTCGAGCGCGGGAGCATCGTCGACGAGTACCTCTCCGTGCCCGAGTTCCACGGGCCGCTGCCGCCCGGCGACGTCATCGGGCTCGCGGCGAACCCCCGGGTCGTCTCGCGTCTCACCGGAGCTGACCCGGAGGCGGTGCGCCGCGTCGCGCGCACGTCCCCTTCGCCGGCCGATCTGCCGCCTCCACGGGAGCTCCTCGCCGCCCTCGCGGACGTCCTCGGTATTCGCGGTGCCGACCACGGATGGGCCGACGCTCCGGACCTCGACGGGGCTACCCGAATCGCACGCACATGAGGGTTGCGCTGTTACACGCGTGGCCGCTCGACGAACGCATGTGGGATCCGCAAGTCCCGGCGCTCCGTCGATCGGGCTTCGAGCCGGTCGCGCCCCGCCTCTACGAGCGCGGCCCGTCGATCGATGGATGGGCGACGCAGCTCCTCGTGGAGATCGAGGGTGCGTTCGTCGCGATCGGCGCGTCGATGGGCGGGTACTGCGCCCTGGCGCTTGCCCGGCGAGCCCCCGAGCGGGTGGTGGGGATGGTGCTCGTCGGATCTTCGACCGGCGCCGACACGCCCGAGCGGCGCAGGGCCCGCGAGGAGCAGATCGCGGAGCTGCGGGCCCGGGGTGTCCCTCGCACGCTCGACACCGACGTGCGGGCCGAGGATCTGGCCGTCGCCCAGGAGGCAATACGCGATCGTCCAGACGCCTCAGATCTCCTGGGAGCGTTCGGAGGGCCGGTGCTCGTCTGCGTCGGTGACCGGGACGAGCTGCTCAGCGTCGAGAAGGCGCGTTCGATAACAGACGGCGCGCTTCTCGGATCGCTCGTGGTCTTCGCCGGCGCCGGCCATCTCGCGAGCGTCGAGCAGCCCGACCGCTTTACGTCCGTTCTGCTGGACTTCCTCGAGCAATGGACGTGACGCTCGACGAGCTCCGCCGCCGGTTCGGCGAAGTATCACTGACGTTGCTGGACGTCCGGACCGCGGGAGAGTTCGCAGGAACTGCCGGCGCGTCGTGCGATCCGCGGCATGGGCACATCCCCGGGGCTCGCAACCTTCCGTTCGAGCAGCTTCTCGAGCTGGGCGGAGTGGACGAGGTGCGGGAGCTCGTCGGGCTTCCCGAGGGAGCCGAGATCGTCGCCTACTGCCACGTCGGCACCCGCTCGGGTTTCGCGGTGCAGGTGCTCCGCGCCGCCGGGTACGAGGCGCGGAACTACGTCGGCTCGTGGCACGAGTGGTCGCGCGATCCTTCGTTGCCCGCCGAGTCTCCCTAACGGAACGGAGGGGCAGAGATGACGCGGGGCGGAGTCAGAGACCGGTTTTCAGAAACGCCGCGCAGAGGCGCCGCCCCTGCTCGTTCCAGTCACCGATCGATGCGCGCGTATCCGCCAGCAGCGCTTCCGGGTCCGACACGTCGTCCGGGTCCTCGGCGAGCCAGGCTTCGATCATCGGCTCCGTGACCTCGGCATGGAACTGGACGCCCAGCGCGTTCCCGACCCGGAACGCCTGCGTGCACACGTCGCTTCGTGCGAGCTCCGTCCCGCCGGCGGGAGTCTCGAACGTGTAGTGGTGCCACTGGAACGCTCTCGTCTGCGGCGGCAGCACTCCGAGGACGGGGTCGTGACGTCCCGCCGATGTGAGCTCCAGCTCGAACCAGCCGATCTCGGGAGCGCTCGCAGGCCCGACTCCTGCTCCGGCAGCGCGCGCGAGGAGCTGCGCACCCAGGCACACGCCGATGGCCGGGACGTCCTGCTCGAGAGCATCGTGCAGGAACTCGGCTTCCCACTCGAGCCACGGGAAGTGCTCGTCCTGGTCGGGATGCATCGCGCCGCCGAAAACCATCAGCGCGTCGTACTCACGCGCGGCTCGAGGGGCAGCGCCGTGCGGGACGGACCAGCGCTCGAGCGAGTGGCCTGCCCCCTCGAGCACCTCGTCGAAGACTCCTCCCGGCACCGTTCGTCCATGCGTGATCGAGAGGATTCGCATGTGCCAACTCTAGGGTCTGACCCTACGGGTCAAAACCCCGCCTTAGAAGAGCGTCGGCGTCCGCGCGGGCGGCTCGATGCCGCCCGTCGCCGGAATCCCCGCCTCGTCGAGCAGCCCGCGAAGGATCGCGGCGCTCCGCGGCGCGAAGTCGTCGCGGTTGTTGTTGAACATCGCGTACACCTCGTCGGCCTCGCCCGCGAGGCGTTCGATTCGCTGCACCCACTCCTCGAGCTCTGCGGGCGAGTACATCCAGTCGAACCGCTCCGACGACTTCTCGGCCTTGATGTTCCACGTCTTCACGTTGCGGCCGTGGAAGCGCACGTACGCGACGGCGTGGGTCGCGGTGGCGAAGGTGGGGAGAACGTTCGAGGCGCGCGTCGGCGGCGCGTCCACGGAAACGATCGCGAGCCCTTCGCGCTCGAGGAACTCGAAGGTGTCGTCGCGCTCCTCCTTCTCGAGCCACGAGCGGTGCCGGAACTCGACGAGCGGAACGAGGGGCTCGAGAAGCGGCCGCACGCGGGAGAGCTCCGCTTTCGCCTCGGGAGACTTCTTGAACCGGGGGTGGTACTGGAGCAGGATCCCCCTGAGCTTCCCGGAGAGCTCCAGCGGCTCGATCGAGGACCGGAACTCGGCGAACGCCGGCTCCTGCTCGGCCTCCTCGTGGCCCGTCATCGTCGCGTGGGCCTTGACGTGAAAGACGAACTCGGGCGGCGTTCGCTGCGCCCACCGTCCGGTCACTGCCGGGTCGGGAAGGTGGTAGAACGGCGAGTCGACCTCGACGGTGTCGAAGCGCTCGGCGTAGTACGCGAGGCGGGCGGCCGGGGTCGAGACTCCCTTTGGATACCAGTGCTTGAGGAGGCCCTCGTCGGCGAAGCTGCACACCCCGATGTGGACGGTCGCGGTCACGCGGTCAGTGTAGGGGCGGGCAGGTCCCGCCCCTACAGCCTGCTGCTACCGCTTCTTGACGGTGCGGCTCTGGACGACGAAGCCGTTCGTCGTCGGGTTGACGCACGGGATCGGAGCAAGCGCCGCGGAGAGCGCGGTGCAGAGTGGAGCCGCCGCGGCCGGCGTGGCCACCGCGGTCGCCCTGAAGAACGTGCCGCGCCTCGCCTTGAAGGTGTAGCTCCCGTTCGCCTTGACCTTGACCGAGCCGAGCCTCTTGAGCGCTGACGCCCTGGCGCCACCGCGGATGGTCACGGTCGCGCCGCCGCGGCCCTGGCCGGCCTGTGTGACGCGTCCGGAGACGGTCGCGCCGAGGCCACTCTTCTTCGCGGCGACCGTGACTGCCCCAGGCGCGATTGCGGCCGGCGAGGCGACCGTTCCGGCCACGTTCACCGAACCGACGCCCGGGTTGTACGGCGTCCAGAACGCGACCCAGGCGCCGACCGGAACCGCGCTGAAGACTCCGTTGAACGTCGCATCGACGCTGTAGAGCTTGGCTCCGAACGTCGCTCGACCCGGTGTTCCGGTGGGGACGTCCGGCGGGCCGATGCACACCTGGATGTACGCAGGCCCGAGCGCCGCCTGGGTACCTGAGGTTGCG
The DNA here is from genome assembly GCA_046727975.1 of Actinomycetota bacterium. Taxonomy (GTDB): domain Bacteria; phylum Actinomycetota; class Thermoleophilia; order Gaiellales; family Gaiellaceae; genus GMQP-bins7. The sequence goes on along the minus strand of JBKPDR010000035.1, from coordinate 60,153 downwards.
ACGAGGAACGCCGGCACGGGCAGAGTCTGGCCCGCGGCACTGAGCACGAGGACCCAGGTCGCGATCGGGGTCGCACCCTGGAGGCATGCGGCCTGAGCAGCCGCGGGGATCTGGCCCGGAGCGGCGACGAGGATTTGCCCCTGCAGCGGAAGGTCCGCGCCACCGAGATCGAGCGCCTTGACGGTTGCCGTCACTGTTCCGAGGACGGTTCCGGGGGTCTGGTTCGTCGTGAGCTGCGTCCCTGCGGGCGCGAAGATACGCACGCTCGCCGTCGGGTCGTCATCGGGGCTGAGGGTGGCCTTGACCGAGGTCGCGCTTCCGGCCTGCTTGACTTCGAGCTTCGGCGACGTGTACGCGGCGAACGCGGACGGGACGACGACGAGCGCGACGACGCTCACAAGCGCCAGCACGACTGTCGGGATCCTTCGTTTCATCCATCTCCTCCTGGTGAGGTGGTCGTTCATGTGCGCTGCGGCGGCGCCGAGTGTTGCACAGCGCCGTTAACCCCGCGCGTGCAGCAGGGCGCTCGCCTTCACCCACTCCTTGTTGTCGTAGCGGTACAGGTAGACGTGCTCGAGCGGGCGATAGTCCGTGGGTGACGTCTTCAGCCGAATCCCGGGGAGGAGGAACGGATTCGAGGGCAGGTCGAGGCTGCGTGCGGCTTTGAGCAGCCTGGTGCGGGTGAGGTTGCGGCCCGCGTTGCGCAGCGTCTCGACCATCGTCCAGGCGACGGTCATTCCGTACCAGTTGTAGACGTCGGTTGGCTTGCCCGACGGGTTGTGCCTGCGCATGATCGTTCGGTAGAGGGCGACAGTGCGGTCCTTCGCCCACACGGGATCGTTCGGGTTCTTGACGAACGCGATGGACAGCGCTCCCCTCGTGAGCTGTGGGGCGTTGGTGCGGGCGATCGCCATGATCCCGGGCTCGATCGAGACGGACGCGATGTAGAGCTGCGGCTTCCAGCCGAGCTTGCGCGTCGCGACCACCGCCTGGATGAAGAACTTGGGTGTCGCAAAGAGCATCAACGTGTCGGCACCGGACGCCTTCAGCCGCGTGACCTGGGAAGACACGTCCGAGCCCGTGTACTCGTACGGCTCCCTCGCGACGATGCGAGGTCCCTTGCCCGCGACCGCCCGCGTGAGCCCCGTGAGCATGTCGCGGCCGAGGTCGGTGTTCTCGTAGAGCACGGCGACCTTGGCCCGCGGGCGCGACCTGGCCATCACCTTGCCGTAGACGTCTCCTTCGCCCCGGTAGCTCATGAGGAAGCCCATCGTCCACGGGTAGCGCGTGTAACCGGTGCCGATCTGCTGGGAGCCGTCTCCGGCGAAGAGCTGAGGCACCTTCTGCGTGTTCAGGTAGTCGCGGATCGCGAGGTTGTTCGCGGTCCCGATCGTGTTGAAGACGGCGAAGACGCGGTCCTCCTCGACGAGCTTCCGGGTCAGCTGGACGGTCTGCGCCGGGTTGTACGCGTCGTCGTAATAGCGGTACTCGATCCGGCGCCCGTTTACGCCGCCCTTTGCGTTCACGTGGTCGAAGTACGCCTTCGCTCCCGCACCCACCACTCCGAACGCCGCCGCCTCGCCCGTCAGCGGCACCGTCCCACCGAGGAGGACGCTCGTCGCGGTGACGCCGGGATCGGCGTCCTGGCGCGCGCTCGAGACTGTCGCCGCCGCGAGCGCCGCGAGCACCACGCCGGCGGCGATTCGAAGCCTCACTTGGTGACCGGCTGCTGCAGGCCGGGGACCCGGAGGACCGCCTTGCCGATCCGGACACTGGCACCCGATGGCATCGGCAGGTCGAGGTAGAGCAGATTGGACGAGCTCTGCACGAGCGAGGAGGAACCGAGCGCGAGTGTGAGCCGCGCGCCCTTGGGGACGTACGTGACCTGGTCGCTCATGCGAATCACCGCGGTTCTCGCTCGGTTACCCGAGAGCGGCACTCCGCCCGCAGCGACGACGATCTCTCGCTTGTCGGGCGTCCTGGCGGTGAGCACGGCGACGAGCCTCGACCAACCCCTACGGGGCGTCACCGTGAGCCGAACGCTCGGCGAGCCGAAGACCTCGAGCGCGCGCGCAAGTCTCGGCGTCGTCCTCGCGACCTTCCCCGATCGGGCGATCGACCTCGATCCGGGAAGGGCGAACGTCGTTGTGCTGGTCTTCGGCACCGCGTTGGCCTCCACAACGCCCTTACCCTGGAACAGTTCCGGCACGAGCGTGACCGTGGCCTGCCGGGTGCACGCCGCGTCGCGGACGTGGCAATCGAACCAGGCGCGCGTCTTGGTGAGAAGAAGCGGAGTATCCGCCGCCGGGAACGTCGACGGCGCGTGGCCGTGGAGACCGAGGTACAGCGCCTTCGGCCCGCGCAGCGCCCGGAGTGCGCGAATGCCTTGGTCGATCCCGAAGAGAAAGTCCCGCCGGCCCTGCGCCATGAACACAGGAGTGCTCACCGATCCGAGCCGGTGGAGGCTCGAGCGCGGGGTCGCCCACTTCACGAGCGCGGCTCGTTTGTTGCCTACGAGAGCGAGTGCCTGGATCTCCTTCAGCTCGGGGGACTTGCGACCGTCAGGTATCGACGCCGCAAGCCCTACCACGAGACCGGACTTCACGAGATCCTGCGGTGCGAGCGCCGAGTAGAGATCGGTCCACGTCTCCACGGTGGCGACCGCCGCCCAAGGAACCCCGGCGACGAGCGAGTTGAGTACCGCGCCGCCGCCGTAGGACATTCCCCAGGCGCCGATCCGGCCGCTCGACACGGCCGGCTGTTCGGCGAGCCAGGCCTGGATGGAACGCACGTCTGCCACCTCGCGCGGCCCGTCGATCGACACCAGGCCGCCGGACTCACCGTGTCCGCGCGCGTCGAAGGTCAGCACGACGTAGTCCTCTCCGGCAAAGCCGCTCGCCTCGACGAGCGCGTTCATCTGCTGCCGATTCCCAGCGAGCGCGTGCATGAAGACGAGCGCAGGCCACCCCTGCGGCGGCGGCGTCGCGGTCGGCTCGTAGAGCGTGCCTACGATCTTCACGCCGTCGTCCATCACGATGGTGACGTCCTGCTTCACGAACGCCGTGGTGGCGGCGGGAGAGGCACTGCCCGGGAGGGGGAGCGAGAGCGCGACCAGGACCGCGGCTATCGAGGCCTTTACCACGGGCGGGAAGCGTAGATCACGGACCGTTCGGGGGCCCTCGTAGAATCCCGCGGATGGATGCGCGCCCGATCGGCGTGTTCGACTCCGGGATGGGCGGCCTGACCGTCCTGCACGAGTGCCTCGTCACGCTCCCGCACGAGGATTTCGTGTACCTCGGCGACGGCGCACGGCTCCCCTACGGCCCGCGTCCGCTCGAGGAGATCCGGCTCTTCGCAGCGGAGATCGCGGGCTACCTCGAGCGCGAGGGCGTCAAGCTGATCGTCGCCGCGTGCAACTCGGCGACCGCGGCGGCGTTGCCGGACCTCCAGCGACAGCTCGCAGTGCCCATCGTCGGCGTGCTCGCGCCGGAGGCGCACGCCGCCGTGCTCGCGACCCGGAACCGGCGCATCGGGCTCCTGGCGACCGCCGCGACGGTCGCGAGCGGGCGCTATCCGGACCTCGTGACCGCGCTCGACGCGGGTGCCGTGGTCGTCTCGGTCGCCTGCCCGCGGCTCGTGCCGCTGATCGAGGGCGACGATCCCTTCGGCGAGCAGACGACGGCAGAGGTGCGTGAGTACGCGACGCCGCTGAAGGAGGCAGAAGTCGATACCGTCATCCTCGGCTGCACCCACTACCCGCTGATCCGGCCGATCTTCCAGCGCGTCTTCGGCCGCGGCGTCACGCTCGTCTTCTCCGCCGAGGAAACGGCACGCGAGGTCGCGGAGACGCTCGCGCGCAAGGGGGTCGAGAACGACGAGACGCGCGAAGGCGCGTATCGGTTCCTGACGACGGGCGATCCGGGTCAATTCAGGGAGATGGGCGCGCGATTCCTTCAGCTCCCGATCGCGACGGTCGAGCACGTCGACCTGGCGATGCTGACAGCCGCAGCGGCATGAGAGCGGACGGCCGCAGAGCGGATGAGTTGCGTCCGCTGGAGGTCCAGGCGGACTACCTCCAGCAGCCGCACGGCTCCGTCCTCTACAGCCAGGGGAAGACGCGCGTCCTCTGCACCGCAACCGTGGAGGACGGCGTCCCGCGCTGGCTGCACGGCAGCGGCCGCGGTTGGATGACGGCCGAGTACTCCATGCTCCCCGCCTCGACGGGCGAGCGCACTCCGCGGGCGGTCTCACGCGGGCGTCCCGACGGACGAACGGTCGAGATCCAGCGGCTGATCGGGCGCGCCCTGCGAGCGGTCTGTGATTTCGAAGCGCTCGGCGAGCGCACGCTCTGGCTCGACTGCGACGTCCTGCAGGCCGACGGCGGCACACGCTGCGCCGGAATTACCGGCGCTTGGATTGCCGCCAGCCGAGCTCTCGACCGCTTCGGGCTCTCGAAGGCGCTCACCGGCTCGGTGGCGGCGGTCTCCGTCGGGATCGTGCGCGGCGAGGCGCTCCTCGACCTCGACTACGAAGAGGATTCGAACGCGGAGACGGACATGAACGTCGTCATGACCGGCGACGGCCTGCTCGTCGAGGTGCAGGCGACTGCCGAGCGTGATCCCTTCTCCCGGGAGCTGCTCGATCGCCTCCTCGACGTGGCGACCGCGGGAATCACGGAGCTCACGGCAGCACAGCGGGACGCGGCCGCAGCGCCCCTCCCTTGAGGCTCGCTCTCGCGTCGAGGAACGTCAACAAGCTTCAAGAGCTACGGCGTGCGTTGCCCGACTGGGAGATCGCGCTCCTCGATGCACCCGGCGAGCCGAACGAGAGTGGCGCGACGTTCCTCGAGAACGCGCGCATCAAAGCGCGGCACGGTCGGACGCACGCCCCGCCCGAGGCCTGGGTCGCAGGCGAGGACTCCGGAATCGAGGTCATGGCGCTCGGGGGACGCCCCGGAGTCGAGTCAGCGCGGTGGGCCGACGAGCCGATTGCCCGCCTGCTCGCCGAGCTCGAAGGCGTGGCCGATCGACGAGCCCGCTACGTCTGCGAGCTGGTCGTGCTCGCCCCCGACCGGTCGGAGGTGCGCGGGACCGGGACGCTCGACGGAGGCATCGCGCGGGCGCCCCGGGGGAGCGAGGGTTTCGGCTACGACCCGATCTTCGTCCCGCGCGGGGAGGAGCGAACCGTCGCCGAGCTCGGAAACGCGTGGAAGTCCGAGCACTCCCACCGTGCGCAGGCGGCGAGAGCGCTTGCACGTGCGCTCGGTTGCCGTTGAGCCGTGGTAGCGTCGGCGCCCGAATGGAGGCGGCAGAAGCACTGGCGCAGCTGATGCAAGACTCGTCGCAGGTCGAGCGTGCAGTGGTCCTCGATGCAGCGGGATCGACCACGGGCTCGACGCTCGCCGCTCCCCAGGAGGCTGAGACGCTCGCTCGGACTGCGCGCGACCTGCTCACGGGCGCCGCCGAGCTGCGCTCGGGGACCGAAGAGGTCACGCGCGTGGAGGTCGAGCTCGCCGAGGGCGCGATCTTCGTTCTCCGTGAGGGAGAGCGAACCATCGCCGCCACAACCCGCCCTCGCCCGACCGCAGGTCTCGTCGCGTACGACCTCCGTACCTGCCTGCAGGCGATCGACGTGCCGGCGAAGCCGAAGCGTCGGAGGAGCGCACGAAAGCCGAGGGAAGGCGAGGGCAGCACGTGAGACGGCTCCTGAGGGTGGCGATCCTGGTCGCGCTCACTGTCTGGGCGTGGCGCTTCTTCTTCGGGCGGGGCGAGGCCCAGGAGCGCGCCGGAGTCTCGTACGGCGACGGTTCCTCGCTCGTGCTCGAGCCCGGCAGCCCCGGGTTCGAACGGCTCGCCACGGTCGCGCGCACAGCCGTTCGCCCCTGATGGAAGAGGACCTCCTCGGGCGGCTCCTCGTCGAGCGGGCTCTGCTCGAGGGTGAGTTCGTCCTTCGTTCCGGGCGGCGCTCGTCCTGGTACCTCGACAAGTATCGCTTCGAGACTGAGCCGGAGCTGCTCCGGGCGATCGGTGAGCGTCTTGCGGCGACGGTCACCGTGTGCGAGCCGGAGGCCGTGCGGCTCGCCGGACCCGCGCTGGGTGCGGTGGCGTTGGCTGCTTCGGCATCGATGGCGTCCGGTCTGCCGTTCATCATCGTGCGCGGTGAGACCAAGGAATACGGCACGGAGAGACGCATCGAGGGCGCGTTCGACCCGGGGGAGCTGGTGTGTCTCGTCGAGGATGTCGTCACGTCCGGAGGCGCTCTCGGAGAGGCCGTGTCAGCGCTCCGGAACGAGGGTCTCGTCGTACGAAATGCCGTCTGTGTGGTCGATCGCGAGGAGGGCGGCTCCGACGCGCTGGCGCGCCTCGGCGTGCGGTTGCGATCGCTCTTTCGAGCCGGTGAGCTCCTGGAAATGCGTAAAACCGCCGCAAAACAGCATGGTTGAGCCAAATCCGAAGGACTGTTAGGGTCCCTCGGTCCCCAAGAACCCGAACCCCGACGTCAGGAGGAGGGACAGTGACAAAGCAGGATTTCGTGGACGCAGTCGCCGCCAAGGCCGGTATGTCGAAGCGGGACGCCGGCGTCGCCGTAGACGCGGTGCTCGACTGCATCACCGACACGCTGAAGCGAGGCGACTCGGTGACCTTCACGGGCTTCGGCAAGTTCTCGACCTCGGATCGCGCTGCGCGCATGGGTGTCAACCCGCGCACGGGCGAGAAGGTCCAGATTGCGGCGACAACCGTTCCGAAGTTCTCTGCCGGTAGCGCGCTGAAGACCGCTGTCAAGAGTTAAGGCGGCTTCTCGGTCGCATGTGCGGAGGGGCCGCCGAGAGGCGGCCTTTTCGTCGCTCTTGAATACGAACATATGTTCGTATAGCCTCGGGGCATGCAGCTCGTGCTCGACGCCGCCGACCGGCTCGTCGAGCTCGTCCAGGCACGGCACGGTCCTGTCGGCAGCGAGGAGGCGGCACGGGTGCTGTTCGCTCTGGAGCATGCACCGGCTGAGCTGTGCCGCTCGCTCCTGGCCGACGTCGTCGAGAGCGACGCGCGCCTCGTGTGGCTCGGGGCTCGTGTCGGGCTCGCGAGAAGCCCACACCTCGAGATCGCGCTCGAGCATGCCGAGTTCGTCGTCTTCGACCTCGAGACGACGGGCCTGTCCGCCAGTCGGAACCGGATCTGCGAGATCGGAGCCGTGCGTGTCCGCGAATTCGAGATCGCGGACACTTTCGAAACCCTCGTCAATCCCGGCACCGTGCTGCCGGCCTTCCTGTCCGCGCTCACGGGGATCCGCGCAGACGAGCTGCGCCGGGCGCCACGGCCAGAGCTCGCGGTCCGCCGCTTCCTCGCGTTCGCGGGCGACGCCTCGCTCGTCGCGCACAACGCCCGCTTCGACGTCGCCTTCCTCGATCAGGCGCTCGAGCGGCTGACCGGCCGGCGCTGCGCCGCCCCGGTCGTCGACACCGTCTGGCTCGCGAGGCGACTCCTGGACCGCCGTAGCGAGCGGTTCTCGCTCACCCAGCTCGCATACTTCTTCGGCTCCTCGGTCCAGCCGTGCCACCGCGCGCTTCCGGATGCGCTCGCCACTGCAGAGGTGCTGCTCGCGCTCCTCGGGCTCGCCCAGGAACGAGGTGCGCGCACCGTCGGCGATCTCGTCGAGCTCGCGGCTCCGCGCGCTCGGAGGCTCCACGGGAAGCGCGCGCTCATCGCCGGCGCTCCGACGAAGCCGGGCGTCTATCTCTTCCGGGATGCCAACGATGCCGTCCTTTATGTCGGCAAGGCGCGAGACCTGCGCGCGCGCCTACGCTCGTACTTCTCGGGCGCGCGGCAACGTCATTCCGTCGAGGCTGCGCTCGGCGCGCTCGCCCGTGTCGAGTGGCGGCTCTTCGGATCCGAGCTCGAGGCGGCACTCGAGGAGCTGCGTCTGATCCGGAAGCTGCGGCCGCCGGCGAACGCGAGGGCGTCGCGGCCGGATCGCTACGTCTATCTTGCGCGGAAGGGCGAACGCTGGGCACTCGTCTCGGAGCCGGGGCCGAACGGGCCGCTGCGCAGCAAGTACCGAGCCCAGCTTGCCGCGCGCGCGCTCGACGCGTTCGACGGCGGCGACTTGGCGGAGGCGCTGCCCGCTCTCCGTGCGAAGCTGCGGCGGCTCGCACGCGATCTCCGCTTCGAGGACGCCGCCCGTCTGCGCGACCGGCTTGCCGCCCTCGAGGAGGCTGTTGCTCGCATACAGGAGCTCGAACGGCTGCGACGAGCTCGGCTGTGCATCCTCGCACCCGCGCGCGAACGGGGCTTCCGCCGTGCGTTCATCGTTTCCGGCGGGCGGATCGCGGCGGTCCGCACGGTGCCCGAGGGCCCCGCGGGACGAGTCGAGATCGAGGCCGGCCTCGCTGCGGCCGCGCTCCAGGAGCGGTCGCTCGCTCCCGAGGATGCGGACGAGCTGCTCGTCGTGGCGGGCTTTCTGCGCCGCCCGGGGCCGGAGCTCCGCGTCGTCGCTCTCGATGCGGAGGAGATTCTTGCTGGTTAGCTCCGCGCGGCTCCGCGGGGGCCGGCGAGGGGCGTCGCGGAGAGCGGTACGGTGTCGGGGGTGGAAAGCGCACGTCTCGCACTGCAGACGACCGCTCCCGGATTCGCGGACCGTGTCGGCCAGGCCGTGGAACGGAAGCGGAGCCAGCTCGTCGTCGGCCTCGACCCCCGCCTCGACCTCCTGCCCATGGAGCTCCGCGGCGAAGCGGTCCTCGGACGCGCGGCCGCAGCCTCCGCGGTCGCCCGCTTCTGCAAGGGGATCATGGATGCGGTCGGCCCGTACGTCGTCGGCGTGAAGCCGCAGTCAGCGTTCTTCGAGGCGCTCGGAGCCGACGGCATCAAGGCGCTCGAGGAGGTATGCGATTACGCGCGCTCGATCGGGCTGGTCGTCGTCGTCGATGCGAAGCGAGGTGACATCGGCTCCACGTCGCGAGCGTACGTCTCCGCCTTCCTCGAGCCGCGTGACGGTTCGGCCCCGCTCGCGGACGCGGTCACCGCAAACCCGCTGATGGGACACGACGGATGTGAGCCGTTCATCGCCGCCTGCCGCCGGCACGGAGCCGGGGTCTTCTTCCTCGTCCGTACCTCGAATCCAGGCGCCGCGGACGTTCAGGACGCGACGCTGCTCGACGGTCGACCTCTGTGGCACCATCTCGCAGAGCTCGTGCACGAGTGGGGCGAGCCCCTCGTCGGGGAGCGCGGGCTCTCGAGCGTCGGCGCGGTCGTGGGAGCGACCCATCCCCGCGGCGTCTCGGAGGCTCGCAAACTCATGCCGCAGACGCTCATGCTGCTACCCGGTGTCGGCGCTCAAGGGGCGACGCCCGCCGACGTTGCCCGAGCCTTCACGAGCGGGCCGGCAAGCGCGCTCGTGACAGCCGCGCGCTCGGTCATCTTCGCGTTCCGCGACACCGACGAGGACTGGAGGGCCGCGGCGGCGGCGGAGGCCGAGCGGCTCGCGGCGCGGGTGTGGTCAGCGTCGGGGTGGTGAGCAAAGCGCCCATGGAAAGGAGTGGCGCCGCGGCCCCTGCGCGGCCGCGCTTCAGGGATTTTGGCGCGAACGAAATCCGCACGCGCGGTTTTCGTTCTTGCGCACTAGTAGTCTCCGGCCGCTGATGGGCAGAGCACTACTGGCCGTCGTTGCTCTCGTCGCGAGCCTGGGGGTGCCGGTCCAGGCTTCGAACGGAACGTCGACCGTCGCCGCGGCTCCGCGTGTGTCCGCGGCAGCGTGGTACCTCGAGGGCCAGGACGACTCGGTGCTCGCACAGCGCAACGCGCGGGTGCGCCGGCCGATCGCGAGCATCACGAAGCTCATGACCGCGGTCGTGACACTCGAGCACGCCCGGCTCTCGGACGTGGTGACGGTGAGCCCGCGCGCGTCGGGGATCGGCGAATCGACCGTGTTCCTCCGCCCGGGCGAGCGGCTGACGGTCTCCGACCTGCTCAGGGGAATGCTCGTGCGGAGCGCCAACGACGCCGCCGAAGCGCTCGCGCTCCACGTCGGCCGCAACTCGGCGTCGCGCTTCGTTGCGCTGATGAACACGAAAGCGCGGGAGCTCGGGCTGACGGACACGACGTTCGTCAACGCGCACGGCCTGGACGCGGCGGGCCATCTCTCGAGTGCGCGCGACACGACCCGTCTCGTTCGGTACGCACTGGGCATTCCCGTCATCCGCGAGACTCTCGACCGCAGCGTCGTCGTGCTCCCGGGCGGCCGCGCCTTCCCCACGACGGACGACCTCCTGGACAGCTGGACGCCACTCATCGGCGGAAAGACCGGACACACCGCATCCGCAGGGTGGTCGGAGGCGGCCGGTGCACGCGCAAAGGGTGTGACCGTCTACGGATCGGTTCTCGGCAGCGATACCCGTTCGGAGCGAAACGCGGCCCTCCAGGAGCTTCTCGAGTACGGCCTCGCGCGCTATCGCCGGGTTGCCGCGGTCGACCCGGGTCGCGTGTACGGAGAGGCCGAAACGGGATACGGACGGGCACCGGTTCAGCTCGTCGCGCGGCGTGCGATCCTGCGAACGATCCACGAAGGGACTCCGCTCGTGGAGCGGGTCGTCGCGCCGTCCGCGGTCGACCTTCCCATCCGCGAAGGCCAGCCGCTCGGATCGATCGAGGTCTACGCCGGGGATGAGCTTGTCGCCGCATCGAGCCTCGTGGCCGCGTCTGACGTGTCAGAGCCCGGCCTGGTGGGAAAAGTCGCCTGGTACGCACGCCGCACCGTGCACCACCTCCGGGAGCTCGTCACGTGATCGTTACCGTGACCGTCAACGCCGCGCTCGATCGCACGCTCACCGTGCCCGTGTTCCAAATCGGTTTCCGCCACCGCTCGAGCGAGGTGCTGACGCTGGCCGGCGGGAAGGGCATCAACATCGCGCGCGCCCTCAAGCGCCTCGATGTTCCCGTTGTCGCAACCGGTCTTACCGGAGGACGCACGGGGACGCGAATCGTGGAGGAGCTCACCTCCGAGGCGATCCTCAACGACTTCGTGCGCACCGGTGCCGAGTCGCGTACCTCTACCGCGGTCGTCGATCCGACAGCGGGCACGTACACGGAGATCAACGAGTGGGGCCCCGAGGTGACGCCTGCGGAGCTCGAGACGCTGCTGGAGAAGCTCCACTACCTCTCTCGCGGCGCCGACTTCGTCGTCTTGGCCGGGTCGCTCCCGCGCAAGGTCCCGACATCGTTCTACGCAGATGCGATTCGCGATCTCGCACGAAGGGACGTGCGAGTCGTCCTGGACAGCGAAGGGGAGCCGCTCCAGGTCGGGGTGGAGGCAGGGCCGTTCCTGGTCTCCCCGAACCAGCGCGAAGCGGAGCAGCTCGTTGGCCAGGAGCTCGAGGAGGACGACGACTTCCTGATGGCTCTCGACGCGATCGCCGAGATGGGAGCGCGAAACGTGCTCATCACGCTGGAGAACGGCTGTTTCGCGTCCCTCCGCTTCGGTCGACGGACGCGCCGCTTCCGGGCGTTCGCTCCACGAGTCGAGCCGAGATCGGCGGTCGGCTCGGGCGACGTCCTGCTCGCACAGTTTCTCGCCGCCGTGCTCGAGGAGCGGTCGCTCGATTACGCGGTCCGGCTCGCGGTCGCCGCCGGCTCGGCCGCAGTGCTCGAGGTCGGCGCCGGGCGGTTCGACCCCCAGGTCGCGGCGACCCTCTCCGACGACATCGAGGTCGCCGAGCTCCAGCCGGCGCGCTCCTAGCGCCCTAGACTCGTCGCGTGTCCGCCTGTCCGAGCTGTGGGCGCGAAAACCCGGACGACGCAAGGTTCTGCAACTCGTGTGGTGCAACGCTCGTCGCCGCCGAACCAGCGCGCGAGCAGCGCAAGGTCGTAACCGTCCTCTTCTGCGACCTCGTCGGCTCGACGGTGCTCGGGGAGTCGACCGACCCGGAAGCGCTCCGCGCGCGGATGCGTCGCTACTTCGAGGATCTCCGCGCGATCATCGCGCGCCACGGCGGAACCGTCGAGAAGTTCGTCGGCGACGCCGTCATGGCGGTCTTCGGGATCCCAGTGTCGTACGAGGACGACGCGTTGCGTGCGGTTCGCGCTGCCTCGGAGATGCGATCTGCGATCTCCGAGCACGGGCTCGATGCTCGCATCGGCGTCAACACGGGCGAGGTCGTCGTCGGCGGCGAGGGCGAGACACTGGTCACCGGAGATGCGGTCAACATCGCGGCACGTCTCGAGCAGGCAGCCGCTCCAGGGGAGACGCTGATCGGGGCCGAGACGCGGCTTCTCGTTCGGAACGCCGTTCGTGTCGAACCTGTCGAGCCGCTCGTTCTCAAGGGAAAGTCGGAGCCGGTCGACGCGTTCCGTCTCGTCGAGGTCCTTGCGGAGTCCGAAGCAGTAGTACGCCACCTCGGGACGCCGCTCGTCGGCCGCGAGCGAGAGCGCCGGCGGCTCTGGCGCGACTACGAGGATGCCGTGGCGGATCGCACATGCCGCCTCTTCACGCTCCTCGGCCCCGCGGGGATCGGCAAGTCACGGCTCGTCGCCGACTTCCTGGAACGAGTCGGGAGCTCGTCGGATGTGCTTCGCGGCCGCTGCCTGCACTATGGCGAGGGGATCACCTACTGGCCGCTGGTGGAGATTCTCATCGCGATCGGCGTGGAGCCCGACTCGGTCATCGGCACCTCGCCACCGGAGACGCAGCTCTCGTTTCGACGGCTGCTGGAGGCTCGAGCCGCACAGCGACCGCAGGTCGTCGTGATCGACGACCTGCAGTGGGCAGAGCCGGTGTTCATCGACCTCGTCGAGCACGTCGCGGACCTCTCGCGAGACGCGCCCATCTTCCTGCTTTGCGTCGCACGCACGGAGCTCCTCGATCTGCGGCCGGGCTGGGGAGGAGGCAAGCTGAACGCGACGTCGCTCCTCCTCGAGCCGCTCGACGTCGACGAGTGCCGGGAGCTCATGGAGCGGCTCGTCGACGACGCGCCTCTCGAGGCCGAGCTTCGAGAGCGGATCACGGTCGCGTCGGCCGGGAACCCGCTCTACGTGGAGGAGATGCTCGCAATGGTGCGCGAGCATGGTGGCGACGGCGAGATCGCCGTCCCGCCGACCATCCACGCGCTGCTCCAGGCACGCATCGACTCGCTGGACGGAGACGTGCGGGTCGTGATGGAGCGCGGCGCGATCGAGGGCGAGGTCTTCCACCGCGGCTCCGTGTCCGAGCTCGCACCTGATCCGGTGCGGCCTGCGGTCGAGTCCCATCTCGCGACGCTCGTCCGCAAGGAGCTGATCCGCTCGACCTCGCCGATCTTTCCGCAGGACGAGGGCTTCCGCTTCCGGCACCTGCTCATTCGCGATGCTGCGTACGAGTCGCTGCCGAAGGGGACGCGGACGGAGCTGCACGAACGCTTTGCCGACTGGCTTGCCGGCCACGACCTGGTCGAAGGCGACGAGATCGTCGGCTACCACCTCGAGCAGGCGCATCGCTACCTAGCCGAGCTCGATCCTGCGGCCACGCGTCTGTCAGAGCTCGCCGGCCGGGCATCCGATCATCTCGCCGCGGCGGGGCGGACGGCGGTCGATCGCGGCGACTTCAATGCGGGGCGCTCGCTGTTCCGACGAGCGAGCAGGATTCTTCCGGAGGACGACCCGACACGCTCGGCGCTTGCCCCCGATCTCGCGCTCGTCCTGTGGGAGTCGGATGATCTGGCGGAGGCTCAGGCGGCTCTCGCGCAAGCTCGGCTGGCGCGAGATCCCGTGATCGCGGCGATCGCGACGGTCGTCGAGAACTCGATGGACTTCATGGGCGGTGGCTCCATTCCGCAGGAGGCGCGCATCGCGCGGCTCGAGGATGCCCGTCGCGTTTTCGAGGCCGCCCGCCACGATGAAGGTCTCGGGTACTACTGGTGGAGTCTCGCGGGCGAGAAGTGGGTGAGCCTGCGGGCGGCCGAGACCGTAGCCGCATGCGAGCGCGGCCTCGAGCACTTCAAGCATGCCGGGATGTATCTGCGGACCGATGACCTCCTCTGGTGGATCCGCTCGGCGTACGTGTTCGGCCCGACGCCGGTCCCCGAAGCGATCGAGCGCGTTCGTACACTACGCAACGAGGCTGGAGACTCGATCCAGCTCCAGGCGGGTGCCGCGACCACACTAGGGCGTCTCCTGGCGATGCAAGGGGACTTCGAGCAGGCCCGCGAGCTGTACGCGTTCGGTCGAGACTTTTACCGCTCTGCGGGGATGGCGGTGAGCGCGGCCGGCTCGACGATGCACGGAGCGTGGATCGAGCAGCGGGCCGGCGATGTCGCGGCTTGGGAGGCGCTCCTCAGGTCGGGCTTCGAGGAGCTGCAAGCCCTCGGCAATCAAGCGTTCTTCTCGACGATCGCCATCTACCTCGCCCAGTGCTTGTACTTCCAGGGTCGTTTCGACGAGGTTCGCGACCTGTGCGGGGTCGGTCGCGAAGCGAGCCCTTCTGGCGATCTCATCAACTTCGTATTCGCAGATGCTCTCGAAGGCTGCCTCCTAGCTCGCGACGGGCGCCGCGAGGAGGCGGAAGGCCTCGTTCGACGGGCCATCGATCGTGCGGAGACGACCGACTTCTTCTTCGCTCGGGCGGCGGTCCGGCTCCTTCATGCGGAGACGCTGACTCTTGCCGGCGAGCCGGCGGCTGCGTCTCGGGCGGCTGCGCTTGCCATCCGTCTCCTCGACGAAAAGGGAGACCTCGCCGGCGAGGCTCGCGCTCGGGAACGCCTCGACGACCTCGGCATCGCGTACGCCTGATCGTCGTCGGCGGGCGCTGCTAACGTCGCGTGATGGAAACCGAGATCCGCCAGGACGACATCGAGCGCCTCGTCTCCTTCGAGCGCAAGTTCGGCAAGGAGGGCCTCACGTTCGACGACGTGCTGCTCCTCCCGGCGGAGTCTTCGGTGCTGCCGAACGACGTCTCGACCATTACACGGCTCACGCCGGCGATCGAGCTGAACATCCCGATCGTCTCGGCGGCGATGGACACCGTGACCGAGGCTCGTCTCGCAGTCGCCCTCGCCCGCACCGGAGGCATCGGGATCGTTCACCGCAACTTCTCGATCACAGACCAGGTCGCCGAGGTGGACAAGGTGAAGCGCTCGGAATCCGGGATGATCGTCGAGCCCGTCACACTGCGGCCCGACGACTCGGTCGCGGACGCGCTCGACCTGATGGAGCGATATCGGATCTCGGGTGTCCCGATCACGGATGAGGAGGGCGTCCTCGTCGGCATCCTCACGAACCGGGACCTGCGCTTCGAGACCGACACGAAGCAGCCCGTCTCGGCGCTCATGACGAACCGCAACCTCGTCACCGCACCCATGGGCACGACGCTCGACGAGGCGAGCGAGATCCTGCACCGGAACAAGATCGAGAAGCTCCCGGTCGTCGACGCCGACGGCCGGCTCAAGGGGCTGATCACCGTCAAGGACATCTCGAAGCGGATCGCGTACCCCGACGCGACGAAGGACGAGCACGGGCGCCTGCGCGTGGGCGCTGCGGTCGGCGTCGGCTCGGATGCGCTCGAGCGCGCGGCCGCGCTCGTGGAGGCCGAGGTGGACGTCCTCGTGGTGGACACGGCGCACGGGCACTCGCACGGCGTGCTCGACGTCGTCCGCAGGCTCAAGGGGACGCACGACGTCGAGCTGATCGCGGGCAATGTCGCGACTGCGGACGGTGCACGAGCGCTCGTCGACGCGGGAGTCGATGCCGTTAAATGCGGCGTCGGCCCGGGCGCGGCATGTACGACTCGCGTGGTCGCAGGCGTTGGCGTTCCGCAAGTCACGGCGGTTTACGACATCGCACGGATCTCGGCCGAACATGGCGTTCCGGTGATCGCGGACGGGGGAGTTCGCAACTCCGGCGACATCGCAAAGGCGATTGCCGCCGGCGCCGATACGGTCATGGTCGGATCGCTCCTCGCGGGAACGGACGAGGCTCCGGGAGAGGTGATCGTCCACCAGGGCGAGCGCTTCAAGGAGTACCGCGGCATGGGCTCGCTCGGGGCGATGAAGGCGCGCTCCTTCTCGAAGGACCGGTACTTCCAGGGCGACGTCGAGGACGTGGACAAGCTCGTGCCCGAGGGGATCGAGGGTCGGGTCCCGTACAAGGGACCGCTTCGGCCGATCGTCCACCAGGTGGTCGGCGGCCTGAGGCAGGCGATGGGCTACTGCGGAGCCTCGTCGATCGAGGAGATGAAGACGAAGACGAGCTTCGTTCGGATCACACCTGCCGGCCTCCAGGAGAGCCACCCGCACGGCGTGACGATCACGAAGGACGCCCCCAACTACCGCCGCGGGTAATGGCCGACGTCGCCGAGCTTCCCGTCCCGGAGACTCTGCCGGAGGAGCGCCCGGTCCTCGTCCTCGACCTCGGCGGCCAGTACAGCCAGCTGATCGCACGCCGGGTTCGCGAGGCGCGCGTGTACTCCGAGCTCGTCGGCCATCGCCTCTCGGCCGAGGAGATCTCGCGCCGGAATCCGGTCGCCCTCGTCCTCTCGGGCGGCCCGGCGTCCGTCTACGCGGACGGCGCGCCCGAGGTGGACGCTCGGATCTTCGACCTGGGCATTCCGACGCTCGGGATCTGTTACGGGATGCAGCTCATGGCCCGCGACCTCGGCGGCGCTGTCGAGCGCACCGGTGTCTCCGAATTCGGCAAAGCCGAGCTCGAGGCGTCCGGGTCGGAGCTCTTCCAGCACCTGCCTCGCGAGCAGACGGTCTGGATGAGCCACCGCGACTCGGTGACCGCGCCGCCGGCCGGCGCGGAGGTGATCGCCTCGTCGCCGACGACGCCGATCGCCGCCTTCGAGGACCGCGATCGCCGTCTCTACGGCGTGCAGTTCCATCCGGAAGTCGTGCACACGCCGCACGGGCAGGACATCTTGAAGAACTTTCTATACGAGGTCGCCGGGGCGCCTCCGACCTGGACCCCCGCCGCCGTCATCGAGGAGCAGGTCGAGCGAATCCGAACGGCCGTCGGCTCCGAGCGTGTGCTCTGCGCGCTCTCCGGCGGTGTCGACTCTGCCGTCGCGGCGCTCCTCGTCCACAAGGCGGTCGGCGATCAGCTCACGTGCGTCTTCGTCGACCACGGCTTGCTGCGAGAGAGCGAGGCCGAACATGTCGTCGAGACCTTCGCCGGCCACTTCCACGTCCCCCTCGTCCACGTCCAAGCCCAACGACGCTTCCTCTCCCGGCTGTCGGGGGTATCCGATCCCGAGGAGAAGCGGAAGATCGTCGGCGAGGAGTTCATCCGCGTCTTCGAGGACGAGGCGCGGAAGCTGGGCAGCCTTGGCGCAAGATCGGAATTCGCGGGTGTGAATTCCGATCGCGCGGGAAGCCTGGGGGTCCGCTTTCTCGTTCAGGGGACGCTCTACTCGGACGTCATCGAGTCCGGCGGTGCCGAGGACGGCGTCGCGGCGAAGATCAAGTCGCACCACAACGTCGGCGGGCTTCCCGCGGACATGCGGATGGAGCTCGTCGAGCCGCTTCGGCTCCTCTTCAAGGACGAGGTGCGGAGAGTCGGGGAGGAGCTCGGTCTCCCGGAGCGGATGGTCTGGCGCCAGCCGTTCCCAGGCCCCGGCCTCGCGATCCGCATCGTCGGCGAGGTGACCGAGGAGCGCCTCGCGATCCTGCGCCGAGCCGACGCCATCCTGCTCGAGGAGATCCGTCGCGCCGATCTCTACCGCGACCTCTGGCAGAGCTTCGCAGTGCTTCCCGCGATCCGTTCCGTCGGCGTACAGGGCGACGAGCGGACGTACGCCTATCCCGTCGTCGTGCGGGCAGTCACGTCCGAGGACGCGATGACCGCGGACTGGGCCCGCCTCCCGTACGACGTGTTGGAGGCGATCTCGAACCGGATCATCAACGAGATTCCAGGCGTCAACCGCGTCGTCTACGACGTCTCGTCCAAGCCTCCGGCGACGATCGAGTGGGAGTGAGCCTCCCTCCACGTAGGGCACGGAGTTCAACGCGATCTTCGACCGTGTGCTGGCCGGTGACCGGCTCCGCGCAGGCGAGCGTCAAGCTCGAGAGCTTCGTCGCGACGCAACGAGGAGGGAACCGATGAGCGATCCCTGGGAGGACGAGGGGTTCGGAGGAGAGAACAGCTGGGGAGAGGAAAGCGTCGAGGCCGATCTGGAGGAGGAACCCCTCCTCGATCCGATCGAGCTCGACGCTCCCGAGTTCGTGGAGGACCAGACCGAAGACGACTTCTAGCTGATCTCGAATCCGCGAAAGTCTCCGGGAGCCTCCTCGACCACCTCCACGCGATCGACCTGGGCGCCGCGTGGGCCCTCATGGCAGAACGCGACGAGCCGCTCGACCGGGTCGGGCTCGCCTTCGAACACCGCCTCGACCGTCCCGTTCCAGTTGTTCCGGACCCACCCCGAGACGCCGGCGGCTTGAGCTCTTCGGCGCACCGTGTCCCGGAAGAACACTCCCTGGACGAGGCCGTGAATCACCACGCGCCGCCGGATCACTGCAGCTCCACGACGCCTTCGGGATCGATTTCGACGGACACACTGTCTCCGATCCGTGGATGATCGAGCGACGTCGCGATCGTCTCGAGGACTTCTCCGCTGTCTAGGCGTATCCGAAGCCGCACGGTCGGGCCCTGCCGGATCGCGGCTTCGACGACGCCGTCGGCGCGCTCGCCATCGGCGGGCGCGACATGAACGGCCTCGGGGAGAACGACCGAGCCGTCGCGAATGTTTGCGAGGCCGAGGAACCGCGCGATGTCCTCGTCTGCGGGGCGCGCCCACAGCTCGTCCGCCGTGCCGATCTGCACCACGCGACCCGCGCGCATCACGGCGACGCGGTGGCCGAGGGCAAAAGCCTCGGCGTGATCGTGCGTGACGTACACAGCCGTGACGTCGAGCTCCTCGAACAGAAGGGTCAGATCGTCGAGCAATCGGTCGCGGAGTCGGCGGTCGAGAGATCCGAGCGGCTCGTCGAGGAGGAGCACCCTCGGCGCCGGGGCCAGGGCGCGCGCGAGCGCCACTCGCTGCTGCTCGCCGCCCGAGAGGCTGCCGATCGAACGGCGCTCGAAGCCGGCGAGGCCCACGAGTTCGAGCTGCTCCTGCACACGCCTCTCGACGGTCCCGGGCGAATCACCTCGGACGCGGAGACCGAATCCGACGTTGCCTGCGACGTCACGATGATGGAAGAGCGCGTGATCCTGGAAGACGAGCCCGATCCCTCGGCGATGCGGAGGCACCGGAACGAGGTCGTTCCCGTCGAGGAGGACGCGGCCGGAGTCCGGACGCTGGAGGCCGGCGATCACGCGGAGCAATGTCGTCTTCCCCGAGCCGCTCGGCCCGAGCACCGTGACGACCTCGCCCTCTGCGATCTCGAGCGTGACGCCGTCAAGCGCCGCCTTGCCGTCGAAGCGGACGGCGACGTTCTCGACGACGAGCATCAGGACTGCCTCCAGGATGAGCGCCCGTCGCGGGGCGGATGACGGGCGCCGCAAGGCAAGGACGCAGGGAGCACCCATATCAGTGAGATGTGGGTGCGACCGAGGACGCAGCATTGGGGCGCCCAGCGCCGTGCCGCAGCATGGCCGTTCCTTCTGGAGTCAGCCCTAGTCAAACCACCCCACCCTCCGGTGGCGGATCCGCTCGACGAGGAACACCGAGACGGCCGTCACGCCCATGAGGACGACCGCGAGCGCGTACGCCTCGGCCGCGTTGAGCTCACCGGGCCGTCCGAGGAAGCGGAAGATCGCGACGGGCAGCGTCGGCCGCTCGGGACGCGCCAGGAAGACCGTTGCGCCGAACTCGCCGAGCGAGATGGCAAACGCAAACCCGGCAGACACCGCGAGCGCGCGGGCGGCGATCGGCAGATCGATCTCGCGCCGCACGCGACCCGGTGGAGCCCCGAGCAGCGCCGCCGCCTCCCGCTGCCGCTCGTCGATCGCGCGCAGGGTCGGCGCGACGATGCGAACGACGAAGGGGATCGCGACGAGCGCCTGAGCGACGGGAACGATCCACGGCGCAGAGCGGAAGTCGATCGGGGCCTCGTCGAATGCGATCAGGAAGCCGAACCCGAGCATCACGGCAGAGGCTCCGAGCGGGAGCATGAGCAGGCCATCGAGCAGCCGCGCTCCTCTCGTCCCGCTCGGTCCTGCCACCGCGAAGGCGGCGAGCCCGCCGACCACGATCGCGATCGCGGTCGCTGCCGCCGCGTACACCATCGAGTTCAGGACCGCCTCCCAGGGAGTCGCGAGAAGCGCTGCGGTCGGCCGTGTCAACGCCCGGTACCCCTCGAGGCTGTGGCCGTCTCCGACCGCGAGCGAGCGCTCGACGAGGGCCGCGAGGGGCATACCGAGGAACACGGCGAGCCCACCGAGGCTCGTGATCACGAGCGCCTTCTCCGCGGGCGCCCCCGGCCTGCGAAGGACGTCGCGCTCGGCGCGCAGTTGTCCGCGCACCGCGAGCGTCGCCTCCAAGCGCGTGGTCGCCCAGACGACTAGCGCGACGCACGCAAGCTGGACGAGCGAGAGCACAGCCGCCGTGCGCAGGTCGAAGCTTCGTACCGCCTGGTTGTAGATCTCCGCCTCGAGCGTGGAGTAGCGAGGGCCGCCGAGAATGAGCACGACGCCGAAGGACGTGAACGAGAAGAGGAAGACGATGGCCGCCGCCGCCGACAGCGCCGGAGCGAGCAGCGGAAGCGTGACCTCCCGAAACCGCCTCCACGGCGCCGCTCCGAGGGTGGCCGCAGCCTCGGTGATCCGAGGATCGAGACGCGCCCAGAACGTCCCGACGACCCGCACGACGACGGCGACGTTGAAGAACACATGC
Organism: Actinomycetota bacterium; assembly: GCA_046727975.1. Taxonomy (GTDB): domain Bacteria; phylum Actinomycetota; class Thermoleophilia; order Gaiellales; family Gaiellaceae; genus GMQP-bins7. Next base: position 39,363 of record JBKPDR010000035.1, on the reverse strand, counting down.
GCCACGAGGATCGCGAACCACCCGCGCTCGAGCCGCGCCGGCAGGATCGCGAGGAACGCGAGGGCCACGACGACCGTCGGCAGAACGAAAGGAACCGTGACGAGCGCGCGGACTGCGGCACGGCCTCGGAACTCGTAGCGGCCCAGGACATATGCGGCGGGCAGGGCGACGGCGAGCGTGAGCGCGGTCGAGGCAACCGCCTGCCAGACCGTGAACCAGAAAACGCCTCTTGTCAGTGGGTCGGTGAGAACGGCGAGCGGCGTGGGTCCTCCACCGGTGCCCAGCCCTCGTTCCACGATGCTCGCGAGCGGGAAGACGAAGAAGAGCGCGAGGAAGCCGGCCGGGACGCCGTACGCGACTGCTCGCCACGCACGGGCCCCTACCGGAGCACGATGTCCGTCCACTGGTCCACCCACCGGTCGCGGTTCGCCCCGATCTCGTCGGGCGGCAGCTCGAGCGGCGTTTCGGGGACGACCGCGTAGCGTGCGAACTCCGGCGGCAGCGCGATGCCCTCGACGACCGGGAAGACGAACATCGAGAGGGGGACGTCCTCCTGGAAGCGCTTCGAGAGCATGAAGTCGATCAGCTTCCGCGCTCCCTCCCCGTTGCGGGCGCCTCTCAACACTCCCGCGAACTCGATCTGGCGGAAACAGCTCTCTTCGACGACGGCCGTCGGCGCCTCCTGCGGGCGAGGCGTGCTGAATATCACCTCCGCCGGCGGGCTCGACGCGTACGAGACGACGATCGGGCGACTGCCCTTACCCGCCGCGCCCGAGAAGCGGACGTTGTACGCCTCCTCCCAGCCGTCCACGACGAGCACGTCGTTCGCTCGCAGGTTCCTCCAATACTCCTGCCAGCCGTTCTCGTCGAAGCGTGCGATCGTCGCGAGCAGGTATGCGAGCCCAGGGGTCGACGTGGCCGGGTTCTCGACCACCAGCAGACCTCCGTAGCGCGGCTCGGCGAGATCGCCCATCGACTGCGGCGGTTCGAGTCCACGCTCTGCGAACCACGCCTTCTCGTAGTTGAGGCAAACCTCGCCGTGATCGATCGGGGTCACTCGGCGGCCGGGATCGAGCACGTACGCCGGACGGACGTCCTCGAGTGCCGGGGGCTCGTACTCGTCGAAGAGATCGCCTTCGAGCGCCCGCGAGAGCAGGTTGTTGTCCACGCCGAAGAAGACGTCGCCCTGCGGGTTGCCCGCGGTGAGCAGCGCCTTGGTCAGCGCCTCCCCAGCGTCGCCCGATTGCAGGATGCGCCACCTCAGGCCGGTCTCTTGCTCGAAGGCGGATTTGACCTCCTTCGAGACGACGAACGAGTCGTGAGTGACGAGGACGACGTCCGTCGGCGTCCCATCGTCTCCTCCGCATCCACCCCCGGCAACGCCGAGCACGGCGAGCAGGAGGACGAAGACAGCCTTGTGACACTTCGTCACTTGGTCACCGCGCCTGGGCGCACCGCGAGGAGCACGCCTCGCTCGAGGGAGACCCGCGCGGTCGCTTCGGCGAAGAGGTTCGAGACGCCGCGGCTCGAACCGGCCTCGAGTGTCTCGCCGGCAAGCGGGTAGACGAGCCCTTCCGTCCGCACGCCCTCGGCGGGACCGTGCAGTGCGAGGAGCGAGACGAGCGCGCCGGGCTCGCCCTGGAGCGTCCGCGTCTCGCGGATCACGTGGATGCGAGCCGGCCCGAGCACCGCGTCGAGCCGCACGCCTGCGTAGCGGTGTGATCCGAGCAGCAGGAGTGCCGAGAGCAGATGGTCGAGGCGACCACCCTCACCCGCGAGCACGAGCATGCGCTCCGGCGCCAACGCGAGTGCGGCGTCGAGGGCAAGCTCGAGGTCGGTCGCGTCCTTCTCGGCTGGATGACGCTCGACTCGAATGCCGGCCGCCAAGGCCGCATCGAGGTCCCCCGGCGCGACCGAGTCGAGGTCGCCGATGAGGGCCCCGACGTCGAGGCCGAGCGCGCGAGCGCGCGCGAAGCCTCCGTTCGCAGCGAGCACGCGGGCGCCGGGCGGAACCTCGGGCGCCCTGTCCGGCAGAGCGGCGCCTCCGCCTGCGACGACCACCACGATCTCATCCTGCATGCGCTTTCCTCCGCTGGTATTACCCAGGTCAGGTTCTGCGGGTCGGCGGCACGCTCAGCCGCCCTCTCAGCCCGGTTGCCCCGAGCTCCCCTACGCTGCTGCAATCGTAACGCCCGAAGCATTCGTCGCCGAGCTCGCAGCCGTCCGGATCGGTACGACTTTCAACCAGTACACCGGCTCGCGCCTGCGCCGCGAGCGGCTCGTGGCATACCTCGAGTCGCGACGCGCGGCTCCGGTGCTCCTCGTCGGGGAGGCACCGGGCTACCGCGGCGCTCGGGTCTCCGGCATCCCCTTCACCTCGGAACGGCAGCTCACCGGCTCGGGCCCGGCGGAGGCGACGGCAACGGTCGTCCAGCGAGTGCTCGCCGAGCTCCGCCTGCGTGAACACGTGCTGCTGTGGAACGTGGTGCCGACACATCCAGGCACCGAGGGCACGAACCGAGCTCCTCGCCGGTCGGAGATCCTCGCCGGCCTGCCTTTCGTGGAACAACTCCACGCCGGACGGGTGATCGTCGCCGTCGGTCGGACTGCGTCGCGAGCGTTGGGCGTTCCCGGCGTTCGCCATCCCTCGCGCGGAGGAGCGCAGGAGTTCCGCAGCGGGCTGCTTCAATTGCTCGACCGCGGTGAGCGTGAGCTTGGTTCAGGATGATCGCCCGTCGAGAGGCGGATGATGGGAGGCGCGAGGCGAGGACGCAGGGAGCGCCCATATCCGAGCGATATGGGCGCGACTGAGGACGACGCATCGCGCCTCGCAGCGCCGCCTCACGACGTGGTCGTTCATTCTGAATCGAGCTCTTATCCGGTTCGGCGTAACACCGTCCTCATCAGCGTCTGCCTGCTGCTCCTCTCGGGCGTTCTGCAGCTGGCGGTCGCGGTTGCGACGATCACGCTCGTCCTCGTGACCGGCATCGAGTCGATCCTGGGGCTTGGGCCTGCGATCTTCCTGACCGCGGGTGCGCTCGCCGCCCTCCCTGCGGGCCGCCTGATGGACCGGCTCGGGCGCGTTCCGGTGATCGCCGGGGGGTTCGCCGTCGGTGCACTGGGCTGCTCGCTGACCGCGCTCGGCTGCATGGCAGACAGCGCGCTCCTCGTCGTGCTCGGGTTCGCCGGAGTCGGGGGGATGAACGGCGCAGTTCTGCTCGCGCGGACCGCCGCCGCCGACATGGTTCCGCCCGAGCGGCGGGCCCGTGCGATCTCGTACGTCCTCTTCGGCGCGCTCTTCGGCGCCGCGCTCGGCCCCCTCGTCTTCCGCCCTCTCTTCGCCGGCAAGGACTTCGAGCTGGACACGCTCGTCCTCCCGTGGTTCGCGGCAGCGGCTATCGCGCTCGTGGGAGTGGCTGTCGCGCTCCTCATCCGTCCCGACCCCAGGACGATCGCGCTCGAACTGCACGCGGCGGAGCAGGAGCCCGGCGCCCAGGCGGTCCCAGCGGCACCGCTCGGGCAGATCCTGCGCAGGCCGGGCGTGCCGTCCGCAGTCGTGGCCGCGCTCGCGAGCTTCGCGGTGATGGTCAGCGTGATGAACCTCGCCGGCTACATCGTCGTCGGACACCATCACGAGCAGGCCGACGTCTTTACGGTGATCAGCCTGCACATCGTGGGGATGTACGCCCTCGTGCTCGTCATCGGTGCGCTCGTCGACAGCGTGGGACGGCGCCAGGCCCTCGTCGCGGGCCTCGTCATCATGGCGGTGTCGACCGTCATGCTCGCCTGGGTCGAGTCGATCTTCGGCACCTCGCTCTCGCTCTTCCTTCTCGGCCTCGGGTGGAACATCTCGTACATCGCGGCGACCTCCGAGCTCGTCGCCCACGCCACTCCTGTCGAGCGCGGCCGCCTCGTCGGCTTCACAGACCTGACCGCGGGGATGCTCGGAGCCGGGCTCGCGCTGCTCGGCGGGGTCGCGTACTCGGAGTGGGGCGCCGCGGCGATCGCGGTCGGTGCGACGGCTGCGGTCGTCGTGCCGGCGCTCGCAATCTTGATGGCGCGCCGACCGCCGCGAACGATCGAGCTCGAGCCCGCGAGATAGCGAGAGGGGCGCCGCAGCGCCCCTCTCGTGCAGCGGAAGTCCATTTCCGCTACTTGTGGACGACGATGCTGCCGCCGGAGATCGCCTGCGGATCCGCGCTGTCGATGTCGTCGGAAGCGCCGAACTTGTTGTCGTAGACGACGTTGGTTCCGTCGGTGATCTTGATCCGGAACCTGTCAGGCGAGCCGTCGTAGGCCGTGAGCATGAAGCCGTAGCTCCCGCTCCCGTTGATCGTTCCGGTGCCCTTGTACTGTGCTTTCGAGCCTGCAACGACGAGCCACTGATACGACTCGCTGTGGAAGTTCAGATCCCCCGTCTGGAACTGGAACTCGGTCTGGCCTTCCGGCACGGTGGCACCCTTCTTGTACTTCGAGACGAAGCCGAAGTTCGCACGTCCGGTGAGCGACGGGTTCGGGCGGTATGCCCCTGCGGGCGAGTTGATCCACCCGCCGCCCGTCACGAATCCCCCGCTCGGGTCGTAGACCACGACGAGCCACTGCTCGGTGTCGGAAGCGCCTTCGTCGTCCGTGACGGTCATCGAGATCGTGTAGACACCGGCCGAGGTGTAGGTGTGCGTCGCAGTGCACGTTCCGGGCGACGATCCGGCCGGCTCTACCACGACACCCGGCGACGAGCCCGTGCCATCGTCCCAGCTGGCGCTGCAGGTGTGTGTGTCCCCGGCCCCAGGATCCGTGAAAGAGCCCTTGAAGATCACCGTCGCGTTGCTGACCGCATAGATCTGGCCGTAGGGCGGGGCGGTAATAGTCAAGACCGGCGGAAGATTGTCGACCGTGACGTTCTTCGAGTCGGAGCCGCTCCCGCCGTCCTCGTCCGCAACAGTTGCGGAGACCGTCGAGTTCGGGCCATCGGTGAAGGTGCACTTGAAGGATCCGGACTTGGTGGCGGGGATGAAGACGTCGTCCGACTTCGCCCCGTTGGCTCCGCAGCTGGTTGTGTGCGCCCAGCTGTCCGCGCCCGGATCGGTGAACGTATAGCTATAGGACTTGGTCTCACCCTCGTTGGCAGAGTCGGGACCACTCAGCGCGAGCACCGGATCGACGTTGGCGACCGTGACCGCGAGCGCGTCCGAGTCGGAGCCGCCGTCGCCGTCGGAGACGGTGGCGGAGACGCTGGAGGAGGCGGGCCCGTCCGGGAAGGAGCACTGGAAGGAGCCGGCCCCGGTGGTGGGGTCGAAGCTCGCGCTGCCCACCTCGCTGCCCCCGCTGCCGCAGCTGTGGGCGGTGAGCGCGAACACCTCGTCGCCCGGGTCGCTGGTGGTGAAGGAGTAGGTCCGCGTCTGGCCCTCGTTGACCGCGGCGTCGCCCGTGAGCGTGAGCACCGGGTCGACGTTGGCGACCGTGACCGCTCTCGTTATCTCGTTCGAGGCACTGCTGGCGTCGCGAATTCTCGCGGCGACGGACGGAATCGTGGCGCCATCCGGGAATGAGCAGGCAAACGATCCACTCGAGCTGCCCAGCGTCGGCGTTCCGACGAGAGTGCCACCCGTTCCGCACGTCGGGTAGCCGGAGTCATAGGTGAAGGAAGAGCTATCGGGGTCCGTGATGCTGAAGACGTACGTCTTCGTCTGGCCCTCGTTCGCGCTCGTGTCTCCGCTCGTGAATGCGATCACCGGCGGATCGTCGACGCAGGTCACGCTCACCGCGACAGTGGTCGTCGAGCCGCCGTTCAACGTGTAGGTGAAGTCGTCGGTCGGCGAGCCGCCGTTGCAGTAGTTGGCCGCAGGCTGGTAGCTGACGTCCGTGCCGTTGTTCACGACCGTGCCGTGGGCGGGCTGCGTGACGGAGGCGACGGTCTTGGGGCCGCCGTCCACGTCCATGTCGTTGGCGAGCACGTCGATCGTGTTCGCGCCCGAGTCCTCGTTGACCGTCGCCGAGTCGTCGACCGCGACCGGCGGGTCGTCCACCGCGATCACGGTGATCGAGACCGTCGCGATGTTGCTGTCGAGTGTCCCGTCGTTGACCTGGTACGTAAACGAATCCGAGCCGTTGAAGTTCAGGTTCGGCGTGTAGGTGACGGAGGCCGTGTCGATATTCGGCGAACCCGGGGTGCAGCTCGAGTTCGAAACCGAGCCGAGGACGCCGTTCGTCGGGCCGGAGACGATCGAGAACGTCAGATCGCATTGCTGTGCGTCCGAGCCCGACATGGTGATCGCAACAGGCGTGTCCTCGCTCGTCGAGCCCGAGACGTTGTTCGCCGTCGGCGCGGTGTTCGTAGGCGCAGCGGCATAGTTCGCGAAGTAGTCACGGCTGCCGCCGCCCGTGAAACCAGCAACGCAGATCGCTCCTCCGCCCAACGTCGTGAACGGGTCGGAGCTCGTCCAGTTGATGAATGCGCCGCCCTGATCCGAGGTAGCCGCGGCCTGCAGCTTGACGGACTCGGTATTCCCGACGCCCGTGGTGTTGCCATTCGAGTCGACGCCGGTGATCGTTGAGCTCGAACCGGAGCCACCGCAGCTCATCGATGATGAATAAATCGTCTTCGTGAGAGTGAAAGTGACTCCTGTCGGCGCGGCCTTCGCTTTTACGTTGCCGTCAGTGAACGTCGTCGTCGCGGTACCCGAAATCGGTCCTGTTGCCGTCACCGAATAGACGGCAACGAAGCTGGTCGGTAGTGCGAAGGTGTCTGTAATGAGGCCGTGAATGTCGGCAATCACATCGACGTCACGACGCCAGGTCTCTCCCTGATCGTCGTTGACGCGGATGTGTACGACCTCGCTTGGCGCCCAGTTCTGGCCTGTGAGAACGACTGTCTCGCCTGGTCCGTAGTCCGCCTTGTCGCTCCTGATGGTGGGAGGGCCGCTCGGCGGTAGGGGCGTGGTCGGGGTCGTGTCGGTCGCGGCGGTGTCGGTGGCGGTGGGATCGGTTGGGGTGGTATCCGCCGGTTCGGTGCCGGTTGGGTCCGTGCCAGTGGTGTCGGTCGACATCGTGTCGGTCGGGGTCGTGCCCGTCTCGTCGCCCGCGCTCGCGAGAGTCGAAAATGAGCTGAGCGGGCCGGCGCCCGCGACCGTTCCGGCCGCCACGAGGCCTGCCGCAAGAGAAAGGCCGAGAACGATCGAAACCGCGAAAAGGCGACGCTGCCGCCCAATCCTTACTGTTGAACCCATCTCCCCGTGCCCCCTTTTGTTGCCGCAGGCGGTGCCCCAAACACCGCGAAGTCATCGGATCGTCGTGTCGTTTCCGGACAGAGTCAACGGGCGCGAGGTCCCGTTTCACCGAGCCGATGGTCTAGGCGTAGTTGCTACAATCCGCCGCCGGCGGACAGGTTCCGCCCTTTCTCTGTGAGATGAAGACGTATTCGGCAAAGCCCGGTGAGATCGAGCGCGAGTGGTTCCTCGTGGACGCGGACGGCCAGACCCTCGGCCGTCTCGCGACCCGCATCGCGGATACGCTCCGCGGAAAAGGGAAGCCCCAGTACACGCCGCACGTCGATACCGGCGACTTCGTCGTCGTGGTCAACGCCGAGAAGATCGCGGTGACCGGGTCGAAGCTCGACACGAAGATCTACTACCGCCACTCGGGATATCCGGGCGGCATCCGCTCGCGCACGCTTCGCGAGCAGCTCGAGCGACGGCCGACCGAGGTTCTTCGCAAGGCGGTCAAGGGCATGCTTCCGAAGAACAAGCTCGCCTCGGCGCAGCTCACGAAGCTGAAGATCTACGCGGGCCCCGAGCACCCGCACGCCGCGCAGGCCCCGAAGCCGCTGGAGCTCACCGGCGTAGGCTCGACGGAGCCGGACAGCCGGCGTAGGCTCGACGGAGCGGGGGCATGAACGAAATCGCGCAGTACCTCGGGACAGGGAAGCGCAAGACGTCGATCGCGCGCGTCATCCTGCGCCCGGGCGACGGAAAGACCTGGATCAACGGACGCACGCTCGAGGAGTACTTCACGCGGCCGGGGCACCGCCGGATGGTGCTCGCTCCGCTCGAGATTGCCGCAGCGGTCGGGTCGTACGACCTGCGCGTGCGCGTGCACGGCGGCGGCATCTCCGGCCAGGCCGGGGCGGTGCGGCACGGGATCGCGCGCGCGCTCGTCGAAGCCGATCCGGAGCTCCGCGTCCCGCTCAAGCGGCAGGGCTTCCTGACCCGCGACGCGCGCATCGTCGAGCGCAAGAAGGCCGGGCTCCACAAAGCGCGCAAGGCGCCTCAGTTCTCGAAGAGGTAGGTGCGACCGCCGTGGGGCGGCGCTATTTCGGAACGGACGGCGTGCGAGGGGTCGTGGGCGACGACCTGACGCCTGACCTCGTCGAGCGCGTCGGCAAGGCCGCGACGCTCTGGTCGGGCCGCGCGCGCGTCCTCGTCGGTCGCGACACCCGGGCGTCGGGGCTCGAGCTCGAAGCGGCTCTCGGACGCGGGATCGTGAGCGCGGGCGGTACGGCGGTACTCGCAGGTGTGCTGCCCACGCCTGCGGTGGCGCTCTTGGCGCAGGACCTGGGAGCAGTCGTATCCGCTTCGCACAATCCGCCGGAGTACAACGGCGTCAAGCTTTTCGATCGCGAAGGCCGCAAGCTCACGGACGTCGAGGAAGAGGCAATCGAGGCGCTGTTCGACGCGCCTCCTTGCAACGACGGATCCGTCGAGCGCCTCGCAGGGGCGCCGGAGCGCTATCTCCGGCACGTCGTGGAGCGGTTCGGCTCAGACCTCTCCGACCTCCGGATTGCGGTGGATTGTGCGAACGGCGCGTACTCCTCGCTTGCGCCGAACGCATTCGTCGAGCTCGGCGCCGCCGTCGTCGCCGTCGGAAACGGGCCCGACGGCTCCAATATCAACACGGGCTGCGGGGCGACCGACCTGTCGCTCCTCTCTCGCGTCGTGCAAGAGCACCGACTGGACCTCGGCGTTGCGTTCGACGGCGACGGCGACCGGATGCTCGCGGTCGACGAGCGAGGTGAGCCCGTTGACGGCGACCAGATCCTCGCGATCCTCGCTCTCGCGCTCGAGGTCGATCTCGTCGCCGTCACCGTGATGACGAACATGGGGTTCCACCGGCTGATGGAGGAGCACGGGATGCGGGTCCTGACGACCCCGGTCGGGGATCGCTACGTCCTCGAGGCTCTGCGCCGGGAGGGGGGGATTCTCGGCGGAGAGCAGTCCGGACACATCGTCTGGCTCCGCGATCACGTCACCGGCGACGGACTTGCGGCCGCATTGCTCCTCTGCGGCGCACTCGCCGGGAGGACGCTGAGCGAGGCCGCCGCGGCGATGCACCGCTACCCGCAGGCGAAAGAGAACGTCAGCGTGGTGCGCCGCGAGGTCCCCCAGGCGATCCTCGACGAGGCGGCACGCCTGAACGCCGAGCTCGGCGACAGGGGCCGCGTGCTCGTTCGGCCGTCCGGCACGGAGCCGGTCGTCCGCGTCCTCGCGGAGGCGGAAACTGCCCAAGAAGCAGGGAAACTGTGTGCTACGATCGCGCGGCTCGTCGCGAAGGAGCTCGGCTAGCCCGATGAAGGGCGTCGCCGGGCTCTTACGTGTTTTGTGAGGCAACAGAGCGAGGAGGGCTCTCGAACGAACCGAACTGAAAGCGCACCACCCTCTTGCCCTCGGTGTCAGAGAAAAGGAGACTTCGAGCGTGTGCGGGATCATCGGGTACGTCGGATCGCGTGAGTGCAAACGGCTTCTCCTCCAGGGCCTCGAGCGCCTGGAGTACCGGGGCTACGACTCGGCCGGTCTCGCGCTGCTCGAGGAGAACGGCTTGGCCTACGTCCATGCTGTCGGAAATCTCGAGAACCTGAAGGAGCGCGCAGGGCCGAACTCGTCCACGGCCACGACCGGCCTCGGACACACGCGGTGGGCGACGCACGGCGCTGTGACCGAGGAGAACGCGCATCCGCTCGCCGGCTGCGAGGCGGGCCAGGTCTCCGTCGTACTGAACGGGATCGTCGAGAACTACCGCGAGCTGAAAGACGGCCTCGCTGCCGAGGGGCACGTCTTCACCTCGGAGACCGACGCGGAGACCGTCGTGCACCTCGTCGAGCGCCATTACGAGGGCGATCTCGTCGAGGCCGTGCGCAGGGCATTCACGGAGCTCGAGGGACATTTCGCCTTCGTCGTCATCCACCGCGACCACCCGGGACTGCTCGTCGGAGCGCGCCATCAGGTCCCGCTCGTCGTCGGCGTCGGCCGCGACGAGATGTTCCTCGCATCCAACGCAGCCGCCTTCCTGCGCGAGACGCGAACGGTGCAGTTCCCCGGCGACGGCGAGATCGTCGCACTCACGCACGACGGCGCGTCGTTCCAATCCTCCGACGGTTCAGTCGTCGAACGCGAGCCGACCGTGCTCGACTGGGACGACGAGGGCGCCGAGAAGGCGGGCTACGAGACTTTCATGCTGAAGGAGATCTACGAGCAGCCCGAGGCGGTGGCGGAGACCATCGGGGACCGCGTCCGACACCGCACCCTCCTGCTCGAGGGGCTCGGAATGACCGACGAGCAGCTGCGCACTCTCCGCCGGATCGTGCTCGTCGCGTGCGGCACTGCCTATCACTCGGCGGTCGTCGGCCGCTACGTGATCGAGGAGTGGGCCCGAGTTCCCGTGGAGTTCGACATCGCGAGCGAGTGGATCTACCGCGACCCGGTCATCGGCGAGGACACCCTCGTGATCGGCATCTCCCAGTCGGGCGAGACCCGCGACACGATCGCCGCCATGCAGCTCGCACGCGAGAAGGGCGCGCATACGGTCGCGATCACGAACATGATGGGCTCGCAGATCACGCGCGAGGTCAACTCCGTCCTGTACACGCGCGCAGGCCTCGAGATGGCCGTGGCGTCCTCCAAGACGTTCTCCGCCCAGGTCGCGCTTCTCTACCTCATCGCGCTCAAGCTCGCTCAGATCCGGGAGACCCTCCCGCCCGGCGAGATCGAGTTCATTCTCGACTTCGTATACAAGCTGCCGCGGAAGATCCAGGCTTTCCTCGAGGCCGACCATCCGATTCTCGAGATCGCGCAGCGGTACTACGACGCTCCCTTCTTCCTCTATCTCGGCCGGCACATCGGCCTTCCTGTCGCGCTCGAGGGCGCGCTCAAGCTGAAGGAGATCTCGTACATCCCCACGGAGGCGTACTCGGCTGGGGAGATGAAGCATGGACCGATCGCGCTGCTCGACGAGTCGACCCCTGTCGTCGTCGTGGCCACGAACATCCACGTCTACGACAAGATCGTCTCGAACATCCAGGAGGTGCGCGCACGCGGCGCCCATGTGATCGCGATCGCCACCGACGGGAACGAAGACATCCAGCACCACGCAGACGACGTCATCTTCGTGCCGAAGACACCCGCGTTCCTGCAGGTCGTCCTCGCGATCCTCCCGCTTCAGCTCCTCGCCTACAGGATCGCGCGGCTTCGCGGCCTGAACGTCGATCAGCCAAGAAACTTGGCGAAAACTGTAACGGTCGAGTAAGCATCGGTTCCACGGAGGGCTGCGGACGGGAATGATCCCGTGACCGTCTGCAAGAAGGAGGGAACGATGCGGAGAAACCTCGTTCGACGTCCGTCTCCTGCACTGGTCGTCGCCTGCCTGGCGCTCCTGGTCGCGCTCGGCGGCACGGGCTACGCGACCGTGCTGAACGTGCCGAGGAACAGCGTCGGCACCGTGAACCTCAAGAACAACGCCGTGACCGGTCCGAAGGTGAGAAATTCGTCGCTCACCAGGGCCGACTTCAGACCGGGACAGCTTCCGGCGGGCCCCACGGGGCCGGCTGGACCGGCTGGGCCCGCTGGGCCGGCTGGACCGCCCGGGCTCAGCGGAGTCGAGCGTGTCGACACGACGTCGGCTTCCAACTCGACCAGTCCGAAGACCGCTTCGCTGACCTGTCCCGCGGGGAAGAGGTTGATAGGCGGCGGTGGGCGGGTCAACGCGACGAGTCCCGACGTGGCGATCGTCGCGGCGTTTCCCGACAACGACAACGTGTACCGCGCAACGGCCAGGGAGGTCGTCGGAACGGGAACGTCCTGGAGCGTGACGGCCTTCGCGGTCTGCGCGAACGCCACCTAGCACTGTCGACTGCCGCAATCGGCGGGCGTCGTCCTCGGGGCGATGCCCGCCGGTGTGCGGTGGCGTGCCGTCTACGCTTGCGCCCATGGAGGCGCCTCCGTACAGCACGACGGTCGTCGCCGCCCGGCGCCTGCCCGGCGGGGACGAGGGCGACGAGCGCGTGGCCGTCGAGGAGCCGCTCGAGATTCGCATCGGCGGCGAGCCCGTCGCGGTGACAATGCGTACGCCCGGCCATGACGAGGAGCTCGCTCTCGGGTTCTGTCTCACCGAGGGCCTCGACCCTCGGGCGGCTCGTGCGTCCGAAGACCTTGCGGCGAATACGGTGGACGTCACGGCCGCGGCATTCGATCCCGAACGGATGCGCCGGCACTTCTACACGTCTTCTTCGTGCGGCGTGTGCGGCAAAGGGGCGATCGAGGCCGTGACCGTCGCGGCGCCGCGCGTCGAAAGCGGGCTGACGTTGAGCGAGTCCCTGATCGCGGAGCTGCCGAACCGTCTGCTCGGGGCGCAGCGAGCCTTCGCCGCCACCGGCGGCCTGCACGCGACCGGGCTCTTCTCGTCGCGCGGCGATCTGCTGTGCGTGCGCGAGGACGTCGGCCGCCACAACGCCATGGACAAGGTGGTCGGCTGGTCGTTCCTCGAAGGTCTGATCCCACTCTCCGAGCACCTCCTCTGTGTTAGCGGGCGCCTGTCCTTCGAGCTCGTCCAGAAGGCAGCGGTCGCGGGCTGTCCGGTGCTTGCCGCAGTCGGTGCACCCTCCTCCCTCGCCGTCGAGCTCGCGGCCGATCGGGGAGTCACCCTCTGCGGCTTCGTCCGCGAAGGGCGGGTCACGGTCTACACGGAGCCGTGGCGAGTCACGGGCTGACAGGCGTTCTGCTCGTCGGGGGAGCTTCGCGCCGCTTCGGATCGCCGAAAGCGCTTGCGCACTTCCGCGGAGAGACTCTCGCCGAGCGCGCCTGGCGACTCCTCGAGGTGTTCGACGAGAGGGTCGCAGTCGGGAAGGTCTCCGATGGGCTCGGGCTGCCGTTTCCGGTACTCGACGACGGGCGCGAGGAGCGCGCCCCGGCCTACGGCGTTCTCGCCGGGCTCGAGGCGGCGTCGAATGACGTGTGCCTCGTCCTGCCGGTCGACTGTCCGCTCGTGACGCCGGAGGCGCTCGGCGCCCTCGCCGATGCGCGTGCGATCCCACAGACGGGGCCGTTGCCAGGCGCCTACACGCGCGACATGGCTCCAGCGCTCGAGCGCCGCCTGGAAGAGGGCCAGGTCACGCTGAGAGGCCTCAACCCACGGGTGCTCGAGCTCGACCATAAGCTGCTCGTGAACGTCAACACGCGGATGGATCTCATCGCCGCCGCGATCGCGGACTGGGCGAGAGAGCGTGCCGACGTGCAGGCGGCCGTCGTCGTCGGCTCCCAGGCACGAACGGATGCGCCGGCGGACAGATGGTCCGACCTCGACGTGCTCCTCGTCGTGGACGACGCCGAGCCCTACGTGGCGGACCAAGGATGGGTTGCGGAGTTCGGTTCTCCCGTCCTCACCGTTCTCGAGCGGACGTCGGTTGGCGAGGAGTGCGAGCGCCGGGTGCTGTACGAGACGGGTGAGGACGTCGATCTGCCGCTCATCCCGCTGTCGGCACTCGACCGGCTCGAGGTCGCCGCCCCGCTGCTCGCGCGCGGCTATCGCGTGCTTGTCGACAAGATCGGGCTCGAGAAGCGTCTTCGGCAACTCGCCGCCGACGTCACCCAACCCCGCCCACCGACGCAGCAGGAGCTCACCGAGCTCGCGAGCGACTTCTGGTACCACGCGCTTTGGACGGCGAAGAAGCTCCGGCGCGGAGAGGTCTTCACCGCCAAGGCGGGTCTCGACGGGTACCTGAAGGCGAGGCTCGTGACGCTCATCGAGTGGCATGCCCGAGCAGTCGATCCGTCCGTCGACACCTGGCACGGCGGGCGTTTCCTCGAGCGGTGGGGCGATCCGGGAGCACTCGCAGCGCTCGAGTCCGCGTTCGCCCACTACGACCTCCGCGACGTCGCGCGCGCGCTGTGGGCGACGATCGACCTCTGGGAGGGGCTCGAGCGCGAGACGGCCGGGCGACTCGGCCTCGAGCCCGAGCTCGACCACCACGATCTGCGTCGCCGGATCGCCGAGGTCGTGCCGGACCCGCGGCGTGGGTAGTCTCTTCGCGCCGTGAGCCTCGGTCGCGCCGCTCTCCTGCTCGTGATCGTCTTGCTCGCGGCCGGCTGCGGCGGCGACGACGAGGCGACCCAGACGGAAACGACGACCACCGCCGTGGGCGAGACCACCGACGTTCGCGTCTACTGGCTCCGCGACGGAAAGGTCTGGCCGGCTCTGCGCCAGGTCGACACGACGGACGGGGCCATCAACGCGGCTGTCGTCCAACTGCTCCTCGGCCCGACCGAGCAAGAAGAAGCCGACCTCGAGCTCACGACGGCAATCCCGCAAGCGGTGCGTGAAGCCGAGACGACCATCACCGGCGGCGTCGCCGACGTGGAGCTGCCGGCCGAGCTGCCGGAAGAGGCGCTCTCACAGCTGGTGTATACGTTGACGCAGTTCCCGAGCGTGCAGTCCGTCGACGTCCAAGGCCGCACCGTCACGAGGGCTGACTTCGAGGACCTGACACCGGCGATCCTCGTCGAGTCGCCGCTCCCGTTCGAGGAGGTCACGAGCCCGGTGCGGGTGACCGGGACCGCGAACACCTTCGAAGCCACCTTCCGGTACGAGCTCACCGATACCGACGGGAAGATCGTCGACCAGGACTTCGTCACGGCGACCTCCGGATCGGGAGAGCGCGGCACCTTCGAGTTCACGGCGCCGTTCACCGCCAACTTCGACGGTGTCGGCTCGCTCATCGTGTTCGAGAGCTCTGCGGAGGACGGCTCTCGGATCCATCTCGTCGAGATTCCGCTCCGCATGCCGACGACCGGCTAGGTCTCCTGGAGACCTCCGCCCTTGCCCGGCGCCATGTGCCCTTCGTCGTCGACGTCGGGGTCCTCGGAGTCGGGAACCCGCTCGACCTCCGGCTCGTCCCGGGGCGGCCGCTCGTCGGGAGCACGCGGTCCTGGAATCCCGGGGTCCTGCGGGAGATCCGGATCGGGAGTCTCGGGCTCAGCGGTCGTAGAGGACCTCCCCGCTCTCGATCGCCCGCACGTCGCCGTGTCCGACCTCGATCTCCAGACGGCCCTCGCGGTCGATCATGACCGCCGTGCCGCTCGTCCCGTTCACGCTCACCCGCCGGCCGCGCAGGAAGTCACGCGGCGCGAGCCCCTCGTACACCGCGTCGAGGCCGTCCCCGACCCAGTCCGAGTAGCGCCGGGCGAGATCGTCGAGCAGAGACGCCAGAAGCACGTCGCGGTCCCACCGCCGCCCCGTCGCGGTCAATAGAGACCCGGCCCGCTCGGGCAGCTGCTCCCGCGTCTGGTTCACGTTCACGCCCATCCCGAGAACGACGGCGCCGTCGCGCAACTCCGCGAGGCAGCCGGCGACTTTCGTGCGCCGCAGCATGACGTCGTTCGGCCACTTGAGCTGCACGGAAAGGCCGAGCGAGCGCTCGAGCGTGTCGGCGACCGCAACGCCTGCGACGAGCGAGAGCTCGCGCGCGTTCCGTTCGGACGGCGGCTTCAGCAGCACCGAGCAGAGGATGGCCGTTCCCGGCGGGACTTCCCATGTTCGTCCGAGACGGCCGCGCCCTGCGGTCTGAACGTCGGCGACCGCGAGTGCGCCCTCGGGCATCGCCGGATCGAGCAGCGCCTGCGTCGACTCGCAGGAGTCGACGTCGATGCGAGGCTCGCCGAGCTTCCTAGCGGCCATCGCCCGACGCGGGCATCGCCTCGACGCGCACGGCGCTGACCTTGTACTCCGGCGTCCCGATCAGCGGGTCGCCGACGTCGTGCGTCAGCCAGTTGACCTTCGCCTCCGCGAAGTGGAGCGCCATCCAGACGAGCCCCGGGTAGACGCGCTCGGAGTAGTGAGCCTCGGCCTCGAGCTCGCCGCGCCGAGAGACGAGCCGCGCAGGCTCTCTGTCCCCGATGCCGAGCGCGCGTGCGTCCTCGGTGTGGATCTCGAAGAACGGCTGTTCCTGCTTCTCGAGAACCCCCGGCTCGCGCATTGTCATGTTGGCCGAGTTGTAGTGGTAGAGCGTGCGACCGGTCGTGAGCACGAACGGGTACTCCGAGTCGGGCTCCTCGATCGGCGGCTGGTACTCGACGGGGAAGAACCGACCTCTCCCGCTCGGAAGCGCCGGCCGCGGCGCGTGCAGGTACGGAGTGCCCGGGTGGTCGCGATCGGTGCACGGCCACTGGAGGCCGTTCTCCTCGAGCCGGTCGTAGCGGATGCCGTACCAGTTGGGGGCGAGATCGGCGAGCTCGTTCCAGACGGACTCGGCATCAGGGTAGTCCGGCCACTCGGCCCCGAGCGCCCTCGCCATCAGCAGGACGATCTCGCGATCCCCCTTCGCCTCACCCGGCAGCGGCGCAGCTTCGCGGACGCGACTGATGCGCCGTTCGGTGTTCGTGAACGTGCCGTCCTTCTCCGCGAAGCTCGAGGCGGGGAGGACGACGTGCGCGAACGTGCGTGTGGAGTCGTTCAGGAAGATGTCCTGCGAGACGATGAACTCGAGCTGAGCAAGCCCTTCCTCGACATGGCGGGCGTTGGGCTCCGTCTGCGCCGGGTTCTCGCCGACGAGGTACAGGGCCTTCACGCGTCCGTCGTGGAGGCCCGAGACGATCTGGTCGAGGCGATAGCCGGGCCTCTCCGGGACGTCTGCTCCCCAGGCATCCGAGAACTTCCGCCGGATCTCCGGGTCGTCGACCGACTGGTAACCGGGGAGATAGGACGGATTGGCACCCGAGTCGTTCAGCCCCTGGACGTTGTTCTGGCCGCGCAGCGCGTTCAGGCCCGTGGACTCGTAGCCCAGGTGGCCGGTCATCAGGACGAGGTTCGCGAGCGACCAGATGTTGTCGACCCCGCACGCGTGCTCGGTGATCCCGAGCGTGTAGAAGATTCCGGCGTGCCGCTCGGCGGCGTACTCGCGGGCGCTCGCGCGGATGTCCTCGGCCGCGACTCCCGTGACCTTCTCCGCGTCCTCGGGGGTGTAGCGGGCGACGATCTCGCGGACCTCGTCGAAGCCCTCGGTGTGCGCGCGGATGTACTCCTCGTCCTGCAGCCCTTCCTCGAGGATCGTGTGCATCATCGCGTTCAGGAGCCAGACGTCCGTGCCCGGCCGCAGCTGGAGGTGGCGCTTCGCGATCTTCGTCAGCCAGATCTTGCGGGGATCGGCCACGACGAGCGTCGCGCCGTTTCGGACCGCCTTCTTGATCCGCAGCGCCAGCACAGGGTGCGCCTCGGTGGTGTTGGAGCCGATCACGAGCAGGAAGCGGTCGTTCTCGATCTCCGGGATCGAATTGGTGCTTGCTCCTCTGCCGAACGACCTGACCAGGCCGTAGAGAGTCGGCGCGTGTCAGGTCGACTCGCAGGAGTGGACGGAGTTCGTCCCGACCACCGCCCGCGCGAGCTTCTGGATGAGGTAGTTCTCCTCGTTCGTCAGGCGTGCGCTCGAGAGGAACGCGACCGACTGCGGTCCGTGGCGCTCGATGACGCCCTGGAGCCCGGCGGCGGCGGTCTCGAGGGCGTGCTCCCACGTCGTCGGGTGGAGCTCGCCGTCCTCGCCGCGCACGAGCGGCTGCGTGAGTCGGTCCGGGTGGTGCACGAAGTTGAAGGCGAAGCGGCCCTTGACGCAGAGATTTCCCTCGTTCGGCAGGTACTCCGACTTCGAGGTGACCTTGACGATGTGCTTCGTCTCGGGATCGAGGTTGAGGTCGATCTGGCAGCCGACACCGCAGAACGTGCAGGTCGTCCGCACCTGCTCGAGAGTGCGCTCGGGGCGTGTCGTGCCTTCCTCGAACTTCTCGTAGATCGCGCCGGTCGGGCACACGGAGAGACAGCCTCCGCAGAGCTCGCACTCGGTGTCGAGCCAGGAGCGCTCCCAGGTCGGAACGATGCGCGCATGCCCACCTCGCCCCTCCAGGGAGAGGGCGGAGCACTGCATGACCTCCTGCGTGTACCGGACGCAGCGGTTGCAGAGGATGCAGGCGTCCGGGTCGTAGCCCATGAGCCGGTTCCGGTCGTCGTACTCCTTGCGCTTCGCGTCCGGGAGGACGAGTGGCGCCTCGGCGCCGAGCTCGTTCGCGAGGTCGAGCAGCTCGTTCGGGCGGCCGCCCGGCGACGCGTTCAGGTGCTCGGAGACGAGCATCTCGGTCAGGGTCCGCTGGAAGTCAGTGATCTGGCCGTTCGTCGAGACGACCATGCCTTCCGCGACGCGAGTTGCGCACGCTGGCATGGGGCGGGGCGAACCCTCGACGTCGACGACGCACATCCGGCAGCCGCCGTACGGGTCGAGCTTGTCGTCGTGGCAGAGCGTCGGGATGAACGTGCCGTGACGGGCCGCCGCGTGGACGAGGAGCTCGCCCTCGGAAGCGCTTACCTTCCTGCCGTCGAGCGTGAACTCGACCACGGAGCTCACTGTACCGCCGCCGTGTGCGGCTCAGCCGGCTCGCTGCCCTTTAGCCACTCCTCCGTCGTGTTCACGTGTGGGAACGGCTCCACGGGGATGGTCACGTCGAGGGCGCTGCTCAGAGGCCCCCAGCCCTCCCGCGGACTCCACTCGACGAGCCGGTCCGGAGGCACGGACCGCCGAACCTCGGCGTTGTGGCGCTCGTACGCCGTGATCGCTGTTTGCGCGTCGTCCCAGTCCAGCCCGATTCTGGCCTCGAGGAGCTCGTGGAAGAGCTCGAGCCAGTCTCCGTACTCCGGGTACTCCTCGCGGCGGGCGACCTTCAGGATCGTCTGATCCGCGCTGCGCCACCAGGTCTCGGCGTCGTCCCGCACGGACAGTAGGACGAGAGCATCGGGGTTCGCCTCGCTCAGCTCGCGCCAGAACGCCGACGCAGGCCAGTCCACCGCCGCGACGTAGCCCGACAACAGAGCGCCCATGTCGGACGTGCTCCCGCGCAGCGCCGCTCTCCACACGGGCACGTGCTCGAGGTGCCCGAAGACCTCGTCCATGTGGTAGCAGCTGCCTCCGAGCAGTCGCTGCAGCGCGATCCGAAGCGAGCGTGTCCCCGTGCGCGGGAAGCCGGCTCCGACGACGCGTAGGCTCACCGCGCTCCCGCCGTCGGCTGCTCGAGCGGCCGGAAAAGTTCCGGCCACCAGCGCATCGCGTTCCGCACCGGGATCGGCGATGCCTGCCCGAGGCCGCAGATCGACGTCTTTTCCATTGCCAGCAGCCATTCGTCGACCTTCTCCCGCGTCATCGGAGCTTCCCCGTGCTCGAGCTCCACGAACAGGTGGTGGAGCGCGCGGTTGCCGATTCGGCACGGCGTGCACTTCTGGCAGGACTCCTCGGCGAAGAAGCGCATCGTCTCCGCGAGCAGGCGGAGCGGGGAGTAGGAAGCCGGGAAGACCTGGAGCGCCGCCGAGCCAACGCCCGCGCCGTATTCGCCGAGGCCCTCGCGGGTCAGCGGAGCGTCGAGCGCGCTCGGAGGAAGGATGCCGCTCGCAGCGCCACCCGGCACCACCGCGCCGAGCTCTCCCGCGAACCCGCCTGCGTACTCGTCCACGAGCTCACGGGTCGCGACACCGTTCGGCGCCTCGTAGCAACCGGGCCGTCGGACAGCCCCGCTCACCGACCAGAGTCGAATCCCCTTCGCTCCTCGCGTGCCGAGGCTTGCCCACCACTCCCCGCCGTTCATGAGGATCGCCGGGATGTGCGCGAGGGTCTCCACGTTGTTGATCAGCGTGGGACGGCCGAGATACCCGACCTGGGCGGGAAACGGCGGGCGCAGCCGAGGCATCGCGCGGCGCCCCTCCATCGACTCCAGCATCGCCGTCTCCTCGCCCGCGATGTAGGCGCCGGCGCCGATCACGAGCTCCAAGCTGATGCCCTCCATCAGTCCTGCGGCGCGGAACTCCTCTATCGCGCGCACGAGCCGCGCGCGCGAGGTCGCGTACTCCTCGCGCAAGTACACATAGCCCTCGTCTGCCTCCGCGAAGTGCATCGCGATGACGATCCCCTCGACGAGAAGATGCGGCCGCAGCTCCATTACGTATCGGTCCTTGATCGTTCCCGGCTCGCCCTCGTCCGCATTCACGACGACATACCGCGGGCCCTCCTCGCGCGAGACCGCCTCCCACTTGACGCCGGCGGGGAAGCCGGCTCCCCCGTAGCCCGTCAGCCCCGAGGCTTTGAGCTCGCTCACGATGCGGTCCGGCGAAGGAAGGTTCTTCAGGAGCTCGAGCCCGCCTCGTGCCGCGTAGTCGGAGAGGGTCTCGTCACGCCGCGCGAGCCCGATCGCAGGCCCGTCGTTCGTCGAGTGGGTGACCTCGGGGACGATCGTGTCGCCCTCGGTCAGAACCGGCGCCAGATCGCAGTGCCCGAGACATGCGACCTCGATCGCATCAGGGTGCCGCTTCAGCAGGTCTTGAGCGCCCATGCAGTCGCAGATCGGGCCCGTACAGACGCGCGTCACGTCCCCAGGCACCTGCAGGAACGAGTAGAAGGAGACGACCTCGTGGACCTCGCCGCGACGGATGTTCATGTGATCCGCGAGCGCGTCCGAGAGCTCCGGGGTGATCGGGCCGACCTCCCGCCGGATGCGGCCGAGGTTGTCGAGCAGGGCTGTGCGTCGGGCCGGGAGCTCAGGGAGCAGCGTGGCGAGCCTCACCGCGTCCATCGCAGTTCAGTCTACGGCGACTCAATGGTCGGCTGGAGGCCGGCGGAGGCGTTTGGTCTGCGACCGCCGCTTCTTCTCGGCGAGCCTTCGCTCGCGCGCAGCGGCGGTCGGCGAGGTGGGCACGCGACGCTTCGGCACGGCAAGCGCCTCCCGCAGCTTGTCGACGAGCCGCTCGAGCGCGAGCTCGCGGTTGCGGAGCTGGCTTCGCTCGTCCTGTGCGACGGCCCGCAGAACAGGCCCCATGCGTCCGACGACACGCCGCTTCTGTATGTCCGTCAGCGACTCCGAGGCCGCGACGTCCAACACCGCCTCGACCCGCGTGGAGGACTTCTGCGCGTGCTGCCCGCCGGGCCCGCTGGATCTCGACACCTTGAGCTCGACCTCGGAAAGGGGAAGGAGGACGGAGCGTGTGACCCGAATCTCCCGCTCCGGCGCCGGCGAAGCCGGCACCTCCGCTCTTTGGTCGCCTCCGTCGAGCCTACGGCTCATAGACTCACGCTCCATGGCCGACATTCTGCTCGACGTCGACGGCGTGCTTCATGTCTCGGGAGAGCCGATTCCCGGCGCTGCGGACGCCGTCGGCGAGCTCCGCAGTGCAGGCCACGCTCTGCGCTTCGTCTCGAACAACTCGACCCGACCCCGCTCGGGTCTCGTCGAGGAGCTCCGCAAGATGGGCTTCGAGATCGATGAGCAGCAATTGCAGACGACTCCCGGGGCGGCGGCGCGCGAGCTGGCCGGGAAGCGCGTGCTTGCCCTGGTGATGGCGGCCATCGTCCCCGATCTGGAGGGTCTCGAGCTCGTCGGTCACGACGCCGAGGCGGTGCTCATCGGCGGCTGCGACGAGACGCTCGAGCCGAACCAGGTCTTCAGCTACATGAACCTCGGCCGCGCGTTCTCGGAGATCCAGGGCGGAGCGTCGTTCTACTGCCTGCACAAGAACAGGTGGTGGCAGACGAGCCGCGGCCCGATGCTGGACGCGGGTGCGTTCGTCGCGGGGCTCGAATACGCGACCGGGGTGGAGGCGACCGTGCTCGGGAAGCCGAGCCCGTCCTACTTCGCGGCGGCTCTCGACGCGCTGGAGGCCGAGCCCGAGCGAACCTGGCTCGTGACCGACGACGCCGAGGAGGACGTCCCGGGAGCGCGCCTCTTCGGCATGCGCACCGCTCTTGTCCGGACGGGCAAGTTTCGTCCCGAGGCGCTAGAGCGCGCGGAGTCGTCGCCGGACATCGTCGTCTCGTCGCTCGCCCAGTTCCCCGCTCTGCTCGAGCAAGATCTCACCGGCGGCTGGCAGCAACCGTGAAGGTGGGCATAGACGTCATCGAGATCGAGCGGATCAGGCGCGCGCTCAGGAGGTCAGGTTTCCGCGAGCGCTGCTTCACCGAAGCCGAGCAGGTGTACTGCGACTCGCGGCACGATCCCGCTCAGAGCTACGCGGCACGCTTCGCGGGGAAGGAGGCCGTCGGAAAGGCGCTCGGCTGCGGAGTCCGGTTCACGTGGAGGGAGGTGGAGATCGTCGGCCGGCCCAAGCCGGGAGTCCGGCTGACGGGGCGGACGGCCGCATTCGCCGACCAGGTGGCGGCGGGCGCGATCGATCTCTCGATGACCCACTCGGGAGAGATCGCCGCGGCCGTCTGCGTAGTCGCTCCACGCGATGGCTGAGCTCGAGCCGCTCTACACCGCCGCCGAGATGCGCGCCGCGGAGGAGCGGTACCCGAACTATCCGGATTCGGTTCCCGAGCTCATGGAAAGGGCGGGCACCGCGGTCGCTCGGGAGACGATGCTGGCGTTCCCGGACGCGAGCCGCTTCGCCTGCGTGTGCGGGGGAGGAGCGAACGGCGGCGATGGGCGCGTCGCAGCCCGCGTCCTGCGCGAAGCGGGGCACGTCGCGGACGAGACCTCGGAGGTCGCGGGCTACGACGTGATCGTGGATGCGCTCTTCGGCACGGGCTTCCACGGCGAGCCACGACCCGAGGCAGCGGAGCTCATCGACACGATCAACGCAGCCGAGGCACCCGTGGTCGCGATCGATCTGCCCTCCGGCGTCGATGCCTCGACGGGCGAGATCGCTGGCGCGGCGGTCCAGGCCGACCTCACGGTCACGTTCCACGCCGAGAAGTTGGGCCTCGTTGTCGCGCCTGGTCGCTTCCAGGCCGGGAGAGTCGTCGTCGCCGACATCGGCCTCGAGCAGGTCTCGACCGAGCATCGCCGCGCGACCCCCGCCCTTCTCGGGCTCGTCCCGCTTCGAGCTCCGGGCGACACGAAGTACACGGCCGGCTCGGTGCTCGTCGTCGGCGGACAGCCGGGTATGACGGGCGCCGCCTGTCTCTCGGCGCTCGCCGCCTTCCGCGCCGACGCGGGCTACGTGATGCTCGCGGTCCCGGAGGAGTCCCTTCGCGTCGTCGAATCGCTCGCGCTCGAGCCGGTGAAGATCGCGTGGCGTGACGACGACGCCGTGGAGACCATCACGGCAGCCGCGCAGCGCGCCGGGGCGGTTGCGCTGGGGCCGGGGCTCGGTCGTGGTGATGGACGGCGCGCCCTCGTTCGCGGGCTCCTGGAACGACTCGAGATCCCCGTCGTCGTCGATGCGGATGCGCTCTTCGGTCTCGAGCCGGTCGAGCGAAACGCGCCGACCGTGCTCACCCCACATGCGGGCGAGCTCGCACGTTTGCTCGACAGCGATTCGCATTGGGTCGGTGCGCACCGGCTCGAGGCTGCGCGCTCTGCCGCGGACCGCTTCCAGGCGGTCGTTCTCCTCAAGGGGTCCGACACGATCGTGGTCGCACCCGCGACCGGCGCGATCGTCAGCGACCTCGGGCCGCCGTCGCTCGCGACTGCAGGAACCGGCGATGTCCTGACGGGCGTGGTTGCGGCATTTCTCGCCAAGGGCCTCGAACCGCAGCTCGCTGCGGTCACCGCCGCCGTCGCTCACGGTCTTGCGGCATCGAGCCCCCGTCACCGGGCCGGGCTGGTGGCGAGCGATCTCCTCGCCGCGCTTCCGGCCGTTCTCGAGCGCTAGCGACCTCGACGTGCTTGACAATGCCCGGGCGTGGAACGCTCGTCGTTCACGATCGACCTCCGAGCGATCCGCCACAACGCGGCGGCGCTGCTACGAGCCGCGGGCGGGGCCGACCTCTGGGCCGTGGTCAAGGCCGACGGCTACGGGCACGGTGCCGTCGACGTCTCGAGGGCGGCACTCGAGGGCGGCGCATCGGCACTCTGCGTCGCCACCTTGTCCGAGGCGCTCCACCTGCGCGCCGAGCTACGCGAGCCGCGCATCCTCGTCATGGGGCCGGTGAGCGACCACGAGGCAGGCGAGGCGCGGGCCGCACTGCTCGAGCTCGTCGCGGCAGACGGACAGGTGCCGGAGGGCATGCCTGTCCACCTGAAGCTCGACACCGGCATGGGCCGCTGGGGTGTCTCCGAGTTGCCGTCGCCGACGCGCGACGTGGTCGGCCTCATGAGCCACCTCGCGGCGTCCGAGGCGGACCCGGAGTTCACCCGCACGCAGCTGCGGCGCTTCCAGGAGGGCACCGCCGGGCTCGACGGGTACACGCGCCACATCGCGAACAGCGCCGCGGTCCTGCGCTTTCCGGAGGCAGCGTTCGACGCCGTCCGCTGCGGGATCGCGCTCTACGGGATCTCGCCCTTCGGCACCGATCCTGCGGCGGACGGGCTCCAGCCTGCGTTGCGCTGGGAATCCCGTCTCGCCCTCGTGAAGCGCCTTTCGACGGGAGAGAGCACCGGGTACGGACGCCGGTTCGTTGCGGAGCGGCCGACCTGGATCGGGATCGTCCCCGTCGGTTACGCCGACGGGTTCAGGCGCGACATGACGGGAACCGAGGTGCTGGTCGAGGGTGAGCGGCGGACCGTGGTCGGAACGATCTCGATGGACGCGCTCGCGGTCGAGCTCGACCGCGAACTGCCGATGGGTACGCCGGTGACCCTGGTCGGGGACGGCGTCCTGATCGAGGAGCACGCACGCGTCGCAGGCACGATCGGCTATGAGATCGCCACCGGGCTGAACACGCACTCCGGCCGCGCGCGGGTTACACGGAATGGATGATGCGCGTGTGGGAGAGATTCTCGCGGGCGAGGAGGCGTGGATCGTCGGGGGCGCGGTTCGCGACGACCTACTCGGGCGCCCCGTGATCGACATCGACGTCGCCTGCCGCGACCCGCGAGGCGCTGCGCACCGCTACGCACGCCGGTACGGCGGCGCCTCGTTCCCGCTCTCCGAGCGGCACGGGGCCTGGCGCGTTGCGACCAGCGACGAAGCGACCGTCGACTTCACTCCGCTCCCGGACGGCATCGAGGCCGATCTCGCGACACGCGACTTCACGCTCAACGCCATCGCCGTTCCAGTGGGAGGTGGAGAGCCGTGCGATCCGTATCAGGGGCAGACCGATCTTCGGGCCGGGGTCATTCGTGCTGTCTCCGAGAACGTCTTCACGGACGATCCGCTGCGGCTCTTGCGCGCCGTCCGTCTCGAGGACGAGCTCGGCTTCCGGATGGACGAGCAGACGGAGTTCCTGGTTCGGGCCGCTGCCGCCCTCGTTCCGCGCCCAGCGGGCGAACGGATCCTCGGAGAGCTCCGGCGAATGTCGGCCCACGGCTACCGGCGCCTCGACGAGCTGGGCCTGCTCGAGCCGCTCGGCGGGTCCCTCGACGGGCCGCTCGACGCCCTCGACGACCCCGACTTTCGGCTGGTAGCGGTCTTTCGCGAGGGGCTGCGGAATCTCCCCGTGTCCAACGGGATTCGGCGCTATGCGTCGACCTTGCTCCGCGCCCGCCCCCCCGCGGAGGCCTCGCCCCGCGAGATCCATCGCTTCCGGCGAGAGACCGAGCCATGGGCCCTCGACGCACTGGCTTTCGTAGGAGCCCCGGAGCTCGGAGAGCTCGTCGAAGCCGCCCGGCGCGACGAGCCGGCTGAACCGCTCGTCCGCGGGGACGAGCTGGGGCTCCCGCCCGGCCCCGAGATCGGACGTATCCTCGCGACCATCGACGAGGAGCGGGCAGCGGGGACGATCTCGACGCGCGAGGAGGCTCTCGCGCTCGCCCGCTCGCTCTCAGATCGGCCGGCGCGATGAAAGTCGGCTTGCGGCTGGCGCTCCAGGAGCAACGGGCCTCGGAGCTCGCCGAGCGCGTGCGCAGGCTCCTCGGGCCGTTCACGGGCACGGAGGTGGTGCTCGACTCGGGAGCCGGGACCGGCGCGCTCGCGTTCGCCCTTGCCTCTCTCGTGGGCGAGGTCGTCGCGGTCGAGGCGCGCGACGACTACATCGAGGCCGCGCGAAAGGGCGCGCCCGAGAACGTGCGGTTCGTGGAGGGAGATGCGACCAAGCTTCCGTTCGAGTACGGAAGCTTCGACATCGCGGGCTGCCTGCGCCTGCTCCACCACGTGCGCCGGCCGGAGCTGGCCGTGTCCGAGCTCGCACGCGTCACCCGTCCCGGGGGCCGCGTGTTCGTGGTGGATCACCTCGGCTCCGTCGATCCGCTCCACAGCCTCGAGCTGGATCGTTTCGAGCGGCTGCGCGACCCGACGCACGCGCGGCTCCTCCCCGACGCGGACATCCGCGGCTTCCTCGACGCGAACGACCTCGTGCTCGTCACGTCCGAGGTCTCCCGCGAGCGTGTCGACCTCGAGGAGCGACTCGCCCTCGCCGAGGTTCCCGAGGAGGAACGGCAGCGCGTCCGCGGGCTCGCTCCCGCCGCCTTCTACGACATCGAGATCGGCTGGTACGTGGCGCGCAAGCCCCGCCCGTAGGTCTAGTCCTGGACGCCGGGGCGGTAGCCGTAACTGCCGACAAGCCTCGCGAGGACGCCCGGAAACAGGGTCTGAAAGATCGCCACGAGCCGGTAGGGGAGCCACGGCACCGTGACTTCCCGCTTCCCTCGCTCGACCGCCTTGAGGATCGCGTCCGCGACCTGGTCGGGATCGATGACAAACCGTCTCATGAGAGGGTTGCTGAGCGTCGTGCGTGGCTTGAAGCCTTCCGTCTCGACAAATCCGGGGAGCACCGAGTGCACCTGGATTCCTTCTCCGCGGAGCGTTGCCGCGAGTGAGCGGGAAAACGCGAGCTGCGCATGCTTGGCCGCCGCGTATGGCCCGGCAGGTGCGAAGGCGATCGTTCCAGCGACCGAGATCACGTTGACGACATGCGCGCCACCCGCGGCGGCTCCCGCCCGGAGCGCCGGTAGGAACGCACGCGTGCACCACACGCCGCCGAGGTAATTGGTCTTCAGCACGCGCTCCACCGTCTCCGGCTCGGTAGAGACGAACGTGCCGCGGCCCGGCACGCCGGCGTTGTTGACGAGCAATGCGATTGCGGTATGCCGCTCGAGGACACGGGCGGCGACCTCGTCGACCTGCGCGCGATCCGACACGTCGCAGACCTCCCACTCGCCGCCGAGCTCGGACGCGAGGGCCTCGAGCCGCTCCTGCCGCCGCGCTAGCAGAACGCAGCGCCACCCCCGCCTCGAGAGCTCGCGCGCCGTCGCCTCCCCAATACCGGACGAGGCCCCAGTCACGACCGCGATCGGTCCGTCCGCCATCGACGCGCGAGCCTACCGTTTAGTCTTGGCGCGTGGCCGCCAGGTTCGAGGGGAAGCAGGCGCTCGTGCTCGGCGTCGCCAACCGGCGCTCCATCGCGTGGGCGATAGCCCGGCGGCTCGCCGAGGAGGGTGCGCAGATCGCATTCACGTTCCAGGGCGAGCGGATAGAGAAGAGCGTCCGCGAGTTGGCTGAGAGCGTCGCGAGCCCGCTCGTCACCGAGTGCGACGTGCGCTCCGACGACGACGTCGCGCGTGCCTTCTCGGAAGTCTCCGACGCCTTCGGCGGAGGCCTCGACATCCTCGTCCATTCCGTCGCCTTCGCCGCCGCCGAGGATCTGGAGGGACGCTTCACGGACACGCCGCGGGACCGCTTCTGGCTCGCGCTCGACGTCAGCGCCTACTCGTTTGTCGCGTGTGCGCGAGCGGCCGAGCCGTTGATGGAGGCGCGAGATGGGGGATCGATGATGACGATGACCTATCTGGGAGGCGAGCGGGCCGTTCCGCACTACAACGTGATGGGCGTCGCCAAGGCGGCGCTCGACGCGTCTGTGCGCTATCTCGCCTGGGACTTGGGTGCGAAGGGGATCCGCGTCAACGCGATCTCGGCAGGACCGGTGCGCACCCTCGCCGCACGCTCGATCGCGGGCTTTACGACGATGGAGGCGATCGTCGAAGAGCGTGCTCCACTCCATCGCCATGTCGCGGCCGACGACGTCGGCGCCGGTGCTGCCTATCTCCTTTCAGAGGACGCGCGGAACGTCACGGGCACGACGCTGTACGTGGATTCCGGCTACCACTCGATGGGGATGTAGAGCGAGCTCCTGCCGGTGGCGTTCGCGGTACCGCTTACGCGCTCTCGGCGACGAGCGAGTCGACGTGCACGGCGTACACCTTGACCGGCCGGGTCTTTCCCTTCATCTGCAGCTCTCCCTGCGCTTCGACGGCGATCCCCTCGTCGAGGCCGCGCCGCGTGTTGTCGTCGATCAGGATGGGCCGGTTCACAACCTTCGTGTGCGACTCGAGACGAGCAGCGACATTGACGGTGTCTCCGACGCACGTGTAGGTCGCTCGGTGGAGCGTGCCCGTGTAGCCGGCGACGACCGGCCCCGACGCGATGCCGATACCGATCTGGATCTGCAGCTTGTCCCGCGCTGCCTGCTCCTCGTTGAAGAGGCGGATCAACTCGACCATCTGGCGTGCCGCGAGCACGGCGCGCCGGCGATGGTCCTCGCGCGGCAACGGCGCGCCGAAGATCGCCATGAGCCCGTCGCCCACCATCTGGTTCACGACTCCGCTCTCTCCACCGATCGCGTCCATCATCAGCGTGTAGTAGTCATTCAGCAGCTCGATGGTCTCGGCAGGTTCCTGAGCTTCGACAATCGTGGTGAACGAGCGGATGTCGCAGAACAGCGCGGACGCGTCGACATGCTTGCCGCCGAGCGAGAAGCCGGACATCAGCAGATCCTCTGCGACTTCCTTCGTCGCGAACTTGCTGATCAGCTCACGCTGCTGATCGCGAAGGCGCTTCTTCTCGAGGCTTGCAGTGATGCGCGCGTTCAACAACACGGGGTTGATCGGCTTCGACAAGTAGTCCTCTGCGCCCATCTCGACGCACTTGACCACGCTGTCGAGCTCGTCGAGCGACGACGTCATGACCACCGGGATGTCGCGGAGATGCGGATCGTGCTTGAGCTCTGCCAGGACGCCGTAGCCGTCGAGCTCGGGCATCAGAACGTCGAGCAGCAGGAGATCGAACTGCTGGCGACGCAGCAGGTCGAGCGCCTCGCTGCCGTCTTGTGCAAAGACGACGGTGTGACCCTGCTGCTCCAAACCGCGGCTGAGCAGCAGCCGGTTCACCCGGTTGTCGTCGGCGATCAGAATCGTTCCCGGCGTCGAGGCGGACTGGCTCATGACGCAGGTTTCGGACGGAGGGCAGCGAGAGCTTCCTCGAGCGCACCGTACTCTCGCTCGATTCGATCGACGAGCTCGCCGGCGCGGTCCAGCTCGCGGCTCCTCGCCCGTTCCTCGAGCTCGCGGCAGAGCTGGGTGAAGCCTTCCGCGCCCAAGGTGGCGCCGTTCGACTTGAGCGTGTGCGCTGCCCGCCGGAGCTCGTCGGCGTCCTCCTCCCCAAGGGAGCGGCGCAGCGTCGCCAGGAGGGCCGGCGCATCGGCGAGGAACGTGTCGATCACCTCCGCCAGGAAGTCGTCCCCGCCGAGCTCCCTCAGCCTCTCGTGCGCTGCGGCGTCCAAGCTGACGCCCTCATCCGAGCTCATCTCGTCCTCCTCCTTCCCGAGCGGACGTGCGCGGCTCAGCGCCTGCGCGAGCTCGTCCGGACGGATCGGCTTGGCCACGTAATCGTCCATCCCGGCCGCGAAGCAGGCCTCGCGGTCCTCGGGCAGCGCGTTTGCGGTCATCGCGATGATCCGCGGGCGGGTCTCCGCCGGCCAGCGCTCGCAGATCCGGCGCGACGCGTCGAGGCCGTCCAGCTCGGGCATTTGCACATCCATGAGTACGACGTCATACGGCCGTCGCTCGAGTGCCTCGAGCGCTTCGAGGCCGTTCGACGCCACGTCGGCGCCGTAGCCGAGGCGCTCGAGGAGGCGGAGCGCAACCTTCTGGTTCACGGCGTTGTCCTCAGCGAGCAGGATCCGCAAGGTCGACGTCCCCGGCTTTCCGTCAGACGCGCCCTCCACGGCCTCTCGTTCGTCAACGCCCTCCGCCACCAGGCGCACGAGAGCGTTGTAGAGCTGTGAGGCCCTGACCGGCTTCGCGAGCTGTGCGGCGAACGCTCCGGTCGACCGCGCGTGCGGCAGGCGACCGAGCGAGGTCAGGAGCAGGAGCGGGAGCTCGCGCTCGCTACGGTGCCGACGGATCTCCCGCGCGAGGGAGATCCCGTCCATGTCCGGCATCATCATGTCGAGCACGGCGACGTCGAGGTGCTCGCCAGCGGCGACCAGCTCGAGCGCTTCGGACGGGTGCTCGACCGCGACCGGCTCCATGCCCCACGATCGCGCATGCCGGCTCACGATCTCGCGGTTCGTCGCGTTGTCGTCGACCATCAGGATCCGCTTTCCGGCGAGCCGCGGAAGGGCGTCCTCACGGGAGATCCTCGTCGGCACGTCCGCCGCCTTGGCGGTGAGCGAGATGTGGAAGGTCGAGCCTTTGCCTTCCTCGCTGTCGATCCAGATCGTCCCGCCCATCAGCTCCACGAGGCGCTTCGAGATTGCGAGCCCAAGGCCGGTGCCGCCGTAGCGGCGTGTCGTCGAGGCGTCGAGCTGGCTGAAGGACGTGAACAGCCTGCCGATTCGGTCGGGCGGGATTCCGATTCCCGTGTCGCGGACCGCGAGCTCGAGCCGGTAGGAGCCTCGTCGGGCCGGCTCGGCGTCGACGTGAACGACGACCTCGCCCTTCTCCGTGAACTTGACGGCGTTCGAGAGCAGGTTGAGCAACACCTGCCGCAGGCGCGACGCGTCGCCGACGATCCCCGCGGGCGCGTCCTCGTCGATGAGGCAGCCGAGCTCGATGTCCTTGTCCGACGCGCGCGGGGCGACGATCTCGAGCGCTCCCTCGACGCATTCGCGGAGATCGAACGGCTCCCGCTCGAGCTCGAGCTTCCCGGCCTCGATCTTCGAGTAGTCGAGGACGTCGTCGATCACGTGCAGCAGGGCGTCGCCGCTCGAACGGACGACCTCGGCGAACTCGCGCTGCTCGCCCGTCAGCTCGGTTTCGAGCAGGAGATCTGTCATGCCGATGACCGCGTTCATCGGCGTCCTGATCTCGTGGCTCATCGTGGCGAGGAAGGCGCTCTTCGCCTGGGTCGCGGCCTCCGCCTCTTCGCGGGCCCGCTGGAGCTCCGTGATGTCGTGGTAGATGGCGTAGAAGCCGACGTGCTCGCCGTCCACGCGGAGCGGCACGAGCATCATCTCGACGTCGACGAGCGCTCCGTCCTTGCGCGATCGACGCCCGATCCGCTGCGCGCGCCCGGTCTCGAACGCCTCGCGCGTCACCTCCCGGCCCTCCTCGCGGGCGCCCTCTTGGAGCACGAGGTCGTCGATCTGCTTTCCGATCGCCTCTTCGCTCGACCATCCGAAGAGCTCCGTGGCCGCCGGGTTCCAGCCCGTCACCCGCTCCTCGGCGTCCATGACGACGATCGCGACCGGGCTCACTTCGACCAGCGACTCGAAGTACTGCTTCTGGCGGCGGATCTCGGCATGCGCGAGCGCCTGGTCGGTCACGTCGATCATGAAGCCCTGGACGTGTGCCGGGTTACCCTCCTCGTCCTTGACGATCCAGGCGTCGTCGCGGACGAAGACAGTCCTCCCGTCCGCCGCGATGAGGCGATACTCGAACGACCACCGCTCGTCCCCTCGGGCGAGGGCGGCGGCGTGCTTGGCGATCGTCTCGTCCCGATCCTCGGGGTGGAGGATCGAGGCGAAGAACTCGGGCTCCGACCACCGCTCGCGCGGATAGCCGAAGAGCTGCTCGACCCGTGGGCTGATGTACTCCGAAGCGGCGGACTCGTCGGGCAGGTCCCGGTACACGGCGAGAGGCAGCTCCTCGACGAGCTCGCGGTACTGGCGCTCCGCCTCCCGCTGCGCCTCGAAGAGGCCTGCGTTCTCGATCGCGATCGCCGCCTGTTGCGACAGGCCGATCAGGAAGCTCAGGTCTTCTTCGGTGAACAGGCCGCCATAGCGCCAGACCGCCATCATCCCGATGACTCGCTCGCGCGCCAGCAGCGGCGCGACCATGAGGCGCTCATCCTCTTCCTCGGCAGTGCCAGGGATCGTCGTGGCCCTCGGGTCGCTGCTCGTGTCGTTGATCACCTCGGCAGCGCCCCGCGCCGCGAGGTCGCCGATGATGCCCTCGCCGACGCGGATCGTGTCCGCGAGGATCTCGTCTGCGTTCTTCCCCAGCGCGATCGTTGCGCGGAACGTCTCGCCGTCCTCGTCGGCGAGGTAGACGGCGCTCGTCTCGACCTCGATGAGATCCTGCGCGCGCTCGGCGATCCGACCGAGAACCGCCGGAAGGTCGAGCATCGCCGACACTTCCCGCCCGAGCTCGGCGAGCGCCGCCGTCTCGTTCGCGCGACGCCGTGTCTCCCGGTACAGCCGGGCGTTCTGGATGGCGCTGCCGACGTTGGCGGCGAGCGTCGAGAGCAGGCGGGCGTCCGACTCGCCGAAGCGTCCTGCCTCGCGCGTGCTCTGGACGCTGATGACGCCGATCGCCTTCTCGCCGACGAAGATCGGCACGCCAAGGTATGAGAGCGACGGCGTTCCGATCCGGGCGCTCGCGACCTCCTCGTACTGCTCCGAGCGGTTCAGGAGGAGCGGCTCACGCGACTCGAGAATCCGTGACGTCAGGCCCTGTCCGTACTCCATGGGAGGCTGCTCCTGCCGCTCGCCGGCCTCGCTGTAGTAGGCGAAGTCGATGCGGCCGGCGGCTTCGTCGTGCAGTGCCACGTACACGATGTCGGCGTCGAACACCTCCTGGAGCTTGTCGCCGACGAGCTCGATCAGGGTGTCGAGCTCGAGTTGCGACGCGAGCGCCTGACCGACACTGTTGACCGTTCCGAGCTCGGCCACGCGCTGGCGAGTCTCGTGGACGAGGCGAGCGTTGTCGAGCGCGACGCTGAGGCTGCCGGCGAGCGTGACGAGGAGGCGCCGGTCGGACTCGGTGAAGGCATGCTCGCGGTCGACGTTCTGGAGTGAGATGACGCCGGTCGCATGTCCACTCGTGACGAGCGGGACGAACAGAACGGACTTCGACGCCTCGCCGGCCACTACCGCGCTGCCGTACCGCTCGGACGCCTCAGCGATGTTCTCGTTGATCATCAGCGGCTCGCCGCTCTCCAGCACGTGCTTCCCGAAGCCCTTCACCGGCCTCGGATCGACCTCGAACCGCTCACCGCGCTCGATGAGGTACGGGAAATGCAGGAGCCCGGTCGCCTCGTCGTAGATCGTGATGCTGACGACCTGGGCGTCGAAGACCTCCTGGAGCTTGTCGCCGACGAGGTCGTAGATCGCCTGCGGGTCGAGCTCGCCGGCGATCGCCGCCTGCACGCTGTTGATCAGCGCGAGCTCGGCGTTGCGCTGGCGGGTCTCGTGGACGAGCCGAGCGTTGTCGAGCGCGACGCTGAGGCTGCCGGCGAGCGTGACGAGGAGGCGCTGGTCGGACTCTGTGAACGCGTGCTCGCGGTCGACGTTCTGGAGCGAGATGACGCCGGTCGCACGCCCACCCGTGACAAGCGGGACGAACAAGACGGACTTCGGCCGCTCGCCGCCGCCCACTACCGCGCTGTCGTACCGCTCGAACGCGTCGTCGACGTCCTCGTTGAACATGAGCGGTTCGCGAGTGTCGAGGACGTGCTTTGAGAAGCCCCTCAGCGGGATCGCATTCTGGTGGAGCCGCTCACCGCGCTCGATGACGTACGGGAAATGCTGTAACCTCGTCGCCTCGTCGAGCGTCGAGATGATCACGGTCTGGGCGTCGAAGATCTCGCGGATCTTGTCTCCGACGACGTCGTAGATCGCCTGTTGGTCGAGCTCACCGGCAAGCGCTGCTTGGACGCTGTTGATGAGCGCCAGCTCGGCGTTTCGCTGCCGTGTCTCGTGGACGAGTCGTGCGTTGTCGAGGGCGACGCTCAGGCTGCCCGCCAGCGTGGCGAGGAGGCGCTGGTCGGACTCCGTGAACGCGTGCTCGCGGTCGACGTTCTGGAGCGAGATGACGCCGGTCGCACGCCCTGCCGTGACGAGCGGGACGAACAGAACCGACTTCGGCTCCTCGCCGCCCACTACCGCGCTGCCGTAGCGCTCGGACGCCTCCGCGACGTCCTCGTTGATCATCAGGGGCTCGCGCGTCTCCAGCACGTGCCTGGTGAAGCCGCCCAGCGGGATCGGATCCGGCCGCAGCCGCTCGCCGCGCTCGATGAGGTACGGGAAATGCAGGAGCCTCGTCGTCTCGTCCAGAGTCGAGATGCTCACGGCCTGGGCGTCGAAGACCTCTTGGATCTTGTCGCCGACGAGGTCGTAGATCGCCTGCAGCTCGAGCTCGCCCGCGATCGCCGCCTGCACGCTGTTGATCAGCTCGAGCTCCGCGTTCCGCTGCCGTGTCTCGTGGACGAGCCGCGCGTTCTCGAGTGAAACGCTGAGGCTCCTCGCCAGCGTCTCGAGAAGCTGCTGATCCGAGGCCGTGAAGGCGTGCGTACGGTCGAGGTTCTGCAGCGAGATGACGCCGGTCGCGCGGCCGCTAACGACGAGCGGGACGAAGAGCGCCGATCGCGTCGGCTCTCCGCTCAGAACGTATGGATTCCCATAGCGCTTCGCCAGCTCGGGGGTGCTCTCCTCGATCATCAGCGGCTCGCGCGTCTCCATGGCGTGCTTGCGGAAGCCGATCAGCTCGATTGGCTCGTCTGGGAAGCGGATTCCGCGCTCGATTGTGTAGGGGAAGTGGATGAGCCGCGACGCCTCGTCGTAGATGCCGATGTCGACGACCTGCGCGTCGAAGACTTCCTGGATTTTGTCGCCGACGACGTCATAGATCGCCTGCAGCTCGAGCTCGCCGGCGAGCGCCTCCTGGACGCTGTTGATCAGCCCGAGCTCGGCGTTCCGCTGCCGCGTCTCCTCGATCGCCCGCGCCCGGGAGAGCGCGGCGCCGACATGCTGGCCCACGAAAGCCAGGAGGTCCTTGTCCTGTTCCGTGTACTGGACGTCCTTCGAGTACGACTGGACGACGAGGACGCCCACCGTCCGTCCCTCGCTCTTGAGCGGGACCCCGAGCCAGCTGGCGTCCTCACTGGTGGCGCCGACGATCTCGATCTCGCCCTGCTCGACGAGCTCGGCGTTCCGCTCGTGATCGAGTAGTTGGGGCTCGCCCGTGCGGAGCACGTAGGCGGTCATCCCCCTCGCGTAGCCCTCGCCGAACGCGTCCCACTTGTTCGGCTCGGGGACGTCGAGATCGACCTCGTCGACGTAATACGGCCAGCTGATCAGCTGCCGCTCCTCGTCGTAGAGCGCGATGAAGAGGTTGTTCGCGTACATCAGCTCGCCGACGACGGCGTGGATCGCCCGGTAGAACTCGTGCATGTCCTGCGCCGCGCTCGCGAGCTCGGCGATCCGGTAGAGGGCGTTCTGCACCTTCTCGGCGTCGCGGCGTGCCGTCTCGGACGCCTCGAGCTCCGCCAGCCGCTGGCGCGCCTCGGCAAGCTCCGACGAGAGGTCGGCGCCGGATGTCATTTCCAATCGATCCCGCCGCCGGCCACGATGGGAAGTATCGTGCTCGACGAGAAGGTCGTCTAGGAGCGTCGGGTGAGCAAAGTTCTGCCGCGCGCTCTCGTGGTGCGAACTCGGTGGCCTCCCGGAGGCTTCGAAGACCGCATTACCTGCTCAGGGGCAACGGCCACCACGCGATGGGCATGTAGAGATGCCTGGCATGCGTTCGTGCGGATCGGCGACGTGCTCTGGGTCGACGATGCGCCTTCTCGCGTCGTAGGGTCGCGCGATAGTAGGGTCGTGGAGCAGCCGGAGACGTACTACGCGCGGAGCGGCGAAGTCTCGATCGCGTACCAGCTCGTGGGCGACGGGCCGTTCGAAACGTCCCAGGGTTCGTCTCGCATGTCGAGCTGAGATGGACGGCGCCGTCGTTTGCCCAGAGCTTGCGCGACCTTGCGTCGTTTTCGCGGCTGATCCTGTTCGACAACGGTGTCGTCCGTCCCGTGCAGGATCAGCGCCGGCACGCGGATCGCGGGTAGGACGTGGCGGACGTCGATCTCCTTGTTCATGAGCACGAGCGCTTCGAGCGCTCCCGGGCTTGAACACCAGCGGAGGTAGTCGGTTCAATCCGAACCCCACGTCGGCCACGATCGAGAGTCCGCCCAGCAGGTCGGCAAGACGCAGGCGAGCGCTCATTCCACATTCTGACTCGGTGCGCGACCGCCGGACCCTGCCGTGGCCGGTCTTGGGCCGCTGCCCGACTGCTGCTCGGCGTCGCCCATTCGTCGCGAGAATTCAGCCGGCCAACTGAGCGCAACGGCACGTTTCTGCTTCGCGTCCTGCGGGAACAGAGAGGAGCATGAAGAAGTGGCGCTATGCGTTGTTTGGCTGGCTTGCCTGGAAAGTGACCAAGCGTCGCGCGCGACGCAAGTTGCACCTGGCCCGTCACTGACCCGCGGCGCGACGATGCCGCGATCGATGCCGGTTCCTGCCTTCGAGCGGGTCTATAGCCACCGGCAGCCAACTGTTCGCGAGTGGCCTGCGCTGCTCGTCCGGGCAGCGAAGCAGAGTCTCGAGCACGACGTTCCGATGCTCGCCTCGGCTCTTGCTTACAGCGCGTTCTTCGCGATCCCGGCCACGCTCCTGCTGGTCCTCGGGCTTTTCTCGCTCGTCGCCGACCCCGTGCTCATCGAGGATCTCATGGAGCGCTTCGGCACCATTGCACCCGCGGAGGCTGTGACGCTGGTCGAGGAGAGTCTGCTGCGTCTCGAGCAGCAGCCCTCGACCGGCGTGGTCCTTACGGTGGTCGGTCTCGTGCTCGCGTTGTGGACCGCGACGAGCGCCATGTCCACCGCCATGACGGCGATCAACCGCGCCCACGAGCGCGAGGATCGCCGAACGTTTCTCGAGAAGAGGCTCGTTGCCCTGGCGCTCGTCTTCGCCCTCGGCTTCGCGGTTCTGGTCGTCGCCGTGCTCCTGGTGCTCGGCCCGCACCTCCAGACCTGGGTGGGCAGGGCCGTGGGCTCGGAGACGGTCGTCGCGTGGGTGTGGTGGACGGCCGAATGGCCGATCCTCATGGCGGTGCTCTTCGGCGCCTTCGCGCTCATGTTCGCGCTCGCAAGCGATCGCCCGAGCCGCCGTTGGCGGATCGTCTCGATCGGCGCGGCCACTGCGGTCGTGTTGTGGCTCGTCGTGTCCGGGGCGTTCGGGCTCTACGCGTCGTACTTCGGCTCCTACAACAAGACCTGGGGCTCGCTGTCGGCGGCAATCGTGATGCTCACGTGGCTCTGGCTCTCCTCGATCGCGCTCCTCTTCGGTGCGGAGGTCGACGCCGAGGTCGAGCGGTCACGTGCGGGTCAGCGGTAGCGGCGGGCGAAGTCGCGCATCGAGGGCTCGTCTCCGAGGCTCACTACGAGGCCCTCAGCTCCCGCTTCCAAGAAGCCCTCGGCGTTCTCCGGTGTCGTCCGCGGAACGACGCGGAGCTCCGGGTGGCGTTCCTTCACGTGGCGGACGTGGGCAGGGTCTGACCCTCGAGACGGGTGCCAGACGTCGCCGAGCTCCAGCGTGCGCCGGATCGCCCGGTCGGAGCTGCCACCGACCCAGATCTCGGGTTGCAGATCGGGAAGCGGAGCGAACGTCGCGTCGTCGAAGGACCAGCGTTTGCCCTGGAAGGAACGTTCGCCTCGCCAGAGTGCCTTCATCACGTGCAATGCCTCGTCGGCACGTCGGCCGCGGCCGTGGAAGCCGACTCCCATGAACCGGAACTCGTCCTCGTGCCAGCCCATCCCGACCCCGAGATACACCGCTCGGCCCGAGACGCGCTGGAGCGTCGCGACCTGCTTCGCCAGCTCGATCGGATGATGCAGAGGGACGAGGATGATCGAGGTGCCGAGCCCGATGCCCTTCGTAAGGCCGGCGATCCAGCCGAGCGTGACGAGCGGCTCGAACACCGTGCCGTATGTCTCGGCCGCCTCGGAGCCGACGATGATGTGCTCGGTCGCCCAGACGGAGTCGAAGCCGAGCCCTTCCGCGACCTCGGCGCTGCGACGAAGCCGCTCGGGAGTCGCGCCCTCCCCGTAGTTGGGCAGGATGACTCCGAGGTGCACGACGCCAGCGTACTCCGGGAGCGTGTCGCCGACGCGCGGGTCGCCCGCCTGGCCACGATCGACCCCGACGGTCGGCCTCATCTCGTTCCCATCGTCCTTGCCCTGGAGGGCGACACGCTCTACTCGGCGGTGGACGCGAAGCCGAAGCGGTCGCGAACGCTGCGACGGATCGAGAACGCGCGTCTCGACCCGAGTGTCGCCGTCCTCGTCGACCACTACGAGGAGGACTGGGAATGCCTCTGGTGGATTCGTCTCCGCGGCCGCGCGCGCGTGCTCGACGGCGGCGAGGAGGCGGCTCACGCGCTCGAACTACTGAGAGTGAAGTACGAGCAGTACGCGGACGCACCGCCGGGCACGCCGGTGCTGGCGATCGACGTCGACGAATGGCGAGGGTGGGATGCTTCGGGGGCGGTCCAGGTTGACCATCGCTTGTGATCATCGGACCATGTCCAGGACTTGACCGACCTGGACGTCATCGCTCGGGAGCTGATTGTCATCGGCGAGAAGCTCCGTAACCTCG
Organism: Actinomycetota bacterium; assembly: GCA_046727975.1. GTDB lineage: Bacteria > Actinomycetota > Thermoleophilia > Gaiellales > Gaiellaceae > GMQP-bins7. The sequence continues at coordinate 626 of JBKPDR010000035.1, read as the reverse complement.
AGACGCGCATGTCCGAGGCTGAGAGAGTCAACGCGCGGCTCGAGGAGGCTGCGCTGACCACGTCCCGTTCCCTTCAAGAGATTTCACGCCATTGGGACGCCGTGTATGAAGCCATGCGTCGCGCAGAGACCACTCGGGAGGACGAAGAAGCACGTTCCTAGGGCCGCGCGGCGGCGATCACCGCGTCGATGTCGGGCAGCTCGCGCCCGAGCATCCAGGCTTCCCGGATCGTCGAGCCGTCCGCGATCAGGAACGCGCAGCGGGCCGCGACGTCTTCCATTCCGCCGAGCTCGACTGCGACGTCGAACGCTCGCACCGCCTCGCCGTTCCAGTCGGAGAGAAGAGGCACGTCGACGCCGAGCGAGTCTGCCCATGCTCTGTGCGACCAGACGGAGTCGCGTGAGATCGCAAACGGCTTGATGCCGGCACCCTCGAGATCGTCGCTCCTGTCACGCAGAAGCTTGATCTCGTTCGTTCAAGTCGGGGACCAGTCCCAGAGGTAGAAGCAGAGCAGCGAGAGCCCGTCGCCGAGGACTTCGCGGAGCGCGCGCGACTCCTCGCGAGGCGCCGTCCAGACCCGAACATCCGGCACGCTGTCGCCTCGCCCGAGCACCGGCTCAGCTTAG
>JBKPDR010000034.1:0-12617 GCA_046727975.1 Actinomycetota bacterium | reverse complement strand
GAGATGCGGGACACGCTTCGCCACCGTGGCCCCGATGGCGCGGGGACGTTCGTGAGCGAGGACCGGCGGGTGGCCCTGGCCACGCGGCGGCTCGCGATCGTGGATCCGCGCGGTGGTGACCAACCGATGTTCGGGCCGAAGGGCGAATGCCTCGTCTTCAACGGCGAGATCTACAACTACCCCGGCCTTCGCAAGGAGCTCGAGCGGGATGGGCAACGATTCGAGAGCGACTGCGACACGGAGGTGATTCTTCACCTCTACCGACGCTATGGAGACGGCTGCGTCAGGCATCTCACCGGGATGTTCGCGTTCGCGCTGTGGGACCCGGAGCGCGGAGAGCTAATCCTGGCGCGGGACCCGATCGGCGAGAAGCCGCTCTACTGGACGGCGCAAGGTGGACGCCTCCTGTTCGGCTCGGAGATCAAGGCGATGCTCGCGCATCCCGCGGTCACCCCCGAGGTGAACGACGATCAGCTTTGCGCCTATCTCACCAACCTGGTCGCGATGACGCCCGCGACCCTCTTTCGCGGGATCTCGAAGCTCCCCCCCGGCACCATTGCCCGCTGCACCCCAGACGGACTCAAGATCGAGCGTTACTGGCAGCTCTTCGCGCCCCGCTCCTGGCGCGACGACGACCTCGCCGAGTCCGCTCCACGGGTGCGGACGATGCTTGAGCGCTCCGTGGAGGCTCGCTTGATGAGCGACGTGCCGGTCGGGGTCCTCCTCAGCGGCGGGCTCGACTCGACCACACTGGTAGCGGTACTCCGCGAGCGGGCCGAAGGGATGGCGACCTTCTCTGTCGGCTTCGAGAACGAACCCGAGCTCGATGAGCGGGCCGTGGCAAGACGGGTCGCGGCGGAGTTCGGGACCGAGCACCACGAGATCGTCCTCTCGGAGGGGGCGGCGGTGGAGTTCCTTCCGGAGCTGGTCCATCACCAGGACGAGCCGCTCGGCGACCCGGTCTGCATGCCGCTCCATTTCGTCTGTGGGCTGGCGCGCGACAACGGCGTCAAGGTCCTGCTGGCGGGCGAGGGCGCGGATGAGCTCTTCTGGGGCTATCCGCGCTATCTGAAGACGCTCAACCGCTGGCGAGCGATCAGCGCTCTACTCCGCTTGCCGAAGCCCCTTCGCCATGCGGTCTCGCACCTCGTGATCGATCCGCGGCGCGGCTATCTCAAGGAGGCCGCCGAGGGCGTGGCGAACGGGCGCCTGCTGCCGATGCATCTCCCGGTGGGGTTGCCTCGCACTCAGCGGGAGCGCGTCCTGGGCACGGATTGCGGGATCTCCTGGAACCCGTCCGGCTCCAGCAGCGATGGGGCTCTCGGTGAGCTGATGTTCGACACGCAGGAGTACGAGTTCGGTGTCCGGCTGCCCGAGCTGCTGCTCATGCGCATCGATCGGTTCTCGATGTCGAACAGCGTCGAGGCGCGAGTCCCGTTCCTGGACCCGAGCCTGGTGGAATACGTCTACCGGTTGCCGCTCGAGCAGAAGCTGCGAGAAGGCACCACCAAGATCGTCATGCGAGAGGCCGTAGCCGGTTTGGTGCCCGATTGGGTCTTGCAGCGGCCCAAGCAGGGATTCGGGGCCCCGGTCGTCTCCTGGCTGCAGAAGGACTTCGGAACGATCCTCGGCGATCTCATCGACGACCCCGCAATCGCTCAGTATTTCGACGTGGCCGCGGTCCGTCGCCTGGTCGAGTCACGTCACTTCGGCGCTTGGTCGATTCTCAACTTCGCGCTCTGGCACCGGTACTGGATTCAGGGCCGGTCCCTCGAACCATTGCTCGAGAAGGCAGCGGGCCAGCCGAGCGCGCCGAAAAACAGATAACGGGATACTCCAGCCGTGGCCGCCCCCCAGACCCGGAACGCCAAGGCCGCTGCCGTCGACACGTGGACAGCCGACCCGTGCGGGTCGAACCTGGTCTCCGGCGAGCCGGGCACCAGGGAGTACCTCGAGGAACTTCTGGCGATGCGAGCGGACTATGGGCCCTGGATGGCGGAGGAGCTGGCTTACGAGTCCGCCTCCGGTCTCGACGTCCTCGACGTCGGCTGCGGCCAAGGCATCGACCTGGTCCAGTATGCGCTCGCGGGAGCCAGACCGATCGGCGTCGATCTGACGCCGCGTCACGTGCAGCTTGCAAGAGCGCACCTCGCGTCGATGGGCTTCGAGCCGGTTGTGCTCGAGGGCGACGCTGAGGCACTTCCGTTCGATGACGAATCGTTCGACCGGGCCTCATCGAATGGCGTCTTGCACCACACGTCGGACATGTCAGCGGCCCTGCGCGAGATCCGCCGGGTCCTGCGGCCGGGAGGAAACGCAACGGTCATCGTCTACAACCGCAATTCGCTGCACTACTGGCTGCACCAGGTGCTCGTCAGGGGAGTTCTCTTCGGCGGTCTGGTGCGCGAGCGGAGCATGGAAGGTGTGCTGTCCAGCGGCGTCGAGTATTCGCGAATTGGCGCACGACCGCTCGTGCGGGTGTACACGAGACGCCGCCTCCGGCGGATGATGCTCGATGCCGGGTTCACAGGGGTCAGCGTTCACGCCCGTCACTTCCGGCCCACTGACACGGTGCTGACGAGCTTCCTGAGCCGCTTCATCGCCTCGCTTCGGGATCGGCGGTTTCTCGACAGAATCGGTCGACGCGCTGGTTGGTACCTGGTCGCGAAGGGCTCGCGCCCCACCGCATCGGGAGCGGACCTCGCCGAACGACGACGGGGCAGCCACTGAAGGGGATGTCCGCTTCGCGGCTGAGCCGCGCAAACCTGATCCTCAGGCAGGTCGGACCTCAGCCGGTCACCCTCGTGCGAGAAGTCTCATACCGGCTGTGGCGCAGGCTGCGCGACACCGTCGTCTCACGCGCTTATGGGCGTCTCGTCCTCCAGGGCCCGGGGCGCGACGACGCGTTCGTGCCCCTGCCAATCGCCCTGTGTCGAGCCGAGCAGCTGTCCGCGCCACTCCAGGACTCCGCCCGGCGCATTCAGGCTTACGCCGACGCGGCCCTGCAACACCAAGTTGACCTGCTTGGGTCGGGGCCCGTCGCTCTCGGGGATGCCATTGACTGGCATCGCGATTTCAAGAGCGGCTATCGCTGGGAGCCTCGCTTCTACCGGCTGATTGAGGTGACGAGGCTCGACGACTCGAGCGACGCCAAGGTGCCGTGGGAGCTCAGCCGCTGCCATCACTTCGTGGCACTGGCGCGAGCGGCCCGGCTCTTCCAGCGTTCTCCGTATCTGGAGGAGCTTGGAACCCAGTGGGACTCATGGTTGGCGGACAACCCGCCCGGTATCGGGATCAACTGGGCAAACACGATGGAGGTTGCGATCCGCGCCACGAATTGGGTGTGGGCATTGAGCACGCTGTCCGAGGACGACCGGGATCAGCTTCCACGCAAGCGGATCTTGCGGTCCCTCCACCAGCATGGGCACCACATCGCGTGGAATCTGGAGGGCACCCCGCGGTTGCGGAGCAACCATTACCTCGCTGACATGCTCGGCATGTTGAGCTTGGGCGCAGCCCTTCGCGGAGCCCACGCCCGTTATTGGTTCCGTCGAGCGCACCGCGCATTCGAGCGCCAGATCCGGCTCCAGGTTCTTCCCGACGGAGTGAGCTTCGAGGCATCCCTGGGCTACCACGGCCTGGCCCTCGAGATGTTCCTGCTTGCGCGCCAGGTGGCCGACTGGAAGGGACGGCCGTTCTCGAACGCCTATGACGAACGCCTGCGGCGAATGGTTGAGGTTTCCCGCGCCGTCCGGCATGCCGACGGACGGATTCCCATGTTCGGCGACTTCGACAGCGGCCGCATCCTGCCGGCCATTTCGGCCAGGCCGCCGAGTCACGACCACCTTCTGTGGCTCGCCACGGCTCAGCTCGAGAGCTGCGCTGCGCTGGACGGAAACCCTAGCGGCGAGGTGGCCTGGACTCTCGGGCCTTCAGCATGGGAGCGATGCGCACGGCTGTCATACGTGAATGCCGGCGAGGTGAATGCCGGCGAGCCGGCGGCGTTCCCGGACGGGGGCATCTACGTCCTGCGTGGTGGAGGGGCGCATCTGGTGACCCGCTGCGGCGATCTGGGGCAGAACGGCAATGGTGGGCACGCCCACAATGACGCGCTGTCCTACGAGCTCGCCTACGGGCGCACCCTCGTAGTCGACTCCGGGACGTACCTCTATACGGCCGATCCGGCTGCCCGCAACGCGTTCCGGGCAACGTCAGCTCACAACACGGTCGTCGTCGACGGCGAGGAGATCAATCCGATCGCCGCCGGAGAGCTGTTCCGCCTTCGGCAAGTCGCACGGCCGGTTGTCCAGAACTGGGAGGTATCCGACGAGCTCGTCCGCTTGGTCGCTGTTCACGACGGTTACCGCCGGGTCGGGGCGGGTCCGCTGCATCGGCGGGAGTTTCGACTCGATCGAGCAAGCGGGAAGATCGAGATCCGAGACGAACTCGCCGGGGGCGCTTATCGCGATGCCGTGTCGTTCATTCACTTCGCCCCGAACGCCGAGGTGGGCAAGGTTGCTGCGAACGAGTACGCGATCAGCTGCGGCTCGTCCGAGGCCGCGGTCCGATTCGACGGATCAGTGGCGGCGATCGAGTTGACCTCGGGCTGGGTATCCGATCGCTACGGCGTTCGCCAGAGGGCCCCGCTTCTGCAGGCACGGTTCTCCGGGGGAACGCCGGCACTGGTCTCCTCTGAATTCACCCCTGGCTGAGCTTGGTAACCGGTTGTGGAGCGGGAGGTACGCATCCGCGCCTACCTCGATTCCACTGGGCTCACTGTGGTGTCGACCGTCTCCGGCTGTAACACGACCGGTTCCGCCATGCCGCTCTCCAGTGATCTTGCGGCGGCAAGTGTCGCGAGGGTCGAAAGGAAGAAACTCTGCGGGTCCGGCTGCTCCGCTCCACCCCGGATGACGTCGGCGAGTTGTCCGAACTGAGCTGCGAACCCCTTGTCCTGCCTTGTGCCGCCGAGCTTGCGCAGATCTGACCCATTCCAGATGGCTCCCCGCTTGAAGTCCTCGATTACCGCGTATCCGTCGGGAGCGCTGGTCTCGAATCGCTCCTTGCCCGGGCCCGGAGGGGCGTCCGCAGCGTAGGCGATCGTGGCCACCCCGCCGTCGGCGAAGGCGATCTGCAGGCTGAAGTTGTCGGTGGCGCCGAGCGGGAGGTCGGAATCGGAGGGAAAGCCGCGCGCCATAACCTCGACCGGATCGGTGCCCGCCTGGTCGCACACGAAATCGACGAAGTGGCATCCCTCGCCCTTCAACCTGCCGCCACCGCGCTCCAGGTCGTTGGTCCAGTGATCCGTGGCCAGCCGTCCCGCGTTGATGCGATAGGTCATCAGCCTTGGGCCGGGAAGCCCGCGAAGCTCCACGGCCAGCGGCGCATACCGCCGATTGAATCCCACGAACAGCGGCACGCCGGAGGACTCCTGCGCCTCGCGCACCGATGCGAGCTCATCCCAGCTCAGGGCGAGCGGCTTCTCGACGTAGACCGGCTTGCCGGCCCGAAGGGCGGCAGCCGCCAGCGCTGCGTGGGAGCTGTGCTGGGTGAGGATGGCAACGAGGTCGATGTCATCGCGTGTGATCACCTCGTCCGCCTGCGACAGCGCCTGCTCGAATCCGAACGCACGCCGGGCGCTTTCGGCCGAGAGGCCCGAGGCGGAGGCCACCACCGCCAGTTCGAAGCCGGCGTTGATCAGGCCGGGGATAGCGGTCGCGGTGGCGAAGGCGCCCGCCCCGATCAAGCCCAGTCGCGGCCGTGCGTGAGCGACTGGACGTCCACGCGCCTTCACCGTCTCGGTCGGGGAGGGAGTCGGACGGTCCACCCCATAGCGCAGGACGATGCCGACAGTGGTCTCCTCCGACTGGAGCCAATCGAAGGCTTGCTGCGCGTCCGCGAACGAGAAGCTGTGTGTGATTAGCTCGGCGGGATCGAGCTTCCCTTCGGCGACCAAATCGAGGAATGCCGCCATGTTTCGCTGCTCCGTCCAGCGCACGTGGCCGATCGGGTAGTCGAGGCCGTGCAGCTCATAGTTGGGGTCGTACCGCCCCGGGCCGTAGGAGCGCGATAGGCGCAGGTCGAGCTCCTTCTCGTAGAAGGGCGCCCGCGGCAACTCCATCTTCACATCACCCACCACCACGAGCGATGCTCGATCCCGCGCGAGACGCGCGGCCAAGTGCACCGGGTCGGTGCTGCCGCTCGCCGCGCAGATCAAGATCGCGTCCGCAGCACCATCCCAACCGGAGCCGCCGTCCAGGTCGCTGCGAAGCCTGGCATCGGCCCCGGCTTGAGCGGCGAGCTCGAGGGGTTCAGGCTGCACGTCAGTCGCCAGGACCCGACAACCCGCCGCTCGTGCCACCCGCACCGCAAGTTGTCCGATCAGGCCGAGGCCCACCACGGCGACCGTCGACCCGATCTCGACCTCTGCCCGGCGAAACCCATTGAGGGCGATGGCGCCGAGCGTCGCGAACGCGGCCTGCTCCGCGGTCACCCCCTCAGGCACCTTCGCACACAACAGCGAGGGCACGATGTCCACCTCGGCGTGATTGGCAACGCCGCCTCCGGCGATCGCAACGCGGTCGCCGGGCGCCAGGCCCCGGACCCCAGGACCCGCCTCGATCACCGCTCCGGCTGCGCTGTAGCCGAGCGGCCCGAGCTCCTCCAGCCTGCGCCGCACGAGCGCAAGCGTCGGTCGCAGGCCGTCGCGGCGGACCCGATCGAGCACCTGCCGGGCCTGATCGGGACGAGCGCGGGCCTTGCCGATCAGACTCTTTCGGGCGACCTGTAGTGTCGCCCGTTCGGTTCCAGCGCTCAGCACCGAGGCCTCGATCTGCACCGACACCGCGCCGGGGCTGGGCGCCGGCTCAGGAACCTCGAGCAGTTGGAGGCGGCCATCTTTGAGGCGGCGGGCGACCTGACGCATCAGCTCGTCCTTCTGTCCACTAGCAGAAGCGGGAATGTGCGGGCGTTCGCGGTGCGTCGTGCCATAGCGACCAGACGATCTGGAGCTTAAAGGCAGGGTTGGAGTCAAGGTGTGCCAGGGATGCGGCCCAGCCTGAGCATCGAGGCTCTCATAGACTCGTGTCGACCGGCGATGGCAGGGAGTAGCACCCCTCTACGGAGAGATCATTTGAGCTTTGAATCAGCGAGGTCTGACCTTCCCCGAAGGCGTCGTGTCCTCGGACTGCCTTGTGACGCATACAGCCAGAGGGAAGCGGCGTCGCTGGTAACCACAGCAGTCGAAAATCGCCGCGCTTGCCGGATCGTGTTCATCAACGCCGCGAAGGTTGTGAGTGCTCGCCGGGACCTACGGCTGACACGGGCGCTCGAGGCCGCGGAGGTGGTGGGAGCGGATGGGCAGCCGATCGTCTGGGTGTCACGGCTGCTGGGAGAACCGCTTCCTTCGCGCCTCAATGGCACTGACCTGATGATGGAGGTCCTCGAACTTGCGCACACCCAGAAGTGGCGGGTGTTCTTCCTTGGGTCGAGGAATGAGGTCCTAAACGAGATCTGCAGGCGCTGCGCTGCCGAATGGCCGGGTCTTGAAGTCGTAGGAATCCACCACGGCTACTTCGCGCCCGACGAAGACGCGGCTGTGGCAGCGACGATCGCCGAGGCGAAACCCGACGTGCTGCTCGTCGGTATGCCTTCTCCCCGTAAGGAGTATTGGATCAACGATAATGGCGAGAGCGCCGGGACCCCGGTGGTGTTGGCGGTAGGGGGCAGTCTCGAGGTGTTGGCTGGCCGGGTGCGCCGCGCGCCTGGGACATGGCAGAGAACCGGGCTGGAATGGATGTGGCGCATGATGCACGAACCTCGCCGGCTCGGCCCACGTTACTTGATGACGAACACCATCTTTCTCTGCCTTGTCGCAGGAGCTTGGATTCGCCGTCAGGCCACCGCCCGGAGACTCTCGCAAAGCGATCTGGATGCTGCGGAGTTGGGAAACGAGATCGAAAGGCGCGCCGAGCGGCTGGGGTGGGCCAGCCCGGACCCCTACGACGGGCTCTGGTGGCGGTGGCCCCCCCTGCTGGTCGGCGGCCGCCGTCGACGCCAGGCGATCATGCAGCTGCACGCGCGCTCCCCCATCGACCCGCGCCGTTTCCGGCGGGCCGCGCCTCCCCTGATCGCCAAGACCCTCGCCCTGTTCGGTTCGGCCGCGCTCGCGCATCATGAGCTCGACGGCTCATCCGAGCATCTTCGACGCGCCGTGCGAGCACTTGATCGGATGTTGCAGCTCCGCTCACCGGAGGGGGCGTTCGGCTACCCCTTCGATGTCCAGACTCGGTGGAGTTTCTATCCCGCCGCCACCCCGAACGCGGTGGTCACCAGCTTCGCGGTAATGACGCTTCGCCGCGCTGCCCCAAAGCTCGGAGAGGAGTACGCGCACGCAGCGCGTGAGGCAGCTGAGTGGATCTGCGAGGCGCTACATACGGAGGGTACGCGCTACTTCGCCTACCACCCGCTGTCACGGAGTTTGATCCACAACGCAAACGTCCTGGCGGCAACTTCGGTCTTGGATGTCTTGGGCCACGACCCATCAGCGAGAGGCCTGGCGATGGAGGCCCTGGCGACGACGTTGGAGGCACAGAACCCCGATGGGTCTTGGCCCTATGGGACGGAACCGAACCTCCAGTTCGTCGACTCGTACCACACCGGATACGTTCTCTGGAAGCTCGCAGACTCGGCGGTCGAGGTTCCACACGAGGCGCTGTCGGCGGGTGCTCGCTTCTACCGAGCGCATTTCTTCAGACCAGACGGGGGCGCCACGTTATGGCCCGACCGAACACATCCCGAGGACGCTCACTCCGCGGGGACAGCCCTCACGACACTGTCCGCACTCGAGCGAGCGGGCTTACCCGACGAGGGACTGAGGAGCCGGGTCGCCGCCCGACTGGCCAATGCACTGGTGCGCGATGACCGCGTGCTGTACAGGCGACATAGGCTTGGGGCGATTCGCACGGAGTACCTTCGCTGGGCCACCGGTCACGTCGCACTTGGACTCGTAGAGCACGCGCTGCAGGAACGCCTCACCTTGTCGTCTTCCGGTTCAGCACACGTATCCGCCGCCAGCTGACTGTCATGCAGCAGTTTGTGCAACGTCGAAAGGGCGGGTGCATCCGGGCCCTGGACGTTCCGTACCAGCCGTCAGCCTTCGACTAATTACGGCGGCCCGAACGTATTCAGGCAGCGAAGTACTCTCCAATCCGCCGCAGTAGAAGCGTCCCAATCGCGGCAATAGAAGCGTCCCCTGATCGTTTCCTGGCCCCGCCGGTTCCGCTGGCACACCCTAACGCCCAACGCCCCTGAGCCGCAACTCCAGGGACCCGTATCCCCTCCGGGCGGGCGTACCTCAATGTTCCCGTCCGAGATGGAGCCGAACCGGAAGTCATCCAGCGCGTTGCCGGGGTTGTCGTTGGACATGGAGATCGTGCCGTACAGCGGGCGGCCCGCAAGGGAGGTGTCCGTGAACTTCCCTAGCTTGATCCAGGCGTCCGTCCCGACCTTCATCCGCCAGGCCGCTACGGTGGTCCCGTCATAGGTGAGCGCCACCTGGTCGCCGACCGCCCAGGGGTCTATGTGATCTTGCGAGTCGATCCAGCCCACGCCGCCCGGCGTCGCTCGATAGAGCTGCCAAGCGTTGTCAATGCCAAACCCGGGTCGGTTGAAGAAACCGATCTCGAAGAACGTCCGCTCTCGACCGGTCGGAAAGTCCGGGTCTACAGAACCGGTCGGAAAGTCCGGGTCTACAGACAGCTCAAGGTAGTCATCCCAGGCGCTCGCCAGGCTGGCGATCGTGATGCCGACGGCAACGGGAGCCACGGCGCTCGTGGCCTGATAACCGGCGAAGCCGTAGTCGCTGGAGCTTGTCGGGTCTGGTACCAGCTGATTGTTGCTCACCTTGGCGCGGCGAGGGTCGACCGTCCCCTCCTTCACCCAGTCCGCGCTCGGCGGGGGCCCCTCATCTGGCCGGTTGAAGTTATCCACAAGCGGGAGCCGTGAGAGAAGGGTCTGCTGATCAGGCACGCCGGATGAGGGCACGCCGGATGAGGCGAACTGGTGCTTGATCACGCGCCGCGCGACGCGACACGGTACGTTGCCTTGAACCACCTCGACCTGGATGGGCGGGTACCGGACCGCGCCGGGGATCTGGAAGTCGCCGCAGGACTTGATTCTCGGGGCGGTGGACTGGAATCTCGGGGCGGCGGTGGACACCGATTCGGCCGTGCGCTCGCTCAGCGAGGCGGCGGTGGTCTCGCCCAAGGGGCCTCCCAGAAAGGCCGCTTTGAGCACACAGGCGGCCATTAGGATCACCAAGCAGCCGGCGATCACGACCGCCACCGAGGTGCGCACTACCTCCTTGTTCTCCTCCGACATCACCGAGCCAGTATCCTCGCGCGAGAGGGAGCCTCGCTTACGACCTCAAGGCCGCTCGATCTCAGTAGCTCCCGCGACCGCGGGCGACAGTTGCAATGGTGCGCAGCAGCAAGCGGAAGTCCTCTCGCAGCGACCAGCTGGCGACGTAGGTGTAATCGAGCTTGAGCATGTCCTCCAAGGGAATGTCGCTGCGCCCGTAGGTCTGCCATGTCCCGGTGATCCCGGGCCGGACGCGCTTCCGGATCTCGAAATGCCCGCTCACAAGCCGGGCCTCATCGAGCGGAAGCGGGCGTGGTCCCACCAAACTCATGTCGCCGCGCAGCACGTTCCAGAGCTGCGGTAGTTCGTCTATGGACCACCGGCGGAGCTTGGCTCCGAACCGCGTGGTCCGAGGATCATTCCGGAGTTTCAGCAGGCCCTCGCCGTTTGCATGGATGCTCTGCTGCCTCACCTCCGCGCGCATCGCGTCGGCTCCGTCGACCATCGTCCGGAACTTGACCGCTTTGAACTCCCTGCCGTCCCGGCCAACGCGGGGCTGCCGAAAGAGCACAGGCCCTGGAGAATCGAGCTTGATCCGAATCGCGACGAGCGCGAACAGCGGGCTGAGAACTGCAAGGGCGGCGGAGCTGACGGCCAGATCGAGCCCACGCTTCATCGCCGCTGATGCTCCCGACAGCTGGGTGGGCTGAACGGAGAGAACCGGAAGCCCCTCGAGAGAATGGAGAACAGCCGCGGCGTAGAGCGTTTCCGGCTCTCCGTAGACGTAATCGACACGGAGCCCGTGTTCGGTGAGGAGACGGGCTAGATGGGTCCGCTCGCTCAGGCTGGCTGAGGTCCCCGTCAAAATCACGCGATCGACGGCCGAGCCCTCGGCCACGGAGGCGATCCGGCTGGCGAAGCCGTCGCCTGGCCTGGCTTCGATCGTCTCTGAGTGTTTGACATCCGCCCCATCGAGCCTGTCCAGCTCAAGATCTCCCCCCTCGACGCGTAGCCTGGAGACCACGTCAAGACCCCACTCTGGATGCCGGAGAAGCCGGCGCAGTATTCGATCCGTCCCCTCGCGATCGCCGATCAGTACGACACGTCGGCGGTACCAGGCCCGGTGTCGCGCGATTCGGCGAACGGTTGCACGGCCCGCCAGGACGGCAACAATCGCGGCAAGCCAGAGGACGGCCGGCGCCTTTAGTCCGATTGGGGGCGACAAAATGGCTGCGCTCACTAGCAAGTCCAGCCACAACCACACTGTCGTAACCAAGAACACCGGGCCGAGCTCGTCCGCGAACGTATGGTCAACTCTGCGCTCCGGCAAGTGATAGAGCCCGACGGCATGAGCGAGGGCAATCCAGACGGGCACGGACCCAAAGAGGACGAGAAACGTTCCCGCGGAAATTCCCCCACCCGCCAGCCCCTCGCCCAAGAGTGGTCCCGGCGGCCCAAAAACGTCACCGTCCCCAAAACCCACGTTGATTGCAACTATCGCCGCTGTAAGACCAACTACATCGGCCAACAGCAGTACCCGCCTGAAGGTATAGCCGTAGCGGGGGCTGCCCAGGCGGACTGAGCCGGCCGTGGGTGAATCAGCGGGCTCTTCGATCTTGCTTCGCCCCGATGACCTCGTTGGCTGAAAAGCGACCGCGCTCGGAGCGGAGGAGGGCGCCCCCCGTAGGACGTCATTCTTATTGGTGTGGCCCGTCTTGACCGCGTCTGACGACCCAGCCGTGCCGCCGTCGGAACGGCTGGACCGACCGCTTTGCCCGCCATCTCCGTGAGGCGCCAACCTCTTTGACCTCCTTGTTCCCCCGGTCAGTGTCCGAGTCCCTCTGCTCGTACACCAAACCTCAGACACGAAAACGGAACACCTGCGTGATGCCACCTTAGCTAAATGTTGCTGCTGCGTCCAAGCCCCCCTCCGCGCGCAACCGCTGCTGACCGGGCAGCTTGGCGACAAGAACAGCGCCCGCGCTCACCTGGATCTGCCTGAGGACCACCGGTTTTACGCCCTTCCGGCGCTCGATAGCGAGCGTGGGGCCTGCCGGAGCCTTGCCCCAGGCGCGGATCTTGTTCTTGTTGATCGGCTCGGTGACGAAGGGGAAGCGGAAGGCGGGTCTGCACAGGTGCGCCAGCAGCGGTTGCGCGCGGAGGGGGCTTGGACGCAGCAGCACATTTGGCTAAGGTGGAGATCAACGCAGGTATTCCGATTCGTGTCTGAGGTTTGGAGTACGCGCAAACGCACTCGG
>JBKPDR010000033.1:0-11971 GCA_046727975.1 Actinomycetota bacterium | reverse complement strand
AGCGGGCGGGAACCCTTTCTACGCGCTCGAGATCGTGCGGATGCTGCATCGGACGAAGCTCTCGGTCGAAGCAGGACAGCGGCTGCCCGTGCCGGATTCGCTCCGCGAGCTGGTTCGAGGCCGGCTCGGCGCGTTGCCGCCTTCGTGTACAACGTCGCGCTCGAGAGCCTCGTCGAGGCGCAACGCGGGCGAGTTGAGCAGGCGCGCGCAACAGCGCTGCGGGCTCTCGAGCGGGTGCGCGAGACCGGCGGACGTCCGGCCGAGCTCGTCGCGACAGCGGCGCTCGGCCACCTCGAGCTCTCGCTCGGGGCTGTGGGTGCTGCCGTCGCGCGGCTAGAGCCGGCCGTTGCCTTCGTGCGACGCGAGGACTTCGGAGAGCCGGCCGCGGTCCGCTTTGTCGTCGACCAGATCGAGGCCCTGATCGAGCTCGGTCGTCCGGACGATGCCGTCGAGCTGCTCGACTGGTACGAGGGCAATGCCAGGCGACTCGAGCGCGTGTCGGCGCTCGCCGCGTGCGCACGTAGCCGCGGTCTGCTCGCGGCGGCTCGAGGAGAACTCGAGGACGCGCTGTCCGCCCATGGGGAAGCGCTTGAATTGCACGAACAAGTCGATGTTCCTCTCGAGCGTGGTCGCACCCTTCTCGCCTTCGGCGTAGCGCAGCGCCGGTCGAAGCGTCGACGCGAAGCGCGGAAAACCCTGCGAGAAGCGCTCGAGGTCTTCGATCGAATCGGTTCCTCCGTCTGGTCGAGTCGCGCCCGCACAGAGCTGCAACGCATCAGCGGCCGGGCTCCGGCACTCGGCGCTCTCACGCCCGCCGAGCAACGAGTCGCCGCTGTCGTCGCCGAGGGGAAGACGAACCGGGAAGTCGCCTCGGCGCTTTTCCTGTCCGAGCGAACGGTCGAAGGTCATCTGTCACGCGCCTTCACGAAGCTCGGCGTTCGCTCGCGTACCGAGCTCGCTCACGCGCCCGCCTCCGGCGAGATGCACGGGATCGTGGCGTCAAATACAGGGGATTCCCCCGTTTCAGGCGCGCCCGCCGCTCCCTAGCCTCGAGACAGGTGGCCGCTGTGGCCACCGGGAGCACAAGAGGAGGAGCGATGAACCCCAAGACCTCATTCACCGTCGGACTCGCGATTGCTGCCCTGGCGGTCGGCGTCCAGACGGCGTCGGCAGAGGTGCCCGACGCTTTCGAGCGGGCGGTCGCGTCGAAGCAGCAGAGCATGCAGGCAGGCTCGAGCGTGTTCCCTGACGTGGTCGAACGGGCCGTCGCGGCTCACCAGCGGAATCAGCGAACCGAGCTGAGGTCCGACTCCGCCGAGAGTGCGATGGTCTTCGACGGCCGCTTGGAGCAGACGCTCACGCCCGGCCCCAGATACTCGGACTCGGTTGACGGAGCGATCTTCGCCGCAGGCCCGGACGCGACTACGTCGGACGATTCCCTCGTTCGCGGGAGCTCCGGTCGTGAGCTCGAGTGGCCACAGATCGGGATCGGGTTCGGCGTCGGCATCCTGCTGATGCTCGGCTTGTACCTGACCTTGCGGCTGACTCGGATCCGCCCACTCGCTCACTGATTGGGGTCATCGCGACCCGCACGCGCCGCGGCCGCCGAGTAGGCGGCCGCAGGCGTTTTCATGAACGGTTTACTAGTTCCCGTGCCGAAGCCCTATCGCCTGAGCCCGGGACGACGGCTCATCAACCTCGTCGTCCGGCCACTCGCGCGGCTCGGTTTGACGGGGCCACGGACGCACCTCCTCACGGTGCCGGGCCGCACGACCGGCACGCTGTGGTCGACCCCGGTCTCGATCGTCAGGAGCGGCGGCGAGCGCTGGCTCGTCGCTCCCTACGGCGATCGCAATTGGGTGAAGAACGCACGTGCGGCCGGCTGGGTGGAGCTTCGACGAGGCCGCCGGAGCGAGCGGCTCGCGGTGGAGGAGCTGTCCGCCGAAGAGGCCGTGCCCGTTCTGCGCGAGTACTACCGGCGGGGGAGGGTGACTCGGCCGTTCTTCGAGGCGTCCCTCGAGTCGACTCCAGAGGAGTGGCTCGCGGAGGCTCCGAGACATCCGGTGTTTCGTCTCCTTCCCGCGCAGGACGGCTGGGGCAGCGGGGCGACCATGCATAGGATCAGGCCCAGAAGCCGATCCTGAGAGGGGGCGCAGTGCCGGACATCCTGCTCGTCGCCGCGACCGAAGTCGAGCTCTGCGGCCAGCCTGGCGTCGTCTGCGGGATCGGACCGGTGGAGGCCGCCGTAGCGACGGCGCGTGCGCTCGCGCTCGAGCCGCCGGACGGCGTCCTGCACGTCGGAGTGGCCGGTGCCCGAGGCATCACCCCTGGAAGGCTGGTGATCGGCCTGGAGGCCGTCTACTGCGATCTCACCGCCGAGGTTCCCCTCGTCGACCGGGTGGAGCCCGATGCGGGCTTCCTCGAGGCCGTGAAGGCTGCGCTGCCCGAAGCGGTGGCGCTTCCGATCGGCACGAGCGCCGCGGTCGACGGGCCGTGCGGCGCGCGCGCGAACGTGCGCGTGGAGGCGATGGAGGGTTTCGCGGTGCTTCGCGCATGCGAGCTCGCGGGGGTGCCGGCCGTCGAGGTTCGCGGGATCTCGAACGAGATGGGGGAAGGGGATCGCGCGCGCTGGCGCATGGCACGAGGGCTCGACACGCTCGCCGAAGCTTTGCCCGGACTCCTCGCGGCTCTGAGCAAATAAGAGAGCGATGGCGCGGGGCGGCAAGCCGGAGACGACGCGAGGGCTGCCGCCGCCGCTGCCGCCGGAGCAGCGGACCATCGGACAACTCGTCGGCGAGGCGATTCGACTCTACGGCGCGAACTTCTCGAAGGCTCTCGCCCTCGGCGTCCCGGTCGTGGCCGTCAACGCGCTCGTCTGGAGTGTGCCCTCGGCGAGCGGCCGCCTGCTCGTGGCTCCGGTGTCAGCTGTCCTGATCCCGCTCAGCTACGTCGCCGCCGCAGCACTCGTCACGCGCACGCCACTCCGAGCGAGACGTGCGCTCCGGGCCTACCTGGTCGGCGTCCTCGTCTTCATCCCGTTTCCGTTCCTCGCCGCACTCTTCGTCCTCCCCGGGCTCGTTTGGCTCGCGCTCTTCGGTCTCGCGGTCCCAGCCGTCCTCGCCGAGGACGTCGGCCTGCGCGCGGGGCTCGCCCGCGGCCTGAGCCTCGCCCGCGCCGACTTCGTCCACGTACTCGGAGGGCTGGCGACGCTCGCCCTGGTCGTATTCCTCACACAAGCGGGGCTGTACTTCGTGCTGCGCGAGTACGCCGAGAACACACAGCGGGCGGCCGCCGTCCTCGCGTCCCTCCTCGTCTCTCCACTCGTCTTCCTCGGCGCAGCCCTGCTCTACGTCGACCAGGAGGCTCGGTTAGGCTCGCGTCCCGAGCGAGGAAAGGAGCGAGATGCCCACGTACCTGATGCTCACGACACTCACCGAGAAGGGCGTTCAGACCCTCCACGCCAACCCGGCCCGGCTGCGTGAGGTGAACCGCGACGTGGAGGAGATGGGGGCGAAGGTGCTGCACCAGTGGGCGGCGCTCGGCTCGTACGACTTCGTCAACATCGTCGAGGCGCCCGACGACGTCACTGTGGCGAAGGTCTCGCTCGCCCTCGGTGCGCGCGGGAGTGCGAAGCTCGAGTCGCTTCCGCTCATCCCGGTAGACGAGCTCCTGGCGACGTTCGAGTAGCTCCGCAATCGTGGTTCGGGCACGATCCGGTGGTGCCCGACGATCAAGACTACGAGTGGTTGCAGTGGCTCGTCGACCACCCGGAGGAGTGGACTGACAAAGACCTGTCAGCCGCGCGATTCATGATCTCGAGTCAGAAACGCGCGATCGAGGACATGCACAGAAGGACTTGAAGCGTCGGCGACGAGCCCAGGAAGTGATCGAGCGACTGGAGGGCGCAATCCAGTCCAATCGGTCGCGCCGCGCGTAACCCGCCCTCTCAGCGAATCGAATCGCGCGTTACGTGTTCTCCGCTACGAGGAGCTCTAGCGAGGCGCGAATGCGGTCGCGCTCGTGCTTCGCCAGGCCGGAGTCCGAGACCACGAACACGTTCCGGCGCAAGAGGTTGAAGGCATCGAGCGTGTGTGTTCTGTACGGCTCGAAGTGCTCGTTCGCGAGTGCTTCGGTTCGGAGAACGAAGACCGTGAACGGCTTGAAGTTGACAGGGCCGAGGACGTCTCCCTCGGCCTCGAGCACGGGGAGCTCGCGGCTCTGAAGGGCGAATCCCGCTCGAATGAAGGCCCGCTCGACCTCCTCACGGGTCAGGATCGCCGTCGCTTGGTCCCCGGGTTTGTCCTTGGTTGCCCCCAACATGCCGGCGACGAGGAGTGCGATCACCGAGGCCGCAACGAACAGGGGCCGTTTCACGCGCGAAGCGTAAGCGACGTTCAGCGTACTTTCGAGCTAACCCGTCCCTGTTGCGAGGAAGCCCGTCGCCCTCGCCGCGACGTCGAGCGGGCTCGTCGGAAGGCCGGGTTGCGGCTGCAGGTTGAACTCCCGAGGGGCGACGTCGTTCGGCGTCTCGGGATGGAAGAGTGCCGCGAGCAACTGGATCTGGCCCCGTCCCGGGCCGAGCTCCCACTGGCCGCCGCCGTAGGCGCCGATCCCGTGCGACTCGCAATAGTCGTACGCGGCGAATAGCCGTTCGACGGAGCCGAAACGGGACGGCTTGACGTTCACCGTGCGTGGACGCCAGGGGAGCGCCTCGATGTCCTCGACGGAATGAATGATCGCGTCCCAGGTCACCCGGTCGCGGTGCGGCTCGAGCACCGGCGCCGTCTCGTCGGTGAGCGCCGGATCCTCGAGCCACGCGTTTGGCAACCCCTCGGCGACGCGCCGGTACATGACAGGGTCGGCGGGCGTGTCGACCACCGTGCCGCGGTATTGGCCCTTGAGGTCGACCGAGTCGACGGCGCCCGTCGCTCGGAGCTCCGAGACGAGCTTGTCGCTCCACTCCGGGTTGGCGTCGAGCTTGAAACGGAGGTTCGGGTACAGCCCGAGCCAGCCCTGGAACGTTTCCGTGGTCGGAGGTGAGCCCAAGCCCATGGAGACCACGAACGCCACCGGTCGCGGTCTCCGGCCGACTGCCTCGCCGAGCGAGAGACCAGCTTGGCGGAGCGCCAGGTCGAGGGCGGCGCTCTCGAAGGCCCAGCGACGATAGTCGAGGTAGGCGTGGAGCTCCGGCTCCCCTTCGAAGAGTGCGAGCGCGCCGACGTGCTCGGAGAACGTGTGCAGCGTCCACGAACCGGTCAGCGGGAAGTCCGGCCCGTGCGCCTGCAGGCGGTCGTGCTCGTCTCCGTGGTAGGTGACGTCTTCGCCGATCCCTTCATCGCCGCCGCCCAGCAGGCGGACGACGGTCGTTCGACGCAGGAAGTCGGCTCGTGCCTGCAGCTCAAGCCCGTCGAGGGCATAGCTCTCGATCTCGAGCGGGAGGTCACGCACGCCGTCGTACAGACTCACAGCGCGGCGAACGCTACAGCGACCTCCGCGGCGAGCCTGGCGTTCGCCACGACGAGCTCGCGGTTGATCTCGCGCGTGCGGCCGCCCGTGCGCTCGTGCAGGAACGCGAGCAGGAAGGGCGTGACCTGCTGTCCGGTGACGTGCTCCTTCCGTGCACTCGTGAGGCCCGCTGCGATCAAATCCTCGACGTCGAGGCTCTCGGGCGGAGGATTCGCGACGAGGACGCCCCCGCCTCCGAGACGCCAATGCGCGTCGGCGATGCGGGCGGCCTCCGTGGCGTCCTCGACCCGAGTGGGAACCGGGGGGCCGCCGTGCGCCGAGTAGAAGAGGGGAAGCGTCCTGGTGCGGAAGCCGAGCACGGGGACGCCCGATGTCTCGAGCAGCTCGAGCGTCGCTCCGACGTCGAGGATCGACTTCACCCCGGAGGACGCGACGAGAACGGGTGAACGTGCGAGCGCGGGGATGTCCGCGGAGACGTCTGGGAGCTTCGAGAAGCCTCGGTGCACGCCCCCGATACCGCCCGTGCCGAGGAAGCGGATTCCGGCCGGCGCAGCCACGGCCAGGGTTCCGCCGACGGTGGTGGCCCCGACGGCTCCCTGTCTCACGCAGGCGGCGATGTCCCGAGGGCCGACCTTGAGCGCCTCGGCAGTGAACCGGTCGAGCTCGCTCCGCGCCAGGCCGATTCGGACGCGTCCCTCGAGGACTCCGACAGTCGCGGGTACCGCACCGGCCGAGCGGACGGCCTCCTCGGCCGCGAGCCCGACCTCGATCCCGTCGGCCGCCGGGAAGCCGTGCGCGACGAGGGTCGTCTCGAGCGAGACGACCGCGTCGCCGGCCGCGAGCGCGTCGCGCACCTCCCCGGCGATCGCCACCACGTCGTCGAGGGCGTTCACCGCGGCGAGCGTACCGGCATCGACCCGAGCTGCTGAATACACCGCGCCGCGGCCTCGAGCGCGAGCTCCGGGCCGCCGACCATCCAGCCTGCGGCGAGGGCGTCGCCCGCGCCCGTCGAGTCTACGACTCGCTCGACGAAGTGCGCGGGCCGCTCGTCGCCTGAGAACGAGCAGCCCCGGGCTCCGCGCTTGAGGATCCAGGCGGCGCCGGGAAGCGGTCCTCCCACGACTTCGTCCTCCTCCTCGTTCGCGAAGACCGCATCGGGATGGAGCTCCGCGAGCAGGACTCGAAGCTCCTCTGCTCCCACGTCCCGGATCGCGCTCCAGGACGAGAGATCGACTCCGATCGAGGCGTTCTCGCGACGTGCGAGCTCGATGCCTCGCAGAGCCGCTGACCGAGCGGGCTCGTGCAGCAGCGCGTAGCCGGAGACGAAGAGATGGTCGCACCCTACGAGCCAGCGAGACTCGATCTCGCCGGCACGAAGGCCGGCCGCAGCGCCGCGGTCCGAAGCCATCGCCCGCTCTCCGTCGGGCGAGACGAGCGCGCAGATGACGCCGTTCCGACCTTCCACGGGCCCGACGACCTCGACGCCGTGCTCGGCGAGCCTGTCCCGGGCCAGCCGTCCTGACTCGTCGGCGCCGCTCTTCCCGATGAACCGGGCCTCCGCGCCGAGCTCGGCGACCCAGGCGGCGACGTTCGCCGCCTGGCCTCCCGCGCCGACGCGGATCTCGGCATCCGTGTCCCCGCCGGGTGCGAGCGGCCCCGCAAGGCGCACGGAAACGTCGAGCGTGAGGTCGCCCAGAGCGCATACCACCACGGCCATGATCGTAAGATCAGAGCATGGAAGGCGAGCCGAAGCGTGGCAGCATCAGGACGTTTCTTCTCGGAGGGCTTGTCGGCGCCTCGGCCGCCGTCGCAGCCCTCGATCGCCGCCGCAGGCTCCAGCGGCGGCGCGGCCGCCCACGCGGTCTCGCCGCCTTCGAGAGCGCTCCGTGCTATCTCGAGCTGCTGGAGAACGAGCGCGACCGGGAGCGCGAGCAGTCCGCTCCGTAGGGAGCGCTAGCCTTTTCGGGCAGGTGCCCATCTACGAGTACCGTTGCCCGAACGGGCACACGTTCGAGCTCTTCCAGCGGATGACCGATCCGCCCGCGGAAACGTGCACCACCTGCGGCGCCGGCCCGGTCGAGAAGATCCTCTTCCCGGTGGCCGTGCACTTCAAAGGCTCCGGCTTCTACTCGACCGATTACGGGCGCGGGGGCCGCAAGTCGGCGTCCGACGGCTCGAGTGAAAAGCCCGCGGCCGAGAAGCCCGCCGCGGACAAGGATAAAGGCTCGGGTGAGAAGAAGGCGTCCACCGACGCGACCTGAGTCGAGTTATCGTCGCGTGCAGCCGGCGGCGTAGGGAAATCCCTTCCGCGGCGCGAGCGGAGCAGAGCGTCGAAGGAACATGGAGATGACGTCGACGTTGTCCTCGGAGCCGAGGAGCAACGACTCGCCGCCGATGGAGGACGGCTGGCCGCCCAAGCGACAGTGCAGCGCGCGCGAGTCGTCCGCGCGGAAGCGGACCCAGCCGAGCTTCGCGAGCTCCCAGGCGGAAAGGTCGGTGGCGACCGGCGCCGCGAGGGAGTCTCCGATGAAGGGGAGTCGGAAAAACGTGCCGATGCTCGCGACCTTGTCCCCCACGGCCTCTGCGACGGCTTGCTGACGCCCGGTTCGACTGATGTCGGTGTCCGATGGATCGAGCTGATTGGTGCGGATGCGCGAGTAGACGAGCGCGCGCCGGCCGTCCATGTGCTGCCGGCCCTTCCCGAAGCGCCAGCCTTTCCAGTCCTGGCAGCGCTTCGGTGGGTAGGGGCAGTCGAACCTGTTCGAGAGGATCGGCTTCGGCACGGTGATCTCGATGCCGCCGAGCGCGTCGATCAAGTCCTTGAAGCCGTCGAAGTCGACGACGACGACGTGCTGGACGGGGAGGCCGGTGAGCGTGCGCACGGTGGCGATCGTGAGCGCAGGCCCACCGAACTGATTCGCGCTGTTGATCTTCCCGGAGCCGAAGCCCGGGATCTCCACGCGCAGGTCGCGCGGGATCGAGAGGTAGGACAGACGGTGCTTCCCGGGATCGGTCCGGATCAGGAGCAGCGAGTCGGACCGGCGGGCGCCTCCTCGCCCCGGCGCGCTGCCACCGTCCGTGCCGATGACGAGGAGCGTCGTCGGGTCTGAGAGGAACGACCCCTTCTGGGGGGCGAGCCGGTTCCGCGCGTTTTGGGGCAGGCGCTCGTTCGCCTTCTCCACGCCGTTCGAGAACGAGAGGTAACCGAGGACGCCCCAGACGACGAGCAGGACGAGGAGCCCGGCGACCCCGAGCGCGATCCAGCGCCCCCAGCGCCGGCGCCTCGCAGGCTTGGGCCCGCCGGGTGCCGCGGGACCCGCGGGAGCGCGCATCCGTTTCTCGAGCGGGACCTTCCCTTTCGTGCGGCCGCCTTTGTACAGCCGGTAGGGCTTGTCTCCGACCGCCATCCGGGGCGCCATGGTAGAGGTTGACCCCCGCGTTGGAGAGCCTGATGGGCCTCTTTCTGACCTAGCCGAGATCGCTTGGAAGCAGCGAGTAGATGAAGGCGTCGGCGCGACGCGCGTCGAAGACGAGGTAGGAGCGCAGGTGCCCTTCGCGTTGGAAGCCGACGCCCTCCAGGACGCGCTGCGACGGCGTGTTGTCGGGTTCGACGAGCGCCTCGACACGGGCAAGGCCCGCGTCCGTGAGCGCCCAACGAGCTAGAAGGGCGACTGCGCGCGGAGCGAGGCGACGACCACGAGCGCGGCCGATGACCCAATAGCCGATCTCGACAGTACCAGGCTGCCGGCGGAACATCAGGACGACGGCGCCGAGCGCCTCATTCGAGCCTGCGTCGGCGATCGCTAGTGACAACCCCTCGGCGTTGTCCGCGCGTCCCCACTGGCGCTCGATCCAAGCGAGACCCTCGGCCTTGGTGAAGCTCGCGGGAACTGTCGTGCCTTCGGGAATGCGGGGATCGCCGCTCGCTTCCTCGACACAACCGATATCCGTCTCCGCCCAAAGACGCAACACGATGGCGCCATCGGTCAGCGGCGGGTCGGGGTAGGAGAGCGAGGTTTTCGGATGGGCCATCCCGTCGAGCCTGCGGCGATGCTGCGACAGTCGTCGGCTTCGGCATTCGCTTTCGCCCGTGCACCTCGCATGCCGGGTCGTGTTGCGACCAGATTGCCGACGGCAACTTACGAATCAAGGTGATCTATCCGGGGCGCTATGGTAGCCCGCGCCTTGGATCAACCCCTCGTGATCGGGCTCGACGTGGGCGGGACGAAAATCCTCGCCGGCAGGCTCGATCGCGACGGTGGCGTCCACGCCCGACACGAGCTGGAGACGCCCACGAGCTCGGAGGAGGACGTCGTCGAGGCGCTCGACGCGACGGTCGAAGCCCTGCTCGACGAGCGGGTCGGCGCGCTCGGATACGGGATTCCGTCGAATCTCGACCGGCGCACGAAGGTCGCGCTGCAGTCGACGAACCTACCGCTCGACGACTTCGATCTCGTCGACCACGCGCGCGAGCGGTTCGGGTTACCCGTCGGCGTCGAGAACGACGGTAACGCCGCAGCACTCGCCGAGTGGCGATTCGGGGCCGGCCGCGGGATGACAAACCTCGTCATGCTCGTGCTCGGAACGGGGGTCGGCGGCGGGCTCGTGCTCGACGGCGAGCTCTATCGCGGGTGGGCCGAGCTCGGCCACGTCGTCGTGCAGGCGAACGGCCCCCCGTGCCAAGGCAACTGCCACGGACGGGGGCATCTGGAGGCACTCGCATCGGGCACGGCGGCGGATCGCGCCGCGCGCGAGCTCTACGGCGAGGACGCCGACGGAGAGGTCCTCGTCGAGCACGCACGAGCGGGCGACTCAGCCGCGCTGTCCAGGCTCACCGGGATCGCCGAGTTTCTGGGAGCGGCAATCGGATCGTTCGCGAACGTCTTCGATCCCGAGGTCGTCGTCGTCGGAGGCGGCTTCGGGAGGGCAGCCGGGGAGCTCCTGCTGGGTCCGGCCCTCGAGGCGGCACGGCGCGAGGCGCTTTCGCCTGCCGACCGGACACTCCGGATCGTCCCCGCGAAGCTCGGTGGCGACGCCGGCCTTGTGGGCGCCGGGCTGATGGCGTTCGAGGCGCTCGACCGCGCGAGATAGCGAGCCCCGATGCCGCTCGCCGTCTGTGCCACGCCGATCGGAAATCTGGAGGACGTCACGTTGCGCGTCCTCCGAGAGCTCTCCGAGGCGGACCTCGTGCTGTGCGAGGACACGCGGCGTACGCGCGTGCTGCTCGACCGCCACCGCGTGCGCGCTCGGCTGGAGAGCTATCACCGGCACAACGAGGCAGTGCGGACCGCGGCTGCGCTCGAGCGACTCCGCCGCGGCGAGCGGATCGCCCTCGTCTCCGACGCGGGCCTCCCAGGGGTCAACGATCCGGGCGCGCGCCTGATCGCGGCGGCCGTCGAGCGCGGGGTGGCGGTGACGGTTCTCCCGGGACCTTCCGCGGTCGAGACGGCGCTCGTCGCGAGCGGCCTCGCGGTCGAGCGTTACCAGTTCCTCGGGTACCTGCCGCGTCGGCGAGCGGAGCTGGTCGAGCTTGGCACACGGCTCCAGCGCTGGCCGGACGCAGCGGTCGCATTCGAGTCGCCGCGGCGACTGCCGCGCTCGCTCGCCTCCCTCGCGGAGCTGCTGCCCGAGAGGCGCGCGGCTGTGTGCCGCGAGCTGACGAAACGGTTCGAGGAAGTCGTGCGCGGCACGCTCCCCGAGCTCGCCCAGCGCTTCGCGGAAGCGCCGCGCGGGGAGATCACGCTCGTTCTCGGCCGGGCGGTCGTTGCGACGGTGGCGGCTCCAGAAGAGGCAGTCGCCGCAGTGGGCGAGCTGGTGGCTGCCGGAGTTGCCCGCCGCCAGGCTGCCGATCTCGTCTCTCGGCTAACCGGGACGTCGCGAAACGATCTCTATCGATCGTCGCTGTAAGCCGATTTGACAACGTCCTGGCCCGGCGCTATCCTTTCCTACCGTGTTGACAAGAAAGACAACCCAGCACGGCGCGTTCGTCGTTGCCGCCATCGTCTGGGGACTGATCTCAGCGCCCTCTGCGTGGGGATGGGACTGGCCTGCCGACGGGCCCGTCCTGCGCGGGTTCTCGGTCGGCGACAACCCGTATGCCGGTGGTCAGCATCGTGGCATCGACATCGGAATCGAGGCAGCGCAACGCATTCGCGCGCCGGCCTCCGGAGAGGTGACATTCGCGGGGCAGGTTCCGACACACGGTCTCACGGTCACGATCGCGAGCTCCGACGGAAACAAGACGTCTCTGACACATCTCGGCGCGCTCCTCGTCAAGAAAGGCGAGCGTGTGGAGGAGGGGGCTCCGCTCGCTGAGCCGGGACCGTCGGGCGAGGCCGAGCACCCCGTTCCCTATCTGCATCTCGGGATCCGTGCCGGAGACGGCGAGACCTATGTGGATCCGCTGACGCTGCTTCCACGGCGAGCCGCACCCGCTCCGGCGCCCGCAGCCCTGCCCGCGGCGCCTGCGCCTGCGCCCGCCCCGGCACCACCACCTGCGGAGCCC
>JBKPDR010000032.1:0-6357 GCA_046727975.1 Actinomycetota bacterium | reverse complement strand
GGTAGCACGGTCCGCTCGAGGCCGACCATGGCTCCGACCAGTGCGTTGACGGCAACGAGCAGGGTGAATTGGGCAGCGTTGGCGCGCAGCCCCAGCCGAACGTCGGTCACGCAGCCCGTTGGTCGGCGAGTCGTCGGCGCCCGGCGATATGCGCTCCTTCCGGATCGAGCACTCGCGCCATCGGAGGAATTGTCGCGCAGTCTCCCTGCGGTGCGTCCCTTCATTCTCGATAGTCGCTTTACTTTGGAAAGCAGAGTCAGTAGCATCGCGCTATGCGCTCGATGTCCACGGCCGAGCTTCGGCGGCGGGTCACCGACCCAGACCTCACGATCGTC
The DNA here is from genome assembly GCA_046727975.1 of Actinomycetota bacterium. Taxonomy (GTDB): domain Bacteria; phylum Actinomycetota; class Thermoleophilia; order Gaiellales; family Gaiellaceae; genus GMQP-bins7. The sequence continues at coordinate 6,022 of JBKPDR010000032.1, read as the reverse complement.
GACGTCCGCCCTCTGCCCGCGTACAACGGCTGGCGCCTGGGCGGAGCGGCCCGAGGTGGTCACATCCCCGGAGCTGTCGCCTTTCCGAGCGCGTGGCTCAGCAGCGTCGAGGACACCGAGGTCGAACGGCTGCTCGCCTCCAAGGGCATCGTTCCCGGCCGAGAGGTCGTCCTCTACGGCGACCGTACGGAGGACGCCCTGGCGTTCGGGACGAGGCTGGCGGAGCTGGGTCACACGTGCGTCCGGTTCTACGAAGGCCACTGGGGCGAGTGGGCGGCCGACGTGACGTTGCCCGCCGAGCGTCTGCCGAACTACGAGAAGCTCGTCCACCCGGAGTGGCTCCAGCAGGTGCTCGACGGCGCGCGACCGGAGGCAGCGCCGGCCGGCAAGTTCCTGCTCTTCCACGTCAACTTCGGGGTTCTAGAGGAGTACGAGGAGAATCACCTTCCCGGGGCGCTCTATCTCGACACCAACCTGCTCGAGCGTCCGGACGACTGGAACCGCCGATCGCCGGCGGAGTTGGACGCGACCCTGCGGTCGTTCGGGATCACCCACGACACGACGGTCATCCTCTACGGCCGCGATACGGAAGGCCACGCCGAGGAGAAATGGCCGGGACGGCGAGCGGGGCAGATCGCCGCCACACGTGCCGCGCTCATCCTCCGCTACTCGGGCGTCGCCGACGTGCGTCTGCTGGACGGCGGCTACGACGCCTGGGTACGGGCCGGCAAGCCGCTGGAGACGATTCTGCGCGAGGCCACGCCGGCCGCGTCGTTCGGTGTCCGGATTCCTCTACACCCGGAGGTGATCGTCGACATCGACGACGCCAAGCAGATCCTGTCCGACCCGACGCATGCTGCTCTCGTCAGCGTCCGGACCTGGAACGAGCACATCGGCAAAGTCAGCGGGTACAACTACATCGGCCCCGCCGGCCGAATCGCCGGCGACGTCTGGGGCAACTGCGGCTCGGACGCGTACCACATGCAGCACTACCGCACCGTGGACAACACGATGCGCGCCTACCCGGAGATCGCGGCCAATTGGGCGGAGGCCGGAATCACCGCCGACAAGTGGGTCGCGTTCTATTGCGGGACCGGTTGGCGCGCGAGCGAGACCTGGTTCTACGCGTACCTGATGGGCTGGCCACGAATCGCGGTCTACGATGGCGGCTGGTACGAGTGGAGCCAGGATCCGGTCTTGAACCCGATCGAGGTCGGCGAGGAACTGGACGAGCTCGCGGCATAGCGGCTCCGGTTTCTGACGTTCTCGCCACGACGGTCGTCGGGAGTTATCCGCAGCCGAGCTGGCTGATCGACCGGGAGCGGCTCGGCGAGCGTCTGCCTCCGCGAGTGCGGGCGCGCGAGCTCTGGCTGGTGCCGGAGCCCTTCCTGGAGGAGGCCCAGGACGACGCGACGCGCCTTGCCGTTCACGACATGGAACGCGCCGGCGTGGAGGTGATCACCGACGGGGAGATGCGGAGGGAGAGCTACTCCAACCGATTCGCGACCGCGCTCGACGGAATCAATCTGGACGATCCCGGCGTCGCACTCGACCGTACGGGTCACGAGAGCCCCGTCCCGAGAGTCGTCGGCCCGATCCGCCGCACGCGGCCGGTCGAGCTCCGCGATGTCGCGTTTCTCCGCTCGATCACCGACCGTCGCATCAAGATCACAGTCCCGGGCCCGTTCACGATGACACAACAAGCCCAGAGCGACTACTACTCCGACGAGCGGAGCCTCGCGTTCGCGTACGCGGACGCCGTCAACGAGGAGCTGCGGGACCTCAAGGCAGCCGGAGCCGACGTGGTCCAGATCGACGAGCCGTATCTGCAGGCGCGCCCCGAGCCCGCGCGGGAGTACGCCGTCGAGGCGATCAACCGCGCGCTGGACGGCATCGAGGGCGAGACGGTTCTCCACACCTGCTTCGGCTACGCGCACATCGTCAAGAACCGACTCACCGGCTACCCCTACCTCCGGGAGCTCAACGATTGCCTCGCGACCCACATCTCGCTCGAGGCGGCACAGCCGAGCCTCGACCCGGGCGTGCTGCGCGACCTCCCCGACAAGACGATCGTCCTGGGAGTTCTCGATCTGGGCTCGAGCGAGGTCGAGACGCCGGAGGTCGTCGCAGACCGGATTCGGAAAGCCCTCGCGGTGGTGACGCCGGAGCGACTGGTCGTCGCGCCGGACTGCGGGATGAAGTACCTCCCGCGCGAGCGGGCCTTTCGCAAGCTCGAGGCGATGGTTGCCGGTGCGCGCCTCGTCCGGAAAGATCTCGCCGCGTATGCAGAAGCGTAAGGCCGGAGCTCCGGTCAGCCACATCAGTCAGGCCTATCCCGACCGGGTCGAGGTGCGCGGACGTGACCTCTCGGGCGACCTGATGGGCCAGCTGAGCTTCACCGAGTACTTCCACCTGCTGCTCACCGGCCGCGAGCCGACCGAGGACCAGCGCTTCTTTCTCGACCTGCTCCTCGTCTCGATCGCCGAGCACGGGATGATGCCCACCAACGTCGCGGCGCGCATGACGCTCGCGGCCGACCCGCGATCCTTGCAGGGCGCCGTCGCAGCAGGGATCCTCGGCTGTGGCCCGGTGATTCTCGGAACATCCGAGGCGTGTGCGCGGCTTCTCGAAGAGGCGCAGGAACGCGTGGCGGCCGGAGGCGCTCCCGAGGCGGTCGCGAGGGACGTCGCTCGTGCCTTCCACTTGTCGGACGGCAAGTTGCCGGGGTTCGGCCATCCCGTTCACCGGCCCCTCGACCCGCGTGCCGAAAGGATTCTCGAGCTCGCGGATGCCCGCGGGGTGAGTGGTCCCCACGTCCTGCTCTCGCGTCACCTCCGGGATGCCGCGGCCGAGGCCTGGGGTAAGCCGCTCACGATGAACGTCTCCATGCCGATCGCGGCAGTGATGCTCGATCTGGGTTTTCCCTCCTCCGCCGTGAAGGCCGTTCCGATCCTCGCGCGCACGGCTGGCCTTCTGGCCCACCTGGCCGAGGAGCTCGAGCGTCCCCTCGGCTTCTTCATGGCGGGGAGGGCAGAGGAGGCGATCACGTACGAGCGCGGCTCGGAAGTCGAGCTCGACTGATGCTCGCGCCCGAGGTCGAGACCCGCCCCTGGGAAGAGCAGCTCGCGGTCGACGATGCGTCGTACTACACCCAGCTCGCCTACCTCTTCGAGCGCTCGGCCTTCTACCGCGAGAAGCTGGCCGCGGCAGGGTTCGCCTCCGCTCGTTCAGCCGGCCGGCTCGTGGACATCGCGCAACTGCCCCTCACCGACAAGTCCGAGCTGAGGGCGACGCGCACGCCCGACAATCCGATCGGCACCCATCTCTGCGCGGCATCGTCCGACATCGTCCGCATCTACTCGACGAGCGGCACCACCGGCGTGCCCAGCTACGTCCCCCTGACGACGGGCGATCTCGACGACTGGGTGACCGTCTCTGCACGCAGCTACGCGGCCTCGGGCGTCGCCGCCGGCCAGCGCATCGTCTCCACCTATGACGCCGGGCCGTTCGTCGCGGGAGCGGCCCTTGCCGCCTTCGAACGCATCGGCCTCTGTCACATTCCCGTCGGCACCGGGCACACGGAGCGTCTGATGCTCGCGATCGAGCTTCTCGGGCCCGAAGCCGTGGTGCTCACGCCGTCCTACGCGGCCCATCTCGTCGAATGGGCCGCGGAACGGAACGTCGACCTCAGGGCTTCGAACGTCGAGCGCGTCCTCGTCGCGGGTGAGCCCGGCGGCGGCGAGCCGGCCTTTCGGGCGACGCTCGAAGAGGGCTGGGGCGCGAAGGTCACGGAGGCGATGGGCATCGGGGACATCGGCGTGTCGCTCTGGGGGGAGTGCGAAGAGCAGGACGGAATGCACCTGGGCGCGCGCGGGTTCGTCCACGCCGAGCTCATCGACCCCGAGACGGGAGCGGCTCTCGGGATTGACGACGGCGCCAGGGGTGAGCTCGTGTTGACGCATCTCCAGCATCGCGCCGCACCCCTCCTGCGATTCCGGACGCGCGATCACGTCCAGGTCCGGACGAGCCCGTGCAGATGCGGCCGCACGGGGCCACGCGTGCGGTGCATCGGGCGAACCGACGACATGCTCATCGTCCGCGGGGTCAACGTGTTCCCCTCGGCCGTCCGCGAAGTGGTGAGCGCGTTCACGCCCGAGGTCAGCGGTCACATCGTCGTCAGGCCGCAGATGCCGGGCGTGAAACAGGAACCGCCGCTTCCCGTGACCGTCGAGCTCGCGCAGGGCACGACGGCCGATGCCGCGCTCGCGGAAGCGATCCGCGAGAGGCTGCGCAACGTACTCGTGGTCCAGACACGCGTCGATCTCGTGCCGTGGGGGAGCTTGCGTCGGAGCGAATACAAGTCGAAACTCGTCGAGCGTCCGTAGTTGCGCACACGACCAGTCGGGAGGAGCACATGGCTGCAAACACGCTGAACATCCTGAAGCCGAGCGTCAACAACCTGACCGTTCGCATCTTCGTGCGCGCCGCAGGGCTCGACTTCGAAGAGGTGGACGTGTGGGGAAAGACGACCTCGCCGGAGTATCTGGAGAAGTACCCCGCCCACCTCACGCCGATGCTCGAAGAGGATGGACTGCCGAAGGGATCGCTGGGGGAGAGCTGCGCGATCATGCAGTACCTCTGCAACAAGCACGGCCTCACGCAGTTCTATCCCGCGGACCCGGGCGAGCGGGCGATCGTCGACAACGCGATGTTCTACTTGATCGGCACGCTCTATCCGTTGCTCGCGCGCGCCACCTACCCGACGCTCGGCTTCGCGCAATATCCGGGCGAGGTCGCGACGTCCGACGCCGACGACGACATGAAGGCGCGGGCGCAGAAGGACGCCGAGGCGGCGCTCGCGGAGCCGCTCGACGTCTATCGCGCGTTCTTCCTTGCCGGCCGGCCCTTCATCGGGGGTGACGCCCCCTCGATCGCCGACATTCGTCTTGCCGCGACGCTCGAGTTCCTGCGTGCGATCGACTACGACTTCCCGTCCTGGGCCGAGGAGTTCATGACCAGGATGGAGGAGACCCTGGGCGAGGCCTACACCGAGCCGGCACAGGACGTGCGTGGCTACATCGACTACGTGAGGTCGCAGACTGCGTGAATCTTCGCTTGACCAGCGGGCGTAGGGCGCTGCTACCTCTGCGATGGTGCAACGGTCGGCCTGCCGGCCGCGATGCGAACCAGCGCCCAGAGGTTGCGGTGAGTCAGCGTGACCGCCGCTCCCGCCGGTGAGACGCCACGCGCGTGCCGCGGAACGCGGACGCGGAGCGCGCCCGGCAGCGAAACGAAGCGCAGCGGCGGCACAAGCACGAGCGCCTCACCGTCGAGCCCGACAGCAATGGGCGCGCCTGAACGGACTTCGAACTCGAGAAGCGACCATTGGAGCACGCCACCAAAACGGCGCTGCTGGCCGATCGTCCCGAGGGTCACCAGCTTGGCGACTGCGTGGGCACCGCGCATGCGTGTTGCGAAGATGCCCAGTCGGCCGGTGTCGAGGCGCGGTCGCGTGCCGGCCCCTCGAAAACGTCGCAGCTGATACGGATTGTTCGAGACGATCACGAGCGATGCGTCGGCCCAGTCTTTGGCGTGCGGCGCGTCGAACCGGAGGTCGCTGTCCGCCGCGTCCCGCCCGACCATCTCCGGCAGCATCCGTCTCCAGGTCCCGAGCTTGCCATCGCGGTAGGCATCCGACTGCACAACGCGGGCGTAAATGCCGAGCGAGGCGTTGTTGACGAAGATGCGCCCATTGAGACTCGCGAGGTCGATGCGCCGTTCGACACCGTCGGTGAACGCATCGAGCGCCCCGACCACGTCATCGCGGTCGAGCCCGAGATCGAGTGCGAAGTGGTTGCGCGTCCCCGCCGGGACACAGACATGGGCAACGTCCTGTTGCATCGCCACCCTTGCGACCAAGGCCTGTGACCCGTCGCCCCCTGCCATCCCGATGACGTCCGCACCGTCCTTGACGGCTCGTTCGGCCAGCTTGCAGAGGTCGTAATCAGTACCGAGCAGTAAC
>JBKPDR010000031.1:0-13875 GCA_046727975.1 Actinomycetota bacterium | reverse complement strand
GTCGCCCGTGTTGTAGACCCAGTTCTCCGGAAGCCCGGACAGCCCCTCGTAGTCGAGCGAGAGCTGCTCGCGATACCAGCCCGGGACGCCGGAGTCCCGCCAGGACTGCAGCGAGACGATGAAGACGTCCAGGAGCCCGATGAGGGAGACCGCGGCTGCGGTGAGCGCAACGAGGACTCCGATGCCCACCGGTCGTCCGCGAAGCGCCGAGAGAAGACGACCGAACGCGTAGGCGCCCACGGGCAGTAGGTCGTGGCGAACCGCGAGCAGGATTCCGCGGTCCGTGGCCCCGCCGTCCAGCCAGTCTTGGGGAAGCAACGCATACGCCAGGACGATGGCCGTGTACGCGAGCGCCAGCAGGTCCGCCATGGCGATCGCCGGGAGCCGGCGGACCTTCCACGAGAGAAGGACGAGCACAAGTAGGAGAAGCACTTCCTTCCATGCGGCCACGACGTCGAGCGCGTTCCCGCGGACTCCCAGGTCCCAGAGCTGGGCCATCGCGACGTTGTGGAGCGCCAGTCCGGCGATGAGCACGACGAGCGCCGTGCGGGCGAAGCGCTCAGTCAACGATCGCCGCCAGCGTCAGGCCGAGATTCACGATCCGAACGCGCCCGGGGAAGAGCGACGCGAGCTCTCGCCGGGAGAGAAGGTGGAGGTCTTTCGCGAACTCCTTGCCCACGGCGCCGTATACGGCGTGCGCGGCGGGCTCGGGCAGCCAGTGGACGAGGGGGAGGCGCGTGTGCACCTCGACCGGGAACCAGCGGTTCGGGGTCGTGATGAAGACTCTGCGTCCGACGCGGAGCGCCTCGGAGACGAAGCGCCGCTGTCGTTCGCCCCCGCCGACGTGCTCGATCACGGCGTTCGAGAAGACCACGTCGAATGCGCCGTCGGCGAAGGGCAGCGCGCACGCGTCGCCCGGCACGTAGGGAATGTGCGGATAGCGCGCGCGAAACCCGGTGCCCTCGTCGAGGCCCAACGCCGTGATCCGCTCGGGCCAGGGATAGAGCTCCTCGAAGAAGTTCAGCGTCGCGCACCCGTCGCCCTCTCCGAAGCCGAGCTCGTCCGCGCCGACATCGAGGATCGTCGTCTCGGGGCTCGGATGGAGCTCGTCGAGGAAGAGCTCGAGCTTGCGCTTGCGCGAGCGCAGGGAGACGGCATCGGCGAGTCTCATCGGCGTAAGTATCGGGCTCCGAATCGGCGAGTAGGCTGCCCACGTGGTCGAGGCGCGCCTCAGCCCGCGGGGTCCATACTCGCTGCGGCTCTCGACCTGGACCGAGGACTGGTATGCAGCGCTGCCGGGTGCAGAGTGGGCAGGGGCACGGCAGTCGCGCGACGGGACCGTGGTCATCCGTGCGTCCTCGGAGCGAGCGGTCGAGGAGGCACGGTTCGTCCTCGCGATCGACGATGACACCACCGGTTTCCACCGGCGCTTCGCGTACGACCGCTTGCTCGGACCAGCGGTGAGGAGCCTGCGCGGGCTCCGACCTCGACGGAAGGCGACCGTCACTCACGCTGCGCTGACCGCCGTCTGCGGGCAGCTGATCCAGTCGAGGCACGGCCGTGACATCGAACGAGCCGTGCTCCGCAGGTGCGGGGAAGAGGTCGCGAGCCAGGACGCGCTCGCGCGCCTCTCACCCGCTCAGCTCTGCGCCTGCGGGCTTGCTCCGAGCCGCGCCGCCGCGCTCACACGCCTCGTCCGAACGACCGATCTCGAGTCGCTGCGGGGCGCGCGAGAAGACCGTGCGCTCGCGAGGCTCGGCTGCGAGCGCGGGATCGGACCATGGAGCGTCGGGGTGATCGCCCTCCAGGGACTTGGACGCTTCGACGTCGGCCTCGTCGGCGACCTCGGGCTGGTGAAGCTCGTCGCAGGGATCGAGAGCCGCTGGCCCGACCCGGCGGAGACGGCTCTGCTCCTCGCTCGGTACGAGGAGTGGCAGGGCCTCGCGAGTGTCTTCCTCCTCGCGGGATACAGCCGGGGCCTCATCCCGGGCGCGAGCCCGGACCGAGCACGACTCGCTCGGGCGCGATCCGTTCGCGCCGCCTGAGGTCCCTAGACTCCGCGCATGGCGGATACGCGCAAGGTCGCGATCCTCGGCGCGGGCCGCATCGGCGAGGCGTTGATCGCTGGCCTGCTCTCGTCCGGCTGGCGGACGCCGGACGAGATCTCTGCGACCGTGCGGCGAGAAGAACGGGTCGCAGAGCTCCATGAGCGGCACGGCGTCCAGGCGACGCTCTCGAACGCAGAGGCAGCCGCCGGCGCCTCGCTCGTCGTGATCGCGGTGAAGCCCCAGGACCTCGATGCCCTCCTGGAGGACGTGGGCGCCTTGATCCTCCCCGAGCAGACTGTCCTGACCATCGCCGCCGCGATCCGAACGTCGCAGATCGAAAGCCGGCTCCCGGCGGGCGTACCGGTCGTACGGGCGATGCCGAACACACCGTCGACGGTGCACGAGGGGATCGCCGGGCTCTGCGCGGGGGCCCACGCAGGCGATGAGCACCTGACGCTCGCCGAGGAGGCGCTCTCCCATCTCGGCGCCGTCGTACGCGTGCCTGAGAGCGCGATGGACGCGATCACCGCAGTCTCGGGCTCGGGGCCCGCCTACTTCGCGCTCCTCGCGGAGGCGATGATCGAGGCCGGGATCCTGCTCGGGTTATCACGTGAGATCTCCACGCAGCTCGTCGTGCAGACGATGCTCGGCACGGCCAAGCAGCTGCGAGACGAGAAGATGCACCCAGTGGAGCTCCGTGAGATGGTGACCTCCCCGGGCGGGACGACCATCGCTGCGATCCGCGAACTCGAGGGCGCCGGGGTGCGCGCAGCGTTCCTGAACGCGATTCAAGCCGCGATGCTCCGTGCGCGCGAGCTCGCTGCGGGCGAGTAGCGCTCCTTTCACCGACTGCTAAGACGGTCGTAAGACACTCGCAAGAGACATCGGGAACCCTCGAGGGAGAGTTGTCAACCAACCCTTGGAGGTGCAAATGAGCCGTTTCGTGCCCCTGGTCATCGTCGCTCTTGCTCTTGCCGTGGCAGGCACAGCCGCCGCGGGTGTTACAGACCCGGCGTTCTACGTCGACGGCGTGCTCTACCGCACGGTCAACACCCCGACCGACCTGAGTCAAACGGGCGCGCCCGCACACAGCTTCGACACGATCTACTCCTTTGAAGGCAACCAGCCGAACGTCGCCACGGCTGCGCCCGGCGATCCCGGATACAACGGCGGTCGCTGGCGGGTACAGGTTCTCGACTTTCCGTCGGGGTACGGGGCCGCGGTCGCAGATGCGGACTCGAACGGGAGCGGAGACATCGACAGCGACGAGGAGCTCGCCACGGCATTTGCAACCGGGACGGCCGTCGTGATGGGCTCGGGCCCTTCGTTCGTCTGCCCGGTCATCAAGGTTCCAGGCGCGTAAGCACGGGCAGCGGGGGGCGGGCTCGGGGCCGGCCTCCCGGCTCGGCCGGAGGAAGCCGATGACCGCGAAGTATCGTCCCCGGCGTGGGCAGAGAGCTTCGCGAGGTCGTGTACGTCGACGGTGTGCGCACGGCGTTCGGCCGTGCGGGCCCGGACGGTTACTTCTGGCGGACGCGCGCCGACGACATGGCGGTCAAGGTCGTCCGCGAGCTCCTGAGCCGCAATCCGCAGCTCCCGCGCGAGAGGATCGACGATGTCGCCTTCGCCGCGACCGCGCAGGTCGGCGACCAGGGCCTGACGCTGGGTCGCGATGTCGCCCTGCTCGCCGGTCTCCCGCACACCGTTCCGGGCTTCGCCGTCGATCGCATGTGCGCCGGAGCGCTGACCGCGACGACCACCGGCGCCGGCGAGATCGCCATGGGCGCGGCCGACGTCGTCCTCGTCGGCGGCGTCGAGCACATGGGTCACCACCCGATGGGTGACGACGTCGACTTCAACCCCCGCTTCGTCGCGGAGCGCATCGTCGACGAGTCTGCCGCGGTCATGGGTCAGACGGCGGAGAACCTCCACGACGCCTTTCCCGATCTGACGAAGGAGCATGCCGACGCGTTCGCCGTCCGTTCCCAGCAGAAGGCCGCGAAGGCCTGGGACGACGGAGTGATGGACGAGCTCGTCGTCCCGATGAGCGTGTTCACGGACGAGGGCTGGATGGTCGCGGGGCGCGATCAGTTCCTACGCCCCGACACGACCCTGGAAGGGCTGGCCGGCCTGCGGACTCCGTTTCGCGCCGGTGGCAGAGTTACCGCCGGGAATTCCGCCGGCCTCACGGACGGCGCGACCGCAGCGCTTCTGACCTCCGAGGACGCAGCGGCGGAGCTCGGTCTCGAGCCGAGGATGCGGCTCGTCGCGTTTGCCTACGCCGGCGTCGAGCCGGAGCTGATGGGCCTCGGCCCGGTGCCCGCAACCAAGCGTGTGCTGGAGCAGACTGGGCTCTCGCTCGACGAGATCGGCCTCTTCGAGCTGAACGAGCCGTTCGCGGTGCAGGTGCTCACCTGGTGTGCCGGCATGGAGGTCGCAACCGACGACCCGCGGCTCAATCCCTACGGCGGCGCGATCGCGTGCGGCCACCCGCTGGCGGCCACCGGCGTCCGGCTCATGGCGCAGCTCGCGCGAGGCTTCCGCGAGCGCCCCGACGTGCAGTACGGCCTTACCGCCCTCTGCATCGGTCTCGGGATGGGCGCGGCGATCCTCTGGGAGAACCTCCAGGACGGTGCCTGATCGGAGCTCCGACGCACTTCAAGCTGCAGCGGCTCGAGACGCGGGCTGGGCCGGTCGCCCTCGTGACGATGGACAACGGCGAGGACTGGCAGAAGCCGAACACCTTCGGCGAGGAGGCCCTGCGCTCGCTCCAGGGGGTCCTCGACCGCCTCCGTACCCGGGACTGGCGCGGGCTCGTCCTCACAGGGAAGCCCTTCGTCTTCGCCGCCGGGGCTGACATCGACGAGTTCGGCGACATCACCCCGGAGCGGGCTCGCGAAGGGAGCCGCGCCGGGCACGAGCTCTTCGGAAGGCTCCGCGACCTGCCGTTCCTCTCCCTCGCCGCGATCAACGGCGCAGCGCTCGGCGGCGGGGTCGAGATCGCGCTGCACTGCGATTTCAGGACCATCGCGGCGTCTGTCCGGCACTTCGCCTGCCCGGAGGTCTTCCTCGGGCTCATTCCGGGATGGGGTGGGACGCAGCTCGTCCCCACCCTCGTCGGGGCAGAGCAGGCGGTGCGCTTCATCGTCGAGAACCCGCTGCGCCAGAATCGAATGCTCTCGGGCCCGCAGGCGTTCGAGGCGGGCTTCGCCGACGCGCTCCTCGAGCCCGCCGAGTTCCTCGACGAGTCGATCGAGTTCCTGCTCCGGGCAATCGAGGAGGGAGGGGGCAAGGGTCGTCCCGATGCGGATCTCTCCGACGCCGCCGAGGTGTGCCGCAAGGCGCGTTCACGTCTCGACGGGCAGGTCCACGGCGCGGCGCCGGCACCCTACCGTGCGCTCGATCTGATCGAAGGCGCAGCCACGTGGTCGCTGGAGGAGGGCTACCGGGTCGAGGAGGACGCCCTTGCCGAGCTCTTGCCGGGCCCACAGGCACAGGCGTCCCTCTACTCGTTCTTCCTCGTCGAGCGGCGCGCCAAGCGCGGCGTCGGAGTGCCGGACGCAGAGCCGCGCCGCATCTCGAGGATCGGGCTGGTCGGTGCCGGACTGATGGCGCGCCAGCTTGCCCTTCTCGCCCTGCGCCGCCTCGAGGTTCCGGTGGTCCTTCGAGACCTCACGCAGGAGCAGATCGACGAGGCGATCTCGTGGATTCACGACGAGCTCGACGGGCTCGTCGCGAGGGGACGGCTCGCCGAGAGCAAAGCGCGCTTCCTGGGCACGCTCGCCTCGGGCGGCACCGGCTGGGAGGTCTTTGCCGGTTGCGACCTCGTGATCGAAGCCGTCTTCGAGGAGCTTGCCGTCAAAAAGGACGTCTTCGCGGAGCTCGAGCGCGTCGTCGCACCCGAGTGCGTGCTCGCGACGAACACGTCATCGCTCTCGGTGACCGAGATGGCGTCGGTGCTCGAGCATCCCGAGCGGGTCGTCGGGATGCACTTCTTCAACCCGGTGGCGGTGCTGCCGCTCGTCGAGCTCGTGCGCACCCCGGAAACCGACGCCGTCACGCTCGCGACCGCATGGGAGGTGACCGGGAAGCTGCGCAAACGCGGCGTCTTCGTACGGGATGCTCCGGCCTTCGTCGTGAACCGTGTCCTCAGCCGGACGACGACCGTACTCATGGATGCGCTCGAACACGGCAACTCCGTCGACGAGACGGACGAGGCAGTGCTTCGGCTCGGTGTTCCGATGGCTCCATCGGTGCTCCTGCAGATGGTCGGCCCGCGCGTCGCGAACCATGTACTGCACACGCTGCACGAGGCGTATCCGGAGCGGTTCCCGCTTTCCGCGACCCTCCACAATCTTGCCGACGGCTCCGAGGAGATCGTCGTGCGGGAGCATGCGCCGCTGACCGTAGACGAGATCCACGAGGCGGTGCTCGCTGCGATGGCCGACGAGGTGCGCCATATCCTCGAGGAGGGCGTCGTCGGCGAAGCGGCCGACGTCGACACCTGCCTCCTCCTCGGCGCGGGCTACCCCTTCTGGCTGGGCGGGATCACGAAGCACCTCGACCAGACGGGCGTCTCCGAGCGTGTCGTCGGGCGGACGCTTGCCGAGATCGGCGGCGTGCGTTATTAGAGCTCCTTTCGAAACGAGCTCTTAAGAAAGTCGCGAGTTGACACGTTCGACCACCCGTACCTGAGGTATGCTGCGATGGTCACGCTCGCCAGACGGGAGTTCGCGAGCGCCCACTCTTCGGAAGGAGCGGCACGAAGAACGTGCTGCGTTCATGCACGAAGCGGAGACCATGCCGACGCTGACGTCGGACACAACACAGGACTTGATCGAGGCCGCCCGCCGCGCCGAGGCTTGGTTCGGCGAGCCGTTCCTGCACGAGGGCGAAGAGGCCGACGTCGCGCTCGCGCCGGGAACCGCCCGCCGTGCCGCCCTCGAAGACGCCCTGAGCGAGATCGAGGCTGGCCATGCCGAGCCGTCCGCCCGCTGGAAGGTGAAGTACGGCCTCATGCTCGGCCTCGAGCGCGTCCTCACGGAAGACCCGGCTCGTACCGCCGCGGGCACCGAGCTCCGGCGCCACCAGGTCGACGCGCTCACCGGGATGCTGGCCGAGCTGATCGCAGCGACGCAGCGCGCCGCGGACGAGAACGGCAACGGAGGCGACAACGGGAGCGGCAACGGCGCCGTCGCGGAGGGCGAGCTCGAGGAGGAGCCGGAGGACGACTACGACGCCGGCTTCATCGAGGAGGCAGAGGGCGATGACCACGGGTACCACGGCTCAGACCCCGGCGCCGTTCGCCGCTACAGGTTCCGGCATCCGACGGCGTCCGGAAAGACGATCGCGGCCGCCGGGTTCGTCGAAGCCGCGCGCACTCTCGGAGTGCTGATTCTCACGCACCGGCGTCTGCTCGTCTCGCAGTTCCAGCGCGATCTCACGAAAGAGGGATACGGAGACCGGTTCTCCGAGGCCGTCCTCAAGGGCTCGCACGCCGGGCGGAAGAACCCGATCACGATCCAGACCTACGCGTGGTTCGCTCGGCACGGACGCGAGCTCGACCGGACGACCTACCACTTCGTGCTCTGCGACGAGGCGCACACCGCTCTCGGCGAGAAGACCAGCGCCGCGATTCGCGCGTTCCACGAGCCGCTCTTCATCGGCATGACTGCAACGGAGCAGCTGATCGCGAAGCAGGTCTCGGACGTCTTCCCCGCGTCGGTCGACGATCTGCCGCTCGGCGACGCCGCGCGCCGCGGCCTCATCGCGCCGCTTCGCTGTCTTCGCGTTCCGCCGGCGGCGGCGATCAACTCCGTGCCGATCATCGGCGGCGACTTCGAAGAGCGAGCGCTGGCCGCCGCCCTCGACCACCAGGCGCTGAACCAGGCGGCCGCAAGCCTCTATCGCGATCGCTTCGGCTCGACGCCTGGAATCGTCTATGCGGCGGGCGTCGCACACGCTTACAACCTGGCGCAGGAGTTCCGCGCTGCCGGGCTGAAGGCGGAGGCAGTCTCCGGGAAGACGCCGCCCGCGAGGCTCGCCGAGACCCTGGCGGCCTACGAGCGCGGGGAGATCAACGTCCTCATCAACGCCCAGCTGCTCGCCGAGGGCTGGAACTCGCCCCGCGCGACGGTCTGCATGCACCTCGCGCCGACGGCCTCACGGCGCGTGTACCAGCAGCGCATCGGCCGCATCATGCGGATCCACCCGCGCAAGGAGGCTGGCATCGTCGTCGACTTCGTGCCGAAGGCGGCCACGCACAACGAACGCGTGGTCTCGCTCCACGCGCTCCTCGACTCCGACTTCTACCGCGAGGGCGCACGGGTCACCCCCGCGCCGCGCCGCCGCGCGCAACGCCGCGCTCGGCGCAAGCTCTCTCCGGCTCCCTGGCTCGTCCCCGTCACGCCGGACGTCGCCCGTCGGCTCGGGGTCATCCAGCGAGAGTGGCAGCGCATCGATCCCAAGTACTTGGACGAGGACGAGCAGCGCTTCTGGGCGACAATCGCGGGCCGCCAAATTCGGTTCGACCAGCGCGCCGAGTTCGCCCGGAAGTTCGCGGAGGGTCGCGCGACCAAGGCTGCGCTCGAGCAGTTCCTCGCGACCTGCGCCGCCGAGAACCCCAACCGGCGGCTGCGGATGACCGCGCTCATGGACCGAGTAGCGACGCCCGTGGACAGAGCCGACTTCGACGATCTCGTGACCCTCGTGACGCAGGCTCCGCCGTGGGAAAAGGATCGTGCCGCGGGTGTCCGGGTGCTCCTCCGCGCCGTCGGCGAGGGCAAGGCGGTCGCTCCCGAGCAGATCCTCGCGCGCTGGACCTGGCGGCTCGCGCGGGCGACCCGAAAGGTGCAGGACCGGCGCGTCTCGACTGAGTTCCCCGAGGCGAAGCGGCTCCTCGGTGCAGTCGCCAACTCGCGCGGCTATCGACACGAGGAGAACGTGAACCGGCTCATCCAGGTCGCCAAAGCGATGCCGCTCGCAGTCGGCGCCGCGCTGCTCGCATCCGCGGACGGGTACACGCCGCGCGCGAACGGCGCCCTCGATCGCGCCCGCGAGGAGCTCGGCACGATCACCGAGATCGCGGACGCCCTCGCCGACAATCTTCCCGCGCCAAAGCTGACTGCGCGGAAGTCGAGACGACGTCGGCGGAAGCGCAAAGGTCAGACGCCGGGCGACGCTGCGGCGGCGTCCGACGGCGCGACCGGACAGCCATCGGAGGACGGACGCGCGCAGAGCCCGGGCAACGAGGCGCCGGCACCCGAGCCGGAGCCCGAAGAAGACGCAGCGTAAGCGGGTCGCTCAGGCCGCGTTAGGCTCGCGCCCGTGGCGCTCGGGATATCCGTTGTCTGGAGCGACCGCTGCCTGCTCCACGAGCCGGGAGGCGAAGTCTGGATCGGGCTCCCGTGCAAGGGGACGAGTTTCCGGCACGCATCGTCACGATCCGCGACGCCCTGCTCGAGGTGGGCACTCCGTTCGTCGAGGCGAAGGAACACGGCGAGGAGCCGATGCGCGCGGTACACGACGACCGGCTGATCGAATTCCTGCGCGGCGCCTGGGAGGACTGGCAGGCCGCCGGCTACCCGGAGGACCCGGGACAGCGTCGTCGCCCACATCTTCCCCCACCCCGGCCTTCTTTCCGGGCTCGCCGGAGCGGTTCCCGCTGCCGTCTCCGCCCCGAACCGGCTTCTATGCGTTCGACACGATGACGCCGATCGGCCCCGGCACGTGGCCCGCCGTGCAGGGTGCCGTCGAATACCTGCGCGACCAGGGGACTTCCGACGTCGCGATCCTCGACGTCGACGCCCACCACGGGAACGGCGCACACTCGATCTTCTGGGAGCGCGCCGACGTCTTCACGGCGTCGGTGCACGCGGATCAGGGCGAGGGCTGGTTCCCCCACTTCCTCGGGTTCGCGAACGAGCGCGGGGCCGGCGACGGAGAGGGCGCGAACATGAACCTCCCGCTCGCCCCGGGATCGGGAGAGGACGAATGGACCGCAGCCGTCGAGAGGCTGACGCGCTCGATCGCGGCCGAAGCACTCGTCGTCGCTCTCGGTGTCGACGGCGCTGCGGGTGATCCGGAGAGCCCGTTGGAAGTCACCGTCGAGGGATTCCGCAAAGCCGGGCGGCTTGTCGGCGCTCTCGAGCTTGCGCACAGGCTAGCCCGCGCCGCCCGACCCGGACGCGCTGCCCCCGTCTCGCTCGCGGTCGCGTAGGAAGCGCGTGATCTCCGCGGCGAGCGCCTCGCCAGAAGGAAGCCCAGCTGCGTCCTCGAGCCACGAGTCGAGCGAATCGGCGCGTTGTTCCAGCTCCTCCACGTACGTCTGGGTCTCGGCGTCAGTCGCCACCGCCTGTGAGACCTGCTCGATGTACGCAGTCTCGGCGTCCGCGAGCTCGCCGACGTCGATCGCGATCCCGAGGACGCTCGAGAGCCGTTCGCACAGCGCACGGGCGGCCGGTGGGCTCGGCGCGAGGGAGACGTAGTGCGGTACGGCAGCCCAGAGACTCACCGACGGGATCCCGGAGCGCCTACAGGCATCGAGGAGCACGCCGACGATTCCCGTCGGGCCTTCGTAGCGCGAGAGCTGCAAGCCGAGCTCGTCGACGAGCTTCGGGTCCGTCGCCGCCCCCGTCACGGGCGCCGGCCTCGTATGCGGCACGTCCGCAAGCAGCGCCCCGAGGGTGACGACCATCTCGACACCGAATTCGCCAGCGAGGCTCGCGATCAGATCGGTGAACGTGCGCCAGCGATAGTTCGGCTCGACACCGATCAGGAGGACGGCGTCGCGGTTCGCCTCCGGGATCCGCGCTCGGAAAAACGCGGTCTCGGGCCACTCGACCCGGCGCGTTCTACCCTCGTCCAGCGAGACGTGCGGTCGTGTCGCCTGGAAGTCGACGAAATGCTCCGGGTCGATGTCCCCGAACTTCTGGGCGTCCCACAGCCGCGCGAGGTAGCCCGTCGCAAGCGTCGCCGCCTGGCCGCCGTCGTTCCAGCCGCGGAAGGCGCTGACGAGGATCGGACGCTCGAGCGTCGGGCGCTCGTACAGCCGCAGCTCTTGGGGAGGCATGGGGTCAGCTTACTGGCGTGCGAGCGAGGCGGGAGGGCGCCAGAGGGCGTACGCAACGGCGAGGGTCAGCGCCCAGATCGTCGCCGCGAGAAAGACGTGGACGAGGACCAGGCCCCAGGGGAGAGCGTTTCGGTACTGGACTTCCCCGACGATCACCTGCAGGCCGACTGCGCCGAGCAGCGCGCCCCAGAGCCAGACAAGGCCGGGGTACGTACGCCGCAGGCGAACGAGGAACCAGCCCACGAAGAGCACGCCGATTCCGAACGCGGCGGCAACCCGCACGTGCACGTAGACGGTGTCGGTGATCGCGAGCCCGAGCCGTTCGACACCTTCCTCGGCGCCGGGGTGTGGGCCGGACGCCGTCGCCACGGCTCCCGTGACGACTAGTGCGATGCAGACGGGCAAGCCCGCCCACAACGTGACGGCCCTAAGCCAGCGGGCGCCGGCAGGCGGCGCCCGACCGTCGGCGAGGATCCACGCCTCGAGGAGGACGACGACGGCAAGGCCGAGGACGGCGAGCGCGAGGAGGAAGTGCGCCATGACCGCGAGCGGGTGGAGATCAAGAGCGATGGTGATTCCCCCCAACGGGATCTGGGCGAGCGCGGCGAGCAGCGCACCGAGCGCGGCAAGGCGGGCGGGCCGCGGTAACCCGTCCATCTTCCTGGCGGCCAGCCAGGTCACGAGCGTGAGCACGATTCCTGCGAGCGCGACCAAGCGATTTCCGAACTCGACGAACGCGTGGTAGCCGCGCTCCGGGTACGGCTTGTCCCCGCAACGCGGCCAGTTCTCGCAGCCGAGCCCGGAGCCGGTGAGACGAACGAACGCGCCAGACGTCACGACGAGGAAGAGGGCGCCGCACGACGCAGCCGCGATGCGGAGGAACCCAGCGGGAGACAGCGTCCGAACTCGTACTGCGACGGCTGCCACGGCTCGGAGTGTACGGACGCCGACGAGAGCAGCTACCGAAGGACGACTCCGGTGCCGTCCTCGATCTCGCCGATGCGACGGATGAACAGCCCCTGCGCGGAGAAGCTCGCCTCCAGCACCGCTCCGCGCTCGTGAGGGAGCGACACCAGGAGGCCGCCGGCGGTCTGCGGGTCGTACGCGAGCGTCTCGAGCGCCGGATCCGTCGAGCCCTCGACGTGGGGACCGGCGAACTCGCGGTTCCGGCGGTCGCCCCCGGTGCGAACGCCCGCCTCTGCGAGCTCGAGCGCGGCGGGCAGCGCCGGGAGCCCAGACACCCGAATCGAGGCTCTGACCTCGCTGCGCGAGGCGAGCTCATGCACATGACCGAGGAGCCCGAAGCCGGTGACGTCGGTGACGGCGTTCGGCTCGAGCGGCCGGAGCACTTCGGCCGCGGAGTCGGCCAGCTCGAGCATGGCTGCGACGGCGGCCTCGAAGGCGCCGGGAGGTGCGGTGCCGTCGCGGTGCGCCTGCAGAACGATCCCCGTACCGAGCGGCTTCGTGAGGAAGAGCGCGTCGCCGGGCCGTGCCCCGGCCTTCGTCCACACCGCGTCCGGGTGCGCGGTGCCGACCACCGCGAGGCCGTACTTCGGCTCCCTGTCGCGGATCGTGTGCCCTCCTGCGAGGAGGGCGCCGGCGGCACGCACCCGTTCATCCGCGCCCGACAGCACGTCCGTAAGGACCTCGGTCGGAAGCTCCTCCGGGAACGCGGCGATGGAGAGCGCGAGCAGAGGAATCCCACCCATCGCAAAGACGTCGTTCAGGGCGTTCGTCGCTGCGATCGCACCGAACACGCGAGAGTCGTCGACCAGCGGAGGAAAGAAGTCCACCGTGAAGACGAGCGCACGCTCCTCGTCGAGGCGGTAGACGGCGGCGTCGTCCGCCGGGTTGAGACCGACGAGGAGATCCTCCGCTTCCGCAGGCACGAAGCCCGCGAGCAGAGTTTCCAGGCGTGCCGCCGAGTATTTCGCTGCGCAGCCGCCCGCCTGTGCCAGCGAGGTGAGCGAAACGCTCTCCATGAAACAACTGTATGTCGCGTACGAGGAAGGAGAGCGTGCCGGTGGTGCCGAACAGAATCGCCGGAGAGATCCGTCCCCTTCTCCTCTCCCCTGACGACCAGCGGCCGCCGCCCCCTCGGCGGCCGCTGTGTTAGATACTCGGCGCCGTGAAGTCGGCCCTCGTCACGGGCGGCTCGTCCGGGATCGGGCTCGCGCTCGCGCGGATGCTTCGGGAGGAGGGCTACGAGCTCACCCTCGTCGCACGACAGCCCGAGAAGCTGGCCGCAGCGGCCGACGAGCTCGACGCGGAGGCACACGCGGCCAACCTCGCGCTGGACGACGAGTGCGTTCGCGCAGTCTCGGCCCACGCCGAGCGCTGGGGGGGCATGGACGTTCTCGTCAACTCCGCGGGCCTCGGCGTCGGCGGCTCCTTTGCGAGCCAGGACACGAAGCGAATCGACCTGCAGCTCGACGTCAACCTCCGCGGCACCCTGCTCGTCACCCGCGAGGCGCTCCCGCTCCTTCGTGCGTCCCGCGGGCTCGTCTTCACGCTCGCGTCCATCGCGGGGACGATCCCGACGCCCGGCCTCGCCGTGTACGGGGCGACGAAAGCCGCGGTCATCTCCTTCACGAACTCGCTGAACCGCGAGGAGGCGGACAACGGCGTCCGCGCGACCGCGCTCTGCCCCGCCTTCGTCGCCACGCGGATGACCGACTGGACCGGGATCCCGGCCGACGAGATGATCCAGGTCGAGGACGTCGTCGAGCTCGTTCGCACGCTGCTCACCCTGAGCCC
>JBKPDR010000030.1:0-129600 GCA_046727975.1 Actinomycetota bacterium | reverse complement strand
GTCTTCTACCGGGTGCGCGTCAACGGCGTCGAGCTCGTGTCGCAGCGCCCTTCGACCGAGGTCGTTCCGCTCGGCTCGCGCGTCTCGATTCGGCTCCACGACGGCCGGATTCCCGTACTCGCGTAGCAGCGCAGCTTCTCTTGCACCTGTGTAAGGTTTCCCTTACATCGCGGCTGAGGGATTCCTTATCCAGGGAGGCGTAATGAGAGTCGCAGCAGGTCTGGCCATTCTCGTGGCGGCGCTCGGCGCAGCAGGTTGCGGCGGTTCCGACGGGGCGCTGACCGTCTACTCGGGCCGTGAGGAAGAGCTCGTGGCCCCCCTGTTCGAGATGTTCACGGAGGAGACGGGGATCGACGTCGAGGTTCGCTACGGCGACAGCGCCGAGCTCGCAGCGACGATCGCCGAGGAGGGCGACAACTCGCCCGCCGATGTGTTCTTCGCCCAGGATCCCGGCTCGCTCGGCTCCATCGAGCCGCAGCTCTCGCAACTCCCGCAGGAGACGCTCGAGCGCGTCGACGCGCGGTTCCGCGACGGGGAGGGGCGGTGGGTCGGAACGTCCGGGCGCTCGCGCGTCCTCGCATATAACACCGACGCGCTCACCGAGAGCGAGGTGCCGGATTCCGTCTTCGACCTCACGGACCCGATGTGGAAGGGACGCATCGGCGTGGCTCCTACGAATGCGTCGTTTCAGGCGTTCGTCACCGCGATGCGCATGTCGGCGGGAGACGAGCGCACCCGCCGATGGCTGCGCGACCTCAAGTCGAACAGTCCCAAGGAATACGACAAGAATCTCCTGATCGTCGAGGCCGTCGGCCGGGGCGAGATCGACCTCGGGCTCGTCAACCATTACTACCTCTATCTGGTCAAGGAGGAGCTACCGGAGGCCCCGGTCGCGAACCACTTCCTCGAGGCGGGCGATCCGGGGGCGCTGGTCAGTGTCGCCGGCGCTGCTGTCCTCGCGACCTCTGACCAGCGCGAGGACGCGGGGCGCTTCGTCGAGTTCCTCCTCTCCGACGAAGCGCAGCGGTTCTACGTGGAGGGCGCCGAGGAGGCTGAGTACCCGCTTGTCGACGGCATCCCGCCGAAGGAGGGCTTACCGCCGCTCCAGAAGCTCCAAGGCCCGGACGTCGACCTTTCGAGCTTCGGTACGGAGCTCGAGACGACGCTCGAGCTCCTGCGCGAGACCGGCTTCCTCACGTGACCCGAGGAGCGGGGAGCCGCCCCCCGCTCCTGCTCGTCCTCGCGGCGGGCATCGTGGTCGCACTGCTCCTGCTCCCGCTCGCGTACCTGGTCGTCCGGGTCGTGGGCGGCGGCAGGGCGCTCGAGATCATCGGCGAGGCCTCCACGTGGGAACTCGTCTGGAACACCGTGCTTCTCGCGGCAGGAGTCGTCACGGCCGCCGTGCTCGTCGGCGTGCCGCTCGCGTGGCTCGTGACCCGGACCGACCTCCCCGCTCGTCGCGTCTGGAGCGCCGCGGCCGCCCTGCCGCTCGTCATCCCGAGCTACGTCGCCGCCTTCTGCCTCCTCGGGTTCTTCGGCGAGCGCGGCCTCCTTGCGGACGCCCTCGGGGTCGAGAACCTCCCGGACGTCACCGGGTACGCGGGATCGCTGCTCGCGCTGACCCTCGCCACCTACCCGTACGTGTTCCTGCTCACGCAGGCTGCGCTCCGCGATCTCGACCCGTCCCTCGAGGAGGCGGCCCGCGGGCTCGGCGTCTCGGGGCCGCGGGTCTTCGTCCGGGTGACGGCTCCGGCGCTGCGCCCGGCGGTCGGCCTCGGGGCCCTCCTCGTCGCGCTGTACACGCTCTCCGACTTCGGCGTCGTCTCGCTGATGGGCTACGACACGCTCACGCGTGCGATCTACATCCAGTACAAGAGCCTGTTCGATCGTGCTCCGGCCGCGACCCTGGCGCTCCTGCTCGTCGCGCTCACCGCAGTCGCTCTCGTCCTCGAATACCGGACGAGACAGCGAGGGCGGGTCTACCGGGCGGGCCCCGGGTCACAACGATCGCAGCCGACGGTCCGACTCGGCCGCTGGAAGGCGCCGGCGCTCGCGTTCTGCACGGCGACGATGGGGCTCTTTCTCGTGCTTCCCGGAGGCGTGCTCGGGTACTGGCTCGTCCGGGGGCTTGCGAACGACCGCGAGCTCGCCGTGCCCTGGAGCGAGGCGCTGCACTCGCTCGGCGCCTCCGGGCTGGCGGCGGTGATCGCAGTGCTTGCGGCGCTTCCTGTCGCGGTCCTCGCGGTCCGCCACGGCTCCGCGACCTCACGGCTCCTCGAGCGGCTCTCCTACGCGGGAAATGCCCTCCCTGGGCTCGTGATCGCGCTGTCGCTCGTCTTCTTCGCTGCCCGGTACGCGACGCCCGTCTACCAGACGCTCGCGCTGCTCGTGTTCGCCTACGTCGTCCGCTTCTTTCCGCAGGGCCTCTCCGGAGTCGAGTCCGCCCTCGAGCGCGTGAGCCCTCGCTACGAGGAGGCGGCCCGAGGGCTCGGCCGAGGTTCCCTGCAGACCCTCGGGCTGGTGACGCTGCCCCTTGCGCGCTCAGGCATGCTGGCGGGCGCCGCGCTCGTCTTCCTCTCCGCGATGAAGGAGCTCCCGGCCACCCTCCTCCTCCGGCCGATCGGGTTCGAGACCCTCGCGACGGACATCTGGAGGCTGACCCAGATCGGCGCCTACTCGCGCGCCGCGCTTCCGGCTTTGGTGCTCATTGCCGTCTCGGCGCCGGTTCTCTACCTCATCTCGTCCAATCGACGGTTCGAGTCGGGAGGCTCCAGTTAGACTCGGCCCATGGCCCAGACGCACGGCCACTCGGTCGACGAGTACCTCGAGACGATCTACTTCCTCGCCTTCCCGATCGGCGAGTATCGCCCCTCGACCGGCACGACTGCGATCGCCGCGCGGGTCGCGGAGATGCTGGGTGTCTCCCGCGCCTCGGCCGGCGAAATGCTGAAACGACTCGAGGCCGACGGACTCGTCGAGCGGGGGGAGCAGAAGGAAGCCGTGCTCACGCCGGCGGGCATCGAGCGCGCGAAGCGGGTCGTGCGCAAGCACCGGATCATCGAGCGCTTCCTCACGGACTTCATGGGCTACACGGCCGCCGAATCGCACGTGCACGCGGACGAGCTCGGTGACACGTTCAGCGAGGAGATGATCGAGCGCATCAACGATCGTCTCGGCCACCCCGAGCGCTGCCCGCACGGGTGGCCGGTGGAGCCCGAGGTCGAGCAGGCCGAGAACGTGGAGCTCCTCGCGCTCGCGGAGCTCGTTCCGGGACAGCGCGCGCAGATCGTCCGACTCGCGGAGCACGACGGTGACCTCCTGCACTGGTTCTACGACGAGGGCCTCGTGCCCGGGACCGATGTCGAGGTACGGACGGCACAGCCGGCGGCGGGGCAGCTGAAGGTGGCGGTGGACGGAGACGAGCGCGCGATTGCCGACAAGGCGGCGCTCGGCATCTACGTCCGCGCGGCCTAGGTTCGGGTTCCGCGCCGCCGCTCGGGCTCTTACCCGATTCTTAGGGTTCTCTCAGCCGAGTCTCACGAGGCGCCGCTTCTATGCAAAGGCGCGTTTCTCCCCCTCTTCCTGAGATGCCCTCCAGCCGAACGCCCGCAGCGCGGGCCTTCGGCTGGAGCGGCCGCAGAACTCCCTTCAGGATGAGCTCTAGACCGTTGCCGTCTCGGTGAGACCGGCCGCCGTGCGAAGCGCGTCGGCCTTGTCCGTGCGCTCCCAGGTGAAGTCGCGGTCGTCGCGGCCGAAGTGGCCGTAGGCCGCGGTCTTCGCGTACATCGGCCGGAGCAGATCGAGGTCGCGGATGATCGCGGCAGGCCGCAGATCGAAGTGCTCGGAGACGAGGCGCTCGATCGTCGCGAGCGGAACCGCCTCGGTGCCGAAGCAGTCGACGTTCACGCTCATGGGATGAGCGACACCGATGGCATACGCGATCTGCAGCTGACAGCGATCCGCGAGGCCGGCTGCCACGAGGTTCTTCGCCACATGCCGCGCGGCGTACGCAGCAGAGCGGTCGACCTTCGTCGGATCCTTTCCGGAAAAGGCTCCCCCGCCATGCGGCGCCGCACCGCCGTACGTGTCGACGACGATCTTCCGTCCCGTGAGCCCGGTGTCGCCCATCGGGCCGCCGATGACGAAGTTGCCGGTCGGATTCACGTACAGGAAGTCCTTGGCCCCGAGACGGCTCGGCTCGAAGAGCGCTCGGAAGTCGGCATGCAGGATCGGCTCCACGACGTGCTCGAGCAGATCGGGCTTGAGAAGAGACTCCACGTCGAGGCCCTCCCGGTGCTGGGTCGAGATCAGCAGGCGCTCGATCTCGACCGGTCGCTGACGCCCGTGCTCATCGACGTCGTAGCGAATGGTGACCTGTGTCTTGCCGTCCGGACGCAGGTAGGGCAGCACGTTCGCCTTTCGAACCTCGGCCAGCCGCTTTGCAAGCTTGTGTGCGAGCAGGATTGGCAGCGGCATCAGTTCCTCGGTCTCGCGCGTCGCGTAGCCGAACATCATTCCCTGGTCCCCGGCACCGAGCAGGTCGAGGGGGTCGGCGTCACCCCGCTGCGCCTCGTACGACTCGTCGACGCCCCGAGCGATGTCGCTCGACTGCTCGTCGATCGCAACGACGACGCCACAGGTCTCGTAGTCGAAGCCGTACTTCGCGCGCGTGTAGCCGATCTCCGCGATCCGGTCGCGCACGACCGCACGGATGTCCACCCAGGTCTCAGTCGTGATCTCGCCCGCCACCACGACGAGGCCCGTCGTGATCAGCGTTTCACACGCGACGCGCGCGTTCGTGTCGTCCGACAGGACCGCGTCGAGGACCGAGTCCGAGATCTGGTCCGCGATCTTGTCCGGGTGGCCCTCGGTGACGGACTCGGAGGTGAAGGAGAACGAGCGCGCCGACATGCCGGCAAAGGCTACCTGCGGTGAAGGCCGACCTACTCGGTCGTGGGCTCGCGGCGCATGAGCTGCTGGACGAGGTCGGTCAGCGAGATGCCCTGGAGCACCGCGCACACGCCCTCGGTGATCGGCAGCTCGATTCCGAGGCGGTGCGAGACGTCGCGCAGGACGGGTGCCGTCGTCAGACCCTCGACCACCATCCCGATCTCCGAGACCGCGTCCTGCGGAGTCACGCCCTGCGCGATCAGCTCCCCCGCGCGACGGTTGCGACCCGAGGGCGCCCAGCAGGTGACGATCAGGTCCCCCATCCCGGCGAGTCCTGCAAACGTGTCTGGTCGCGCCCCCGCCGCCTCGGCGAGCCGGCCCATCTCGGCGAGCCCTCGCGCGACGAGCGCCGCCTTGGCGTTGTCTCCGAGACCGAGACCGTCCGCACCTCCCGCAGCGAGCGCGATCACGTTCTTTGCAGCGGCACAGAGCTCGACGCCCACGATGTCCTCGTTCACGTAGACACGGAAGATCGTGGAGTGGACGGCGAGCTGGAGGCGCACGGCGAGCTCGAGGTCCTCGCTTGCGATGACGGCAGCTGCAGGCAGCCCCCGCACGATCTCGTCGGCGATGTTGGGGCCCGAGAGGACCGCGACCGGGCGGCTGCGAACGAGCATCGACATCCGCTCGCCGGTCCCCGGATCGAGGCCCTTGGTGAGGCTGAGCAGCGGGGCGCCTCCCGGGAGCGCGCCGACGACCTCGGCGAAGACGGCGCTCGGGACCGCCACCGCGACGAGTTCCGCTTCCGCTACGGGCGCCGCGGCGATCGTCTCGGCACGGATCCCTCGAAGGTCGGCTGCGGTGGAGTAGCGCGGGTTCCTACCTGTCTGGTTGATCGCGGCGACCTGCGCAGGGTCGCGCGCGGCGAGGATCACGTCGTGGCCGCGGTCGCGCAGGAGACAGGAGAATGCAGAGCCCCACGACCCCGCCCCCACGACGACGATCTTCATTCAGACGTTACGAAGTCGATCGATACGGGCACGCCCTCGAGCCTAAAGCGTCGACGAAGCTCGTTCTCGACCCAGTAGCCGTAGTCGCGGCTGACGAGACGTCGGTCGTTGACGAACAGGCGGAATCGCGGCGGCCGCGAGCTGACCTGAGTCCCGTAGAGCAGGTTGAGCCTTCGCCCGCGCCGCCCGGGCGGCTGCCTCGCCTCGCGCAGCTCGGCGAGGGCACGGTTCAGCTGCGCCGTCGGAATGCGGCCCGCGTAGCGGGAGAAGAGGTCCTCGACCGTGTCGAGCAGCCGCTCGAGGCCGCGGCCCGTTACCGCCGAGATCGCGATCACCGGCGGACGCTGTCGCAGCCGAGATGCCAGCCGCGGCTTGACGTCCTCGATCCGCACCTCGGCGATATCCCACTTCGAGAGGACCACGAGCGTTGCGCAGTCCGCCTTGCGTGCGACGTCTGCGACCGCGAGGTCCTGCTCGACCACGCCCTCGCTCGCGTCCACGAGGACGATCGCGACGTCGGCCCGCTCGGCCGCCTCGAGCGCGCGCAGCTCCGAGTAGTACTCGATGCCCTGGCGCTGCCTCCGCTTTCGACGCAAGCCGGCGGTGTCGACGAGGACGAAGGTCGCGTCCCCCCGACGAAGCACGGTGTCGATCGCATCGCGCGTCGTGCCTGGCACCTCGGAAACGATCACCCGCTCGCGGCCGAGGAGCGCGTTCAGAAGCGACGACTTGCCGACGTTCGGCCTCCCGAGGATGGCGACCCTGATCGCCTCTTCGCCGACGTGCGGCTCGCCGCGTCCAGGGAGCCGGCGGACGATGTCGTCCAGGAGATCGCCCGTACCGTGGCCGTGTAAGGCAGAGATCGGAATCGGGTCGCCGAGGCCGAGCCGATGGAACTCCAAGGCCTCCGCGTCGCGCCGCGGGTCGTCGAGCTTGTTCGCGAGCACGAGGACGGGCCGGCGCGAGGAGCGGAGAATCTCCGCGAGCTCCTCGTCGCCGGGCGTCACGCCCACTTTGGCGTCGACGACGAGGAGCACGAGGTCCGCCTCCTGGACCGCCTCCCGCGCCTGTGCGGCGACGAGCTGACCGTAGGGCCCGGTGTCCGTGCGGTCCACGCCGCCCGTGTCGATCAGGCGGAAGTACGTCCCCGACCACTCGCAGAGCAGCTCCTTGCGGTCGCGTGTGACGCCGGGCGTCTCGTGGACGACGGCGGCGCGCGTCGCGGTCAGGCGGTTCACGAGCGTCGACTTGCCGACGTTCGGGTAGCCGACGATGGCAACCGTGCCAGCCACTTCGTCGCTCGCGAGGCCGAGGTGGCTAGGTCCGGCTCGCTTGCCGGCTGCAACCCGTCTGGGCATCGTCACTGTGGCGGAGTGGCCTCGCGGGGGCGGCCGAGCGCGTGCATCTCGACGAGCCACTCCCAGAGCTGGTGGATCTTCCGCTCGATCTCGAGAGACGCGTCCTTGTAGCCCTTTCCCCCGCGCGGAAACCCGTCGAGGAGCAGCGGCCGGCCAAAGGCGACGGAGACCGGAGCGAAGTTGCCCAGGCGCCAGCGCTGGCTTCCATGGATCGCGGCGGGAATTACCGGCACGCCTTCGGTCAGGGCGACCATCGCCGAGCCGGGTTGGACTCGTCCCGGCACGCCGCTCCGCTGCCGTGTGCCCTCCGCGAACATGCCGAGCGCCTTCCCCTCTTTGACGAGCTGGCGCATCGTGCGGACCGCCTCGCGATCGGACTCGCCGCGGCGCACCGGGAACGCTCCGAAAGACCGCATCAGCTCACCGAGCCCCGGAACCCGGTGCGCCTCGACCTTGGCCATCATGTAGAGCGTGCGAGGGCTGGCAGCGCCGAGCGCGGGCGGATCGATCCAGCTGAAGTGGTTCGCAGCGATGACGAGCCCACCCGTCCGCGGAACGCGCTCGGTCCCGTACACACGAAGCGGTGCGACGAGCTTCACGAGCGGCTGAATCGTCATCCGCCCGACCCGCCAGACCGCATCGGTCCGGTTCACGACCGCCTCTCCGCGACGAGTGCTTCGATCCGGGCGACGACCTCGTCCACGGTCAGCTCCGTCGTGTCGAGCACGACGGCGTCGTCCGCGGGACGCGTGTTGACCGCGTCGCGCTCGTCGCGGCGACGAAGATCCGCGGCGAGGGTCTCCACACCGACTCCCGGCCTGTCGGCCTCGCGACGGCGGGCACGCTCCCCGTGCTCGGCGACGAGGAACACCTTCACCTCGGCCTGCGGAGCGACCACGGTCCCGATGTCCCGCCCTTCGATGACTGCATCTCCCGTCGAGCCCAGGGCACGCTGTCGCTCGCGCATGACGTCGCGCACCTCGGAGTGCCGCGCGACCACCGGCACGACGCGATCGATGTCGGCTCGTCGGATCGCATCCGAGACGTCCTCACCGGCGATCTCGACCCGCCCCGAGGGATCGAAGGAGACTGGATGCTCACGCGCGAGTGCGGCGAGAGCATCCCCGTCACCGTCGTCCACTCCCTCGCGCCGCGCGAGCCAGGTCAGTGCGCGGTACATGGCGCCCGTGTCGAGGTAGAAGAACCCGAGGCGACGTGCGAGTGCGAGGGCGACAGTGCTTTTGCCCGAGCCCGCAGGCCCGTCGATGGCGACGATCAAAGCCGCTTCTCCCTTCGGGGGAAGCGGTCAAATGCCCAACTGCTGGCCATGCCGCTTACTAGAGCAGATCGCTCAGCGAGCGATCTGCTCGAGCAGCTGGAAAAAGCCTGGAAAGCTCGTCTCGACCGCATCCGCCCCGCGCAGCTCCACGCCCTCACGGGAGGAGACACCGGCCACGGCACCGAGCATCGCGAGGCGATGGTCGCCGCGGGAGTCGACGACGCCGCCCCGCAGCCGTGCGGGAACGCCGCGCACCCGGAACCCGTCGTCCGTCGCGCGGATGTGCGCACCGAGTCGCCGGAGCTCCTCCACGACGCCTGCCAACCGGTCCGACTCCTTCGCACGGAGCTCCGACGCCCCGTGGACGACGCTTTCTCCTCGGGCATGACACGCGGCAAGGGCGAAGAGCGGCAGCTCGTCGACGAGCGCTGGAACCTCGCCTGCAGGCACGGTCGCCCCGACGAGCTCCGAGGCGCGGATCTCGACGTCACCGGCGGGCTCCGCTCCGATCGAGCGGCGGTTGTACACCGCGATACGGGCTCCCATCCGCTCGAGGACGTCCAGGAGGCCGGTGCGGCGTGGATTCAAGCCGACCCCGTGGACGGTGAGCTCCGATCCCGGCACGGTCGCGGCGGCCACGAGGAGCGGGGCAGCCGACGAGAAGTCGCCCGGAATCTCGACCTCCTCGAGCAAGAGGCGCTCCGCCGGGCGGACCGTGATCCTCCGGGGATCTCGCCGCACACGCGCTCCGGCCCGCTCGAGCAGGCGCTCCGTGTGGTCGCGCGTCGGCAAGGGCTCGACGACCGTCGTCTCGCCGCTCTGCGCGTACAGCCCGGCGAGGAGGACGGCGGACTTGACCTGCGCCGAGGCTATCGGGAGCTCGTACCGGATGGCATGAAGCTCGCCTCCCTCGACGACGAGCGGAGCGAGGCCGTTCTGCGTCTGGACCGACGCGCCCATCCGGCGAAGCGGCTCGGCAATGCGATTCATGGGACGTCTCGAGAGGGAGTCGTCTCCAACGAGCTCGAAGCGGCCCTTCTGGCCTGCCAGGATCCCTGCGAGCAGTCGCAACAACGTCGCCGCATTCCCACACTGGATCGGCTCCGTGGGCTCGCGGAGCCCGTTCAGGCCGACCCCGTGGACGGTGAGGGAGTCGACGTCGCGCTCGTCGACGGCGACGCCGAGTGCGCGTACCGCCTCGATCGTCGCCTCCGTGTCGGCGGAGCGGCCGAAGCCCGCGATGCGCGTTTCGCCTTCGCAGATCGCGGAGACGAGCACCGCTCGGTGCGAGATCGACTTGTCGCCCGGCACGGCGACATGCCCGGTCAGAGCGGGCACGGGCTCCACGCGCATGCGATCAGCCCGCCGTGTTCAGCCGCTGGTCTTGCCCATGAGCGCGACGATCTTCCAGATCTCGTCCGCGAAGCGGGCGAACTCGCCGACGCGAATCTGCTGCGGGCCGTCGCACAGAGCGTCCTCGGGCTGTGGGTGGACCTCGACCAGCACCCCGTCGGCGCCGGCCGCGACCGCCGCGCGCGCAAGCGGCAGCACGAGGTCGCTGCGGCCTGCCGCATGCGAGGGGTCCACGATCACGGGGAGGTGCGTCTCGCGCTTCAGGACGGGCACCGCCGAGAGGTCGAGGGTGAACCGGGTGGAGCGCTCGAACGTCTTGATCCCGCGCTCGCACACCAGCACACGCTCGTTTCCCTCCTTTGCGACGTACTCGGCCGCCATCAAGAGCTCCGCGACGGTCGCCGAGGGCGCACGCTT
The DNA here is from genome assembly GCA_046727975.1 of Actinomycetota bacterium. GTDB lineage: Bacteria > Actinomycetota > Thermoleophilia > Gaiellales > Gaiellaceae > GMQP-bins7. The sequence goes on along the minus strand of JBKPDR010000030.1, from coordinate 119,293 downwards.
CAGGAGCACCGGCTTCGACACCCGGCCGACCTCCGCGAGGAGATTGAAGTTCTGCATGTTGCGCGCGCCGATCTGGATCACGTCCGCGACCTCGGCCACCTCCTCGACCTCGCGCGGATCGAGGAGCTCGGTCACGATCGGGAGGCCGGTCTCCTCGCGTGCCTCGGCGAGAATCTCGAGACCCTTCCGACCGAGGCCCTGGAAAGCGTAGGGAGATGTCCGCGGCTTGAACGCTCCGCCGCGCAATACCGTTGCCCCTGCCGCGGCGACCGCCCGGGCAGTCTCGAGCGTCTGCTCTCTCGTCTCGACCGTGCAGGGCCCCGCGATCAGCCCGAAGAAGCCGTCGCCGATGCGCCGACCGCGCACCTCGACCACCGTCGCCGCCGAGGTCGGCGCACGGCCGACGAGGCGATACGCCAGGAGCTCGGGCGAGTCGGCGATCTCCATGCCCGTGAGTCTAGAGACGGCGCGACGCCCGCCCGCCGGTCCAGCGAGAATCACGGTCATGAGGATCTTCTCGGGCATCCAGCCGACCGGGGACAAGCACCTCGGCAACCTGATCGGCGGCTTCCGCCAGTACGCAGCGACCCAGGAGCGGGGCGAGGGGTTCTTCTGCATCGTCGACCTGCACTCGATCACCGTCGAGTACGAACCGGTGGAGCTCCGGGAACGAACGCTCGACCTCGCGGCGATGCTCTTCGCCACGGGACTCGACCCGATTCGATCGACGGTCTTCTGCCAGAGCCACGTCACGGCTCACGCCGAGGCGAGTTGGCTGCTCTCGGCGGTCGCGAGCTACGGGCAGCTCGGGCGGATGACGCAGTTCAAGGACAAGTCCGACGAGCGCGAGTTCGTGTCCGCTGGCCTCTTCACGTATCCCGTGCTGATGGCCGGAGACATCCTCCTCTACCAGACCGACATCGTTCCCATCGGCGACGATCAGCGGCAGCACCTCGAGCTCGCTCGGGACATCGCCGAGCGCTTCAACGCGCGTTACGGGCAGACATTCGTCGTGCCGAACGGCGTCTATCCGGAGGTCGGCGCGCGGATCATGGACCTCCAGGATCCGGAGAAGAAGATGTCGACGACCGGCGGCACCGCCCAGGGAACGGTGCTCATCCTCGATCCGCCCGATGTGGTGCGACGGAAGTTCAAGACCGCGGTCACCGACTCCGGCCGGGAGGTCGTGCGCTCGCCCGACAAGCCTGGAGTCACGAACCTCATCGAGATCTTGTCCGTGGCGACAGACGAGGCGCCGGACGCGATCGAGGCCCGCTACGACGCGGGTGGCTACGCGCAATTCAAAGAGGACGTCGGCGAGGCTGTCGTCTCCCTCTTCCATCCCGTGCAGGAGAGGTATCGAGAGCTTCGAGGAGACGAGGCCGAGCTCCGGCGGCTGCTCACGGTCGGAGCCGAGAAAGCCCGAAAGGCTTCTGCGCCCACGCTCGCGACCATGTACGAGCGCATGGGCTTCTTTCGCTGACCCGCATCTCTTGCCAGTGACCTCAGCGCGAAGCGCACGCGCTTCGCCGTAGGGCACGGACCTCGTCGTCCATGAGCTCGCGCCACTCGCCGGGCCGGAGCTCACCGAGCTCGAGGCCTGCGTACGTCGTGCGATGAAGCCTCCGCACCGGATGGCCGACCGCCTCGCACATCCTCCGCACCTGCCGCTTCCTCCCCTCGTGCAGGGTGAGCGCGATCCGAGAGCGGCCGAGGGAACGGACGCGCGCCGGCGCAGTTCTCCCGTCCTCGAGCTCTACTCCCTGCCTCAGCCGTTCGAGGTCGTCTTCGGTGGGAGCACCCTCGACGTCCGCGACGTACACCTTCTCGACGCCGTAGCGGGGATGCGCGAGCCGGTGCGCAAGCGGTCCATCGTTCGTGAGGAGGAGAACGCCTGTCGTGTCCGCGTCGAGTCGCCCGACGGGCACGATCCGAAGCGGGTGACCGACGAGGCCGACGACCGTCGGACGCCCGTGAGGATCGCGCGCGGTCGTCACCACGCCGGGCGGCTTGTGCAGGAGAACGTATGCAAGCCGCTGCGGCTCCACTCGGCGTCCGTCGACCTCGACGACGTCCTTCGCTGCGACGAACGTGTCGAGGCGTCCGGGCTCACCGTTGACGCGCACGCGCCCGGCCTTGATCAGATCGTCCGAACGTCGCCTGGAGGCGACACCGGCTCGGGCGAGGTACGCGTTGAGGCGCACGTGCGCATTGTCGTGTGGCTAGGGTGCGCCGGTGCCGAGCCACGCGGAACTGACGGGCAAGCTCGCCGAGCTCGCGGTCTTCGGAGCGAACGTGCAGCCGGGACAGATCGTCGGCATCACGACCTACGTCGGCAAGGAGGAGGTCACGCGCGCGGTCGCTCGCGCCGCGTACGAGCGCGGCGCGAAGTACGTCGACGTCCTCTACTTCGATCAGTGGCTGAAGCGTGAGCGCATCGCCCATGCGGCCGAGGAGACGCTCGACTTCATCCCGCCCTGGCTCAGCGAGCGGCTGCTCTACCTGTCCGACCAGCACGCGGCGCGGGTGACGCTGTCCGGCCCGCATGCGCCGGACGCGCTCGTGGGCCTCGACCCGGCACGCGCGGGGCGCGACTTGCTCCCCTACCTGCCCGAGACGGGTGAGGTCGTCAACCGGAGGACCACGAACTGGTGCATCGTCCCGGCGCCGACACGCCCCTGGGCGGAGGCGGTCTTTCCCGATCTGGCCCAGGACGAGGCATACGAGCGGCTCTGGGAAACCGTCGCCCACGTCTGTCGACTCGACGCCGAAGACGCGACGGCTGCCTGGACCGAGCGCATCGCGGTGCTGAAGGAGAACGCCGGCCGCCTGACCGAACGACGCTTCGACTCCCTCCGGCTCCAGGGCCCCGGCACGGACGTGACCATCGGGCTCTTCCCCTCGTGCACCTGGCACGCGGGAGACTTCACCACGGTCGACGGGGTCCGCCACTTCCCGAACATCCCGACCGAGGAGACCTTCACGACGCCCGATCCCGAGCGTGTCCAGGGGCACGTGACCGCGACCATGCCCCTCGAGCTCTATGGGACGATCATCTCCGGGATCCGCGTGGAGTTCACGGAGGGGCGCGCGGTGAAGATCGACGCGGACCACGGAGCGGACGCGCTGCGCACCGCAGTCTCGAAGGACGCCGGCGCGTCGAGGCTCGGGGAGATCGCGCTCGTCGATCGCGACGGCAGGATCGGCCCGCTCGACACGGTCTTCTTCGACACGCTGATCGACGAGAACGCGGCGACGCACATCGCGCTCGGAGGCGGTTACCAGGCGCCGGTCGAGGACGAAGCCGATCGCGCCCGCGTCAACCAGAGCCAGATCCACGTCGACTTCATGATCGGCAGTCCGGAGCTCGCCGTCGACGGGATCACGCGCGACGGCGGCGTCGTCCCCGTGCTACGCGACGGATCCTGGGCGCTGTAGCTTGACGCCGCTCGCCGGCGCGCTCTCGCCGGGCAGAGCCCGGCTCCGCGCCGACTGGTGCCGCTCGCTTCGCGCTCGTCGCGGGGCCGTACGTCTCTTTACTGTCCCGCTCCTCGCGCTCGCCTCCTTTGCGAGCGCCACCCGGGCGAGGTCAGCCGCCGCGCTTCACGAAGCGCGCGCCGAAGCGACGTGGACGAGCCGCGCGCGGAGCTCGTCCTTCGTCTCCGCGAGGTCGTCCACGCGGGGAAGCGCGGCGAGGCTCTCGAGCCCGAAGACGCGCTCGAAGAGCGCAGTCGTCCGATAGCGAACGGCGCCTCCAGGGCCGCCCTCGCGGCCGGCTTCGGCGATGAGCCCGCGCTCGACGAGGCTCGCCACCGCCGAGTCTGCTGCCACCCCGCGGATGCGTGCGATCTCGGGCCGCGAGCAGGGCCCGAGGTACGCGACGATCGCAAGCGTCTCCAGGGCGGCCTGCGAGAGCCCACGCTCGATCGGACGCTCGAGGAGCCTCGCACATGCGTCGGAGGCATCGCGCGCGGCACGAAAGGCAAAGCCGCCCGCGACGTGCTCGAGCACGATTCCGCTCCTCCCCTCGCTGTACCGCTCGCGCAGGATCCCGACTGCGGTCTCGACCCGCTCCGGGTCGTCGTCTGCAGCTGCTGCGAGATCGGCGACCGAGAGCGGCGTCGACGCGACGACGAGGAGCGCCTCGATCGTGCGTGCCAGGCGGTCGACCGGATTGGAGGTGATCAGGCGGAGCGGACTGTCCACGTGGCGATCCTTTCGTTGCGGAGTGACTCGAACCTCCTCGCGTTCCTGGGGCGGCGCCGACGAGTCGGGGCGGAGGGGACAGTGCTTTGCACGGCCCCGGAAGCCCACGGCTCGTCAGCGGCGTCAGGCAACGGCGGAGCCGGGCTCCGCCCGGCGAGAGCCGTTGCCGGCCAGAGATGCGAGCGAAACCCTTATCGGAGCGAATGGCGCTGCCTGACTGAGGGCGATCTCCCCTGACTTGCGGAGCTCGAGCAGCGCGAGGAAGGCGACCGCTTGCTCGACGCGGGAGAGCCCGTCGACCTCCGCATCGAAGTCGAAGCGGCGCCGGCGTGCGAGCACCGCGCGGAAGCGCTCGAGGAACTGGGAGACCGGAGGGAAGCGGAGCGCCATGTGGCCGAGCGAGACGCTCGGCGGAGGCTCCGCCAGCCCCCGCAGGGAGGCGGCCAGGGCGGCAGGGTCCTGCGGCGCGAGCCGCCGCTCGACGTGCGGCGCGAGCGGCGCCGGGCCGATCCGGAACCAGCGATCGCCTTCGAAGCCAAGCCTCTCGAGCAGCCACTCGGCCGCCTCCTTCATCCGCCGGTATTCCGCCAGCCGGCGGGCAAGCTCCTCAGCAGCTTCCTCCGGCCCTAGTGCGTCCAGCTCGGCCGCTTCGTCCGGGAAGAGCGCGCGTGCCTTCAGCTCCAGCAGCGCGGAGATGAGCACGAGGAACTCGCCGCACGACTCGAGGTCGACATCGTCACGCGCACCCAGATGCTCGAGGAACGTGACCACGATCCCCGCGACGTCCACCTCCCGCGGCTCCAGAGCCTCCTTCAGGAGCAGCGTCAGGAGCAGGTCGAACGGGCCCTCGAAGGCGTCGAGGTCGAGCTCGAGCTCGCGGACCTGCGTCGCGGGCACGCGCGCAGGCTAGCGGCGCTGCCGGACACGTCTTCGACAGCTCACCGCAGCGAGCGCGCGAGCCGCAAGGCCTCGCCAATCGAGAAGTCGCCTTCGAGCCGGTAGGCGACTCCGCCCTCGGACCAGACGAGCACGTCCTGAGCGAGTCGCGCGCTCTCCTCGACGACCTGGCCGTACTCGTCGACGAGGAGGACCACATGTGATTCTCCGCTCAAGAAGACGCCGGGGGCGCCGTCGACGGAGACGCTCTCGACCTGCGTGTCCCCGCTCACCAGCTTCTTGGCGAACGAGGGGTCGAGCCTCAGCTGTGGGGTCTGCGCAACCAGCAGCTGCACGCGCTCGGGAGTGCCGTAGAGGAACCAGACGGTCCCGCGGTCGCCCAGATAGACGGCGTCAGGGGACTCGTCGAGCTCGCGCAGATCGAAGCCCGCCCGCTCCCGCGCTTCCGCGAGCGACATCTGCTGCCCGAGGATCAGTCCGAGGTCGGGCTGCGCCGAGACTTCGGGAAGCTCCTCGACGAACTCGATCTCCTCGCCGCCGATGTGCAGGAAACGGAAGACCGCCGAGCGGGCATCCGGGATCGCCATGGTCGCGACCAGCGCGGCGAGCAGAGCGAGTGCAACCGCAAGCACCCGGCGTCTGCGGGTGCGCGCTTGCGGCCGCGGCTCGAGCCGGCCGACGACGGCAGAGACCAGGTCCGGGGTCGCCGGGACTTCGAGATCGCGACCGAGTGCGATGAGAGCCTGGTCGAGCTCGGTCATGCCTCGATCTCCTCCCGCATGCGCTCGAGCGCCCGCGACGTCCGGGATTTTACGGTGCCCTCTCGCACGCCGAGGACCTCGGCGGTCTCGCGCTCGGAGAGCTCGAGGAAGTAGCGGCAGGTGATGACGTCGCGGTCACGCTCGTCCAGCCTCGAGACGGCCTCGAGCAGCGTCTTCTGTCGCTCACGATCGAGCGCGGCCCCCTCGGGAGACGGGGCCGCGTCTCCCGGAGGTTGGGCCGCGGTCGCGCGGAGCTGGAGCTCCGCGCGGCGCTGGCCGGAGCGGCGCCGGTTGTGCGCCTCGTTCGCGACGATCCGCAGGAGCCACGGCCTGAAGGGAGCGCCTGCTCGAAAGCGTGGGAGTGCGGCCCAGGCCTTGAGGAAGCCGACCTGCGCGGCATCCTCCGCGTCGGCGGCCGATCGCGAGAGAAGAAACGCGGTTCTGAATGCGAGGTCCTGGTACATGCGCACGAGCTCCTCGAAGGCGCGCTCGTCTCCGCGCCTCGCGCGCTCTGCAAGCGCGACATCGTCCGGCGGCCGGCCCTCCACCGCCCATTTCTACACCGGGCGCAGGGCAGTCGTTCCATCTGCGGCTTAGCTGATTGCTCAGTGGCTGGTCGCGGGCATCTTTCTCAGGCGACGGATGGCGAGAGCCCCGACCGCGCCGACCACGAGCGCGCCCAGCAGGGCTCCGACGGGAACCACGGGAAAGCCGCCGGCGCCGCCGCCGCCCGGCACGACCTCCACCGACCCGAACGTCGTCGTCGCCGATTCTCCGTACCCGGTGGCGACGAGCCCGTTGTCGACGGCGACGCTCCACCGCCCTTCCGCCGGGAACACCACCGGGGCCTCGTAGACGCCGACCCTGCCGGTCGGCTTCGCCTCGAACGTGCGGGCGCCGTCGCTCCGCTCGTCTCGAATGGTGAGGCTCGGACGAGCACCGTCCGTCGGAGTCACCCCGTGTCGAAGCACCGTGATCTCCGCGAGCCACGTCTCCCCGACCTCGATCTCGTCCGGTGCCGGCGCCATGCCGACGGTCGCCCATCCTCCCGCCTGTGCGGCTCCCGCCGCCGCAAGCGAGATCGCGAGCGCAGAAACCACCGTGAAGAGACGCATGAGAACCTCCTTGTAGGGTCGCGGTCGATACACCAGCCGCGCCGAAGAGGTTCCGCGTCGGGACGCTCGCTGGGATGCGCAGCGACAAAGGCGTTTCCCGCACGAACGAAATCCGCGCGAGGCGGATCGTTCTTGCGCACGACTACGTGCGGGTCCGTGCCTTCGGAATGGCCATGGTCTCCACTTTCGGAGGTGGGCCAGGGCCACGCCGCCAGCCGCGCTGCCACCACGCGAAGAAGGCGCCGGACAGGATGATGGCGACCACCGCCACGTAGACGTTCAGCCGGACGCCGGCGATCTCGTGAGAGGGGTCGACGCGAAGGGTCTCGACCCAAACTCTCCCGATGCTGTAGAGCAGCACGTACAGCGCAAAGAGGCCCCCGGGGCGAATCCGTCCGCGAAAGCGCCGCTCGAGCAGGAGCAGCACGCCCGCCGCAGCGAAGTTCCAGAGCGCCTCGTAGAGGAACGTCGGGTGGAAGGTCTCGCTGTCGATGTCGTCGATGGGCCGATTCTCGGGCGAGATCTCGAGGCCCCACGGCAGATCTGTGGGGCCGCCGAAGAGCTCCTGGTTCCACCAGTTGCCGAAGCGGCCGATGCCTTGCGCGACGAGGAGCGCAGGGGCAGCGCAGTCGGCCAGCTGCGCGACGCTCACGCCGGAACGCTTCGCGACGATCATGCCCACGATCGTCCCGAGCCCGATCCCGCCCCAGACGCCGAGCCCTCCCTTCCAGATCGCGAAGGGGCCCCACCATTCGTCCGGCAGCTCGTCCCAGCTCGTGACCACGTGGTAGAGGCGCGCCCCCACGATCCCGAAGGCAACCCCCCAGACCGCCACACGGAAGATGAGATCCCAGTCTCCGCCCCGCCTCGTCCAGCGCAGACCGGTGATTCCTACGGCCGCCGCGATGGCGACGAGGAGTGTGAGCCCGTAGAAGTGGATCGAGAGCGGGCCGATCTCGAGGGTGCTCGAGCTCGGCGACGGTATCGACGCGAGAAACATCGCCGCGCATTCTGCCGACCTGCTCGACAGGAGGGAGCGAGAACGGATAGCCCTGGGGAACCGTCCCTGAGCAATGCCACATGCGCCGACGGCGGAAGAGCCCTCATTCGCCCGAGGGCCATGTGCGATCGCTTCGTGGCACGGAAACGAAGACCCTGTGGGGGAGCCGATTTGGCTCAACAGAGCCATTCGTGTGCGCGGCAACTGCTGCCTAATGCGTTGCCGTGTTGGCCCGATGTGGTCTCGAGATTGGCGCCGATCGCGGAAACAGAGAGGCTGTTCTCCCAGTCAGAACACGTGTGCCGCACCGCCTCACTCTGATAGCTCGCGTCTCAGTTGGTCGTCCTGCCTCTCCCAGGCTCTTAGCCTCGAGTACGGCGCGAGCAGACGAGTCGATCGCTGCGATCCCCTCGAGCGGTGGGCGGGCTTCGTTGTACAAAGCGACCTCTCGGGGTTAGCGGCGCGCCAGCGGCGGAGGTACTCAGCGGAATAGATCACGTTGACCCTTCTTCTTCGCGCCCCTTCCACCGGAATTTCTCTCGCGAAGAAGTGGCCGGGTTAGAAACAACTCTTCCGGGGTATTCATCTCGCCGTCAAAGGTGTCACGGCTCGAATTCATATTTGTAGAGAACGGCGAGTCGCGGGGTGCTGACACGTATCTCCTGCGGAGACACTCCACCCGTGAGGCCTCCTGGGTGCGGCCCTTGTGGCATCCGAGAGCGAAGAGTTCTGACTCGCGGGCAGGATCCAAGAGCTCGGACTGGATACCCCGGGGGTCGGAAGACCAGGCCTCCCGTGCGGCTCTGATCTAGACTGCCGACGGGGCGAGGGGGTCGGCACCGAGGCCAGGGGTGGCAGTCCGGCCAGGCCTCCACGGGCGCCAGCGTGCCGAGCAGCGTGGTTTTGCGTCGGCCAGATTGACGAGGCTCGCGGTCGCGACGCCGAGCGAAGCGACCCCCTCGCCCAACGCTAGAGCGAGACAGGACGAGCGGAGGTCGCGGCCGTGGCATAGAGAATCGGGACTAGGGGGTCGTGAACCACCCCCGCGTTCCAATGGGGTCAGATCTCAAACGTTGCGCACACGCGCAACCTTCGAGACCTGACCCCGCGCTACAGGAGGATCTGGAGAGCGAGATCTATCGAGCAACCGCGCTCGAGCAAGCTCACCGCTGCGTGCAGGTCGACGTCGTGACTCGCAGCGAGAACGAGCGCGCTCTCGCGGTCGTAGCCGGCGCGCCGGAGCGCCTCCTGCCGCCATCGCTCGATTCGATCGATCTCGGTCTCGTACAGGACTCCGAGTTCAGCCGCAGACATTGACGCCGCCCTTCCGCAATGGGGGGATCGTTCTCCCTCGCGTATTCGTCCAATACGACGTATCGGACGTCCCCTTTCTGGGGGGATTTCGTTGAGCGTGCGTAAACGTTCCATGAGCACCGGACGACCCGCTCGCCGGCCTCGTGGCGCAGCCGGACCTACCCTCCTTTAGGGATCCCAGGCAAACTCGTCCCATGCACGTTTGCGCGCAGTGCGCTACCGAGAATCCCGAGGTCGCGAAGTTCTGCCTCGCGTGCGGCTCACCACTCGAAGCAGCCCCGCCGCCGCAGGAGTTCCGGAAGATCGTGACGATCGTGTTCTCGGACCTCAAGGGCTCGACGAGCCTGGGCGAGCAGCTCGACTCCGAGTCCTTGCGCGAAGTGATGACGCGGTACTTCGACGCGATGCGGGCAGAGCTCGAGCGCCACGGCGGAGTCATCGAGAAATTCATCGGAGACGCGGTGATGGCCGTCTTCGGCCTCCCGAAGCTCCACGAAGACGACGCGCTTCGGGCCGTACGCGCGGCCGCTGGGATGCAACAGGCGCTCGCGGAGCTGAACGACGAGCTCGAGCTGCACTGGGGAGTTCGACTCGCGAACCGCACAGGGGTCAATACCGGAGAGGTCGTCGCCGGAGATCCGACGACCGGACAGCGCCTCGTGACCGGCGACGCGGTCAACGTCGCGGCGCGTCTCGAGCAGGCGGCGGGCGAGCGCGAAGTCCTCCTCGGAGACTTGACCTACCGCCTCGTCCGCGACTACGTCGACGTCGAAACGGTGGACCCGCTCGCGCTCAAAGGAAAGGCTGAGCCGGTGCCTGCGTATCGCCTAGCGGCCGTTCGGGAGGACGCGGAGCGGCCAAGGCGGCTGGATGCGCCGCTCGTCGGCCGTGACCGCGAACTCGAGCAACTCTCGCATTCGCTTCACGAGGCGGTGGAGACGCGACAGTGCCGGCTGGTGACCGTCGTCGGCGAGGCAGGCGTTGGCAAGTCGCGGCTCATCGACGAATTCGTCCAGTCAGTCGAGGGCGAGGTGTCGTTTCTCCGCGGGCGATGTCTCGCGTACGGCGACGGGATCACCTTCTGGCCGCTTGCCGAAGCCATTCGCCAGGCGTCCGGAATCCTCGAGCGCGACACGACGGAGACCGCGCTCCAGAAGCTCTCGGCACTCTCCGGTGACGCCGAGGCCGAAGAGCGTGTTGCCTCGGCGATCGGTCTGTCGCAATCCCAGTTCCCCTTGGACGAGCTTTTCTGGGGCGCACGCAAGCTCCTCGAAGCGCTTGCCCGTCCCGGACCGCTCCTCGTTCTGTTCGAGGACATCCACTGGGCGGAAGCAACGTTCCTCGAGCTGATCGAGCACGTCGTGAATACCGCGGACGACGCGTGCCTCCTCATCGTCTGCACAACTCGCCACGAGCTGGTCCAGCGACGGCCGGAGTGGTCGACGTTGCCCCACATGTCGCGGATCGAGCTCGAACGTCTCACGGAGGACGAGACGACCGCTGTTGCCGAGCATCTCCTCGGGATGGCCGGGATCGACGACCGAGTCCGGTCTCGCGTCATCGAAGCCGCCGACGGAAATCCCCTCTTCGTCGAGCAGCTCCTGTCGATGCTGATCGACGAGGGACTCATCAGCTTCGAAAACGGTTGTTGGCATGCGGCGGAAGACCTCGACCGGGCCGTCGTGCCGCCGACGATCCAGGCCCTCTTGGCCGCGAGGCTCGATTACCTCGAGCACGAGGAACGGGCTGTGATCGAGCCCGCTTCGGTCGTAGGCCACGTCTTCGTCAAGGACGCGGTGACCTATCTCGTGCCCGATCACATACGCGACGACATCGGAGTTCGGCTCGGCTCACTGACGGACAAGCAGCTTGTGCATCCGGATCTCTCACGATCGCTCGAGGAGGAGGCATTCCGCTTCCACCACATCCTGATCCGGGACACGGCCTACGAGGGGATCCTCAAGCGCACCCGGGCGGACCTCCACGAGCGCTTCGTGGAGTGGGCAGACAGCGTCAATCGCGAGGGCGCCGTCGAGTACGAGGAGATCCTCGGCTACCACCTCGAGCAGGCGTTCGGCTATCTCTCCGAGCTCGGCCCGCTCGACGACCATGGGCGCGCGCTCGGTTCCGGGGCTGCCGGACGACTCGCGTCGGCGGGCCGTCGGGCGTTCACGCGGGGGGACATGCCGGCGGCGGCGAACCTTCTCCACCGTGCAGCCGAGCTCTATGCGTTCGACGACATGCGCCGCCTCGAAGTGCTTCCCGACCTCGGAGAAGCGCTGATGGAGACCGGTGATTTCGCTACGGCCGAGACGCTCCTCGACGAGGCGGTCGAGACGGCGTCGATGGTTGGCGACCCGCGCCTCGAAGCCGACGCGCTCTTGACCCGCCTCCTCGTCCGCCACCATACGACGACCGATCTCGACGCATGGCGCGACGCGGTCCAGCGCGAGACGGAGCGGCTGATCCCCGTGCTCGAGCAGGAGTCTGCGGACGCCGAGCTGGCGAAGGCGTGGCGGATGGTGGCCTTCGTGCACGGTCCCGTGTGCCGCTGGGCAGAGGTGGCAGCCGCGCAGGAGCGGGCAATCGAGCACGCCCGGAAGGCGGGACGCTCTCGGCAGGAGGCACGCGCCGCCTCGAGCTACACGATCGCGCTTCGCGCCGGGCCGACACCGGTAGACCAGGCCATCGCCCGTTGCGAGAAAATACTCGAGACAGGTCTCGTCGACAGACAGGCGGAGGCGCTCGTCCTCTGTTCGCTCGCGTACCTCGAGGCCATGCGCTCCGAGTTCGGCCGGGCCCGGGAGCTGTACTCCGCGGCGAGGGCACTGTTCGTCGACATCGGAGCCACGGTGCTCGCGGCACACGTCTCGCTGACATCCGGCCGCGTCGAGCTGCTCGCAGGGGACGCCGCGGCCGCCGAACGCGAGCTGCGTGCCGACCACGAGGCGCTCGAGGCTATGGGCGAGCGCTACTTCCGTCCGCTGGTCACTGCCCTCCTGGCCGGGGTCGTGTGCCTGCAGGGGCGCTTCGAGGAAGCAGAGAGCCTGGCCGAGGAGGCGGCCGAGATGGCTGACGACGACGACGTCGAGACGCAGGCGCTCCTGTGCAGCCTCCGCGCCAAGCTCGTCGCCGAAACGGGCGAGTTCGAGCGCTCTATCGAGCTGGCACAACGAGCAGTCGGAATCCTCGCGCCCACGGATGAGCCTGTCACGAAGGCGAACGCCATAGTGGATCTCGCCGAGATCCTGCTCCAAGCGAACCAGCCGGACCAGGCGCGCGCCCTCCTCGAAGAGGCGCGCGCTATGTACGAGGCCAAGGGCGACGTGGTTTCGCCCGAGCGCGTCGACTTGCTCCTCGCAAAGGAGCAAGCGCCGGTCAGGCTGGCCTAGCCCACGTACCCCGGATCGACGTTCGTCCCAGGCACTTTCAGCGTCACCTGGATCCCACGCGTGCCGAACCTTACCGCGCCCACCTCACAGGTCCCGAACGAGGTCGTTTCGCCAGACGAGCAGAGCGGCACGGCCTCCCCCGTCGTCCCCGAAACGATCTCGTAGACGACGAAGGTGCTGGGATTCGGAGCGGATCCAGGAGGCGGGAAGAGCGACCCGTCGAACGTTACGACGACGTTCGCCGGGTTGTTCGCGGGCAGCTGCGGCAGCGTGACCTCCGAGCCGACGCACGGCGAGGCCGTGCACGTTGCATTGGTCAACGAAAACGCAACGTCATCGCGCACCGAAGCGGGCGTGCACGGAAGCGCTTGAGTCGTCGCCGGATAGGTCACCTGTGTCGCGACCTGATTTCCCGTTCCGAACTGCAGGCTTGTGTTCAGGCTCGAGCCACCGGTCGTGCACTTGCCGTCCGAGTTCGTGGATGTCGTCGAAGTCACGGTCGTGAGGTCGGCATCTCCGGAGACCGTGTTGTTCGGCACCGGGTTCTTGCCGCTGACCCGCTCGTTCCAGAACGCGTCCGGTTTCATGCTGATCGACGACGCGTTCGGCGCTTCGACAACGACGAACATCGTCCTTGTGTCGCCAGCCCTGATGTTCGACAACGTGCAGCGGACGACGTCGAGGCTGTTCGGCTCCAGCGCGCAAGACGAGCTCGACAGGGGTGTAGCCTTGAAGTCAGATGCCTCGGCCAGGGCCGGGCTGATCTTGACGAGCACGAACGGGTTCGAAAGGTTGGTAGGGGAGCCGTTGGGTGAGTACGACATTTTGATGATGCCGAGCACGTTCTCGCCTGTCTTCACCACCGGCTTCGGAACGACAGTGGCAGTCAACGTCGGCAGCGGTGTCGCCGCCCCTCCTATGCCGACACTCGCCACGAGAACTCCCGTGGCGATGACAAGTGCGCCGAATACCGAAGATTTCCGAAGCGCCATTCCCCTCTCCCTTCTCTCCCTTATACACGCCGCATGAAAAGGCTCGGACTGAGCCCTTTGGAATCGTCCCAGAGCGTCGACTCCGAGTCAATACTCGCAAGAGCCTGAAAACTGGGGCGCCCCCTCGGCGCCCCTTCGTGTCGCAAGCATGACAGGGGCGTCCACGAATCGCAACGCGATAGCATCGCTGCGTGCGGCTCGGACGGAACGCGAAGATCGACCTCCTGAAGAGCGTGCCGCTCTTCGCCGGCTGCTCGCGGGCCGAGCTTCGGGAGCTCGCGCTCGTCGCGGACGAGCTCGATCTCCGTGAGGGCCGGATCCTCGTGCGGGAAGGGAGACCCGGCCGCGAGTTCTTCATCCTCGTGGACGGCGTCGTCCGCGTGAGCAAAGGCGGGCGGAAGCTGGCCGAGCTCGGCCCGGGCGACTGGTTCGGCGAGATCGCCCTCCTCACGAACACACCCCGCACCGCGACCGTGACGGCGACCTCTCCGATACGGGTGCTCGTCGTGACCGACCGTGCCTTTCGCCGTGTCGTCGAGATGATGCCGACGATCGCGCTGAAGGTGCTCGCGAGCCTCGGCGACAGGCTGTCTCGCGACGGCGACTAGTGGCCTGCTAGTTCGCCGCGTCGATCAGGCGACCATGCGGCCGAGCCAGCTCGTCCGCTCGGGCTCGGGCGGCGCGATCAGCCCGATGTCCGTGAGATGCTGCTCGAGGGCCTGCACGACCGCCGGGTCGAACTGGATTCCGGCCATGCGCCTGACGACGGCGCAATCACTCCTTTTCGTAGGGGTGGTCGCAGAAGTGCGCGAAACTCATGGGCCACGGAGAGACCGGCCGGGTCACCCCCGAAAAGGGGACAGAAGCATCCCAAGGGAGGGATCGGCCCAAAGACCAGGGGCGCCAGCGCTGTGACTCCCGGCGGCCTTTGGCGTCAGGCGATCGCGGCCTCGCCGAGGAGAGCCCTTACCTCGGCGAAGAAGTCGGCATCCGGCTTCACGCGATAGCCGGGACCGAGCGCGAGCGTGCGCTCGCCCACCGAGGTCTCGAGCGAGAGATACACGGGGGCGTCACCGGGGAAGTCCGAGACGAGCGCCGCCAGCTCGCGGATGAGGCCTGCGGGCGCCTGTCTCGCGTCGATCCGCAGGCGCACCTCGCGGCGCTCGGGAACCGCCTCGAACAGGCTCACGTCCATCGCGACCAGCTTCGTCTCCCCCGCCTGCTTGTGATCGACGCGGCCCTTCACGACAAGGATACGGTCCGGCTCCAGGTGCTCGCGCGCGGCGGCGTACGTCGAGTTGAAGACGACGACCTCGGCGCTCCCGGTCGGGTCGTCGAGGGTCGCGAAGACCATCGGCTCGCCGCGCTTCGTCGTCACCTGCTTCAGGGCCGAGAGGATCCCTCCGACCGTGACGACGTCGCCGTCGCGCCGCCGCTCGAGATCCGAGAGCGCGCAGTCCGTCTTCCGTCGAAGCTCCGAGCGGACGCGCTCGAGCGGATGCTCGGACACGTACAGGCCGAGCGTCTCCTTCTCCAGGCGCAGCAGCTCCCGCTCGTCGAACTCCCCGATCGGAAGCGGCGGGTGATGCCGTTCCGTAGCCGCTTCGGCTTCGCCGAAATGGCTATCGAAGATCGACGCCTGACCGGCGAGGCGGTCTTGTGCCTGCCGCTGACCGAGGGCGAGCGCATGGTCGAGGACTGCGAGCATCCCCATGCGTGTCGCGCCCGTCGAGTCGAGCGCGCCGCACTTGACCAGGGACTCGAGCGCGCGCTTGCTGACGAGCTGGGGGTCGACCCGCTCCGTGAACTCCCAGATCGACGCGAACGGGCCCTCCTCGGACCGTGCGCGGACGATCGCTTCCGCCGCCGCCTCCCCCACGTTCTTCACGGCGTTCAGACCGAAGCGGATCTTCCCTTCGACGATCGCGAAGTCCGTCTGCGACGAGTTCACGTCCGGCGGCAACACCTCGATGCCCATCTCGTGACAGGCGTTCACATAGAAGGGGACGCGGTCCTTCGTGTTCATGACGGAGGAGATGAGCGCCGCCATGTACTCGTGTGGATGGTGCGCCTTGAGCCAGGCGGTCCTGAAGGCGATCAGCGCGTAGCCGGCGGCGTGAGACTTGTTGAACGCGTAGTCCTGCGCCTTCTCCATGTCGTCCCACAGCTGCTTCGCAATCTGCGGGGTGACGCCGTTCGCGAGGCAGCCGTCGATGAACTTCTCCTTGAGGGACGCCATCAGCGCGTGGATCTTCTTGCCGATCGCCTTGCGGAGATCGTCGGCCGCCGCGGGCGAGAACCCCGCGAGCTGCTTCGCGATCTCCATGCTCTGCTCCTGGAAGATGCTGATCCCGTACGTGGGGCCGGTGATTGGCTCGAGCCGAGGATCGACGAACGTGACGGGCTCCCGGCCGTGCTTGCGGGCCGCGTACGTCGGGATGTACGCCATCGGGCCCGGCCGGTAGAGGGCGACGAGCGCGATCAGGTCTTCGAACTGGGTCGGCTTGACGAGGCGCAGCGCCTCGCGCATCCCGGACGACTCGAACTGGAACACGCCCGTCGACTCCCCGCGCGCGAGCAGCGCGTATGTCTCGGCGTCGTCGAGCGGAATTTCCGAGACGTCGAGGCCTCCGACGAGCTCGACCGCCTTGTCGATGACGTCGAGGTTGCGCAGGCCGAGGAAGTCCATCTTCAGGAGACCGAGCGCCTCGACATCGCCCATCGCGAACTGGGTCACGACCTCGGCGTCGGGGCCCTTCTGCTGCAGCGGAACGACCTCCACCAACGGCTGCGCCCCGATGACCACCCCCGCGGCATGGATCGAGTCCGCGCGCGTGAGCCCCTCGAGGGGGCGCGCGAGATCGACGATCTCCTTCGCCACCGGATCGGCATCGACCGCCTGGCGTAACTCGGAGCCGGGCTTGAGGGAGTGCTCGAGCGTCTGTCCTGGACCCTCCGGGACGAGCTTCGCGATCCGGTCGACGACGCCGTAGGGGATGTCGAGCACGCGCCCCGCGTCCCGGATCGCCGCTCTGGCGGCCATGGTCGAGAACGTGATGATCTGCGCCACGCGGTCGCGGCCGTACTTCTCTGCGACGTAGTTGATGACGCGGTCGCGGCCCTCGATCGCGAAGTCGATGTCCATGTCCGGCATCGACTTCCGGCCGGGGTTCAGGAAGCGCTCGAACAGGAGGTCGTAGCGGATCGGATCCACGTCCGTCACCTCGAGGCAGTACGCGACGATCGAGCCCGCGGTCGAGCCGCGGCCCGGACCCACGCTGACGCCGTTCGTCTTCGCGAAGCGGACGAAGTCCCAGACGATCAGGAAGTAGTCGGTGAACCCCATCTCGCGGATGGTCTTGAGCTCGAACCGCAGCCGCTCCTGGAGCTCCGGCGTCACCTTCTCGTACCGCTTCGCGAGCCCCTTCTCGCACAACTCGACGAGATAGTCGAACGCGTCGCGCCCGTCGGGGACGGGAAACTGCGGGAGGAGGATCTGGCCGAGCTCGATCTCCACGTCACAGCGCTCGGCCACCTCGAGCGTCCGTGCGAGCGCGTGCTCGAGGCCCGGCAGGTCGCCTGCCATCTCCTCGGCCGTCTTGAAGAAGAACTCGTTGGTGTCGAAGCGCCAGTGCTCCGGGTTCTTGAGAGTGTCGCCGGACTGGATGCAGAGCAGCGCCTCGTGCGGAAACGCGTCGTCCGCGTCCAGGTAGTGGACGTCGCCCGTCGCGACGAGGGGGAGGCCGGTCTCGTCAGCCAGGGCGATGAGCTGGGGGTTGACGCGCTGCTGCTCGGGGACGCCGGCGTTCTGGATCTCGACGTAGGTCGAGTCGCGCCCGAAGATCTGGACGAGGCGGTCGAGGTCCGCGCTCGCGTCCTTCGGCCGTTCCTCGGCGAGCGCCCGCGAGACGCGACCCGAGAGACAGCCGGAGAGAGCCACGAGCCCCGGGGCGTATCGTTCGAGTAGCTCCCAGTCGACACGCGGCTTGTAGTAGTAACCCTCAAGGTACCCGAGGGACGAGAGCTTGATCAGGTTCGCGTAGCCCTCGTTCGACTCGGCGAGCAGCGTCAGGTGCGCATAGCCCTTGGTCTGGGCGAGCCGGTCGTCCGCCACGTACACCTCGCAGCCGATGAGCGGCTTGATGCCGCGCTTTCGCGCCTCGCGGTAGAGCTCGATGGCACCGGCCAGCGACCCGTGATCCGTGAGCGCGACGGCGGGCATCTCCAACCGCTCCGCCTTCTCGACCAGCGCGGGGATCCGGCACGCCCCGTCGAGGATCGAGTACTCGGAGTGGACATGAAGATGGACGAAGGGTGCGGTCACGGGAGGGGGATCGTACTCGCCGGTCCTGACGGTTTGCCTTTTGTCAACGACTGTCTCCTCACTCCACCGAGGGGAGTTTCTCAATCAGCGTCGTGGCGCTGCCGATACGTCTCGCATGACCCGGATCGATACAGAGTCGGACGCGCTTCGCGAGCGCGCGCTCGTCCTCGCGAGGGAGCACGGGCTCGATTCGGGAACGTGGTACCTGCGGATGCTCGAGGAGAGCAAGCGCGCAGACGTGCCGGCGGACCTCGGCGCCCTCGTCCGTGCGTACTGGGAGCTGCAGCGCGTGACCGACCGCGCAGATCTGCGCGACGAGTGGCGCCGCCTTGCGGACGCGCTCTGGCAGGGAGACGCCGCCTAGAGCTTCGTAGCTCGACGGGCCCAGACGGCGTAGACACCCCTCGACGGGGCACACTCCCCTCGCGCGTGCGCCCTGCCACCTGGATCGAGCGGGGCCGGCTGATCGCCGGCCGTCACCCCTGCGCCTGGAGCCCCGCAGACGCGGAAGCCGAGATCGGCGGCCTCCTTCGGAAGGGCGTGACCATGTTCCTCGACCTCACGCAGGAGGGCGAGCTCGCTCCCTATGCGCGGCTCGTGCCCGAGACCGTCCGCCACGTCCGGATTCCGGTTCGCGACTTCACGGCTCCGACGCCCGAGCAGATCCTCGCAGCGCTCGACACGATCGACGCCGAGCTCGAGGCGGGAGGTGTCGTCTTCGTCCACTGCTGGGCCGGGTGCGGGCGCACCGGGGTCATCGTCGGCTGCTGGCTCGTACGCCATGGGGCCGAGCCGCGCGAGGCGCTCTCCCGGATCGCAGAAGCGCGAGGTCTCGGCTGTCCTCAGACACTCGAACAGCGACTCGCGATTCTCGGCTGGGAGGACGGGCGGTGAGCCGCGCCCCCGGCCCGGCAGAACTCCCTGAGACGAGTGAGCGAGGAGGGCTGAGCTTCCTCCGATACGCGTCCTGAGCATGTGCGCTTCCCTCGTGGACTCCGCACGGCCCGCGATCCTCGGGGGTGCGACGACCGTGCGGATCGGTAGGGATTGCTCCTGCGGCGGTACGGCGTCCATCCCGTCCCGGAGCGCACGTGCACCCAACGCTGGATAGAGGCTCAGGGGACGACCTCTCGATCCACCGGGTCGTCGAGGACCTCCTCGGCGAGCGCATCGAGGCGCTTGCGGCGTGGATCCAGGAGCTCGATGCGAGGGTGCGTGCGACGTCCGCCGCGGCGGACGAGAAGACTCTGAAGGAGCTGCGGCGCGCCCTCGAGGCGTGGTCGAAACGGGACCCGAAGCTCGAGGAGCGGCTCACGAACCGGGTCGACGTGCTCGCCGACCGCCTGGCGACGCTGTCCTCGACGGTGAACACCACGGCCGCCGCCCTCACCGGCAACGAGGGCGAGATCGCCGCGTTGCGCCGACAGCTCGAGGACGGCACCGCTCGTGTCGAAGCCGCGCTCCGCGACGTGCCCCGCGTCTCCATCTCCTCCACGGACGCGGAGGAGCTTCGGCGGATGATCTCCGAGCTCGCGGTGGAGCGCCCGTCCCGCAAAGGCGAAAAGGACGTCGACGGGCTGAGCGAGACGATCGCCAACCTCGGCGAGCGGCTCGACACGCTCGCCAAAACGGTCGCGACGACCGCCGCGGGCCTCGCAGGCCGCGACGGAGAACTGGTTGTGCTGCGCCGGGCGCTCGAGGACGAGCGCGGCCATGTGGAGGACGTCGTCGCTCGCTTCGGCGAGGCCGACCGGCATGCCCACGGCGAGATCGAGACGCGCATGGAGTCTCTCGCGCGCACCGTCGAGGCCGTCACGAGCCGGCTAGCCGGGAAGGAGCATCAGGTTGCCGAGCTGCGCACGGGGCTCGACGAGGAACGCGCGAGGAACGACGCCGTCTCGGCCGAGTTGCGAGCCTCGGTCGGATCGCTCGGGTCTCGCCTCGTCGCCCTCGAGGGAGCGGTTCGCGCTGACACGACAGACGCTCTCGAGCAGCGGCTCGAATCGCTCGCGACCTCCGTCGACCAGCTCGGCGCGCGCGTCGAGACCGTCGCAGCCGGAGTCGAGTCGGCATCCTCGAGCTTCGCAGACCAGGAGCTCGAGCTCGCAGCGCTCCACCGGCAGTTCTCGGACGCGCGCTCTCGAGTGGACGCGGTGCTCGACGAGCTCCGGCGGACGGTCGAGGCGCTCCCCGACTGGGGCACGGCCGAGGCGGAGCTCGACGGACGCCTCGAGCAAATCGTCGCCCGCATCGACACCCTCGCGAACCGTCTGGCCGATGCGGACGCCGCCTCCTCCGAACGAATTGCCCATGCAGACGCACGGGCCGCTGAGGTCGAGCGCGCACTTTCCGACGTCGCGCGGCGCCTCCATGGCGTCGAGGAGCAGGACCAGGCGAGCGCGGCAGAGGCCGTACGCTCGTCTGAGGCCTGGGCGACGGAGCGAACCTGGGTGCGAGAGCAGCTCGATGTCCTCGGCAACGCCGTCACGGAGACACACGCCCGGCCCGACGTCGCTCCGATCGTAGAAGCGCTCTCGACCCGGCTCGACGCGGTCGAGCGCGAGCGCGAGGCGGCTGTCGCGGAGGTCGCACGCAAACACGAGGCCTGGGCAGCCGAGAAGGGCGCGCTGGAAGCACGGGTGGCGGAGCTCGCTGCGGCGGTCGCCGACCACGCCTCGAACGAGGCCGATCTCTCCGAGTCGCTCCTGGCCGAGATCCGCGGCCGGCTGGAAGCGCTCGAGCGCGAGGGCCCGGTCGTCGCGTCCGAGACCGCCCGGACAGGGGCATTCGTCGCGTCCGCAGTCGAGTCGCTCGAGGCACGTCTCGAGGAGGTCGCGTCCCGAGCGGTCCCGGCCTCGGAAGACGAGGAACTCGAGCAGCTCTTGGTCGCTTTCGCGGATCGGATCGATGCGCTGGACGAGGATCGCGCAACCATCGTGGCGGAGGCAGCTCGTGCTGCCGGGAGCGAGCTCGAGCAGCTGCGGACCCTCGTCGACGGACTGCGGATGGGGCAGGCGTCGACCGAAAAGGAGATCGCAGCGCTCGCAGGGTCGCGCGACGTGGTGGCCGCGATCGAGGAGCTCACCTCTCGCGTCGAGGCGCTCGAGTGGGGTGAAGGAGCCTCGATCCCGCCGACCTCGGCCTCGGTCGCCGGCGAAGGCCGGTTCCGGGTGGAGTTCCGCGCGCTTGAGCTGCGCATGGAGCACGCCGAGGAGGCAGCTCGGGAGTCGAGGGAGGCCGTGCTGGTCGAGCTCGAGCGCCTGGCATCCCGCGTCGAGCGGCGCCTACAACGGCTCGAGTCGGCGGAGAGCGATACCGAGGTTCAGGAAGCAGGCGCGGGCGACGCGATCGGCCAGGTGGTCCCGATCCGCGGCGGCGCCGAAACGTAACCGCGAGACAGGAGAAAAAACATGCTGCGGCTTCTCGACGAGCTCGTTCTCTTCGTCCGTCGGCGCGCCCCCGGCGCGCGCGGGCGGCTGGCGTATCGCGCGCTTCAGAGCGTGCTCGCGACCAACATCGCGCGTGCGCCGGTGGCAAGGAGACACGGACAGCGCTCGTAGTGGCCTCTCAGCCGCGCCTCGGGAGGCGGCTCGAGGGGCGTGCTGAGGCCTATCAGAGGATTGATATGAAATCGCAGCCACCGCGGCCGCGAAGCGGCTGCGCTTTAGGGATCTTCGCGCGACCGGAATCCGTGCGAGCGGATTCCGGTCTTGCGCAGCTAGTTCGGAAGGTGGTACGCCATGAGAATGGCGTCGACGTACTCGCCGTCGCGGGCGAAGTGACCCCGCCGCAGGCCCTCGCGGCCGAAGCCGAAGGACTCGTACAGCCTGACCGCGGGCTCGTTCCACGGGAAGACGTGGAGCTCGAGCTTCCGGACTCCGGCTGATCTCGCCCAGCCGACCGCCTCATCGAGAAGCGCCCGGCCGATACCTCGCCGTCGGTAGTCGGCCGCGACCATCAACCCGAGGTCGGCGACGTGGCTGCTCGCCGGATGCGGGTCGCGCGAGAGCGAGAGCCTCGCCACGATGCGACCCTCGTCCTCGACGACGAAGACAGCCGCGTCGGCATGGCGCTGGACGGCTTTGAGATACCGCCGCTCCTCGCCGACGGAGCGCCAGCTGTCCGACGTGATGATCCAGCGTCCTTCCTCCCGGGCGACGGCCTCGGCGAGCGCGACGAGCTCGGCGGCGTCCCCGGGGTCCGCGCGTCGAATCCGGATCATGAGACGACGACTCCTGCACCCCCACGGCGCGGGTCGCCTGCGGCCGCAAGGGATCCGTCGGACCGACGCTCGACCGCTGAGACGCCCCCGAAGAACAGGTTCCGGCCGATCCAGCGGACCAGCTCCCACGACCCGGGAAGGCCCGCGACGTCGTTCTCCTCCCAACCGCCCTCGAGATGCAGGGTCGAGCCCTCGACGTGCAGCCTGGGTGCGTCGATCGCTGGCGCGACGTGCATTCCCTGCAGGATCCGCCACGTCACCTGCGCAATCGCCCCGGCGAGCCGGACCGAGCCGGCGCTGCCGAGGACGACCCGGGGCCGGCCCGAGGCCAGCGCCATGGTCGGCGTCATCATGCTGGGCAGGCGCACGCCGGGCCGCCGCTCGCCGCCGCCGATGACGTCGAGCTCGCCGAGCATGTTGTTCAGCTGGGTGCCCCCGCGGAAGACCCCGGACCCGGAGCCGAGGGTGGAGGAGAGGCCGACGGCCGTACCAGCCGCATCGACCACCGAGATATGCGTCGTTCCTGTCGGGCGGCCCGCCCAGGAGCGCCCGTACGCTTGGCCGACCGCCTCTGCCTCGCCGTGGAGGGACCACGCGTCGAGTGCCTCGAGCGAGCCGAGGATCCCGAGGACGATCGCGCCACCGACGGAGGGTGGAGGGGTCGCGAGGACTCGCATGCCGAGCACGTCCGAGGTCTGCGGGGCGTGCTCCAACACGCGGTACTCGGCCAGATCGCCCGACAGCTCGGGCAAGAGCTCGGCGACGGCGGCCCCGCCCAGGTCGCGGATCCGCTCGAGCGTGGCCGTGAACTCACCGGTGACCACGAGGTCGGGATGACCGTAGACGCGCGCTCCCGCCTCCGTGCGCAGGAGGATTCCGCTCAGCACTCCGTGCAGGAACGTGCGAGGAGCGTCGCGGACGACTCCGCCTGGCGCGAGCGCGAGCGCGGGCTCCACCAGCTCGGCCCACGGCCGCGAGCCGAACCGTCGGTGCGCTTCCTCGAGACCAGCAACGAGGCCCGGCACGGCGACCGAGCCCTCGCCGACGTGGAACGACTGGGTGCCGGAGTCACCGAAGTCGACGATGACCTCTTCCATCTCTCCCAGCGGCCGCGAGGGCGAGGCGAAGAAGCAGTCGAGGACGATCGCCGACTCGCTCCCGGGCTCGTGCAGCATCAGGAAGCCTCCCCCCGCCGGGCCTGTCAGCGGGCCCTCGGCGACAGCGGCGACGAAGGCGGCCGCGATGCACGCGTCGACAGCGTTCCCGCCCTCGGACAGGACTCGTGCACCCGCCTCGGCGGTCAGCGGATGGCCCGCGGCGATCGCGCCTTTCATGGCGCCAGGGTAGTCAGGCGCTGAGCACGGTAGGGCGAGGCAAGCCCTCGCCCCTACTCGGTGCGCAGGAACGCAGGCAGCTCGGTATCGCGCGACGGTGTCGAGCGCTCGTTGGTGCCGAACGACGGCGTCACCGCCCGGCGCCGTGACGCTCCGAGGCCGGTCGCGACCACGGTCACCCAGATCTGCCCGGTCAGGCGTGAATCGACGGTCGCTCCGAAGATGATGTTCGTATCGTCGGTCGCCGTCTGGCGGACGAGCTCGGCCGCTTCGTGGACCTCGACGAGCGAGAGGTCGTCGCCGCCGGCAATCGACAGCAGGATTCCGCGTGCGCCGACGATCTCCGTGTCGATTAGCGGCGACCCGAGGGCGCGCTCGGCAGCCTCGCGGGCGCGCGTGGGCCCGGTGGAGTAGCCGATTCCCATGAGCGCGGAGCCTGCGTCCTGCATCACCGTCCGCACGTCGGCGAAATCCAGGTTGATGAGCCCAGGCGTCGTGATCAGGTCGCAGATCCCCTGGACGCCCTGGCGGAGGACGTCGTCGGCGATCTTGAACGCGTCGATCATCGAGGTGGAGCGGTCGAGCACCTCGAGCAGCCGGTCGTTGGGGATCACGATCAGCGTGTCGCAGGCGGCGCGCAGCTCCTCGACGCCGCGATCGGCCGAGGTCTGGCGGCGGGTGCCCTCGAAGCGGAACGGCGTGGTCACGATGCCGACGGTGAGGGCGCCGAGCTCGCGCGCGATACGCGCGACGATCGGCGCGGCGCCGGTGCCGGTGCCGCCGCCCTCGCCCGCGGTGACGAAGACCATGTCGGAGCCTCGCAGCGCCGCTTTGAGATGGTCCGCAGCCTCCTCGGCGGCTCGGCGACCGATCTCGGGGTCCGCGCCGGAGCCGAGGCCGTGCGTTACGCCCTCGCCGATGTGGATCTTGAGCGGCGCATCGGAGACGGCGAGCGCCTGGACGTCGGTGTTCACCGCGATGAAGTCGACCTGGGCGATTCCGGCGTCGATCATGCGATGGATCGCGTTCAGCCCCGCTCCGCCGACGCCGACGACGCGGATCGCGGCGATGTAGGCGGCTCCCTTGGGAGGCGGCACGCGGTGCAGCCGAGGCGCCGGCTCGAGCATCGTCTGGAAGTAGCGGGCCGCTGCGCGCGAGGCCGCGGCCTCCGGAGGGAGCTCGCTCGCAGGGGTGGGGGCCGGCTCGGGCGTCGTCGGCTGCTCCGCGGGTTGTGCCTCCTCGACGAAGTCGTGGACGTGCTCGACCGTCCGCTCGAGCGCTGCCCGTTCCCGGCGATCACGCTCCGGCTGCGTCTCCTCGACTTGCTTCGGCTCCTCCGCGGCCTCCGCTTCCTGCGCACGTTGGGCTGCTTCGGTTCGCCGGAACAGCTCCGCGAGCGGTCCCTCACGCATGCTCGCGCGCTTGCGCGCCATCGAGCACCTCCTTCGCCAGGTCACGATATGCCTGCGCCGCCGGGCCGGTGGGGTCGTATCGGAGCACGGAGCTCCCTTTCACCGGCGCCTCGGCGTAGCGGACGGTCTTCCGGATTCGGGTGCCGTACACGAGATCTCCGAAGTGCTCCTCGAGGATCTCGATCGCCTCGCGCGCGTGCAGCGTGCGCCCGTCGTACATGGTCGGCACGATCCCCTCGACCCGCACGCCGGGATTCAGGTTCTCGCGCACCATCGCCAGCGTGTTCTCGAGCTGCACGAGCCCTCGCAGCGAGAGGTACTCGCACTGAACGGGCACGATGACTCCGTCCGCCGCCACGAAGGCGTTGATCGTCAGCAGGCCGAGCGAGGGCGGCGTGTCGAGCAGTATGAAGTCGTACTTGTCGCGCACCTCGACGAGTGCCTTGTCGAGAGCGCGTTCCCGCCCGATGAGCGCCGAGAGCGCGAGCTCCGCGCCGGCGAGGTCGATCGAGGCGACAGCGATGTCCACCTCGACCGTGTGGATCACGTCCGAGATCGGCACGCGGTGCACGAGCACGTCGAACATCGAGCGCTCGATCGCGTCTGGGTTCATTCCCTGGCTCATGGTCAGGTTGCCTTGCGGATCGAGGTCGACCACGAGGACCCGATTTCCCAGCTCCTTCAGCGCGACGCCCAGGTTGAGCGTCGTCGTGGTCTTTGCGACTCCGCCCTTCTGGTTCGCGAACGCGATGACCTTCGCCATCAGCTGCTCCTCGGGAACGGCCGCGGGCGCAGCAGAGGAGACGGCACGGAGATGAGGGACCGACTCGGAGACCGCCTCGGGCTCCGACTCCGGGCCGGGCTCGTCCGGTTCGGGCCGCGGCTGCGCAGACCGCGGCAAGAGACGCGAGAGACCCATAACCGCCTCACCTTCCAGCCTCCCGAGGGTTTTCCTGCTAAGGCGGAACGAAACTCCTTCAACCGCGTGGCATCCCAGCCCTCACCGTAGCCGACGGCCGGGTCGGATCACCTTCAATCCTCGCCGTCCCAGTAGTCGAGCGATTCGCCCAACCGGGCGATGAGGCCGACGCCGCGCAAGGACACCTTGCCCGAGCGCGGGTAGAAGCAGATGTCGTTCGGGTCGCGCGTTCCGTACATGAGCAGCGTCATGCCCTCGTCCCCGGCGCGGAACGCGTGCGCTCTGCCGGTGCCTGCGGGCCGCGCGACGGCCGAGCCCGCGCGCAGGGGATGCTCGCTCACGCCCTCGTGCTCCCATAGCTCGAGCTCCCCCTCACCCTCGAGCACGACGAAGATCTCCTCCTCGGCGGAGTGGCAATGCGGAGCGGCATTGAACTTTCCAGGCAGCACCTCGGCGTGGCGAAGACCGGTTCGGCTCGAACCGGCCTTGCGGCCGAGGTCGCGGATCCTCCGCCCCACAGTCGCTCCGTCCCGTTCAACCGGCTCGACCTCGTCGACGTTGACGATCCGCCCTGGCCGAGGCGACTTCTCGTCGACGCAGGGCGGCCCCGCGGCCGCCTCACGTGCCCAGGGGTGATCCTCCTCGGCGCCCGCGAGCACCCAGGTCGGCCCGAGCCACGAGACACCAGCGTTCGGGAGCAGGGTGTTGGCGGCCAGGTGGCGCTCGCCGAATGCGAGCACGTCGAGGCCTTTCGGACCGGCCTGCAGCGTGTGCGCGTGCTCCAGGGGAAGGTGGACGAGGCAATCGCCTGCTCGCACGTCGTACGCCTCGAGCTTCTCGCTCTCGTCCGCCTGGACCGAGACCCCCGAGCCGTCGAGCACGTAGAAGATCTCTTCCTCGGAGCCCTCGAGGTGAAGCGGCGTCGACCACTTGCCGGGGTCGACCTGGATGCGCTTGACCCCGATCCGGTCCGAGGCATGCCGGGTGAGGCTCCACCAGGTGCCGGCGATATGGCCGCGCTCGGCGCGCCAGCTCTTGGCATCGTCCCAGTGCGAGACACCTTCCGTCACACGCCGATCATGTCACGGGCGAGGGCCTCGCGTAGCCCTGCGACGGCGCGCTCTCCGGCATCACCTCCTTCCACGCGGGACCACTCCTCGGCCTCCCGAAGGAGCGCCCGAAGCTCGTCGAGCAGCCTCTCCGGCAGAGCGCCCTCCCGTCGCATCTGCTCGATCCGCTCCAGCCTGGCGAGCACCGCCCACGCCTGCTCCATCGCGCGACCGTAGCCGGCGGACGGTCACACATGGGACACGTCTCTTCGCAGAATCCGTCTCAGAGGACGGCGCGCAGCCTGGGCGATGCCTCGAGCCCGAGGAGCTCGCGATCGAGCCCGCGGAGGAGCTCGGCGCGATCTCGGGCGCGCAGCGCGCCGACGAGAGCGCGCCGGACGGCATCGACCGCGCTCGGTGTCGTTCGTTCGCCGTGGGCGAGCGCAACGAGATCCCCGTGCAGGTCCTCTCTCGCCCGCGCGTCCTCCGCCAGGAGCACCGAGGAGCGCAGCGGCCACGTCTCGCCGAATATTGCCCGCATCGCGGCGCGCAGCTGCTCCGAGCGAAACGGCTCGTTCTGGAAGAGCGAGAGCTCCCAGCGGTCGAGCGCCTCCGTGAGCTCCGGGTCTCCGTCCGCATTCCCGAGGGCAGCCAGGACGTCGACGGCGATCGGGGCGCGGAAATGGTCGAGCCGCGACGCCTCACCGGGGGTCTGGGTCGCGGCGATCGGGAGAACGGGCCTGATTCCGAACGGGCGACCGTCGAGCATCTCGAAGAGCACCGGGCCGGCGGCCACGGCGGCGGCGGTCGTGAGGCGGATCGCGCTGACCGCGTCCGCGATCTCGCCCGGCGCGTCGGGAGGATCCTCTCGCGCGTCGAGGTCGCGCTGCAGCTCGAGCACGCAATAGCGGTCCGGCTCGCGCCCGAAGTTCGCCGGGAGGAGGCCACGCGACTCGGGCCAGTGGGCCGCGAGCTCGCCGCTCACGAAGGAGCGGAGCCTCAGGCCCGGAGCCAGCTCGACGGGCTCCGCCGCGGACAGCCCCACGAGCGGCGCGAGCGCTGCGTAGCGCCGCCGCTCTCCGAAGAGGGACGACTCCAGCGCGGCGTACGCGCGCTCGAAGGCCTCGTCGTCCCAGTCGAAGCCCCCGCATGCCTCGGCGGTGGAGACCAGCAGCGAGAGGAGGACGGTGCGGAAGAGCGCGTCGCCCTCGGTCGCGCGTGCTCCTGCGTGTGCTCGGGCGAAGATCCCCGCCGCCGGCTCGCGCCGAAGCTCCTCGAGCGCCAGGCGTGCGTCCTCTCTCCCGCGGAGGAGGGCTTCCCGATCCTCGATGTACGCCCGGACCAATGGGCGGAGCTCGTACAACGCCGGTCCGTCGCGCTGGACGTGCTCCTCGAAGGCGAACGGCAGGTCGGCGCCTTCCTCGAGCTCGCGCCCGAGCACCACGAAGGCCCCGAGCACGAAGCCGCGGGCGAGCGGGTACAGGTGCGGCGCGCGTATCGCCACGCGTGCGGTTACGCGGCGGCGGGCACGACTCCTCGTATGTAACTTGACTGTTACGTAACATGTATGTTACGTTCAAGATCATGACCGCCAGCGTCTACGAGGCTCTCGCAGACCCGACGCGCAGACACGTCGTCGAGCTCCTCGCCGAGCGCGAGCGCACAGCGGGCGAGCTTGCCTCGGCGTTCACCGTCTCGCGGCCCGCTGTCTCGCGTCACCTGCGCGTCCTCCGCGAAGCGGGGCTCGTCCGCGCCCGCGAGGAAGCACAACGACGCATCTACGCGCTCGAGCCGACGCCGCTCGAGGAGCTCGACCGCTGGCTCGAGTCCGTGCGGCGATTCTGGCTCGATCGCCTCGACGGGCTCGAGAGGCACCTCGAGCGACGACGCCAGGAGGAGAAATGACCGAGCTGGGCACCATCACCGCACAGGGCACGACCCGTGAACCCACCCCGGTCCCTGGCGTACGAGTGGAGCTTCCTCGGCGAGTCGCCGACTCACGTCAGATGGGAGCTCGAGGTCGTCGAGGGCGGGACCGCAACGCGCCTCACGCTCGAGCACACGCTGCTCGACGCAGGCGTCGCCGCCGACTCCGGAGCGGGGTGGCACGCGCACCTCGATCAGCTGGAGGGGTACCTGCGGGGCGACACAGGCCCGTGGCACGAGCGCTTCGATGCTGTCCTCGCGACCTACCGCGAGGCCGCCGCCACCGTCGCCTGACCGTCTACGGGCGGAGTACGGCTCGGCGCGGCCCGGCGAGGAATCCTGCCTCGACGAGAAGCGCGAGGACGTCTGTCTCGACCACCGGGTCGCCGTCGAAGCGCTCGACGGCAAGTCGCTTGGCGCCGCCTGCTCGAACGTGGGCGACCAGAGCGTCCAGGGCAGGTCGCAGCCATTCGGTGTCGGGGTCGCGAAGGGGCACGAGCGACCGCCCGCCGCGTTCGACGTAGAGAGCCGCCTCGCCGTCGAGGAGCACGACCCACGCGCCGCTGACCCGGGCGGCGCGAGCACCCGCGCGCCGCGGCCAGGGGAGCGCGGCCCCGTACGGCTGCGCGGGATCCGCCGCGGCCAGCACGAGCGCCTCGGGCGCATCGTCTCGGCGGGCTCCCGCTCGCAGCTCGCGGAGCCTTTCGACCGCGCCCGGAAGCGCGAACTGCGCTCCGCCAAGTCCCTCGACGAAGTAGCCGCGGCGGCAGACCCCGAGCGTCTCGAGCGCCCTGAGCTCGCCGTAGACGGCGGCGTAGCCCCCGCGGATGCCCTCGCCGCGCACGCCGTCGCGCGTGACGATCCCCTGCCGCTCGAGGAGGAGCTCGGCGAGGGCGCGCGGGTCTGCGCGCTCGGGGAAGAGCGGGGAGACCAGCGCCCAGCGTCCTTGCGTCGGAGAGGGGACGGTCGCCCTTGAGCGGGCGAACCTGCGTACCCGCCGCTCCGGCCGGGGCGACTCGTAGCGCCGGCTCGCCCGGAGCGGCGCCCACGAGTCGTTCGTGACCTCACCGGCCCAGACGAGATCCCAGAGCGCCGTCAGAGCCCCGGTCGGCTCGAGCCCGCTCGTCTGGAGGAGCTCGTCCCAGAAGACGGCTCCCGTCTTGCCGAGACTCGCTCGAATGGCCGCGTGCTCGTCCCGCTCGGGTGTGGGCTCGGCGGCCGGACGCCCGAGCAGCGGAGCGTCCTCGCGGAAGAAGACGGAAACGCGATCGAGGCCGGCGCCGACCCATACGACCTCGCCCGACGCGCAGAGCGCGTCGAGATCGGCCGGGCGATAGCCGGCGACGCGGCGGGGCAGGACGTCGCTCTCCCAGAGCGGGACCGGGAGTGCGAGCGCTTGGAGCGGGACGAGCGCCTCCCGCAGCGTCTGCCGGCGACCGATGCCGTGCCAGGAGGGCAGGAAACGGCCGAGGGCCGCGTGCTCTGCGGGCTCGACCTCGCGCCGCAGAACGGCGAGCGTCGCCCGGCGGATGCGCCGAAGGACGTCGGGATCGCACCACTCTCGCTCCCTTCCCCCGGGCCGCAGCTCCCCGCGCACGAGACGCTCCTCGCGCTCGAGGGCCTCGAGCTCCCCCTCGACGGCCGTGGGCTCGAGCCCGAAGCGGCTCGCGATCTCCGCGGTTGTGAAAGGCCCGTGCGTCTTCGCGTATCGGAGGAGTGCCGCTCGAAGCGCCTCGAGGACGGGCTCGAGAAACGCGTCCGGCACGCCGCCCGGCGGGACCACGCCGAACGCGTCGCGATAGAGGCCGGCGTCCTCGGCGGCAATGAGTGCCTCATTGCCGCCGAGCCTTATGCGAAGGGCTCGCCTCTCCCGGATAAGGGTCTCCGCGTAGCCGGGATCGCATTCACCCTCCTGCAGATGCCCGCCGCGGCGGAGCTGGTCGTGGAGATCGTCGGCGTTCCGGGGCGACGGCCGGAGCGAGCCCTCCACGTCGGCGATCGCGTCCACGTCGAGCAGCTCGCGCAGCTCCTCGATCCCCATGAGCTCGCGCAGCAGGTCGCGGTCGAGTGAAAGCGCCTGAGCTCGCCGTTCCGCCGGCGGCGTGTCGTCCTCGTACATGTACGTGGCGACGTACTCGAAGAGCAGAGACGAGGCGAACGGCGATGCGGAGGCGGTCTCCACCTCGACCAGATCGAGCTGTCGCGTCTGGATTCCCCGCAGGAGTCCGCGGAGCGCCGGCAGGTCGAAGACGTCCTGCAGGCACTCGCGGTACGTCTCGAGCACGATGGGGAACTGCGGGTAGCGCCGGGCGACCTGGAGCAGGCTCTGCGCCTTCAGGCGCTGTTGCCAGAGCGGCGTGCGCTGCCCCGGCCTGCGGCGCGGGATCAGGAGCGCCCGCGCGGCGTTCTCGCGAAAGCGCGCTCCGAAGAGGGCTGACTCGGCGAGCTCCTGGAGCACGAGCTCCTCGACGTCGTCGGGCTCGAGCAGGAGGTCGGCGACCGCCGGCGGGACGTCGGCGTCGGGAAAGTGGAGCGCGATGCCGTCGTCCGACCAGAGGGACTGGGCGTGGAGCTCCATCGTGTCCCTGAGCCGCACGCCGAGCGCCATCGCCCAGGGGGCGTGCACGCGTCCCCCGAACGGCGTGAGGATGCACACACGCCAGTCGCCGATCTCGTCGCGAAAGCGCTCGACGACGATCGTGCGATCGGAGGGCACGACGCCGGTGGCGCGCTCCTGCTCGCGCAGAAGAGTTACGAGGTTCTTCGCAGCGCGGTCGTCAAGGTGATACTCGCTCCTCAATAGGCTGCTCGCACCCTCGTCGCTCTGAGCGACGAGGGTGCGAACAGCCTTGCCGATGCGCTCGCCGAGCTCGGCGGGCCGGCCGACGCCTTCGCCCTTCCAGAACGGCGCGACACCGGGCACCCCGGGAGCGGGAGACACGAGCACGCGGTCGCGGGTGATGTCCTCGATCCGCCAGGTCGAGGCTCCGAGGACGAAGGTCTGGCCTTCTCGCGCCTCGTAGACCATCTCCTCGTCGAGCTCTCCGACACGCCCGCCACTGTCGACCAGGTGCACGCCGAAGAGCCCGCGGTCCGGAATCGTCCCGGCATTCGTCACGGCCAGCCGGCGTGCGCCGGTGCGCCCGCGCACGACGCCGCCCGTCCTGTCCCACACGATCCGCGGCCGCAACTCCGCGAACTCGTCGGAGGGATAGCGGCCGGCGAGCATGTCGAGGACGTTCTCGAGCGTGGCCCCGGTGATCTCGGCGAAGGGGTACGCGCGGCGGACGAGCCGATGGAGCTCGTCGACCGAGATCTCCTCGTCGGCGCAGATCGCGACGATCTGCTGGGCGAGGACGTCGAGCGGATTGCGCGGTAGGCGGGTCTCCTCGATGGCGCCCTCGCGCATCGCTTTCGCGACGACTGCCGACTCCAGGAGGTCGGCCCGGTACTTCGGGAAGATCCGTCCCTTGGACACCGACTCGAGCGCGTGCCCCGAGCGGCCGACCCGCTGCAGGCCGCGTGCGACCGACTTCGGGCTCTCGACCTGGACGACCAGGTCCACCGCTCCCATGTCGATCCCGAGCTCGAGCGAGGAGGTCGCCACGAGACAGGGAATCTTCCCCGCCTTCAGGAGCTCCTCGACCTGAACGCGCTGCTCCCGCGCCAGTGAACCGTGGTGCGCTCGTGCGAGCTCCTCCTCGGCGAGCTCGTTCAGGCGCAGGGCGAGCCGCTCGGCGAGCCTGCGGTTGTTGACGAAGACGATCGTCGAGCGATGCGAACGCACGAGCTCGAGAATCGCCGGGTAGATCGAAGGCCAGATCGAGCGTGAGTTGGGCGCCGTCCCGGTGGAGATGTAGCTGCCGTCGGCGACCGCGGGCTCGCTCGAGCCGATGGTGGCGTCGAGCTCGCGCATGTCCTCGAGGGGGACCACGACCTCGAGGTCGAGGTCCTTCCGCGTCCCGGCGTCGACGAGCTCGATCTCGCGGCCCGTGCCCGCGACGAAGCTGCCGATCTCCGCGAGCGGACGCTGCGTCGCCGACAACCCGATCCTCTGGATCGCGTTGTCGGCCAGCCGTTGCAGGCGCTCCAGAGACAACGCGAGGTGGGCTCCGCGTTTCGTGCCTGCAACGGCATGCACCTCGTCGACGATCACGGTCTCCACGCCTCGCAGCGTCTCGCGCGCCTGCGAGGTGAGGAGCAGGAACAGGGACTCGGGAGTGGTGATCAGGATGTCGGGCGGGGCCTTGAGCATCCGCCGCCGCTCGTCCGCCGGCGTGTCCCCCGTTCGCACGCCGACCGCGAGCTTCGAGCGGAGCCCCGCGAGCGGGCTGCGCAGGTTTCGCTCGATGTCGTAGTTCAGGGCCTTGAGCGGGGACACGTACAGCAGGCGAAGCCCGTCCCCGGGAGAGGCGTCCAACCGATCGATCCCGATGAGGAAGGCCGCAAGGGTCTTCCCGGAGCCCGTGGGTGCCTGGATGAGGACGTGCCCGCCCCTCGCGATCGCGGGCCAGCCGAGTGCCTGGGCGGGGGTCGGAGCGGAGAAGGCGCGCCCGAACCACTCCCTCGTCCGCGGCGAGAACACGTCGAGCGGATCCACCCGGCTGAGGGTACCGCCCGCCGCATGCTCGGCCGCCGAATTTCGATTCGAGGCGGTCCGAAAACCCTGCTACGCTCGCGCCCGTCGTCGACCCACCTCGGAGGTCTCCTGGTGCGCCCGACTCGCATCGTCCTTCTCTTGACACTGCTCGTGCTCTCGCTCGTCTTCACTCCCGGCCGAGCGCGCTCGACATCTGCGCCGAGCCGAACTGTCAGCCGCCTCCCGCCGAGCAGAACACGCCGTACGAGTTCGAGTTCGAGGGCGAGGAGGGCTGCGTCCCCTACCGCTACTCGTACCTGAACGGAACCGTCCCGCCGGGGCTCGTGGTCACGCAGGACGGGAAGCTCACCGGCACCCCGACCGTAGCCGGCGACTTCGAGTTCTGGGTGGGGCTCAACGACAGCTCAGGTCCAGGCAATCCGAACTGCCCGGCTCTCGGATTGCAATCGCAGGGCCAGTACTTCATGCACGTGATGCCGGACCTCGCCGTGACGACCCAGTCCCTGCCGCTCGCGGCGCCCGGGAGGCCGTACAGCGTCCAGCTCCAGTTCTCGAACCCCGAGGTCGGCTGGCCTGTCACCTGGGACATCACCGCGGGCGCGCCTCCGCAGGGGATCTCGCTCTCGGAGAGCGGTCTCCTCTCCGGCACTCCGACCGGCCCCGACGTCAAGCAGTTCGTCGTGCGGGCGCGCGAGCCGTTCCGGCGCTCCGGGGAACGGCAGCTGACGTTGACTGTCGCAGCGAGCCTGACGGCATCCGCGCCGTCGCTCGCCGCCGGCGAGGTCGGCGTGCGCTACGCGCGGACGCTGAGAGCGTCCGGCGGGAGCCCACCGCTCACCTGGGCGATCGAGAGCGGGCGACTGCCGGCGGGCGTCTCCTTGAACCAGTCGGCGGGCGCCATCCGAGGCGTCCCGCGTGCGGCGGGCGCCTTCCCGGTCACCTTCTCCGTCACGGACTCCGTTGGCCAGAAGACAACCGTCGCCTCGAGCATCCGGATCGTTGCCCGGGTCACGATCACGGGCTCGATGCTCCGCTCCGCCGCCGTCGGGAGCGCGTATCGTGCGAAGCTCGCGACCCGCGGCGGACTTTCGCCCAAACGCTGGGTAGTCGTTCGTGGCAAGCTCCCGCCCGGCCTGCGGCTGGACAGGGCGAGCGGAGTGCTGAGCGGCGTACCGCGCGCCGCGGGGAGATACCGGATCACCCTCCGTGTGACCGACCGGCTCGGCGGGTCTGCGACGAAGACACTCCAGGTCGTCGTCACGTAGCCGCGGTCTACACTCGGGCCGTGCCGGCCGCGCTCCATTTCACCGGGGATGCCGAAGCGGACACCCTCCTCGCACGGGACCCGCTCGCGCTGCTCATCGGGTTCGCGCTCGACCAGCAGGTCACCGTCCAGAGCGCGTTCTCCGGCCCGCTGAAGATCGCACGCCGCCTTGGCACGCTCGACCCCGGTGAGATCGCCGCGACCGACCCGGCGCGCTTCGAGGAGATCTTCCGCGAACGCCCGGCGATCCA
Organism: Actinomycetota bacterium; assembly: GCA_046727975.1. Taxonomy (GTDB): domain Bacteria; phylum Actinomycetota; class Thermoleophilia; order Gaiellales; family Gaiellaceae; genus GMQP-bins7. The sequence continues at coordinate 84,315 of JBKPDR010000030.1, read as the reverse complement.
CCGCTTCCCGGGCAACATGGCCCGCCGGGTCCAGGATCTCTGCGCCTTCGTGGTCGAGCGGTACGACGGAAGGGCAGAGCGGGTGTGGACGGAGGCGAGCGACGCGACCGATCTGCGCCGGAGGATCGAGGAGCTGCCCGGGTTCGGACAGATGAAGGTGAAGGCGCTCGGCTCGGTGCTCGCGAAGCGCTTCGGCGTCGCCGCGGCCGAGGGGCTCGTTCCGGGACACCCGACGCTCGGCGACGTCGACTCGGCCGAGGCGCTCGAGCACTACCAGGCACAGAAGCGTGCCCACAAGGCCTCGCTGCGGAGCACGACCTGACACAACGCGCGGAGCCGTCGCCGGCGATCGAGCTGACGACGCTCTCGGACGGCGGGCAACGCCCGGCCGAAATCGCGCGAGGCATCTCCGTCTTCCTCGCCGAGGCGCGCCACTCCCTCGACATCGCGCTGTACGACGTCCGCTTCGAGACGGACGCAGGCGGGCTCGTGCTCGCGTCGCTCCTGGCGGCCGTGCAACGCGGCGTCGCCGTCCGGCTCCTCTACAACGTCGACCACCCGGGGCCGATCCCCGTGCCCCCGCCGCCGGAGACCGCACCACGGGCACTCGAGGCCCTGCCCGTCCCGACCAGAGGAGTGGCGGGCATCCCCGATCTCATGCACCACAAGCTCGTCGTACGCGATCGGGACACCGTGTGGACCGGCTCGACGAACTGGACGGACGACTCGTGGTCACGCCAGGAGAACGTGATCGTGACGGTCCGCTCGCGGGGGATCGCCTACGCGTACTCGCTCGCCTTCGAGGAGCTGTGGGAGCGCGGTACCGTGATCGGCTCGGGCAAGGTCGAGCCGCGCCCGGAGGAGGTGGACGGAGCCCGCGTGCGGGCATGGTTCTGCCCCGAGAACGGCGAGGCACTGTCACATCGAGTCGCGAAGGCCATCGGCAAGGCGCGCGAGCGTGTCCGGATCGCCTCGCCCGTGCTCACCTCGGGGCCTATCCTCGGAACCCTCGTCGAGATCGTGAACGAGCGGCGGTGCACCGTCGCAGGCGTCGTCGACGACACGCAGGTGGACGAGGTCTTCTGGCAATGGAAAACCAACGGCGTCAGTGAGTGGAAGATCCCGCTGCTGCGGCGCATCCTCGAGGGTGCTCCTTTCAGCGGGAAGGTCTCGACGCGATGGTCGCCGACGTCGGTGCACGACTTCATGCACGCGAAGGTCGTGGTCGCGGACAACACGTCGTTCGTAGGCAGCTTCAACTTCTCCCGGTCGGGCGAGCGGAATGCGGAGAACGTACTCGAGATCCGTGATCCGGCGTTCGCCGAACGGCTGGCCGCGTACGTCGACGACGTACGCAGCGCCTATCCGGCGGCGACGCCGCCGGGCGAGCACGAGCACCCTGCCGCGGTTGACGACACGGTGCGGCCGTCCTAACGTCGCGGCGTGTACCCCGTCGTTTGCATCTCCGGCACCGACGGTGCAGGCGCGGAGGAAGTCGCTCGAATCGTCGCCGCCGGCCTCGGCTTTCGCCTGATAGGCGTGGGCATCATCGTCCGCGCGGCTCGCGAAGCGGGAGTCGAGCCCCATGTCATCGCCGACGTGGAGCTCAGGAAGCCATTCCTGAAAAGGCTCGTCGAGGACCTCGGAAAGACCACCGGGTCGGCGGCGGCAGGAGGTGGCGTGTTCGTCTCGGGCGGGGAGCCGGGCCTCTCGGCCGACGATTTCCGTGCGCTCATCAGGGCGGCGATCGAGGAGACGGCGGACCAAGGCCATGCCGTCATCGTCTCGCACGCCGCGTCGATCGCGCTCGCGGGGCGCGAGGACGCACTTCGCGTCCTCGTCACCGCATCCCCGGCAGTTCGCTGCCGGCGAATGGCGAATGCCCGACAGCTGACGGCGAAGGCGGCGGCCAGGGCGGTGGAGGAAGCGGACGCCGCCCGGGCGGACTACCTTCGACGCTTCTACCGCATTGAGGATGAGAGCCCGACCGCGTACGACCTCGTCATCTCGACAGACCGGCTCTCGATCGATCGTGCCGCGGCGATTGTCGTCGAGGTCGCCTCGACCTCGAACTGACCTCACGCACCCGCGCTCGAAGCAGTTGGCGATCCGAACCGAATGCTTACGGGCGCCTCACACATTGCTGAACGAATTCGTACCGCTCGGTGTCTGACTTCGCGGCGGAGGATCACTCGCACGGGAGGTTCGAAGGTGAGAACAGCGTTCTTCTTCGCAGCCGCGGCGGGGGCGGTCGTGCTTGCCGCCCTCGTAGGGTCCGCGGCGTTCGCCGGCGGCAAGCCCGGCAACGATCAGGAGGGCGTCACACGCGCCGACCTGCGTGGCGTCAACTTCGTGGAGAACTGCCGCTTCAGCCACTTTGCGCCGGACGACCCGATCGTCTTTCCGGGGAAGCCCGGCGCGTCCCACCACCACAGCTTCGTCGGCAATCGGACGACGGACGCCTTCTCGACCTTCGGCTCGCTCGACTCGGGAAGCACGTCGTGTCGTCGCGAGGCCGACACCGCTGCGTACTGGATGCCGACCCTCCATGAGGGTGCGGCCGCCGTCGCGCCTATGGGCGCCACGATCTACTACCGGCGCGGGACGCTTCAGCAGGTCCGGACGTTCCCGAACGGGCTGCGCATGATCGCGGGCGACGCGATGGCGACGATGCCGCAGGATCTGCGCATCACGTTCTGGAATTGCGGGATCGCGGGAGGGCTCGCGCCGTCGAGCACCGTGCCGTCGTGCCCCGACGCCCGGGGATCGTCCCTGCGCCTCCATGTTCGCTTCCCCAACTGCTGGGACGGCAAGCAGCTGGACAGCCTGGACCACAAGAGCCACATGGCGTACTCGCTGGGCGCACGCTGTCCGGCGACGCACCCCGTGGCGGTGCCGTCCATCGCCCTCATCTTCCGCTATCCGTCACTGGGCGGGGACGACGTGTCGCTCTCCTCGGGAGGCCAGTTCAGCGCACACGCGGACTTCTTCAACGCGTGGAGGCCCGGGGAGCTCAAGAAGCTCGTCAACGGGTGCCTGAACGCCCTCGTCCACTGCGGGCGCCAGTAACGGGGATCCGCGGAGGCTCCGCCAGCGGTGCGGGTGCGAGCTTCTCGAACGAGGCGCCGGCGCGGCCGCACCGCCGGCGCCTCCTCCGCTATGCGACTCCTGACAGAAGGAACGCGCGCGATTCCTTCAACATCTCGCGGGCGATCACGAGGCGCTGGATCTCGTTCGTGCCCTCGTAGATCTGCGTGATCTTCGCGTCGCGCATCATGCGCTCGACGGGGTACTCCTTGATGTAGCCGTATCCGCCGAGGATCTGCACCGCCTCGGTCGTCACCCACATCGCGGTGTCGGTGCAGGAGAGCTTCGCCATCGCCGATGCCTTCGTCAGCTCACCTTCCGGCGCGTCCTCGTCGACCATCCGGCCGAAGCGGTAGAGAAGGCCGCGTGCAGCCTCGCAGCGGGTCTCCATCTCGGCGAGCTTGGCGGCCACGAGCTGGTGCTCCGCGATCGGCTTTCCCATCGTCTCGCGCGTCCGCGCATACTCGAGCGCGTAGTCGGTTGCACCCTGTGCGATCCCGAGCCCCTGCGCCGCAACTCCCGGCCGTGAGCGATCGAGCACCCGCATCGCGATCTTGAACCCCTCGCCTTCCTCGCCGATGAGATTCTCAGCCGGGATCCGACAGCCGTCGAACGTCAACTCACCGGTGGTCGATCCCGAGATGCCCATCTTCGGCTCGAGGCGCGCGACTTCGAATCCCGGTGCGTCCGACTCCACGACGAAGGCCGAGATCCCAGAGTGGCCCTGGCCAGGATCGGTCTTCGCGAAGACCGTGTAGAGACTTGCGACCGCTGCGTTGGTGATGAAGCGCTTCGAGCCGTCGAGGACGTACTGGTCCCCGTCCCGGCGGGCCGTCGTCCGCATCGCTGCCGAGTCCGACCCGGATCCCGCCTCGGTCAGCGCGTACGCGCAGAGCGAGTCTCCCGACGCGAGCCGCGGGAGGAAGCGCTCCTTCTGCTCGTCGCTCCCCGCGAGCTTGAGCGCCAGCGAGCCCAGCTCCTGCACCGCGAGAATGAGGCCACTGGTCGCGCAGACCTTGGAGACCTCCTCGATCGCGACGAGGGAGAGGAGCGTTCCGGCGCCCGCGCCGCCGTGGCGCTCGTCGAAGAAGAGACCGAAGAGGTCGTGCTCCCGGAAGAGCTCGACGACGTCCCAGGGGAACTCGTGCGAGGCGTCGATCTCTGCGGCGCGGGGGGCGATCCGCTCGCGTGCGAGCGACCGTACGAGCTCGCGGATCTCGAGCTGCTCGTCGGACAGCGGCTCCCAGGGCACGCTAGGTCTCCAGCGCGCTTTCGAGCGTTTCGTGCGCGTCCTCGAGGATCGGATCGCCGTGCGTCGGGAGGAGGAGCTCGACCGGAAGCTCGAGGAGCGGCTGCAGTCGCTCCCGCAGCTCCTCGTGCGACAAGCCCTCTGCGAGCCACGAGTCGGGCTGCACGCGGAAGCCCCTCTCCCCGGCGAGGAAGACGTCACCCGTCACGAGGGCGGCGTGCTCGCGGATCCAGAGCGTGCACTCGTCGGAGTAGCCGCCGGGCTGAGGCTCGACGTCGCCCGGAAGATCTTCGCCGACCTCGAAGGGGGCGACCGGCAGCCCGATGTCACGCACCTCCGTTGCCGGGGCATGCACGACCGCGCCGAGCGCCTCCACCAGCTCCGCGGAGCTCCGTCGGTGCCAATGGCAGGTGAGGAGGATGACGACCGGCCTTCCCGCCGCGAGCTCCTCGACCTCCGACGCAGAGACGAGCGGGTCGAAGAGGACGAGCGCATCGCCGGCGTCGAGCGCATACGAACGAACCTCCTGCTCCCACCCTTCGGGCCCACCTTCCTCCGGGGTCCAGGAGGGGTGCGGCGCCGTCCACGTCGAGAGGCCCGGCCGGATCTCCTCCATTACGTCTCTGGCTTTTGGCAGACCGCCTCGATGTTGTTGCCGTCCGCGTCGTGGACGAAGGCGCTGTAGTAGTTCTCGTGATAGTGCGCCCGGATGCCGGGCGGGCCGTTGTCCTTGCCGCCGGCCGCCATGGCGGCCTCGTAGAACCGGTCGACCGTCGCGTGGTCGTCGGACGCGAACGCGACATGGGCCCCGCCTACGGGCTCACGCTTGAACACGCCGAAGTGGAAGCCCTTGTCACTTGCGAAGCCGGCAAAGTCGTCCATCTCCATCGCCATCGAGATGCCGAGCGGCTCGAGCGCCTTCGAGTAGAAGCGCTTCGCGGCATCGATGTCACGGGTGTTGACGGCCGCATGATCGATCATGGTCGCCTCCTTCTCGCCGGTACAGTCGCCGCGCATGATCCTAGAGAACGGCGTGATTCGCACGATGGATCCGTCGCTGCCCGTCGCACGCGCGCTCCCGATCGCGGGGGACCGGGTCGCCGGCGGCGTCGGCACCCACGAACGGGCGTTGCCGAGCCCTGACGTCGTCGACCTCGGCGGCCGCTGCGTCCTGCCCGGGTTCACCGACTCCCACGTCCACTTCCCCACCTGGTCGCTCGCGCAGCGGGACGTACGGCTCGACGGAGTCGGGACGCTCGCAGAAGCGCTCGAGCGCGTGCGGGTGCATCCGCGCGACGGCGCGTGGATCCGCGGCACCGGTTGGCGGTCCGCCGACTGGGAGGCCCAGCCCACGAAGGAAGCGCTCGACGAGGTGACCGGATCGACGCCGGCGGCCATGTGGGCGAAGGACTACCACTCGCTCTGGCTCAACTCCGCTGCACTGGCCCTCGCCCGGGGAGACCTCGACGTGGAAGGCGGCGTCGTCGAGCGCGATGGTGAGGGCGAGCCGACGGGTGTGCTGCGGGAGGAGTCGGCCTGGCAGTTTCGAGCTCGCTTTGGAGTGGCCTCCGACGACGAGTTCGTCGAGGCGACGCGGGCAGGCCTCCGTATCGCCGCGAGCCGCGGCGTCGTCGCCGTCCACGACAAGGACGGGTGGCTCGGGGCTCCCCGGATCTTCCAGCGCCTGACGGAGCGCGAAGGGCTCACCCTCCGCGTCTGGCAGTCCGTTCCGTACGAGAAGCTGCCCGAGCTCGAGGCCGTCGGGCTCCGCACCGGAGTCGGCGACGACGTGTTTCGGATCGGCTACCTGAAGGCGTTCATGGACGGCACGCTCGGATCGCAAACCGCCTGGATGCTCGACGGCTCGGGCGTGCAGATCACGAGCGGCGACGAGCTCGCAGAGGTGATCCGGCAGGCCGCGCGAGCGGGCTGGCCGCTCGGCGTGCACGCCATCGGCGACCGGGCGAATCGGGAAGCCCTCGATGCGTTCGAGGCGACGAGGGACGAGTGGGCGCCGCTCGGGCTTCGGCAGCGCATCGAGCACGCGCAGTGCCTCGCATCCGAGGACGTGGGTCGCTTCGCGGCGATCGGGGTCGCGTGCTCCGTCCAGTTCAGCCACGCTCCCTCGGACCGCGATCTCGCCGATCGGTTCTGGGCGGAGCGGGCCGACGGTGCCTACGCCTTTCGGTCGTTGTGGGATACGGGAGCGCTCGTGGTCAACGGCTCCGACGCGCCGGTCGAGGAGCTCGATCCGCTCGCCGGCATCCGAGCGGGCGTCCTCAGGACGATCGACGACCGGCCCGCGTGGCACCCCGAACAGGCGCTCACCGTCGAGGAAGCGCTGCAAGCCACCACCGTCAATCCTGCCTTGCTCACGGGCGACGGACGCCGTCGCGGAAAGCTCGTGCCCGGGTTCCTCGCCGATCTCGTGGTGCTCAGTGGGGATCCGCTCGAGTGCTCGCCCGAGGAGCTCGAGACCGTCGAGGTGGTGGCGACGATGGTCGGCGGCCGCTGGGTTCACAACGCTCCTCCCTGGGACTGACATTGCCAGGGGCGTCATCGACAGGCGCGAGGGACGCTCCATGTGCGCGGCTGGTGGGATGTCGTGGACGCTTCGGCGGGCGAGTCGAAGAGCCCCAGCTCACGTCGCTCTACACGGCCCGGAAACCCGGCTGAGCGGCCGCGGCCGCTCACCGTACAATTCGACCGTGTCCACACGCACGATGCTTCCCGTCCATGAGGCGCCGACCTGCTCCGTCGCGGGCGCCGCCGAGATCGTCGGGTCGAAGTGGACGGTCCTGATCGTCCACGACCTCTCCGAGGGGCCGAGGCGCTTCACGCAGCTCGAGCGCTCGTGCGCCGGCATCAGCCCGCGGACGCTGGCAGAGCGGCTCCGCTGGCTCGAGCTCGAGGAGATCGTCGTTCGCCAGAGCTACCCCGAGTCACCGCCGCGCGTGGAGTACGCCCTCACCGCCAAGGGCGAGGCGCTCCTGCCGATCGTGCGCGAGATGCGCCGCTTCGGCCACGAATGGCTCGGTTGCGGCGTCCACAACGCCTGACCTCGCTCGCTCCGATTTCGTGGAACGTTACGCCAAGTGACAAGGTGTCACTTGGTGAGGTTGACCCGCCTCACGGCCGCTCAGGGATTCACGCGCGAACGGAATCCGCCCGCCAAGCGCCCGCGTAGCGGGCGCATTCAAGACGTTTCGCGCGAGCGGAATCTGCGCTCGCAGATTCTGCTCTTGCGCACTGAAGCGATTCCGTTCCCGCGCACAAACTCAGTCGGCGAGGCCCTTCGCGCGCAGCTCGTCGAGCGCTCGCTCTGACTTCTCCAAGCCGGAGAGCCCCATTCCCTCGAGGATGCGCTGCGCCTTCGAGAACTGGATGTCGCGATAGTCGACGACCTGCCAGCGGTTGCCGGAGGGATCGAGCACGTCGTTGCGCCCGATGATGCGCGCGCCGGCCTCGCGTGCCCGGCGAAGCGTCTCTTCCGCGTCGTCCACGACGAGCCCGATGTGCTCGCTGCCGTTCGCCTGCGGGCGGCCCTTCGCCAGTGCGATGAACTGGTCCCCCATGTCGACGAAGGCCATGCCGCCGCTGCGACCCCGCAACCGCACGTCGTCGAAGATGCGCTCGAGGAACGCAAGCTCCTCGCTGATGTCCTCGACTTCGACGGCGACGTGGTTGATGCCGACGAGCCTGGGCATGCGTCCAGCGTAGCGCCGCGAGTAGGGCTTGGCGGAACGTCGCTCGTCGTCGGGGTGCGCTGGTCAGTTCCGAGGCAAGGACGCAGGGAGCGCCGATAGTCGGGGCTATCGGCGCGACCGAGGGCGCTGCCTCGGAACTGACCAGCGCCGCCCGGCGGCATAGCCAGGCGTTTTGCGAAGCCCTACCGGGCCGGCTCGGTCCAGACTCCTGCGAGCTCGACGATGGTCGCGGCGGCTGCGGCCATGTCCTGGACGCTCGCCCACTCGCGGACGGAGTGGTATTCCTGGCCGCCGGTGAAGAGGTTCGGCGTCGGGAGGCCGCGCGACGACAGCACGGCGCCGTCGGTGCCGCCGCGCGTGATCGCGAGCTTCGGCTCGACGCCCGAGCGCCGAATCGCCTCGAGCGCCGCCTGCACGACGCGTGGGTTCTCCTCGATGTAGGGGCGCATGTTCCTGTAGGAATCGCGGACCTCGACCTCGACGTGCGCCCGTGGCTCCTGCACTGCGACCTCCTCCGCGAGTCCCCGGACAAGCGCGACGTGCCGCTCGAGCAGATCGTCGTCGTGGTCGCGCGCGATGACGTCGACGACGGCCTCCTCCGCGTTGCCCATGATTCGGTGAGGGTGGATATAGCCTTCGCGGTCCTCTGTGGTCTCGGGTGAGAGGCGGTCGCGGGGGAGGGACATCACCAGCTGCGAAGCCAACTTGACGGCGTTGACGAGCTTTCCCTTCGCAGTCCCGGGATGGACGGAGAGGCCACGGATGGTTACGCGGACGGACTTGGCCGAGAACGTCTCGATCTCGAGCTCGCCCAGCCCGGAGCCGTCGAGCGTGTACGCCACGTCGGCGCCGAACGAGTCGAGATCGAAGTCCTCCGCCCCTCGGCCGACCTCCTCGTCCACCGTGAACGCGATACGAAGCGGTGCGCGTGGCCGTTCCGGATGACGTGCCAGGTACGCAACCGCGGCGACGATCTCGGCGATCCCCGCCTTGTCGTCGGCGCCCAGCAGCGTTGTGCCGTCGCTCGTGACGAGGTCGTGCCCGACACGCGCTGCGAGCTCGGGGAGCTGCGCCGGGTCGAGCACCTGGCGGGGATCACCGGGAAGCTCGATCGGCGCCCCGTTCCAGGCCCGGTGGACGATCGGCGACACGCCGGCGGCACTGACGTCCGGCGTCGTGTCGACGTGGGCGATGAGCCCCAGGACGGGGCCGTCCGCGGTCGCCCCGAGCGAGCCGAAGACCGTCGCGCTCTCCGTCAGCTCGGCGTCGACGAGGCCGAGCTCGCGGAGCTCGTCGACGAGGAGTCGCGACAGCTCGAGCTGCTTCTCTGTGCTCGGCCTGCGCGGCGCACGGTAGGCGGCCTGCGTGTCGATCCTTGCGTAGCGAAGGAATCGCTCGAGCACGTCGCCCGCGAGCTCCGCCGCGAGCGGGCTCGTGAAGGGAGCGCTCAGAGCTCGCTTCGGAGTGGTCACCCGTCGAGAGGCGGATGCTGGTTGACGCGAGGCAAGGACGCAGAGAGCGTCCATCTCAAGCCGGTATGGACGCGACCGAGGACGCGGCATCGCGTCGACCAGCGTCGCCGCGTCTCGACATGGTTGATCATCCCGACGCGAGCTCTTGGAGCTCTGCGAGCCGGCGGTACGTCTCGCGAACCGCCTCGACACCGAGGGTCAGGTATTCGGCGGGGAAGCGCTCGTTCGGGGAGTGCGCGTTCGCGTCCTTCGTCGCGAGGCCGGTCACGATCGAGGGAATCCCTCGGGCACCGAGGCTCGCGACAATCGGGATCGACCCACCTACGCGCACGAGAACGGGGGGTGACCCCAGGACCCGCTCGAACGCCTCGCGGGCGAGCGCGAGCGCGGGCGCGTCGGGAGCAACGAGGCCGGGCTCGGCGTGCGAGACGAGCTCGACCTCGAGCTCGGTGCCGTCCGGGGCCGCATCTCGGAGCAGACGCTCGAACGCCTGCGCCACTTCGGCTGCGGACTGCCCGGGCGCGAGCCGGATGGAGACGTTCGCGCGCGCTTCCACCGGGAGCACGGTCTTGATCAGATCGGGCGACCCACCCGCGAGGCCGTGGACGTCGACCGACGGCTCGGCCCACGTGCGCACATAGAACTCTCCTGCCGCCGCACCGTCCGCCGCTCGGGCGCCGACCTCGGCAAGCACGTCCTCGCCGGGGGTCATCGCTTCCCAGTCGGCGACTTCCTCCGGCGTCGGATCGGCGATCCCGACGCGGAGCGGGTCCGGGAGCCGCCCGTGCGACGGCAGGACCGCCGAGAGCGTCTGGAGGAGCGCGTGCGTCGCGTTGAGCGCGGCACCTCCGAAGAGGCCGGAGTGCAAATCTCTCTCGCCCGTACGAACGCGAACGTGGAAATAGCAGAGACCGCGAAGCGCGGTGTAGAAGGTCGGCACGCCCCGCTCGACGATGTCTCCGTCGAGGACGATCGCGGCGTCCGCACCGCGCGTGTCCTGGGCGACCCACTCGACGATCGACTGTCCGCCCACCTCTTCCTCGGAGTCCAGTGCGAAGCGGAGATTGATCGCCAGCTCCCCTCGTGAGGCGAGCTGGCGCGCCGCCTCGACGAGCATGAACAAGTGCGCCTTGTCGTCCGCGACCCCACGCGCGTAGAGCATTCCGTCGCGCTCGACGAGGTCGAACGGCGGGGAATCCCAGAGCTCGAGCGGGTCGGGCGGCTGGACGTCGAAATGCGCGTAGCAGAGTACCGTCGGAGCCGACGCCGCCTCGTTCGAGGCAGGGATCTCACCGACGACGAGCGGGCGTCCACCGTTCCACGGCCGCGCCTCCGCGTCGCCGCCTGCCTCGCGGATGCGAGCCGCGACCCAGTTCGCGGCAGCCTCGACGTCGCCCGCGTGCGCTGGGTCAGCGCTCACGGACGGGATCGCGATCAGCTCCGCAAGCTGGTCGCGCAGCTCTTCGTGGCCCGGCCCCACGGGCGCGAGTCTAGTCACCGAGACGCTCCTGACGTCGCTCGCCGGCGCCGGCCGAGCCGGGATCCTGCCCCAGAAAGTGCTTCGCACTTTCCCGGGGGCCCGCAAAGCAGCCCGGCGGGAGCCGGAGCCGGCGAGGGGCGTCAGGCGACGTCGCGGACGCGCTGGGCGTCTGCGAGTGCCCGCAGCTTCTTCAATCCCTGGTGCTCGATCTGGCGGATGCGCTCGCGCGTGACGTTGAACGCACGCCCGACCTCGTCGAGCGTGCGCGGCTGCTGACCGTCGAGGCCGTAGCGCAGCTCGAGCACGCGGCGCTCGCGCTCCGAGAGCGCACCCAAGATCGTTCGCAGCGCTTCGCGCTGGAGCGCCGTCTCCGCGAGCTCGTCCGGCAGCGGCGTCGACTCGTCGGCGAGGAAGTGCCCGAACTCGGACTCGTCGTCGTCGCCCACCGGCTTCTCGAGCGAGACCGGCGTCTGCGCGCTCCGCCGTATGTGCTCGACCTCGTCGCACGACATGTCGAGGTCCCGCGCGATCTCCTCGGTCGTCGGCTCGCGCCCGCGCTCGGCACGGAGCTTCCGCTCGGCACGAAGGATGCGGTTGAGCTTCTCGACGACGTGGACCGGCATCCGGATCGTGCGCCCCTTGTCCGCGATCGCACGGGCGACCGCCTGCCGGATCCACCAGGTCGCATACGTCGAGAACTTGAACCCCTTGCGGTAGTCGAACTTCTCCGCTGCGCGCACTAGCCCGATCGTGCCCTCCTGGATCAGATCGAGGAAGGGCAGGCCCTGGTTGCGATAGCGCTTTGCGATCGACACGACGAGCCGCAGGTTCGCTTCCACCATCGCCTGCTTCGCGCCGTGATCGCCACGCTCGATCCGCTTTGCGAGCTCGACCTCCTGCGCCGCGGTGAGGAGCGGAACGCGCCCGATGTCCTTGAGGAAGAGCTGCAGGGCGTCGGTCGTGATCTCCGCAGGCGCCTCGAGCTCCACTTCGACTTCATCGTCCGCCGAGACGACCTCGATCTGCGCCTCGTCCAGCGCGGCGTAGAACTCGTCCATCTGCGCGGGATCGAGGGCGAGCTCGTCGAGGGCGAGCGCGACCTCGTCCGCATCGAGGCGCCCGCTCTGCAGGCCGGTCTCGATCAGGCGCTGCGCCTCGTCGGTCGCGAGAATCTCGTCGATCGGCGCTCGACGGGTCAGCGCTTCCGGTTCCCCTGCGGCGGCCAGTCCAACCCCCTTCGTCTCCAGCGGGTCACACCGTAGTCGCCGGGACGGTCGGCGTCAAAAGGCCCGTCCGAAAGCGTGGGACGCACCGGCGGCCCGCGGCGTCAAGACCTCGCACGACGGATCGTCTCGAGGTAGCGGGCGGCCTCGCGTGCGAGCGGCGAGCCGGGTTGGGTGCGCGAAGCGATCCGCAGCTGGCGCTCGGCCTCCTGCACCCGCCCCGTCCAGAGGAGGAGCACGCCCAAGTGAAAGCGCACCGTGGGCTCATCCGGAAATATCCGAGTCAGTGGCCCGAGCCGTCCGAATGCGCGCTCGGGGCTGTCCTTGTCGAACGTACCGACTGCTGCGGAGACCTGCGCCTCCGCGTCGTGCGGAGCGATCCGTGCGGCCCGCTCGAACGCGCGCGCAGCTGACACGGGCCTGCCGACGCGCTGCAGCCCGATGCCGTAGAGGATCCACTCCTTCCGACCCCCTTTCGTGGCGCGCGCCTGGAGGGCTGTGAGCTGGCGCTTCGCCGGGAGCGACGTCACCTCGGCCGGAGCAGAGAAGGATGGGATGAAGGTCGGAAGTCCGCGAGGCAGGTTCGGGTGGAGCACGTTCGACGCGAGAACCGCGTAGGGGGTGTCCGGCTCGGCGTCGGAGGCCGCGCGCCAGGCCGACACGGGATCGCCGCGCCCAGCCCAGAGTCGTGCGAGCCCGAGGTGGAGCTGGACCACTGCGCTCTTCGGATAGAGGTTGCCGAGCTGCTCGAGGCGCTCGACGGAGCCGCCGGGCCAGAGGGAGTACGCACTTCCGACGCGCGCCTCGGGCGAGCCGTATCGGCCGAAGATCTTGCCCGCCGCCTCCAGGCGCCCCCTCGTGTAAAGCTCAGTCGCGCGCGCGAGGTCACGCGCCTCGGCGTCCTCGCGGAAACCGAGCGCGAGCGAGAGCGGCGGTCGTCCGCGGCGGGGCTTGGTTTCCAGGGCCGTGGCCGCGGACTTGCCGTCGTCCGACGACACGACGGCGACCGCCACAACCCCGGCTGCGGCGAGCGCAATGGCTGCGACGAGAAGCACGACACGGTGACGAGCGTCCACCGGCACCGACGATAGCCGCGGTACCGCGCACGCTCGAGACGCCCGCTCCTTCGGGTTGGCAGATCTGCCCCGATAGACCACCGCTATAGTTCGGAAAGTAATGGCGACCTACAGAGAGCTGCTCGCACAGGTGAGGGACGAGATCGAGGAGATCTCGACGATCGAGGCGCACGACCGGCTGCAGGCCTCCGAGTCTCCCCTCTTCGTCGACGTCCGGGAGCCGGACGAGTGGGACGAAGGCCACATTCCCGGCGCCGTCTATACCGGCCGCGGCCGCCTCGAGCAGCGGGTCGAAGGCCTCGTGCCCGACAGGAGCCGGCCGCTCGTCGTCTACTGCTCCGGCGGCTCGCGTTCCGCGTTCGCGACGAAGACGCTCATGGAGCTCGGCTACGAGGACGTCGTGAACCTCGACGGCGGCTTCGCAGACTGGAAGCGCAACGGGTTCGAGGTCACGATCCCGCGGGCGCTCTCGAGCGAGCAGCGAGCGCGCTACAGCCGCCACCTGCTGATCCCGGAGGTCGGCGAGGAAGGCCAGCAGCGCCTGCTCGACGCACGCGTCCTCCTCGTCGGAGCGGGCGGGCTCGGGTCACCGGCCTCTCTGTATCTGGGAGCTGCCGGCGTGGGCACGCTCGGCATCGTCGACGCCGATGTCGTGGACGAGTCGAACCTGCAGCGGCAGATCGTCCATTCGACGGAGAGACTCGGCGAGCCCAAGGTCCTCTCGGCGAAGCGGACGGTCGAGGCGCTCAACCCCGACGTCGAGGTCGTTGCCTTCCAGGAGCGCCTGACGTCGGAGAACGTCGAGCGCATCCTGGCCGACGGTTGGGACGTGATCGTCGACGGCGCGGACAACTTCCCCACGCGGTATCTCGTGAACGACGCCTCCGTGTGGCACGGGATTCCCGTCGTCCATGGATCGATCTTCCGCTTCGAGGGACAGGTGACCGTGTTCTCCCCCGGGCTTGGCCCCTGCTATCGCTGTCTCTTCCCTCATCCGCCTCCCCCCGAGCTCGCACCGAGCTGCGCCGAGGGCGGCGTCCTCGGCGTGCTGCCCGGGATCATCGGCTCGATCCAGGCGAGCGAGGCACTCAAGCTCGTCCTCGGGCGCGGCGACTCGCTGGCCGGACGCCTGCTCCTGTTCGACGCGCTCGGGACGACGCTCGACGAGGTGATCGTGCGACGAGACCCCGAGTGTCCGGTCTGCGGCGAGAGCCCAACGATCACCGACTACATCGACTACGTGGAGTTCTGCAACGCCCCGCTCCAGCTGGATCGATGACGCGCGTTCGCATTCCACCAATGCTTCGCTCCGAGGTCGGCGGCGTCCGCGAGCTCGAGGCGCACGGCGAGACGGTCGGCGACGTGATCTACGACCTCGTCGAGCGCTTCCCGGCGCTTCGCTCACAACTCTTCCAGAACGGTGATCTCGGCTCGTTCGTGAACGTCTACCTCGGCGGCGAGGACGTCCGGACGCTCGACGGGCTCGAGACGGTGGTGGAGGACGGGGCTACGGTCATCCTGCTGCCGGCGATGGCCGGTGGGGTCAGACCCCGTGGGGTCTGACCCGAGAGACTCCGTAGCCCGCACGCATCCGGCGTCTCTGCTCGATCTGATCGGCTCGACGCCGCTCGTCGAGCTGCCCCGGCTATCCCCGAAGCCCGAGGTGCGCCTCTTCGCGAAGCTCGAGGGCCAGAACCCGACAGGATCGATCAAGGACCGGGTGGCGAAGGCGATGATCGAGACGGCCGAGGCCCAAGGCGAGCTCGAGCCGGGACGACGCCTTCTCGAGCCGACGAGCGGCAACACCGGGATCTCGCTCGGGCTCGTCGCCAAGCTCCGCGGCTACTCGCTCACTTGTGTCATGCCGGAGAACGTGACCGAGGAGCGGCGGCGGCTGCTCCGCCTCTACGGCGCGGAGATCGTCGACTCGCCTGCGGAGGAGGGCTCGAACGGCGCCGTCCGGCTCGCGCTCGAGCTCGCGGAGCGCGACCCTTCGTTCTTCATGCCGTTCCAGTACGCGAACGAGGCGAACCCGCGGGCGCACTACGAGGGCACCGGCGAGGAGATCGCTTCGGCCCTCGAGCAGGTGGACGTGCTCGTCGCGGGCCTTGGCACCGGTGGGACGCTGATGGGAGCCGGCGAGCGGCTTCGGGAGTCGTTCCCTGAGGTCGTCGTCGCCGCCGCCGAGCCTCTTCCGGGCGACCCCGTGATGGGGCTGCGCTCGCTCGCTGACGGCTACGTGCCGCCGATCCTCGACGTCTCCAAGCTCGATCGCAAGCTGCTCGTCTCGAACGGGGAGTCCGTCGCCGGGCTGCGGTCGCTGCTCGAGCGCGAAGGGATCTTCGGAGGCATCTCCTCTGGCGCGGTGATCCACGCTGCGCTCCGCCTCGCGGCCGAGCTCGAGCGGGGCGTGATCGTCTGCGTGCTCGCGGATGGCGGCTGGAAGTACCTCTCAGCCGGCTTCTGGGATGCGGACGACGTCGAATCCGCGATGGAGCGCTCGGTCTGGTGGTGATCCCCGCGTCCGTCCGAGACGCTCTCGCAGAGCACGCGCAGGACGAGCTCCCGAACGAGGCCTGCGGCCTGCTCGTGCTCCGCGCCGGCACTGCCGAGCGCTACGTCCGTGGGCGAAACGCGGCCGAGTCGCCCTATCGCTTCGAGCTCGACGTCGAACCGGAGACCTGGTTCCTCGAGGACGACGGCTACGAGCTGGCGGTCTTCCACTCGCACGTCGCTTCCCCGCCCCGGCCCTCGAAGACCGACGTCGAGAACATCGGGCTCTGGGCCGGGCGCCCCTACGTCATCCACACGGTCCGGACCGGCGAGCTCGCGGCCTGGCGCATCGCGGACGGGACGATCGAGCCGCTGCCGCTCCACACCTGACGCGCTTGGAGCATCGTTGAGAGAGCTCACTCACTACGAACGGGATGGTGCAGCGCCTTGCGGAGTCGGTTGACGAGCTCGTGCACGTAGTCGTCCTGTAGTCGAGGCGTGGTGCGAATGAGCAGCCGCTCCTCGGCGAGCGAGATCTCCTCGACGGCCTCGATGGGGATCAACATGAGCTCGCGCCCAAATCGGCCCCCGCGCACTTCGAGGAGATCGGGCTCGTCGATTCGGGTGAGGAAGCGAAGCCCTTCCACGAAACCGACGAAACCGCTCGGCGACTCCACTCGAAAGCCTTCGCAGCGGGCGAGTGAGCTCCCCGCCTCGAGCGAACCGTGCGTGCGGATGGGGCCCGAAGGAAGGGACCGGATCTCGTCGGCCGGCGCGGCCGCGCGCACTATGACCTCTCCATGCTGTGCGGACATCAGCGCCTGGAGTCGTCCCTCGAGCCTGGCGATCCGCACAACGTGGTCGTAGAGCTCGTTCTGCATCCGCTTGAGCTCGGCGAGATCGACCGCGAGGTCCGCAGCGAGCGAGCTCAGGCCGCGGTCTTCCGTACCGTCGTCGTTCGCTCCTAGAAGCAGCTCGCGATAGGCCCACGGTCGCGGGCGCGCGCCACGTTCAGGCCCGAGCCATTGCTCCGCCCGATCCGCCCCTTGCGGGGAACTGCGCTTGCTGTCGCCCATGCGCGAACCCTCGATGTGCCCTCGACGCCCATGGTAGCTCCGCTTCTCCCACCATCACAGATCAATCGTCCGCCTCTCCTCCGCCGAGCGGTAGAGGGCGTCGATCGTGCGCGCCTGGCCGACAGCATCGGCTCGCGGGAGAGCAGGGGCCGCTCTCCCGGCGATCGCGTCCGCGAAGTTTTCGAGCTCGAGCCGGTAGGAGTCGACCGGCGGGACCTCGATTCGCGTCACGTGCTCGAAGTGGCGCAAGAGGAGCTCGCCTTCTCCCTCGATGCGCCACGGGGCGTCGACGAGGAGCCAGCCCTCGTCTCCGACGACGTCGAGCCGCTGGTAGCGCGGCAGGGCGAACGAGCAGTCGAACTGCGCGACCAGGTCGCCTGGGAAGCGCATGGTGCCGTGGAAGGCCATGTCGACACCGGTCCGCCCGACGATCTGCTCGCCCGTGACGCTCTCGGGCTCCCCCGCCAGGTGCCGTGCTCCCGACACGCAGTACGAGCCGACGTCCATGAGCGCACCCCCTTCGAGCTCTCGGCTCGCCCGGATGTCGTGCAGATCCTGGAGGATGAAGCTGAACGCCGCCCGCACGAGCCGCACGCGACCGACAGCGCCGTCGTCCACCAGCTCCTTCACCTTCGCCGTCTGCGGATGGTGGCGGAACATGAAGGCCTCCATCAACACGAGCCGCCGAGCCTCGGCGCGATCGAACGCCTCCTCGACCTCGTCGGGCCGCCGCGAATAGGGCTTCTCGCAGAGCACGTGCTTCCCGGCCTCGACCGCCGCGACCGTCCATTCGTGGTGGAGCCCGTTCGGAAGCGAGACGTAGACCGCGTCGACCTCACTGTCGGAGAGCAGCGCGTCGTACGAGCCGTGCGACCTCGCGATTCCGTGCTCGTGTGCATACGCCTGCGCCCGCGCGCCGTCACGGCTCGCGACGGCGACGACCTCGACGGCCTGCGAGTCGGCAGCGGCGCTCAGGATCTCGAGATTGATCGCCGCGGTCGAAAGCAACCCGATCCGAAGCGGGTCACTCATGTGGTGCGGATCGCCGTTTCCGTCTCCGGGTCGAAGAAATGAAGGTGACGCACGTCGACGCTCACGTCCACGTCGTCCCCGACCCGCAGGCCGCTCCTGGGCTCGAAGGTCGCACAGAAGGGGGTTCCCTCGCGCGTGATGAGCGCGACCTCGTCGAGTCCCCCGCCGGTTGCCTCGGCGATTGCCTCGCTCGTCGCGGGAGGCGCGTCGATGGTGAAGAAGCCGAGGATCTGTGCTCCGAGTGCCTCGACTCGGTCGATCCTCGCCTCGAGCTTCACACCGTCTCGCGCCGCGCCGTCCTCGGGCGGCCCTTCGAGGTCCTCGGGCCGGAGCCCGACGATGATCGACCGCCCGAACCAGGACTCGAGCCCGCGTTCGCGGACGAGCTCGGCTGGAACCACGATCCTCTCGCTACCGAGATGCAGCGTGGGCCTTCCGTCCCCGCTCTCGATCGTCCCGCGCGCGAGGTTCATCGGCGGCGAGCCGATGAAGCCGGCGACGAAGAGGTTCGCGGGCCGGTCGTAGACCTCGGTCGGCGTTCCGACCTGCTGGAGCTCGCCGGAGCGCAGCACCGCCACACGGTCGCCCATCGTCATCGCTTCGATTTGGTCGTGGGTCACGTACACGGTGGTCACGCCGAGCCGCTTCTGGAGCGCCTCGATCTCGCCGCGCATGTGCACCCGAAGCTGCGCGTCGAGGTTCGAGAGAGGCTCGTCCATGAGGAACACCTGCGGCTGACGGATGATCGCGCGTCCCATGGCGACCCGCTGGCGTTGCCCGCCGGAGAGCTGCTTCGGGCGTCGGTCGAGCAGCTCCTCGAGGCCGAGGAGCCGTGCCGTCTCCTGCACGCGCTCCCTGATCTCGCTCTTCGGCCGCTTCGCGAGCCTGAGGCTGAAGGCGATGTTCTGCGCCACCGTCATGTGCGGGTAGAGCGCGTAGTTCTGGAACACCATCGCGATGTCGCGGTCCCGCTCGAGCACGTCGTTCATCCGTTGTCCGCCGATGTAAAGGTCGCCGGAGCTGATGTCCTCGAGCCCCGCGATCATGCGCAGCGCCGTCGTCTTGCCGCAGCCCGAGGGGCCGACCAGGACGAGCAGCTCCGCCTCGCCGATCTCGAGCGAGAGGTCTTTGACCGCCTCGAAGCCATTTGGGAACCGCTTTGCCAGCTTGTCCAGGACGATCTCAGCCATACCTCAGCCTTTCAGAGCGCCGGCCATCAGGCCGCGCATGAAGTAGCGGCCGAGCAGGATGTAGACGATCAAGGTCGGCAGTGAGGCGAGAATGGCTGCCGCCATCTGCAGGTTGTACGGCGTGACGAGGGAGCCGGTGGTGTTGTTCAGTGCGACGGTCACCGGCCAGCTGATCGGGTCGGTGATGAGGAACACGGCGAAGAGAAAATCGTTCCAGATCGACGTGAACTGCCAGATCGCCGTGACGACGAACGCCGGCGCGGATATCGGCAAGACGACCGACCAGTATGTCCGGAGCATCCCGGCGCGGTCCATGCGCGCCGCCTCGATGAGGTCCTCCGGAATCGTCGCGTAGTAGCTGCGGAAGATGAGGGCGGTGATCGGAATTCCATAGACAACGTGTGCGAAGACGAGCCTGGGGATGCCGGTTGGGAAGTCGACGTCGTCGAACAGCTGCGTGAGCGGGATCATGATCGCCTGATACGGGATGAACATCCCGAAGAGCAGGAACAGGAAGACGACGTCCGACCCCGGAAAACGCCAGCGAGAGAGGACGAAGCCGTTGAGCGAGCCCAGCACCGTCGAGATGAGAGTCGCGGGAATGACGAGGTAAAGACTGTTCCGAAGGTTCGGGGACAGCTCGTCCCATGCCCGACGCCAAGCGTCGATCGTCCATTCCTGCGGCAGCGTCCACGCATGGCTCGGATCCGTCTCGGCCGCGCCCTTGAAGCTCGTCACGAGCAGGATGTAGACGGGTGTGAGCACGAGGAGCGCGAAGAAGAGGAGCGCGAGGTACTTGGCAGTGCCAGCCTCCTTGTCGCGCCGCCTGCGAGAGCGCACCGCCTCGACCGGAATCGGTGCGGGCGCGACGCTCATAGGCCGGTCTCCGGCCTATGAGCGTGGAGGGGTGTGGGGAACCGGGAGGTTCCCCACGTTCTCAAGAAGAAGGGGGCAGCGCGGGGGGAACATGGTTTCCCCCGGGACCGCGAGCCGAAGGCGAGCGGTGTCATACGCGCTTCTCCGAGCGAACGGTGTAGACGAGGTAGGGGATGATGAGCACCGAGATCCCGACCAGCAGCAGCGTCGCGATCGCGGCGCCCTTCGCGTAGTCGCGCGCGTCGAAGATCTGGATCCACATGTAGACGGCTGGCGTCTGGGTGATCAGCTGCTTGCTCCCGATGGCGACGATCAGGTCGAACACCTTGATCGAGATGTGGCCGAGGATGATCAGCGCGGAGAGCGTCACCGGCGTCAGGTGTGGGAACACGACGTGGCGGTAGACACGCCACTCGGACGCACCGTCCATGCGGGCGGCTTCCCGTAACTCTTCAGGGACGCCGCGGAAGCCCGCGAGGTAAAGGGCCATGATGTACCCGGAGAGGGCCCAGATCGCCGGAATCGCCATCGCCGCCATACCCCGGCTGTCCCACGGCCACGCCGTGCTCTGCCACCACTCGTTCGAGAGAAATCCGAGACCCAGCCTGTCGAATGCGGCGTTGAGCCCGGTCTCTCGGTCGCCTGTGGCCGGGTTCATCAGCCAACGCCAGACGATGCCGGAGGCGATGAACGACACCGCCAACGGGAAGAGGTAGACCGCGCGGAAGAAACCCTCACCCCTGACGCCCTTGTCGAGCAAGAAGGCCAGCGTCCCCCCCATGAGCAGAGCGCCCACGATGAAGACCACCGTGAAGATCACGATGTGGTACACGTCCAGGACCCAGGCTGGATCGCTATTGGGAGGAAACAGCTCCGAATACGCGCTGGTGTCGAACCCAGAAGTTTGCTGCGCCTGACGCCAGTCGGAGAGCGACACCTTGACGTTCCAGCCGATGAGGCCGTACACGAAAACGGCGATCAAGGCGATCGAGGGCGAGACGAGGAGGAGCCCGGGGCCCCATCTGCGCCATCTCCTCATCGATCGCTACCCGCGTCGACGGTGGGGTCAGGCCCTGCGCGTCCCGCCGATGCAGACACGCAAGACCCGACCCCGAGCGTCAATGTCGCAGGCATTCCTCCGATCTTCTCGAGCTACTCCATCTCCTACGTGTTCTTGTTGTGCGCCGCGACGAGCGCGCTCTGGAACTTCGCCACGTCCTTCGACTGCAGGAAGAGGCCCAGAGCCGTGTCGATTTGCGTCTTCCACGCATTGCTCGCGACGACGCCGTGTGCAAGCGAGCCGGCGAGCGTGTCCGTCTTCCACTGCTTGAGCGCCCACTTGAGATACGGGCCGTACAGACGCGCGTTCGCATCCTGCCGGGCGGGGATCGACCCCTTCACCGGGTTGAACGTGTCCTGAGCCCGCTTACTGCCGAGGAAGCCAAGCCACTTGATCGCGGCGGCACGGTGCGGCGCACCCTTGGGCAGCGTGAAGCTGTCCGAGAGCCAGTCGTAGACGCCGCTCGTGCCGGGCACGGCCGTCCAGCCGTAGTCACGGTTCGGCTTGAGCGCGAGGTTGTCGCCCGCCTTCGAGCCGCTGAAGTAGCCGTCCTGCCAGTCGCCCATGATGTTGAAGGCGGCCTTCCCGTCGGCCACGAGCTTTCCGGCGTCCTGCCACGTGAGAGACGCTGCGTCCGAGTTCGTGAAGCCGAGCAGCTGATTGAAACGGTTGAGCCCGATCTTCACCTTGGGGCTCGACCAGCTGCCTCCGGCAGTCCAGAGCTTCGCCCAACCCGCGGGCCCGAGGGTGCCGATCATGACCGTCTCGAGCAGATGCATCTGCGTCCACTGCTGACCGAGCGAGAGCGGAATGACCCCGGCGTCATCTGCCTTCTTGAGCGCCGCGATGAACTGGCCCCAGGTGTAGCTCTGATTGGCCTTCGGCGGGGTGATGCCAGCATCCCGCAAGACCTTCGGGTTGAACCAGAGGATGTTTGCCCGGTGGATGTTCACCGGCACCGAGTACAGCTTGCCCTTGTACTTGATCTGGCTGACAAGCGACTTCGGGAAGAACCGGTCGAAGCGGAACTGCTTGTAGATGAAGTCGATCGGCTCGAGATCGCCCGCCGTGATGTAGTCGCGAAGCTCGGAGCCTGCGTGACCCTGGAACGAGTCCGGAGGATCGTTGGCCGCGAGCCGCTGTTGAAGAACGGCGATCGCGTTCGAGCCGGCACCACCGGCGACCGTCTCGTTCTTGAACTTGCAGTTCGCGTTGTTCCTGTTCCAGATGTTGATGAGCTTCGTGAGTCCGGCGGCCTCACCACCACCAGTCCACCACGAGAACACCTCGAGCTGGCACTCCTGGCTCGGCGCGGCCTGCTTGCCCTGGCCGGCGGCCGGCACGACGAGCGCCGTGACGACCAAGCCTAAGAGCGCGAGTCGAAGAGCCGTCCCGCGATGGAACCATCGCGGGCGGCGCCCCTCTGTCCTATCGGACATCACTTCTCCCTCCGTTCGACGAAATCAAGGATCGGCGGAGAGTCAATGTACTCTCGCCGCGCCTGTCAAGCGCTACACATGCGCTCATGCGGGCGGATCGAGGGCGCCGGCGCCACCCGCCGCAGTGCATCGAAAGGCCGTGGGCTCCCGGGCGGTCCGGTCGCGGTAGCGGGCCGTCGCGGTCTCGGTGACGCTCGACACCGTGGTGTCCTCGCAGGCCGCGACGACGCAGCCGCCGAAGCCGCCGCCCATGAGGCGCGCGCCGAGCGCTCCGGCCGAACGGAGCTCCTCGACGAGCACGTCGAGCTCGGGGGTCGAGATGCGGAAGTCGTCCCGCAGGCTCATATGGCTCTCGTCGAGCAAGCGCCCGAGGCCCGTCAGATCGCCGGCCTCGAGCGCCCGAGCAGCTTCGAGCACGCGCTCGTTCTCGGTGACGACATGGCGCCCGATCGGGTCGTCCGCCACCTGTCCCGGAGTCGCGTCGCGCAGCGCAGCGACACCGAGACGGTGCGCGAGCGCCTCGCATGCCCGGCGCCGCGCCGCATACTCGCTCGCGTCGAGCGAGCGGGTGACTCCGGAGTGGACGGCGAGCAGGGCAAGGCCGGCGGGAAGCGGAACGGTTCGAGTCTCCAGCGACCGGCAGTCGATCAGGAGCGCAGCGCCCTCGCGGCCGACAGCCGAGATGAGCTGATCCATGATCCCGCAGGGAACGCCGGTCGCCGTCTCCTCCGCCGACCGACAGGCCTCGGCGAGCTCGACCGGCTCGATCTCCCAGTCGGCGACGCCGACGAGCGCCGTCGCACAGGCGACCTCGAGAGCGGCGCTCGACGAGAGGCCCCCGCCGAGTGGAACGTCGGAGGCGAGCATCGCGTCGAGCCCGGCCGCCGGCCGGCCTCGCGCGGCGAGCTCCCGCACGACCCCCGCGACGTAGCGCCCCCACGTCGGGGTGACGGTCTCGGGCGCGGCGCTCCCGTCGGCGGGTATCCCGACGTCGCCGTCCGCATCCAGCGAACGAACGCGCACCGCGATCCCGGGCCGGGCGGCGACGACGCACGAGCGATCGATCGCGAGCGGAAGGACGAAGCCCTCGTTGTAATCGGTGTGCTCGCCGATCAGGTTCACGCGCCCGGGCGCGTGGAACCAACGGGCGCCGGCGGGTTGCCCGAGCCGCGCCGCGACGCGGGCCGCGGCGCCCGTCACGACGATGTCTCGTGCAGTTCGCTAGCCCGTGACCTCGAAGCTTCCGCTCATCTGGCTCGCATGCGGGTCGCAGACGTAGTTGTACGTCCCCGCCTGGAGCTCGATGTCGTAGTCCTCGTCCTCCTGCTCACCGACCTCGCTCGAGACGTCGACGCCTGGTCCCGTCAGGTGGAAGTTGTGGATGTCCGACTTGTCGACGATCTCGAGCGTGTAGCTCCCGGCCGGAAGGCTCGTGACGTCGGACCCGTCCTCGGTCTGGAGGGTGATCACGAAGTCGTCCGACGCGACGCTACCGACGAGCTTCGAACCGGCTGCCGCTCCACCGGTGTCAGTGGTCTCGGTCGTGGTCTCGGTCTCGGTCGCAGCGCCTTCTTCGTCGTCACCGCCGCAGCCGGCGACGGCGAGTGCGAGTCCGGCGAGCATTGCGACGAGCACGAAGCGTGTTCCTCTCATGCAGCCTCCCTTGGTCTCCCTTTACGACTCGACCCGACCATACGTGACGGCCACGCCTTCGGTTCAGCCGAACCGACCGACTCGGTTGTACTCGGGACGAGGCGAGCCTCGCCCCCACTAGAGTCAAGGCGGTGGACGTCATGCGGATCGCGCCCGCGTTGTGGCGTTGGACGGGTTACCACGAGGAGTGGAAGGAAAACGTCGGAAGCGTCTACTGTGAAACGCCGGACGGAGTCGTCCTCATCGACCCGCTCCTCCCTCCCGAGGACACCGCCCGTTTCTGGCGTGCGCTCGACGGTGACGTCGCGCGCGCCGGAGGACTGGTGCACGTGCTCGTCACCGTGTTTTGGCACACACGCAGCGCCGCCGCGATGGTGGAGCGCTACTCGGCACGAGTCTGGGCGCCGTCGCGGGGACGCGGTGCGATCGAGCGACGCGCAGGCACGGTGACCGACGTGTTTCGCTCCGGTGACGAGCTTCCGGGAAGCATCGTCGCGATCGGAACCGCGCGGGCCGCGGAGGTCGTGTTCTGGCTTCCCCAGCATCGGTCGCTCGTCCCCGGCGACGTGCTGCTCGGCGACGGCAAGGGCGGGATCCGGATGTGCCCGAGGTCGTGGCTCCCCGAGAAGACCAGCCCCACCGACCTTGCTACGTCGCTCGCACCACTCCTCGACCTCCCCGTCCAGCGCGTCCTCCTCTCGCACGGTGAGCCTGTCCTCTCCGGCGGGAAGCAGAAACTCGCCCGCGCTCTCGAAGCAGGGTCGCGGTGATCTGGCTCTGGATCCTGCTCGGCGTCCTCGCGCTGCTCGTGGTCCTGCTCGTCCTGGCCTACAACCGCCTCGTGCGGCTCCGTAACGAGGTGGAGACCGGCTGGGCGAACATCGAGGTGCAGCTCCAGCGCCGCACCGATCTCATTCCGAACCTCGTCGAGACCGTCCGCGCCTACGCAGCGCACGAGCGGGAGACCTTCGACTCGGTGACGCAGGCACGCACTGCGCTCAGGCAAGCCCGGTCACCCGCGGCCGCGGCGGAGGCGAACGCAGGGCTGACCGCGGCGCTCGGGCGTCTCTTCGCGGTCGCGGAGGCGTACCCGGACCTGAAAGCGTCCGCGAACTTCCTGCAGCTCCAGGACGACCTCACGGACACCGAGGACAAGATCAGCGCTGCGCGCCGCTACTACAACGCGACCGTGATGCATTTCAACACCGCGATCCAGAGCTTCCCCTGGCTCGTCTTCGCCACACCGTTCGGCTTCCGCGCACGAGAGTTCTTCTCCGCGGAAGGCGACACGGAGCTCCCGCGGGTCTCTTTCGCAACGTGACCCTGCAACAGCAGATCCGAGCGAACCGCGTCCGGAGCGGCATCGTGGTCCTCGGGTTCCTCGTGCTGCTCGCCGTCGTCGGGGGTCTCGTGGGACTGGCGTTCGACGTCTCGCTCGGGCTGCTGGCGCTCGCCTTCGCCGTCGTCTACGGGCTGTTCGCGCTCGCCCGCTCCCGGAGCATGATCGCGAGCATGACCGGTGCCGACGAGGTCGGGGCCGAGGACCTGAAGCCGCTCCGGCGGCTTGTCGAAAACGTCTCGATCGGCGCCGGGCTGCCCGTGACGCCCGACGTGCGCATCGTGAACGATCCGGCGCCGAACGCGTTTGCGGCCGGGCTCCGGCCGACGACGAGCTACGTCGGCGTGACAACGGGGCTCCTGCGGACGATGCCTCAGCGGGAGCTCGAAGCGGTCATCGCACACGAGATCTCGCACGTTCGGAACCGCGACACCTACTTGATGACGATGGCGACCGTGTTCGCCGGCGTCATCGCGCTCATCGCCGACGTCGGCTTTCGGGGGCTCGCGTACGGTGGGCGCTCGCGCAAGACGGGCGCCCTCGTGCTCGTTCTCGCCATCGTCGGCTTCATCCTCGCTCCGTACGCCGCCCTGCTCCTGCGCATGAGCCTCTCGCGGCGACGCGAGTTCCTCGCGGACGCGGGCGCCGCCGAGATCCTGAACGACCCGGAAGCCATGGGCCTCGCACTGCGCAGGCTCCAGCTCGATGGGACGACGGTCCAGTACGCCGACACCTCGGTCGCACATCTGTGGGTCGAGAGCCCCACCGATCGCGTCGACTCGGAGAGACGCGGCGTCCTCGCGCTCTCGAGCCTCTTCAACACGCATCCCCCGCTCGAGCAGCGGATCGCAGCGCTCGAGGAAGCGGGCGGATTCCGGGTTCCAGAGCACCTTCCCGCTGACCCACCGTTCGCGGCCGAGCTCGGCATCGTGTAACGAAGTGCCTGATAGGGCTTAGCTTTCGGCCGGTTCGGGTCGATAATGGAGTTGCCGTGAAGCTGCTTTCACTGGGACGCCGTCGTCAAAACGCTGCTGCGCTCGTCGACGGACAGGGCTCGTACGACGAGGCTGCTCTCGTTCCCGCGGTCGTCGAGGGACGCTGGCGCGTTCCGGACCGCTTCAACTTCACACGCGACGTGGTCGAGGTTCTCGCCCGCGACCCGAAACGCAGGGCCCTGACGTTTGCGGGCCGCGACGGCGTCATCGAGCCGCGCGGCTTCCTGCACATGGCCGAGGGCGCAGCCCGCTGGGCGTCGCTCCTGCGTGAGAACGGGGTCCAGCCGGGCGACCGAGTGCTCGTCCTCGTCGGCAAGAACACGGATTGGCTCGAGATCATGCTCGGCATCATCAAGGTCGGCGCCGTCGCCGTTCCCTGCCCGGAGAGGATGTCGGGAGCGGCGCTCGACATTCGCATCGCGGGATCGGGGGCAGCGCTGGTCTTGGTGGGACACGCAGCCGAGGCTGAGGTGTCGAGGACCGCCGAGCGCCCGGCCGTGCTGTACGTCGACGAGATTCGCAAGCATGTCTCGAGCCTCCCGTCAGAGGCGCCGACGCACGACACGTCCGCACGAGACCCCGCCTTCGTTCTCTCCACCTCGGGCACGGCGACGGGGACGAGAGGCGTCACTCAAACACATGGAGCGACCTTCGCTGCGCGCGTCGCGGCGGAGCACTGGCTCGACGCAGGCCCCGCCGACGTCGTGTGGTGCACCGCTGACTCGAGTTCACCGCTGGCCGTCTGGAACGTCCTCCTCGGCCCCTGGTCACGCGGAGCCGAGACCGTGCTCCACGAAGGGACATTCGATCCCAAGGAGCGGCTCGACATGATGCGCCGGCTCGACATCACGGTTCTCTGCCAGTCGCCCGCCGAGTACCGCGCGCTCCTCGGGGTCAATCGCCTCGAGCATCATCAGCCGCCCCGAGTTCGGCGGCTCGTATCCACCGGCGACCATCTTCCCGAAGACGTGATCGCCGGCTTCGAGAAGGCCTGGGGACTGACGATCTGCGACGGCTACGGACAGGCCGAGACGGGCATCGTCGTGGCAAACGGCGCCGGTCCCGGATTCCGCGCCGGATCGCTCGGCGTGGCTCTCCCGGGCTTCGAGGTCGCCGTCGTGGACGACCAGGGAGACGAGGTCGCGCCGGGTGTCGAGGGCGACCTCGCGGTGGGCGGGCGGCCACCGTCGCTCTTCGCCGGATATTGGGACGCTCCGGACGAGACGAAGGCCGCGTTTCGCGGGGACTGGTACATCACGGGCGACATCGCCGCGAGCGACGAGGACGGTTTCCTCTGGCTCCTGGGGCGAGCGGGAGACGTCATCACGAGCGGCGGGCGCCGCTTCGGGCCCGTCGAGATCGAGGACGCGCTTGCACAGCACGCCGCAGTCGCCGAGGCGGCCGTCGTCGGCGTGCGCGATCTCGAGCGAGGGGGTCAGTACGTCAGGGCATTCGTGGTGCTCGAGTCGGGAGTCGAGAGCTCCGATCGTCTCGTCGCCGAGATCCGCGAGCATGCGCGCGAGGCAATGGCCGGTCACAAGGTCCCGCGTGAGATCGAGTTCGTGGAAGGGCTTCCGCGGACGGTGAGCGGGAGCGTGCGTCGTCTCGAGCTCCGCGAGAGGCAGGTCGTCGGGCCCGAACCGCTGTGGGCGCCGTCACCCACTCCCACTCTGGCCCGCGAGCCGATGGCGGCTCCCGAGCTCGAGCCCGTGCCGGAGTCGCCTCCGGTCGTAGAGCTTCCGTCCGAGCCCGCTCCGCTCCAAGCTCTCGTCGATGCGCAGGGGGCGGAGCCTGCTGCGGCGGCCGAGCCGTGGCTCCCGCCCGAGTCCGAGCCGCCCGCGGAGCAAGCGTGGGAGGAGCGCTCCGCACCCGCACACGTCCCCGAGTACTCGAGCGGCCCCGAGCTCGTGCTCGAGCCGGAGCCCGAGCCCGAGCCGGAGCCCGAGCCGCTCCCTGAGCCGGAGCCGGAGCCCGAGCCGGTCGCCGAGGTGGCACACATCTTCGAGCCGGAGCCGGAGCCCGAGCCGGAACCAGAGCCGGAGCCCGAGCCGCTCCCTGAGCCGGAGCCGGAGCCCGAGCCGGTCGCCGGGGTGGCCCGCATCTTCGAGCCGGAGCCGGCCCCCGAGCCGGAACCAGAGCCGGAGCCCGAGCCGCTCCCTGAGCCGGAGCCGGAGCCCGAGCCGGTCGCCGAGGTGGCCCGCATCTTCGAGCCGGAGCCGGCCCCCGAGCCGGAACCAGAGCCGGAGCCGGAGCCGCTCCCCGACTACATCATCGTCCCCGAGTCCGAGCGGCCGCCGGCCTCGGACGAGCCCGATCTCGCCGGGCTCGGAAGGCAGCAGGTCACCGATTTCACTCTCGGGCGAACCGAACGGACCGAGGAGGCAACACCGCAGGAGACGAGGCCTCCGCACTCACGGCCCACGAAGGCCGATCGGCGCGCCGGCAAGGATCGCCGCCGGCGCTCGAGCGAGGAGCCCGGCGACGAGCCCGAGGAGACCGGCTGGATGCAGGGCCTCTCGAGCAGGCTGAGCGCCTACACCATCTCCGAGGACAGGACGTCCGCGTCAGACGACGAGGACGCCGAGCGAGCGGAGCACGAGAGCTGAGACGGGCGTCCGCTACCTGACCTGCGCCTCGGCGTGGATACGCAGCGCCGAGTCCTTGAGCCGACCTCCGGTCCGCCGCGCACGAACGGCGAGGATCTCCGCGAGGATCGAGACCGCGGTCTCCTCTTGCGTGTCGGCTCCGATGTCGAGCCCACAGGGCCCGCTGATCCGAGTCAGCTCGTCCTCGCCGATGCCCGCAGCGAGGAGTCGCTCCCGCCGGCGCTCCTGATTCCGGCGCGAGCCGAGCGCCCCGATGTAGAACGCCTCCGTCGCGAGCGCGCCCTGGAGTGCCGGCTCGTCGAACTTGTCGTCGTGGGTCAGGATCACGACGGCCGTCTGATGATCGGGTGCAACCCGGGCGAGAGCGTCGTCGGGCCAAGCGACGATGAGCTCGTCCGCCGAGGGGATCCGCTCCCGGGTTGCGAATTTCGCCCGCGCGTCCGCGACGATCGTCTGCCAACCGAGCAGCTTCGCCGCCGCGCAGAGGGCCTCTGCCGTATCGACGGCACCGTAGACGAGGAGGCGCGGCGGAGGGCCGTACCACTCCGCGAAGACCCGGGCTCCGTCGAGATCGAGCAGCCGGTTGCGCCCCGAGCGCAGGATGTCGTCGGCTTCCGCGGCGAGCTCGGCGGGGGCGTCTCCCACCGTTTCCCCATCCTCGACGACGAGCAGCTTCCGGCCCGCGTCCGCACCCTCGAGAACCGTGAAGAGGATGGCCCGCCCGCCGTTCTCCTGAAGCGCCGCGAGACGATCGAGAAGAGCCACCTACGTCAAACGCTCCAAGAACACGTCGATCTCCCCGCCGCAGGGAAGCCCCACGCTCCAGGCTTCGTCGTCGGAAATCCCGTACGTCACGAGCTGCGGCTCGCCGTTCTCGAAGACCTCCTGCGCCTTCTCGTAGACGTCGCTCTCGACACAGCCGCCGGACACCGAGCCGCAGATCGCGCCCGAGGACGAGATCGCGAGACTCGAGCCGATCGGGCGCGGAGCGGAGCGGCGGGTCGCGACGACGGTCGCCACGACCGCGTCCTCGCCGCTCTCGATCCAGCGCTCCACCTCTGGAAGGATCTCCTTCACGCTGCATGCCTCCTTTCGATGCCCGCGAGGACGGCCGAGAGCTCCTCGAGGCTGCGAAGATTATGTCCGGGAAGGAAACGGTCGACGAACGGGAGTGCCGCCTTCATGCCCCCTGCGAGCGGCTGGTAGCCGGGACTTCCCTTGACGGGATTCACCCAGACGACGGCGTACGCGGCCCGCTGGAGTCGCGCCATCTCCTTTCCGAGGACCGCGCAGTCCTCGCGCTCCCAGCCGTCCGAGAGGATGACGACGACCGCGCCCCGCGTCAGCGCACGCCGGCCGTAGAAGTCGTTCAGCTCCTTGACGGACGCGCCGATGCGCGTTCCGCTGCCCCAATCGACGGCAGCGGCGGTGGCGCGGTCGAGCGCCGCCTCCGGGTCACGCTTCGAGAGGTCCGGGGTGAGCCGCGAGAGTCGCGTCCCGAACGCAAACGCCTCGACTCCGCGACCGGAGCCGACTGCGGCGTGGAGGAAGAGCAGCAGCGCTCGCGTGTACAGGACCATCGACCCGGAGACGTCGCACAGGAGGACGAGCTTCCGCGGCACCGACTTGCGGGCGCGAAACGGCCGTTCCAGAGGGTCGCCCCCAGTTCGCAGCGAGCGGCGAACGAGGCGGCGGATGTCGAGGACGTTGCCGCGCGGGTCCGCATACCGCCGGCGCGACGCGCGCTGCGGACGGGACTGCGCGATCGCAGCGATGAGCTGCTTCGCGCGGCGGAACTCGTCCGGCGTCATGTCGGCGAAGTCCTTCTCGCGCAGGATCTCCTGCACCGAAGCGCCGAGCACGATCGAGCGACCGTCGCTCGCGGCCTCGTCCCCGTCGGCTCCCTTCGCGGACCTGTCGAGGGCCTGACGCGCGATGCGTCGCGCCGGAACGACCCGCGGCGGCGCGAGGACGGGCGAGCGCAGGAACCAGGCTCGAAACGCGCGGTCGAAGACGTCGAGCTCGTCGTGCCGCGAGACGAGCGTCTGCCGCAGCGTCCAGTACACGTCGTCCTGCGAGGTGAGCTCCACCGCGGCGAGCCCGCGGAGTGCGTCCTGAACACGTCCCGGCCCGACCTCGATCCCGGCCTCGTGCAGCACCCGGCCGAAGGTGACGACATGGCGGACAACAGCATCACCCGGCATGGGTCACCTCACCCTCGGGGGGCGGAGGCCTTCGCCTCTTCGACGAGGCGGGCGAGAGCGTCGTCGCGGACCGCCTCGATGTCCTCGCGGTACTTGAGGACCGAGCCGAGGGTCTGCTCGACGACCTCGGCGTCGAGCTCCTGCCGTCCGAGCGCGGCGAGCGCCTGGGCCCAGTCGATCGTCTCGGCGACGCCGGGAGGCTTCACCAGCTCGAGCCCGCGGAGGCCGCGGACGAAGGCCGCGGCCTCGGCTGCAAGGCGCTCGGGGACGCCGGGCGCCCGCAGCTTCACGATCTCGAGCTCCCGCTCCAGGCTCGGGTGACCGATCCAGTGGTAGAGGGTACGTCTCTTGAGCGCGTCGTGGAGCTCCCGCGTCCGGTTCGACGTGACGACGACCGCGGGTCGGCGGCGTGCGCGGATCGTGCCGAGCTCCGGGATCGTGATCTGGAAGTCCGACAGGACTTCCAGAAGAAACGCCTCGAACTCCTCGTCGGCGCGGTCGAGCTCGTCGATCAGGAGGACGACCGGATCGTCCGAGTCGATCGCCTCGAGCAGCGGGCGCCTGATGAGGAAGTCCGGTCCGAACAGCTCCGCCTCGGAAACCGTTCCCTCCTGCGCCGCCCGGATGTGCAGAAGCTGTCGCGGGTAGTTCCACTCGTAGACGGCGTGGGCGACGTCGAGGCCCTCGTAGCACTGGAGGCGAATGAGCTCGGCGCCGCGCGCCGTCGCGAGCGCCTTCGCGGCCTCCGTCTTCCCCACTCCCGCCTCCCCTTCGAGAAGCACCGGCTTCTCGAGCGCCAGCGAGAGGAAGAGCGCCGTCGAGAGCCCCCGGTCCGGCAGATAGTCCGCCGCGCGGAGCGCCGCCTCGAGGTCGTCGATCGTCCGGAACGTCACCGCCGGAGACTAGCCGGAGGCTGCGCTCCCGCGAAGTCGGGCTCATCGACAATCGATCACTTTCGCCACATCGCGTAGGGGTTAGACTCGGCGCGAGGCCGACGAACGCGCGGCCGACCGACGAAAGGCATGGTGGTAGATGACCGCAATCCCTGACGTCAGACCCGCCGCGGGGGAAGTCCTGATCCCGACGTCTCCGGAAGACGCGATCGAGGCCTTCGGAGACGGCTCCGGCGTCACCGTGATCGGCGGCGGCACGATCGTGCTCGCCGACCTGACGTACGGCCGCCGCGCACCCTCGAGGATCGTGCTGCTCGGGCGGGCAGGGCTCTCCGGGATCGAGAGCGACGGCTCACGGGTGACGATCGGAGCGGGCGCATCGGTGCAGGAGCTCGTCGATCTCCCCGCTCCCGTCGGCGTCTGTGCCGCGAATGTGGCCGACTTCGAGATCCGCTCTCAGGGAACGCTCGGCGGCAACCTGTGCGCAGGCGAGGGCGCGGACGTACCGCGAGGGGATCTCCAAGGCGCCCTGCTCGCCGTCGCCGCGATCGCCCGCTCCGCGGGGGAAGACGGAATCAGCACGGAGCCTCTGGAGGAGTTCCTGCCCAAGCGAAGCGAGCGCCTGCTCCTCGACGTGACCTTCGAGAAGCCGGCCGCAGGTGCCTTCGCGAGCCTCGATCGGCCGCATACCCACGACTACACGGCCCTCGCGGTTTCCGGCGCGCGCGGCGCAGACGGGCAGATCAGGCTCGCGGCAACGGGCGTCGGGGGATGGGGGCGTCGTCTGCCTGCGTCCGAAGCCGCGGCGAGCGACCCCGAAAAGGCCGCCCGCGCCGCGCTCGCCGACGTCGAGCTTCACGATGACGCGCTCGCGTCGGCGTGGTATCGGGAGCGAACGCTCCCCATCCTCGTCCGCCGCGTTCTCGCCCGACTCGAGGAGGCCGCATGAACATCGTCGTCAACGGCGTCTCGCACGCGGTGGAGAGCGCGCCGACCACGCCGCTCCTCTTCGTGCTCCGCGAGGAGCTCGGCGTGACGGGGCCGAAGGCCGGCTGTCAGCAGGGCGGCTGCGGGGCCTGCACGGTACTCGTCGACGGCACCCCGCGGCGGTCGTGCCTCGTTCCCATCGCCTACCTCGAGGGCTCCGAGATCACGACGGTCGAAGGCCTCGGGAGCCCCACGAATCTCGCTCCCATCCAGCAGGCGTTCGTCCATCACTACGCAGCCCAGTGCGGCTTCTGCACCTCGGGCTTCCTGCTCGCCGCTCAGGCCTATCTCGACCGGGGCGGCACCGATGACCGCGAGGCGATCATCGAGGCTCTGGGAGGCCACGTCTGCCGCTGCACCGGGTACGTGAAGATCATCGAGGCGGTCGCGTCTGCCGCCCGCGGCGACACGTTCGACCTCACGACGACGGCGGTCGGGAAGTACACGACCGTCGCTGGAGGTGTGACATGAAGGCGGTCGGCGCACGCATCCCGCGCTACGACGGGGTCGCCCACGTGACGGGACGCACCGTGTACGTCGACGACGTCCGGGTCCCCGGAACGCTGTGGGCGAAGGCACTCCGGTCACCTCATCACCACGCGGGGATCACGAAGCTCGACACGCGCCCTGCGGCGGAGATGAGGGGCGTACGGGCGGTCATCACGCACGAAGACGTCCCGCTCAACGTCTACGGCCACCTGTCCGCGCTCGGAATCCCCGCGGACGAGCCCCTGCTCGCGGAGGACGACGTCCGTTACAAGGGTCAGCCGATAGCGCTCGTCGCGGCGGAGGACGAGGAGACGGCGGCGCGCGCTGCGGAGGCGATCGAGATCGAGTTCGAGGAGCGGCCCGCGCTACTCGACGTCCGCAAGGCGTTCGACGCGGACGCGCCCAAGATCCATCACTGGGGTAACTGGTACCCGCACTTCGAGAACGAGATGGACTGCCGCCAGATCCGGAAAGGCGACGTCGACGCCGCCTTCGAGCAAGCGGACACGATTGTCCAGGGCGTCTACCGTCCCGCCGCGATCGAGCACGCGCCGATCGAGACGCAGACGTGCCAGGTCGTGCCCGAGCCAAACGGCCGTCTCACCATCTACTCGTGCACCCAGGCCCTCTACTTCTCCATGGGAGTCGTCGCCGCCCACCTCCAGTGGCCGCTGAACAAGCTCAAGTTCGTCGGCGGCACGACCGGAGGCGGATTCGGCGGGAAGGTCGACACGGCGACGGAGACGATGAGCGCACTGCTCGCCCTCAAGGCCGGACGGCCCGTGAAGTGGCGCTGGACGCGCGAGGAGGAGTTCCTCTGCTCCTCGACCCGGGCGCCGTGGCACATGGAGATCGCAGATGCGGTGACGGAGGACGGCTGGATCCTCGGCCGCAAGATGCTCACGCTGCACGACTCCGGCGCGTACGCGCGCTTCTCGCCGTACGGCCTGACGAAGCACAGCTTCCACCACACGGGCGCGTACACGATCGCGAACCTCTCGTTCGACGGCTACGTCGTCTTCACGAACCGCGTACCGACGACGGCGATGCGCGGCTTCGGCGTGACCTCGGTGTCCTTCGCCGTCGAGACACACATGAACCGAGTCGCCGAGGTCCTGGGCCTCGATCCGCTCGAGATCCGCTTGAAGAATGCGAACCGGATCGGCGACACCTCTCCGAACGGCGTCGTCTACACCGACCCCTCGACCGTCCCCACCATCCAGGCGATCGCGCAGGCCGCCGGGCACGAGCTCGCGGCCGAGTACCGGTCCATGACGAACGACCCGCGCGCCGGCGAGTGGCTCCCCGAGCACCTCGTCGCGCAGGTCGGCAACCCGGAGGAGCACTGATGGCCAAGCACCGAGGCCGCGGCAGCGCGGCAATCGAGTACCCGACCGGGATGAACCAGAACGGCGACCCGTCACAGGCCTGGATCAAGGTGAAGCCCGACGGTCGCATCGACGTGTTCTCGGGCACGGCCGACATCGGAAACGGCGCGAAGACGATCCAGTCCCAGATCGTGGCGGAGACGATCGGCGTGCCCTACGAGTGGGTCACCTTCGACAACTCGAACACCGACTCGTCCCCCCTCTGCACGGGGACGTTCGCCTCGCGCGCCACGTTCGTCGCCGGCAACGCGGTGCTGAAGGCGGCGAAGCAGGTGCGGGAGAGGATCCTAGACGTGGCGGCGAAGGAGATGGAGATCGATGCCGCCGACCTCGAGATCGTGGACGGCGACGTGATCGCCAAGGGCGCACCGCAGAAGAAGATGTCGGTCCCCGACGTCGCCGGTGCGGCAACGTTCGGCCACGGTGAGCTGATCACGGGAACCGGCGCGCAGCTGAAGCCGTATGCAGCCATCACCGATCCGGAGACGGGACAGGTCGATCTCCCGCCCCACTCCGCCATCTCGTACGCAGCCTGCTCGGCCGAGGTCGAAGTGGACGACGAGACGGGCGAGGTCACCGTCCTGCGACTGGTGCAGTGCTACGACGTGGGCCGCGCGATCAACCCCACCCTCGTCGAGGGGCAGATCGAGGGCGGCGCGATGATGGGCCTCGGGCTCGGCGTGCTCGAGACCTGTTACCCGTATTACCCCGACATCGAGCACCGCGGCGGCCAGTTCGGCGCCTACCTCGCACCCGGCATGGAGCAGCTCCCCGAGATCGAGACGGTGCTCATCGAGAACCCATCGGCCGACGGGCCGTACGGGGCCAAGGGCATAGGCGAGATGGCGAACAACCCGCAGCCGCCGGCGATCGCGGCAGCCGTGCACGATGCGATTGGCGTCTGGATCACGGAGCTGCCGATCACGCCCGAGCGGGTCTTGCGCGCGCTCGAACGGAAGGCGGCAGGCGAGGATCAGCCGCGTCGGGAGGGTAAGAAGGTCGTCTTCGACGAGGAGCTCTCCGTGAACACCGCCTCTTCCGGCGGGATGCGCTTCGAGGTGCCTGCCTGAGCTCGCCTTTTCGAACATGGAACGGCGTGGAGCCGTGGCCGATCTTCCCGTCCGTCCGGCTCCACGCCATCGGCGGCGAGCAGGTCCTCGTCTGCCGGGTCACCTATGAGCCTGGCACGACGGTGGCCCGCCACAGCCACGAGAAGAGCGAGCAACTGATGGTGATCCTCCACGGCTCCGTGACCATGACCATCGGATCGGAGACCCGCGAGCTCCGGGAGGGCGACGTTGCCGTCGTCAACCGCGGTGTCGAGCACGCGCTCGAGTCCCCGCGCGGGGTCACCTTCTTCGAGGCGCTGGCGCCGGTGCCGCGCGATCACGTGCCGGATGCGGAGCGCGACCTCGTCCTCGGCGCGCAGGGCGACGCGCTCCACGTCGATCGCTGAAGCGCGGTGGCGTCAAACCCGCTGCCGCCGGTTTGGCTCGAGGAGCTGAGCGAGTTCCTCGCCATCCCGAGTGTGAGCGCGGACCCGACGCGGGCAAATGACCTCGTACGGGCAGCCGAGTGGGTGGCGAGCACGGTTCGACGCCTGGGCGGCGAGGCCGAGGTCCGGGAGGAGGGACGACTCGTCGTCGGCGAGATCGCCGGGCCGCCGGGCGCACCGGTCGTCCTCGTGTACGGGCATTACGACGTGCAGCCGGTCGATCCGCTCGAGCTCTGGGAGAGCGACCCCTTCACGGCCGAGGTTCGCGGGGAATGGCTCTACGCGCGCGGTGTCGCCGATGACAAGGGACAGCTCTGGATGCAGCTGAAGGCGATCGAGTCGCTCGTCGAAGGCGGGCTCCCGGTCGGCTTCCGGATCGCCTGCGACGGCGAGGAGGAGACGGGCGGTGACGCGATCAATCGCTTCCTCGCCGCGGACACGGCTCCCGTCGATGCCTGCGTCGTCTTCGACGGCTGGATGAAGCGGCGAAACACGCCCGAGTTCGTCGTCGCCACCCGGGGCCTCATCGCGCTCGACCTCGAGGTTCGCACCGGCGAGCGCGACCTCCACTCCGGCCACTACGGGGGCACGGCGCTGAACGCGATCCACGCACTCGCGCAGGCGCTGACGGCTCTCTTCCCGCGCGACGGCCGTCTGCCGGAACCGTTGCGGGAAGGCGTTTCGCCGCCGAGCGAGGAAGAAGTCGCGGGCTGGCGCGAGCTTCCGCCCGGCGTTGAGGAGCTCGAGCGCGTAGGCGCCGTCCCGCTCGATCCGACCGCAGCGGAGGAGTTCTACGTTCGCGCCTTCGTCGAGCCTTCGCTCGACGTGACCGGCATCGTCGGTGGAAAGCCCGGCCTCCGCAACACGACGCTCGTCTCGCGCGCCTCGGCGGGTGTGACGGTCCGCGTCGCACCGGGCCAGGATCCCCAGAAGCTCGCGGGCGCTGCGGAGCGGCTGCTTCGCGACGCCTTGCCGGCGGGAGCGACGCTCGACGTGCAGTCCGAGCTGACCCCGCCCGCAGTGCTTCCGCGCGACACCGCCGCTCTCGCGGTC
This sequence comes from Actinomycetota bacterium, assembly GCA_046727975.1. Classification (GTDB taxonomy): domain Bacteria; phylum Actinomycetota; class Thermoleophilia; order Gaiellales; family Gaiellaceae; genus GMQP-bins7. Next base: position 46,753 of record JBKPDR010000030.1, on the reverse strand, counting down.
GCCGGCGAGGCCTTCGGCCGCGTGTTCGGCCGACCGCCGCTGATCGTGCGAGCGGGAGGAACGCTCCCCGTCCTCGCAACCCTCGCGGAGCGTCGGCTCCCGACGGTCATGACCGGGCTCGCGCTGCCGGACAGCCATACCCACTCGCCCAACGAGCGGATGCTGCTCGAGACCTTCTCGCTCGGGGTCGCCGCCGCGCGTGAGACCTATCGTGCGCTCGGCGCTGCTGACCTCTGAGACCGGCGTCTGAACCGCGAGGTAGCCATGGACCGGTGCGTCGCTACGGTGCGCGCGTGACCGAGCCGCGATCTCGTCTCCTCGCTCCGCCCCGGCTACGCACGTTGGGGGATGTCGAGGACGACCGGCGTGCGACCTGGCTCGAGCTCTTCTTCGACCTCGTCTTCGTCGTCGCCGTCGCGCAGCTCTCGAACGCGCTCTCCGACGACATGACCCTCGAGGGCTTCCTCATCTTCTGCGGCCTCTTCGTACCCGTGTGGTGGGCGTGGGTCGGGTATACGTTCTACGCCGATCGCTTCGACACGGACGACGTCGTCCACCGCGTCCTGATGCTCTGCGGCATGTTCGCAGTAGGCGCGCTCGCGTCCGTCATCCCGGACGCCGCGGCCGGGAGCACCGTCGCCTTCGCGCTCGCCTACGTCGCTATCCGGACGTTCGTCATCGCGCTGAATGCGCGCGCCTGGCTGCACCTGCCGGCGGCACGGCCGTTGCTGAACGTGTACATCCCGGCATTCACCGTCGCGGCCGGCCTGATCCTCGTGTCGGCTCTGGTCGAGCCGCCGTGGCGCTACTGGATCTGGGCGGCGGCGCTCGCGATCGACCTCGGAACCCCTCTCGCCAGCCGGAGCCGGATCGCGGTCGTCCCCGTCCACGCCTCGCACATCCCGGAGCGGGTCGGACTGTTCACCATCATCGTGCTCGGGGAGACGGTGCTCGCAGTCGTGCTCGGCACGGACTCGGTCAACTGGAACCTCGAGAGCGGCCTCGCCGCGGGGCTCGGCTTCGCGCTCGGCGCCTCTTTCTGGTGGCTCTACTTCGACTATCTCGACGGCGAGTCGCTCCTCGGGCGCTCGATCTGGGCGGGGCAGGGATACCTCTACTCGCACCTCCCGCTGATGGCGGGCGTCATCGCCCTCGGCGTGGGCCTGAAGTTCGCGATCAAGGACACGGCCGGAGCGGAGCTCGCCGACGCGAGCCGCTGGATCCTCTGTGTCGGCGTTGCGATGGCGTTCGCGGCCCTCGCGGCGATCCACCTCGTCTCGAGCCGGTCGCGGCGCGACGTCGACCTCTGGCTGCGGCTCGGCGTCGCGCTCGTCGCGCTCGCGCTCGCCCTCCTCGGCGGCGGGCTCGACCCGTTACCAGTGCTCACGCTGCTCGCCGCCGCGGTGGTCGCAAACGTCGGGATCGAGCTCGCCCTGCACCACCGGCACGAGGACGCAGCCGGAGCCGCAGCCTCCGCCGAGCCCGCATAGCGACGACCGACGTGCTAGATCAGACGGGCCCGAGTGGCGTGAGCGGCCGCCGCAGCCCGGGACGACTGCGCGAGCTTGCGGAGGATGTTGGCGACGTGCCGGTGGACCGTGTGCTCGCTCAGGACGAGCGACGACGCGATCTCGCGGTTGGAGAGACCGGCGGCGACGAGACGCAGCACCTCGGTCTCGCGCCGGGAGAGCGGGGAATCGCCGTTCGACTCCACGGGGACGGCATCGTCGAGAAAGCCAGCGAGCGCTCGCTGGAGCTCGCGCTGGTCGTCCATCCACGGGAGGTGCGAGTCGCCGCTCAGCGTGACGAAGCGTGCGTTCGGGAGCAGAGAGGCGAGCTCGCGGCCGTGGCCCATCGGAACTGTGCGGTCGCCGCGACGGTGCAAGACCAGCGCAGGCATGGTCACGCCCGGCAGGAATGCCCGCGCGTCGGCGGTCAGGTCCAGCTCGAGGAAGGCCGCAGCGACCCCCGCCTCAGCCGACCGCCGCTGATAGCGGCTGAGCGCCGCGATCTCGTCCCCGCTCGCGTGCGGCACCTTGAGGCCGGCGAACATCTGTGCCGCCAGCGCCCAATTCGTCCGGACGAAATCGACGAGCGAGCGTCGCGTCGCGTCGGGGATGTCGTCGCGTGAGACGTAGCCGCCGAAGAACACGACCTTGCGCACGCGCTCCGGCGCCGCGCTTGCAAAACGGGCGGTCGCGAGGCCCGCGCACGAACAGGCGAACACCGTCGCCGGCGCTCCGCCGCAGGCGTCGAGCACGGCCGCGAGCGCCCGCGTCTCCGATTCCAGTGTCGGCGTGACGAACGTCCGATCCGAGAGGCCGGCTCCGAGCCGGTCGTAGCGCACGACGCGGTGGGTGCGCGCGAGCGCTTCGTAGAAGCTCCGCAGGCGAGGCTCCTCCCACTCCTCCTCGAGATGGGTGACCCATCGCCCCCCGAACAGAAGCAAGGGGCCCTCGCCCACCGTCGCGTACGCGATGCGCCGGCCCTCGAGCTCGCAGAAGCGAATGTCCTGCTCCATCACCCGAGAGTGTCATGGCCTGATCGGGCCATGTCAAGAAGATGGCCCGCGGCGGCGAAGCGAGGGCCGGCGCTGCAAGCCACGATTGCAGAGTGCACACGCGTTACGTCGACGGGCTCACGATCCGGACACTGCGAAACGGCGACACCGCGACGGTCGAGGCTCTCTTCGCGCGCCTCGGCCCCGGCTCGCGCGAGAAGCGCTTCTGCGGCGCCAAGCCGCGCCTGTCCGACTCCGAGCTGACGGCCCTCGGGCGCGTCGACGGTGACCACCACGTCCTCGTCGGCTACCTCGCCGGTGACCCGCAGCCGGCCGGAATGGCGCGGCTCGTCCGCGTCGGCGCCGCGGCCGAGATCGCCTTCGAGGTCGCGGACGCCCACCAAGGCCGCGGCGTCGGAACGATCCTCGCGCGCGAACTGGCGGCCGATGCGCGCGCGGCCGGGATCAGGGAGCTGCTCGCGACGGTGTGCGGCGACAACCCTCCCGCCTTGTCGCTCCTGAAGCTCGTCGCCGAGTCGCTCCAGGTGAGCTGGCGCGGGCGCGAGCGCGAGTTCGTCGTCGGGCTCGAGGCCTAGATGGACGAGTCCGCCTCGCGCAGCGCGTAGCCGACGAGTCGCACGGTGTGAATCAGGGGAGGGCCGAGAGGGTCGAGCTTCTTGCGGAGGTAGCTGACGTAGGACTCGACGATGTTCGGATCGCCCTCGAAGTCGTCGTTCCAGACGCCGTCGATGATCTGCTGCTTGGACAGCACCCGGCGAGGGTTGAGGAGAAAGAACCTCAGGAGGTTGAACTCGGTCGGCGTCAGGTCGACACGAGCTCTACCGCGCCGCACCTCGTGCGTCGCCTCGTTCAGGACGACGTCGGCGAAGCGAAGCTCACCTTGCTCTCGTCCATCTTCGCGTTGCGTACCCGACGCCGCCCGCGGCTCGTCCATGACGGTCACGATGCCGCCGCTTCCTCTGAGCAGGTTAAGAAACCGACTAAGAACGCGTTGCGCCACGCCCTTCGTCCGCAGAGGAAGGGCCGCGACAGGCGGCCCTTCCTCTCGCATGTCCCGGGGAGGGCCTATCTCCGCTTGCCGTAGCCGGACCGGTCGAGATAGCGGTCGACCAGGCGTGCGAGGGTCGGTTGATTCCAGGCGTTGACGAAGTCTGCGTGCGCGGAGAACTGGCCGCCCGAGGACAGCTCGCTGTCCGGACCTCCCGACACGCCGTAGTAGACGACGAGCGAGAGCGCGGGCACCTCCGCGGGGTGCGAGTTGGGGCACATACCGCGCGAGGAGTAGGTCATATGACTCTTGTGGTTCGCGCTGTCGAGCCGCTCGCCGTCCCAACAGTTCGGGAAGTTGACGTGTAAGCGCAGGCCCCCTCGCACGGTTCCGGGACAGGTGGGAATCGTGCTCGAGCGTTCGCCCCCCCGGACGGCACAACTCCAGAACGTCACCCGGCCGCTCTGCGCCGTTCGTGCGTTCGCGTCGCCCGCGATCACTTTCAGCCCTGCGGGAAACGCGTCCACCTCGTCGGACGTGCCTCGGACGTAGTACGCAACCAACGCGAGCGGCTCGATCGCCCGCCCCGCGACGAAGAGCGTCGGCGCCCAGTAGGCGGCCGTGTCGGCTCGAAGACGACAGGTCGTCCGTCCGTCCTCGCGAAGCGAGGCCGGGGTCGAGAAGGCGTCGGTCGACGGGGCCCCGAAGTACGTGTGGTCGTGCGAGCGGCCCGACTGTCTGGGGAAGACGATCGGGTCGTCCCGATTCCGGTGGCTGAAGCCGCAGACGACCGCGAAGTAGCTACTGCCGCCCCCGCGATGAGAAAACACCGCGCTGCTCTCGGGAGCTGCGGCCGCGCCGTGCGCCAGGACGACGCTCGCTACCGCCGCGACGGCCATGCCGAACGGGATGAACCAGCGTCTCATCGAGATCACCTCCCAACACGATCGAAGCACCGGCGGCTGGGAGTCAGCTGTGAGCGGGGTTAGGGGTTCGTAAAAGCTCTATGTCTGGCGGGTAGCACTTGTCCGGCCCGCCGCGCGCAGGCTCCGCCAGGGTTCCTGGTCGCCGACCTCCACCGGCACGTAACCCTCTTCCCCGATGCACGGAGCGAACGCCACGATGATTCGCGAACGACCGTCGTCGACGTTGAACGAGCCGTGCACGACCCCGGAGGGAATGAAGATCCCGTCGCCTGCCTCGAGGACGCGCCGCTCGCGGTCGAGCCACTGCTCGACATGACCTTCGAGGACGTAGAGCACCTCCTCCTGTCCGGGGTGGTAGTGGAAATCGTGGTATCCGCCGGGAGCGAACTCGACCTCCGCGAACAGGAGGTGCTGCGCGCCGGTCGTCGCCGGCCGGCTCAGCCAGCCCATGCGCCCCCAATACGGCGTCTCCCACGCAAGCTCGGTGCGGAGGAAGAATCGGCCTCGAGCCGTATCGCTCACGAGGTCTCCCGGATCGGCGCTCGCTCGGGAGCGCCGCTCTGATCCTCGCTCGTTCGCTCGAAGAACTCGACCACGTATCCGTCGGGATCGCGCAGGAAGAGCTGTACGACACCGTCGCCGCGCGGCATCGGGCCGGAGGCCGGAGCGACCCCATGCCTCCCCATACGCTCCTGCACCACCAGCAGGTCGTCCACCTCGAGCGCGATGTGGGTGGCCAGGCCGCCGTCGAGGCTCCGCCCCGGCTCCGGAACGCCCGCGCGGCCCGTCGTGTCTGCCTCATCGAGGAGGTGAATCTCGTCCTCGCCCACGCGAAACCACACTCCGCCGAACGTGAAGTTCGGCGGCCGCGGGATCTCCTCCAGCCCGAGGGCCTCGCCGTAGAAGCGGCGTGAGCGCTCGAGGTCGGAGACGATCAGCCCGCAGTGCTGAAGACGCATTGCCATGCCCTACCGTAACCTCGCGCCACCGCGAAAGGAGGCACGATGCCGCTGATCAGAGTGGAGCTGTTCGACTATCGGATGAACGAGGAGACGAGCGCGGAGCTCATCGAGAAGCTCACCGACGCGCTCTGCGAGGCGACGCATCCCGGTCTTCGCGATCACACATGGGTGATCGTCGAAGGTCACTCGCCGAAGAACTGGGGGCTCGGCGGCAAGCCGTGGCCGGTCGACCAGATGCCGCCGGGACCGTCCTCGTAGGATCGAAGCCAAGCGTGAAAGGAGAAGGCGATGCCCGTGATCGACGTCAAGCTCTACGACCGCCGCGTCACCGAGGAGTCGGTGCCGAAGATGATCGAGGCGCTCACGAATGCGCTGCACGAGTCGAGCGGTGCGGCGAAGGAGCACATCCACGTCATCATCCAAGGGATCCCCGCGACGCACTGGGGACAGGGTGGCAAGCCGGGCACGTAGGGCGAGGCTTGCCTCGTCCTTGCGCTGACAGCTTTTGCCGGCTCTGACGAAGCTCAGCTACGCCACTTGACGGTGCAGCCCACCGGCGGCGTGTCCGTGACCTGCGGCGTCTCGCCCGCGAGGGCGGCCTCTATCGCGTCGCGAAGGAAGTGCGCCCTGACCTCGGCCTCGTCACGATTGTCGTCGACCGCACCGTGGTAGACGAGGCGTCGGTCGCAGTCGAACACGAACGCCTCGGGCGTTCGCTCCGAGCCCAGCGCCCGGGCGACATCCTGGCTCTCGTCATAGAGGTAATCGAACGCGTACCTCGCCTCGCGGGCGTGCTCCACCATGTTCTCGAACGAGTCGGCCGGGTAAGCGGTCGTGTCATTCGAATTGATCGCGACGATCCGGACTCCACGGTCGGCGTACTCGCGCTGGAGCGTGTTGACCCGGTCCTCCCACGCGAGGACGTACGGACAGTGGTTGCAGGACTGGAGGAGGACGAGCACCCGCGCGTCGGCGTACTCCTCGAGCGAGTGGTTGCGCCCGTCGACGCCGGGCAGGTCGAACGCCGGTGCGATCTCGATGACGGTCACGGGAGAGCCTCCTCGAGTTGCTGGCGACTCGGGACGGGCGATGCACGTCCGTCAGGAAGACGGTACACACGGCACGCCAATGCAGGCGGCGACTCCGCACCCTCGGGGTCGACGTCCCGACCGTCGATCCGGATCGTGGGCGATCCGGGAAACGACAGCGCCACGGCCTCGTCGTGCGTTCGCACCTCGCGCATGTCGATCGGCTCCCTGATGCCGCGCTCGTCGAGCACTTCCTGCAGAAGCGCCTTCGCCTCCGGGTAGGAGGGGCACTCCTCCCAGAACAAGAGCTCGATCGTCACTCGTGGCTCGACGCGACGGACCCTGCGAGCTCGAGCTCGACCGGCGGGGCTCCGGGCTCGATTTCCCGTGTCTCGCGGGCGTGGAGGAGCGTGGTCTGGACGATCAGCTTCGCGCGCGCGAAGTTGTCGAGCTCGGTCGGCACCGGTCCGACCCGCCTGCCCAGCGCGTAGCCCGCGGCGTTGCGCCCCATTGCCCGGTAGGACTCGAGCGTGTAGAGCGGCGACATACCGAAGAGCTCGAGGTTGTCGAGCGGCTCGAGATCGGCGCGATGGATGACCGCCGTGCCCTTCGACTGCATCCCGAGCGCGACCTTCGAGCCCGAAAGCCGCGCTCCCTCGTGGGCGATGAAGGCGACGTCGGCGACGCGGCGGACGCGCACGAGGCGAGGAGTGGCGCCGCCGTCACGAATGCCCTCGAACACGGCCTCCAGCACGTCTACGTGGTGGAGACCGTTGATCGTCTCGCGGAGCGCACCCGCGAAGGCGGGCCCGACGGCCACCACCACCTCGGTGGGATCCTCGCTCTTCCCGGCCTCGCCGAGGACCGCGACGAGCGGCGCCAACGCCGCGCTCTCGGCCAGCTGGACAGGCTCGGCGACATGCGGGAGCCGCTGCAGGAGCTCCCAGCGGTCGCCCTCGAGCCGGTAGCCCGTCCCCGGCCCGAGGTACACGTTCGGATCGCTGACCGCGGAGTGGACGAGCCCGTCCCGGTCGATGACGGCCGAGGTCTGCAGGTAGTCGGCCGAGATCCTCTGCCGCTGCATCGCGAAGATCGCCGCGGCGACGTCGTCGAAGCCCCGGCGGTCCAGCGCGAGACCGATGTCAAGCCCCGAGATCCCGCGGGAGAGGAGCTCGTCCGCGGCCTCGACGTCCGCGGCCCGGTCCCGATCGGGCATGTCGCTCGAGTCGTAACCGTCGGTTGCGGCCTCGACCTCCTGGTCCCGGATCGGCGGCAGCCCGAGCTCCTCGAACAGCGCCTGCACGGCACGCGCGGCCCGTTCCCGGACCCGCAGCACCTCGTCGTCGGGAACGGGCTCGATCCCCGCGTCGACCTGCCAGTCGCGCTGGATCGTCAGCCACTCGTCGATGTCGTCGGCGTCGAAGTTGCCGCCGCCGAAGGTGTTGTCGTGGCGCGGCATCACCGAATAGCCCGACGTGACGAAGTCCGTCCCCGGCAGGAACTGGCCCATCAGCTTCGCCGTCTTCCGGATCTCGGAATGGGAGGCGATGGCGTCGTTGCCGGACGCCACCTCGAGGTCGAGCCAGGCCGCGAGGACGTTCTCCCCGAGGATCGCCCGCGTCCCTCCCGGCACCGAGAGGACAAGCGCGACGCACGAGATCGAGCCGTTCTGCACTCCCTGCGAGCCCGCCGCTCGCACGACCGCGAGGCAGCGGGCCTCGAGGTAGAGCATCGAAAGGCCCTGCGCGTAGCCCATTAGCGCCTCGGAGCCGGTGCCCGACGTGAAGCGCACTTTGACTCCGCGTGAGGCATAGGCGGCGCCGAGGAACGCCTTCGACCAGGGCGTATCGTCGCCGTCGACGAAGACGGGCTCCGTCCCGTACACGGAGAGCGTCTCCGCGTACGTCACGAGCCCGCGAATCGCGAGCTCGAGGTTCCTGCGCTCCTCGACCGCGCACTGCGTCATCACCCCGCGCCGCCCCGTCTGTGAGCCGACGAGAAGCGCGACGGCATTCAGCGGTGCATACCGGGCTACCCCGACCGTCGTCTCGATCTCGGCGAACCCGCGCCGCGCCGCCTCCGCGGCGTCAGCCGCAAGCAGGGCGGGGCTCTCCTTCAGGTTCGTCACGTGCGCCTGGTTGGCCGGGGCGCGGCGCGCGCGGAGCTTCCTGAGGGCGAACATCAGCTCCACCGGGTCGAGGAGCCCGATCACGCGGGCGAGCTTCGCCGGCGTCAGGCCGCGAGAGACCCGAACGAGCTCGTCGCGCGGCACGTCGACGTCGACGAGCATCCGTGCGAGCACGGGATCCTCGAGGGCCATCGCCTCGGGTGCCACGTCGAGGTCGAGGCCGTGGGCAACGAGGAAGCGGTCGATGACATCGAACTCGGACGCCTCGCGGCCGTCCATCCGGATCACGACTCCGTCCTCGACGGCCAGCTCCGGGGCGGGGTCGTTCGGCCCGTTCGCGGCCACGAGCCCGAGCGCGGCCAGTGGCGGGATGAGGAGCTCGCGGCGCAGCCCTCGCCGCTCGCGGCTCGCAAAGCGTCCGCTAGACATCGGCGAGCAGACCACGTTCGGTGTATGCCGCGGACGCCTCCCGCACGAACGCGGCGTTTCTCGGGGCGCCGAGCCTTTCCAGGCGCCGCGCCCACTCCTCGAGCTGCTCATATGACGCCCGGCGCGGGCGAAGAGCGGTGTAGATCTCGAGGAGGTCTTCGTCGGGAACGGCCGCGAGCTCTGCCGCGCGTTCGAGGCTGTCGGCGAGCGAAGGACGAGCGGCCGCCCGCGCGACCTCGGCCTGACGGTTGAGCGTCTCCGGCGTCACGCGGATCTCGTCCGCGTTCAGCCGGCCCTCGCGTGCGGCCTCGAGCGTGATCTCCTCGAGCCCAATTCCGCTCGGCGTCGTCACGAGATCCGGTCGCCGCGCACCGAGGGGGTAGTCGCGTTTGGGATCGAAGAGCATGTCGTGAGACTCTAGGGTTGAGGCTTTCCCATGGTCAACGATTATCGATTTTCCGGGCGGGTGGCCCTCGTCACCGGCGGGGCGAGCGGGATCGGCGAAGCCGTCGCTCACAGGCTTCTTGCGGAAGGCGCACGCGTGGCGGTCCTCGACCGCCACGCAGCGGGCCCGGACGGCGCGCTCGCGCTACCCGGCGATGTGGCCGATTCCCAGCAGGTGAACGCGATCGTCGCCCGGGTCGAGGACGAGCTCGGCGCAATCGACGTGCTCGTATGCTCGGCCGGCGTGCCCGGCGAGTCTCTCGGAACGGTCGACGTAACGGACGAGGAGTGGCGCCGCGTCATGGCGATCAACGCCGACGGCGTCTTCTTCTGCAATCGCGCCGTGATCCCGGGAATGGTCTCCCGCGGCTACGGGCGCATCGTCAACGTCGCCTCGATCGCGGGCAAGGAGGGAAATCCGATGGCAGCCGCCTACTCCGCCTCGAAGGCCGCGGTGATCGCGATGACGAAGGCGATCGGGAAGGACCTGGCGCGCACCGGCGTCGTCGTCAACTGCATCGCGCCCGCGGTGATCGAGACGCCTATTCTCGGCGGCATCAGCCAGGAGCACATCGACTACATGGTCGAGCGAATCCCCATGGGACGCACGGGCCGGCCGGAGGAGGTCGCGGCGCTCGTGTGCTGGCTGGCGAGCGAGGAGTGCTCCTTCTCGACCGGCGCCACCTACGACGTCTCCGGTGGACGGGCGGTGTATTGAGTGGTCGCTCCGGGACATACGCCACAGTCTCTCGCGGCTGCAAGCCATCGCATGCCTGCGTCCTCGGTCGCACCCATGTCTCCGTTCCGATATGGGCGCTCCCTGCGTCCTCGGCCTGCTCGGCTTTCGCCGGCGATCCGGCCCCGTATGTCCCGGAGAGACCACTAGACATGCGGCGCGTTCGGCTGCGCGGACCGGAGGGCATCGAGCACGGGTTCGTCGACGAGACCGCCGGCACCGTCGTCACGAGCCACGGGCACAGGCTCGAGCTCTCCCATCTCGACCGGCTCCTTCTCCCGCCACCGTACGAGCTCCTCCTCCCGCTCGAGCCGCCCGAGGTGTGGTGTGCCGGCGTGACCTACGAGCGCTCGCGTGACGCGCGGGTCGAGGAGAGCACGGTCAAGGACGTGTACACGCTCGTCTACGGAGCCGAGCGGCCTGAGCTGTTCCTCAAGGACGCCGACTGCCGACGGACCGTCGGGCCGGGACAGCCCATCGGCATCCGCTCGGATTCGTCGTGGAACGTCCCCGAGCCGGAGATCGCTCTCGTGCTCGGCGACCGTGGGGACATCACGGCGATGACGATCGGGAACGATGTCTCCTCGCGCGATATCGAGGGCGCGAATCCGCTGTACCTCCCCCAGGCGAAGGTGTATGCGGGCGCCTGTTCGCTCGGCCCCGCAATCCTGGCGCCGCCCGTTTCCGAGCCGCTCGAGATCCGGATGCGCGTCTTCGGGCTGGCGGGCGAGGTGCTCTTCGCCGGCCAGACGTCGACGGCGCACATGAAGCGCTCCTTCGAAGACCTCGTCGCGTACCTGCTGCGTGAGAACCCGGTTCCCATGGGCAGCGTTCTGCTCACCGGTACCGGGCTCGTCCCACCGGACGACTTCACCCTCGAGCCCGGCCACGTCGTCGAGGTCCACGTGCCCGGCATCGGCACGCTCACGAACCCCGTCGTCCTCGCGTCCAGCCTCGTGGAAAGGAGCACGGCCCATGTCTGAGACCCTCATCGGATCCCCCGCGCGGAACTACGTCGGCGGCGAATGGCGGGAGAGCGCCTCCGGCGAGACGTACGAGAAGCGCAACCCCTGGCGTCCGTCCGACGTGACCGGCGTCTACCCGGCGTCCGACGCCTTGGACGCCCGCGCCGCGATCGAGGCGGCTCGCGACGCGTTCCCGGGCTGGGCGGGCCTCCCCGCGCAGCAGCGCGCGGGGTTCTTCATGAAGGCCGCCGCTGCGATCGAAGCCCGGGCCGAGCGCGCTGCCCAGGACATGACGGCCGAGATGGGGAAGCCGCTGCGCGAGTCTCGTCTCGAGACGCTCCGAGCCGCGGCGATCCTTCGGTACGCGGCCGGAGAAGCATGGCGCCCGGTCGGCGAGCTCTACGAGCCGTCCGTGACCGACCAGCGTCTCTACACGCTGAGGCGCCCGCTGGGCGTCGCCGGGCTGATCACCCCGTGGAACTTCCCGATCGCGATTCCCGTGTGGAAGCTCGCGCCCGCGCTGATCTACGGCAACACGGTCGTCCTCAAGCTCGCCTGGGATGCTCCGCGGACGGGGCTCCACGTCGCCGAATGCTTCGCGGAGGCCGGGCTGCCTCCGGGGGTGCTCAACGTGCTCATGGGATCCGGCTCGAAGGCGGGCGTGGAGCTCGTCCGCAATCCGCTCGTCCGCGCGATCTCGTTCACGGGCTCGGTGCCCGTCGGGCGCGGCGTGCGCGACGAGGCGACCGCGCGCGACTGCCGCGTGCAGCTCGAGCTCGGCGGACACAACCCGCTGATCGTGATGGACGACGCCGAGCTCGACCGGGCGGTCGAGGCCGCATATGCGGGCGCGTTCTGGTCGGCCGGCCAGAAGTGCACGGCAACGCGGCGGATCTTCGTCCAGGACGGCGTGTACGACGAGTTCTGCGAGCGGCTGCTCGCGCGAATCGAGGAGGGCAGGGTCGGCGACCCTGCCGATCCCGAGGTCGAGGTCGGCCCGCTCGTCACCGAGAGCGCGATGGAAGATGTCCTCGGCGCGATCGAGCGCGGAAGGAGCGACGGGACGATCCTCGCCGGCGGGGCGCGCGCTGACGAGGACGGGTTCTTGATCGCGCCCACCGTCTTCGAGGGTCTCACCGACGAGGCTGAGCTCTCCTGTGAGGAGGTCTTCGGGCCTGTGACCTCCCTCTACCGCTTCTCGTCGTTGGAGGAGGCGATCGAGCGCGCGAACGCCGTGCGCTTCGGGCTTTCGGCGTCGATCTTCACGCGTGACCTTCGCGCAGTGCACCAGTTCACCGGCGCGATCGGCGCCGGGATCATCCACGTCAACTCGCAGACCGCGGGCGCTGACGTGCACGTGCCCTTCGGCGGCATCAAGGGCTCCGGCTGGGGGCCGCACGAGCAGGGCCGCGCCGCGATCGAGTTCTACACGGAGGTGGTCACGGTCTATCAGGACGCGCCGCTTGGCCAAGAACTCCTTTCAGGATGAGCAGCCATGTCGACGGGCGATCACCTGAAATGAGTTCACGCACTCTGGTTACCGGGGCGTTGGGGTGCATCGGCGCGTGGACGATCAAGGCTCTCCTCGACCGCGGCGAAGAGCCGGTCGGCTACGACCTCGGGAGCGACCCGCGGCGGCTGCGGCTGATCCTCGACGACGCCGAGCTCGCGCGCGTCGCCCTCGTTCAGGGCGACATCGCGGATGCCGAGGCCCTCGGGCACACGCTCGACGAGCGCGAGGTCACCCACATCGTCCATCTCGCGGCGCTGCAGGTTCCGTTCTGCCGCGCCGAGCCGGCGCTCGGCGCGCGGGTGAACGTCCTCGGCACCGTGGCGGTGTTCGAGGCAGTCAAGGCCCGTCGCGAGCGCATCCCCGGTCTGGCGTATGCGAGCTCGACCGCCGTCTACAACGCATCCGATCCCTCACCCGCTCCGGAGTCCGGCGGAACCGCGCCGGGCACGCTCTACGGCGTCTTCAAGCTGGCGAACGAAGGGACGGCGCGCATTTTCTGGGAGGACGAGGCGGTGCCGTCGATCGGGATCCGCCCCTACGTGGTCTACGGCCTCGGCCGCGACCAGGGCATGACGTCCGGGCCGACGCTCGCGATGGAAGCCGCGGCCCGGGGCGAAGGCTTCGCGATCGGGTACGGCGGAACGGCGCAGTACGACTATGCCGCTGACGTAGGCGAGGCGTTCGCGCGCGCTGCGCGGGCCGCGACGGAGGGCGCGCACGTCGTCAACTTCCCGGGCGTGGCAGCCTCGATGGAGGAGGTCGTGGCGGCGATCGAAGCGGCGGCGCCCGACGTCGAGGGAGAGTTCACCTGGTCGGAGGAGCCGCTACCGTTCCCCGCTGTGCTCGAGTCGGGCAAGCTCGAGCGCATCGTCGGCGAGCTCCCCCGCACGCCGCTGGTCGAAGGCGTGCGCCGAACGATCGAGAACTTCCGCCGAAGCGTCACTGGATGAGTGGTCGAAGAGTGTCCCGCGCGATCAGTAAACCCCGCTTGACGAGCTCCTCGGAGCCCTCGAACGAGCGGTCCTCGTGCTCGATCGAGACGACGTAGTCGTAGCCCTCCCGGTAGAGCGCAGCCAGGAAGCGATCCCAGCGCACCTCTCCGAGCCCCGGAAGGCGTGGGACCTGCCAGCCCATCCCGAGCGAGATCGTCCCGTTTCGGTAGAGCCCGTCACGGTCGATCTCCAGGTCCTTCGCGTGCACGTGGAAGATCTTCGGCGCGTAGTCGCGCACGACGCGCTCGTAGTCGATCTGCAGCCACACGAGATGTGAGGGGTCGAGGTTGAGGCCGAAATTCTCGCTCGAGACGATCGAGAACATCTCGTCCCAGGCAGCGGGCGTCGCCGCGAGGTTCGTCCCGCCGGGCCACTCGTCGTAGGAGAAGAGCATCGGGCAGTTCTCGATCGCGATCCGCACGCCGCGCTCGCCCGCGTAGTCGACGAGCGGCGGCCACACGTTCCGGAAGTCGTCGAAGTTGTCGGGCAGGTTCTTCGTCTTGTCCCGCCCGACGAAGGTGCCGACGAGGCCGACGCCGAGGGACCGTGCGGCGTCGATCACGCGGCGCAGGTGTGCGTTCGCCGCTTCCCGCTCCTCGGGGTCGGGGTGCAGGTTGTTCGGGTAGTAGGCGAGGGACGAGATCTCGAGCCCGTGCCGGGACATCGTCTCTCGCACCGCATCCGCGTCGAGCGACTCGACGTCGATGTGCGAGACACCCGCGTACCGCCTCTGCTCGCCGCCGGCCGAGGGCCAGCAGGCCACCTCGAGCATCTCGAAGCCGTTCTCGGCGCCCCACTCGGCGACCTGCTCGAAGGTCAGGTCGGGAAAAGCTGCAGTCAAGAGCCCCAACTTCATCTACGCCACCTCCACCCAGCGTCTTTCCCGGTTCGACTGCGCGACCGCGTCGCAGAGGACGTTCTCGACGTGGCCGTCCCGGAAGGTCGGATAGTCCGGCTCGTCGGCCGGCCTGCCGCGAGCAACGTCCGCGTAGACCGCGCGGTACAGCTCGCGGAATGTGTCGGCGAAGCCCTCCGCGTGCGCGACCGGCAGGTGTGTGCGCGCGGCGGCACCAGGAGACATGAGCGCTGCGTCTCGCAGCAACACCTCGTTCGGCGCGTCGCGCCGGCCGAGCCAGAGCTCCTCGTTGCGCTCCGAGTCCCAGGCAAGAGAGCCCTGGGAGCCGTCGATCTCGAAGCGGAGCGAGTTCTTGCGCCCGGTCGAGACCTGCGACACGACGAGCGACCCCCGCGCTCCGTTCTCGAAGCGAATAAGGATGTGCGCGAGGTCCTCGGTCGACACCTGCACGTCCTCACGCGCCGCATCGCCTCCGGATGCGAAGGTCTCGACCTGCCCAGCCGGGCGTCGCCGCACGGGGATCGCCGTGCCGAGGTCGGCGAAGACCTCGACGATCCTCAGACCGGCCACGAACTGCGTGATGTCCATCCAGTGCGAGCCGATGTCGCCCACGGCACGGAGCTCGCCCGCCTTGTCCGGCTCGAGGCGCCAGTTCCAGTCGGTCGGCCGCGCGAGCCAGTCCTGCAGGTAGCCACCGTGTACGTTCCAGACCTCGCCCACAGCGCCCGCGCGAAGCCGCTCCCGCGCCTCCTGAACGAGGGGATAGAAGCGGAGGTTGAAGTTGGTGCAGTGGACGAGCCCCGCGCGCTCGGCAAGCTCCACGAGCTCGCTCGACTCGGCGGCGCTGACCGCGAGCGGCTTCTCACAGACGACGTGCTTCCCGGCCGCAAGGGCCTGTTTCGCCTGCCCATGGTGCAGATGGTTGGGGGTCGCCAGGTGGACGACGTCGACCCGATCGTCCGCGAGCATCGCCTCGTACGACTCATACGCGGGAGCGATTCCCTTCGCCTGCGCGCGCTCCGGCGTCGAGCCGACGACGCCCAGAACCTCGACCCCGAGGCGCCGGAGCGCATCGGCGTGCACGACGCCGATGAATCCGGTGCCGACGACGGCCGCGGAGAGCGCCTCGAGCCGGCGCGGCTCCGAGCTCATGCGCCGTTCGAGTCAGGCGGCGGCCCCGCCGACTCGAGGGCCGTCTTCCCGATCGCCGCCGAGATGATCCGCTTGCCGGAGCCCCGCGTCCGCTTTCGCACGACTCGCTCGGTCCGCCGCACGTGCTTCCGTGCCTCGACACCGGCCCGCGCCGCATCGCCGGCGCGGATCGCCTGAACGATCGGCGTGTGGAAGTCGACCATCTCCAGCTGGTCGAAGTAGGTCCAGTAGACGGCGAAAGCCGTCGAGACCTCCACCCCGAGGACGAGCCAGCACTGGAGAAGGACCTCGTTGTCTGCGAGCTCGACCACCGCTCGATGGAACGCGAGGTCGTGCGAGAGCTGGCTTCGCCAGTCGCCGCGCAGCGCTGCGTCGCGCATCGCCTCGACCTCTGCCACGAGGGCCGAGACATCGCCGTTCGCCTTTCGTGCCGCCTCCTGGGCTGCGAGCTCCTCGAGCACCCGCCGGACCGGGAAGACCGCCAGCAGCTGCTCGTCGCCGACCGCGCGCACGCGGGCGCCGCGGAACGGCTCAGATTCGACGAGGCGCAGAAGCTCGAGGTCGCGAAGCGCCTCGCGGACCGGCGCCTGGCTCGTGCCGAGCTCGGTAGCGATGCGCGTCTCGACGAGGCGCTCGCCGGCTTTCAGCTCCCCGCGGAGGATGCGTTCGAGCAGGACTTCCTTGATCTGCTCGCGGAGAACGGTTCGACCGATGCTCACGGTGGCCCGGAGCGATCATCAATGCTCGATTTCCTACAGTCAAGCGCCGGCATTCGTTAGCCCGCGACCACGGGATTCGTCAGCGACCCGACTCCCTCGACCTCGATCGTCACCTCGTCGCCCGGTCGTAGGAGCCTCTGTGGGTCGCGAAAGATGCCGACCCCTGCAGGCGTCCCCGTCAGGATCAGGTCCCCCGGCTCGAACGTCATCGTCTGCGACGCATAGCTCACGATCTCGTCGATGCCGAAGATGAGATTCGCCGTCGTCGAGTCCTGGAGAACCTCCCCGCTCACGATCGCGCGGATGCGGAGATCGTGCGGATCGGGGACGTCCGCCGCCGACACGAGAGGCCCGACCGGGCAGAACGTGTCGACCGACTTTCCACGACTCCATTGGCCGTCACCGAACTGGAGGTCGCGCGCGGTGACGTCGTTCGCGCAGACGTACCCCCTGACAGCCTCGAACGCGTTTTCCTTCGAGGCTCGGCTCACGCGCGCGCCGATGACGACGCCGAGCTCGGCCTCGAAGTCGCACTTGGCGACGGCCGGAGGGATGACGATCGGGTCACCTGGGCCGATCAGCGCGTTCGGCCACTTCGCGAAGAGAAGCGGCGCCGTGGGAAGATCGACGCCCTGTTCCTCCGCGTGGTCGCGGTAGTTCAGCCCGACGCAGACGATCTTTCCGGGCCGCTCGATCGGGAGCACCTTGCAACCCTAACCGCCGACAGGCGAGGATCTACCCGTGAGCAATACTCCCCTTCGGCTCGCGTTCGCCATCGAAAAGACAAACGGAAACCATGTTTCCCCCGTGGCCCCCTTCGTCTTGAGGACGTGGGGAACCTCCCGGTTCCCCACACCCCTCCCCGCACCCGAGCCGGCGGCCGCCTCGTGAGCGACTCCCGCTTCTCCGACGGGCTGCGCTATCGGATCGAGATCCCGTCCGTTGAGGGACCGGCGGTCTTCCGCACGGTTCTCGAGGAGGCCGACGCGCGCGAGGTGCCGGTACGCCGCATCTCGCAGGGGTCGGGGGTGATGATGCTGACGGACGCCGAGATCGCGGAGATGGCCGAGCTGGGCGCCGAACGAGGTGTCGAGGTCTCTCTCTTTCTCGGCCCACGCGGTGCGTGGGATACAGGAGGCCAGTCGCTCGCGGCGCCTGCCCTCGGCGGCATCGCTCGCGGTGATGCCGGCATCGAAAGCTGTGTCGCGGAGGTACGGCGCGGTGTTGCGCTCGGCATCCGCTCCTTTCTCGTCGCCGACGTCGGCGTCCTCGCGACGCTCGGGCGCATGAGAAGAGACGGGGAGCTCCCGGAGAGTCTCGTACTCAAGACGTCGGTTCTCCTCCCGTGTGCCAACGGCGCGACCGCGCGGGCGCTCCAAGACCTCGGCGCCTCCACGATCAACGTCGCAACCGACCTCTCGCCCGCCGAGCTCGGCGAGCTGCGCGCCGCGTGCTCGGCACCCCTCGACGTCTACGTCGAGGTCCCCGACGATCAGGGCGGGTTCGTCCGCTTCTACGAGGTGCCGGAGATGATCCGCGCGGCCGCGCCCATGTACGTGAAGCTCGGGGTGCGCAACGCACCGAGCATCTATCCGGCCGGCGCCCACCTGGAGGATCTGGCCGTGAAGCTCGGCCGCGAGCGGGTGCGTCGCGCCGCGCTCGTCCTCAGGCTGTTGCAGGAGAGGGCGCCGGAGCTGGTCGAGGGCCCGGGTGTCGACCGCCCGGCCGACCTCGGCATCCCGGAGCCGTGAGAGAGCGCTAGGGGAGTGCCCGCGGCTTCCAGGCAGGGCTCGAGTCGTTGCCTTCCGGATCGGTGATCTCTGTCGCTTCCCCGGCCGGCCCGATCGTCACGATCGATCCTCCGCGAGAGAAGGCGATCGTCTTCCCATCCGGTGACCACGCCGGCTCGAATGCGTCCTCCACCGTGCTGGTCAGGCGCCGCATGCGCTCTCCGTCGACGCCGATCGTGTAGAGGTCGTAGACGGTGGTGTTGATCGCCGCGGCGAAGACGATCTGCGTCGAGTCGGGCGACCAGGAAGGCGAGATGCTGGCAGAGCTCAGCGAGGTCAGCGCGTGCCGCCCTGACCCGTCTGGGCGCACGAGCCAGAGCTCTCGCGCACTGGTTCCGGGGGTTCGGCGCACGTACGCGATCCAGCGGCCGTCTGGCGACCACGCGGGATCTTCCTCGTCGGCCGAGTCGCTGCCGATACGGCGTGCCTCACGACCGTCGAAGTTCATGACGTACAGGTCTCCGGACTGCCCGCGATCGAAGACGATTCGCCTTCCGTCCGGAGACCAGCTCGGGTTCGCGTCGTTCGCGGTAGCCGACGTCAGACGACGGGTGTCGGTGCCATCGGCACTCATGACGTAGACGTCCTCTGAGCCGGCTCTCCTGCTCGCGAAGGCGATCAGGCTCCCATCCGGCGACCAGTCGGGCTCCATCTGAAAAAAGATCTCCTGCGGCGACGTCGAGCCGCGGCCGTCGTTATCGCTGAGACGCTGGCGACTGCTGCCGTCCGCGTTCAGCGCATAGATGGCGTAGTCGCCGTCCTGTGTGCTGACGAGGAGGAGGTCCGGTCGCGGCTCCTCGGAACCGCCACAGCTTGCGAGCAGACATACGAGAACTGCGGCCAGGAGCCCGCCCGAAAACCGTTGCAAGCTCATCAATCGTGCGCCACCGGCTCGACGCCGAGATACCTCCGTTGCATCTCCGAATCGGCTTCGAGCTCCGTTGCGGTCGTCTCGATCGCGATCTCGCCTCCGACCATCACCAGTTGCCGATTCGCGAGCGACGTCGCGACGTCGAGCTTCTGCTCGATGAGTAGGATCGCGAGTCCTTCTTCCTCGAGCATCTTGAACGTCTCGATGAGGACGTCGATGACCGTCGGGGCGAGACCCTCGGACGGCTCGTCCATGATCAGCAGTTTCGGGTTCCCGAGAAGAGCGCGTCCGATCGCAAGCATCTGCTGCTCACCGCCGGAGAGCTCGGCCCCACCGTTTCGCTTCCGCTGCGCGAGCCTCGGGAAGAGCTCATAGACGCGATCGACGGACCAGCCCGCCGCGCCGTTCCGGGCGGCGATCTTCAGGTGCTCGCTGACCGTCAGAGACGGAAAGAGCCGCCTCCCCTGTGGAACGTAGCCGAGCCCCGCACGCGCGATCTTGTGGGAGGGCTTCCCCATGAGCTCAACGCCGTCGAACCTGACCGATCCGCTGGCTCGTGGCGGCGCGAACCCCATGATCGCCGCGCAAAGCGTCGATTTCCCCATGCCGTTTCGGCCGATGATGGCTACCGATTCCTTGCCCATCGAGAAGGCGACGTCCTGGAGAACGTGAGCACTTCCGTAGAACGCGTTCAGGCCCTCGACGCGGAGCAATACATCACTCACCGGCGTAATGGTGCTTCCCCAGATAGAGGTCATGGACGAGCTCGTTGGCACGAATCTCGTCGGGGGTGCCCTCCACGATCACACGGCCGTCGTGCATCATCGTCACCTGCTCTGCGACCCGGAGTGCGACGTCCATGTCGTGCTCGATCAGGATGAGAGTGATGTCCCGTTCGAGTGCAAGCAGGAGCTCGGTGAGAAGCTGGCGCTCCCCTCGTGAGAGGCCGGATGCCGGCTCGTCGAGCATGAGAACCTTCGGCGTGGACGCGAGCGCCATCGCGATAGCAACCTGGCGGTGCTCCCCGTGCGAGAGGTTGCCGACGAGCTCCGAGAGCTTGTGTTCGATCGCGGCCCGTCGTGCGGCTTCGCGTGCCCGTTCGCGGACCGCGCCGTCCTTCCGCGGAAGGTGCACCGGCCGCAGGTGCCCCGCTCCGACACCGAGAATCGAGAGGTAGATGCTGTCCTCGACGCTCAAGCCGAGGAGCATCCGCGACTGCTGGTACGTACGCGCGAGCCCTCGCCTCGTTCGCTTCCTCGCCGGAACGTGAGTCACGTCCTCGCCGAAGAGCTCGACCGTACCGGTCGTGGCGCCGAGGTCGCCCGAGATGACGTTGAACAGGGTCGTCTTTCCCGCGCCGTTCGGACCAAGGATCGCCCGACGTTCGCCGTGCGAGACGTCGAGATCCACGCTCTCTACGGCGACAAGACCGCCGAAGCGCCGGCCGACTCCCCGGAGACGGAGGGTCGGCTCGGCGCTTGTAGCGGTCGTCGGTGCTTCCGTCACGCCCCTACTTGATGATCTGGTTGGTGACCACGCCGTTCTTGACGACGCGGATCTTGCCCTGCCACGGCAGCTTCTTCTTCACACACTTCGGCTGCGAGCGGCCGGGCGCGGGACTCGACGGCTTGAACAGGCCGCCGAACGACTGGTCCACGTTCGGCACGTAGCCGATGACTGCCGTTCCGATCGATCCGTCCTTGTTCTTCACGACCTGGAGCGGGTACTGGTCCTGAATCGCCTGTCGCCGGCTGTCGAGGCGCAGGACTCCGTCGTTGGCGATCTGGAATCCCGGCCTGATCGACCTCGGCAGCGCCCTCTGAAGGGCGGCACCGACGGCGCCGTTGGACTTGTTCAGGCCCTGCACGAGTGCCCAGGTCGCGTTGTAGTAGTTGTAGACGAAGCCGTCATCGGCCGGGAGGGCGGGGTACCACTTCTTCATGATCGCGCGGTACGCGTTGGCCGCCTTCGTCTTCAGGCCCGGAGCCGTGCCGAACCCGCCGACGTACGAGCCGATGACCTTCGGCCCGACGACCTTGTCCGCACCGAGGAACGCGAAGAACAGGTTCCCGATGTGCTCGTTCGGCTTGATCGCCCCGAACGCCTGCTCGAACGCTTTGAGATACGGCGCCGTGCCGGTCCCGCCGACCGTCGAGAAGTACCCGTCGACGGTGCCCGGTCGCGGCAGCTGTCGGACGTACGATGAGTAGTCGGTCGTGTTGAGCGGCGGGAACACGCGCTTCGTGATCTTGCCGCCGATCGCGCAGAAATCGGCGATGAAGCCGGCCGCGGACGTCCAGCCGAAGCTGTAGTCGTCCTCGATAATCGCGGCTGTGCGCCAGCCGAGCTTCTTGTACGCGATCTCGCCGGCTCCGGCGTTCCACTGCGCGCCGTCGCCGTGGTAGCGGAACATGTTCTTCGGCGCGATCTGCATCGTCGGATCCTGCGAGCCGGCCGTGCCGATGATGAACGTCTTCGTCGAATGCGTCTTCGCATAGTTCGCGACCGTCACCGCCTCGTCTCCGGAGAGCGGACCGATCATGACGTCTGCACGACGCTGCTCCATTAGACGCCGTGTCTCCTTCGCCGCAAGGGGTGCCGTGTCGTTGCCGCAACCGTAGCCGACGATGTTGATCCGCTTGCCTCCGGCAGACGCACCGGTCAATCCAGCGGAAGGCTTCTTCTTGTTCTTGACCTTGCCACCGGCGTATTGCGCCAGCGCGGCCTGCGCGCCGCCGATGTCGAGCTCGTAGCCGAAGCCGAAGGCTCCCTGGCAGTCCGTCATGATCGCGACGCGGACCTCGCCAGCCTGCGACGATGCAGCGAGCGAGCCCGAGACCGAGACCGAGCCGAGAGCTACGAGCACAGCGAGTGGAAGCAGGAGCTTCCAGCTACGCAGTCTCCTCATTCGTACCCTCCTTTACTTGCCCTGTCATGTGATTTCAGACGAGCGTAGTCGAGCAATTGATCGTGTCCAACCTCCTTTCACGGAGCGATCGCCTCTGGTGCAGTAGGTTGCGTCATGCTGGCAATCTCGGGTGTGCCGCCGCCACGCCGCCCGAGCGAGCGCCACAGACGATCCCAGAGACCCATGAGCCCGTCCGGAGAGACGATGACGATGGCGAGGAAGATGAGCCCGATGATCGTGTTGAAGCTGCCGCCCACCACGGGCAGCTCGACGTCGCGGACGTAGTTGTTGATGACGATGAAGGCGAATGCCCCTACCCATGCACCCTCGATCCGCGCCAATCCGCCGATGACGCATATGACGAGGAGTTCGATGGTCGCGCCGAGCCCGATGTCCCCCGGTGCGATCTGACCGTTCCACCAGACGAGGAGTACGCCGGAGAGAGAAGCGATGAACGCGGCGAACCCGAACGCGAGGGTGCGATGGAGTGGGACGTTGTACCCGAGCGAGGTCATCCGCAGAGGGTCGTCGCGGAGACCCTGCAGCGAGAGCCCGAAAGGCGTGCGCACGATGTAGCGGATGACGACGTACACCGCGATCGCCGTACCGAGAGCGATGTAGTAGAGCTTGTCCGGGTGGCCGAGGAGGTCGCCTACGAAGCCCGGCGTGTACTGATTGATGCCGGCGATCGGGGAAAAGCCGCCGAACTGCGTGACCTGGCCGAAGAAGTAATTCGCGATTACGCCGTACGTCAGCGTGAGCATCAGGAAATAGATCCCCAGGCTGCGGGCCGCGACAGCCCCGAAGATCAGCCCGATGGCGGTCGTGACGACGATCGCCAGCACGAGGGCGAGCGTGGGATCCCACCCGAGGGTCAGACCCTTCGTCTCGCCTCCCGGCCCGCGTTGCGTGACCAGGTTTCCGAGCACGTAGCCGGAAATGCCCATGAGCGCCGTCTGGGCGAGCGAAATCATGCCTCCGTACGCGAAGAGGAACACGAGGCTCGCCGCGGCGATTCCGAAGAGGAACGTCTGGGTGAGGATGGTGTTCACCCAGTAGTCGTTGAAGATTGCAGGCCCTGCGGCGAGCGCGAGGAGGACCACGACCCCGATGACTCGCTCGACCACAGTCTTGGGCGACCAGCCGATTCTCACCCGGCCCTCCCGAAGAGGCCCTGCGGACGGAATGCGAGCACGAATGCGAGCAGGGCAAAGGTGAGGACGATCGAGTACTGCGAGCAGCAGTCGTCGCTCGTGATCGGCAGATAGGCGGCCGAAAACGTGAGCACGAGACCGTACAGCAGAGAGCCTGCAGCCGCGCCGAGCAGCGAGCCCATCCCGCCGACGATGACGACCACGAGCGCGTTCAGCAGCCACTGCGCGTCCTGACCCGATGCGATGTTGCCCTGTGACGAGCCGACCCCGGCGCCGAGGGCCGCCAGTGCCGCGCCGACGACGAAGGCGATCGCGAAGGTCTTCTGGATGTTGATGCCGAGCGCCGAGGTCATCTGCCGGTCGTCCACGCCTGCGCGGATCACCATCCCGGTCTTCGTGCGATAGAGCCAGAGCCAGAGCGCCACCCCGACGAGGACGCCGAGGGCGAGCATGACGAGCCGGGCAAGCGAGTACTGGATGTCCCAGAGCTGGAGGTCGATCTGACGCTCGGTCCAGCCGGGCCAGGTGAGGCTCACAGCGTTACCCCCGCCGACCTGGAAGACACCTTGGCGCGGAAAGTGGGCGATGACCTGGTCGGCCACGATCACCGAGACCGCGATCGTGAGAAGCGCCTGCCG
Source organism: Actinomycetota bacterium (assembly GCA_046727975.1). Taxonomy (GTDB): domain Bacteria; phylum Actinomycetota; class Thermoleophilia; order Gaiellales; family Gaiellaceae; genus GMQP-bins7. Next base: position 23,033 of record JBKPDR010000030.1, on the reverse strand, counting down.
GAGGTCCTGGCCCTGGTTCCACGTGAGCAGCAATTGCTGCACGACCAGTCCGATGACGGCGACGATCGCGGCCGAGACGAGCACCGGAAACACCCATTCCCACGTGTTGACGTCGGAACCCGCGATCGAGAAGCCCTGCCCGGTCATCGACTGCTGGATCTCGTAGGCGATGTAGCCCGCGAGCAGATAGAACGACCCGTGGGCCATGTTGACCACGCGCATGAGCCCGAAGATGAGCGAGAAGCCGCTCGCGACGATGAAGAGGAGCCCTGCGAAGGTCACCGCGTCGAGGAGGATCTGGAGGAACGAACCGGGATCGTCGAAGGCTGAGCCATACGTCGTCGTCCGCCAGTCCCCGAAGCCGATCTCGGGCGGCGGGTTCGAGATCACGAGGACGTAGAGGACCGCGAACAGCACCAAGGCGCCCGCGACGAGCCTGGGCGCCAGTTGGCCGAAACCCGCGCGACGGAACCTCTCCAGCACCGGCGCGCCGAACGTACCAAGCTGCGAAGCCAGTTTCAACGGGTTTCCTCGATAATCGATTGGTCGAGAGAACTCGGGCCAGGGATGCCTTGACTAGCCGGTGAGCCGGGCTTAGCCTGGCGGCGAGGCCCGGCAAGAGGGAGGAACGATGACGGACACCCACACGGCGGTCATCCCCTACGAATCGCTCGACCCGCTGACCATCGGATCGTCGGGAGACGAGGACAAGGTCTCGCGAGAGACGCTCAGCCTCGATATTCCCGAGCCGAACCTGTTGGCGGCCGTCTACCCAGAGGAGCCCGAGCCGGCCGCGGACGCAACCGGGGCCGCACGAGCCGCGCTCGAGTCTCCCGTTGCGGGGCCGCGCTTCTCGGAGCTCGTCGCGTCCGCGACGAAGGTCTGCGTGATCATCGACAACCAGTTCCGGCCGACGCCGCAGTCGAAGCTCCTTCCCCCTGTGCTGGATGCGATCGAGGCCGCCGGCAAGTCGGCCGTGATGGTCTGCGCGAACGGGAAGGTCTTCCCCATGTCGGACTCGGACATCGAGCAGAAGATCGGCAAGGAAAACCTCGCGCGCATGGAGCAGCTCGGCATCTCCTTCCACCAGAACGACCCCCGCAACGCCGACGAGTACGAGTATGTCGGCGTGTCCTCGCGCGGCACGCCTGTCTGGCTACACAGGGAGGTCGAGGCCTGCGACATCAAGGTCTCGATCGGCCAGGCCCAGTCGAACCACTGGGGCGCGGGCGGCGGCGGCAAGCTCATCCTCCCCGGCGTCGTCTCCGACGAGACGATCGAGTCGAACCACTGCGCCTTCGTCCCCTCGCCTCAGACGCACTACGGCGCCTATGCCGGTCCGATGCGCTCGGACATCGACGAGGTGGCGACGATGTGCGGCCTCGACTGCACGATGAACGTCGTCCTCGACACACGTGGGCGTGTCATCGAGTGCCTGTTCGGAGCGCACCCCGAGGCACATCGGCACGCGATCGAGCGCTTCAACGAGATCTACGCCTACGAACACCCGGGGACGCAGGCGGACATTGCGGTGTGCGGCGTGTTCGCCCCCACCGATCACCTCTTCTTCCACACCGGCTGGGGCTGCATGTCTGCCGACTTCGTCGTCAAGGACGGCGGCACGATCATCTACTGCTCGCCTTCGCCGGGGGTGTCCACTGCGATCGGCGACTTCCCGGGGCTCGCGCTGATGGACCTGATGAAGCCGTACATGCCGGCGACTCCGGAGAACTACCAGCGCGTCCTGAGGGACATCCATGCCCGCGCGATCCAGATGTGGGCGGGCTGCATCTGGGTTCCGATCTACGAGGTGATGACGCGCAAGCATCTCGAGCTCGTCACACTCGAGGAGAACCTCGACATGGCGGCGGACATCGGTCTAAGCGCGACGACGTCGCTGGACGACGCCTTTAGCCGGGCGCTGGAGAGGCATGGGGCGGACGCGAAGGTGGTCGTCCTCCCCTACGCCCGCTATCAGCTGCCCGCGAACATGGTGCGGATGGACGCCGAAGCAGTCCGCTACCCAGAAGAGGTGCTCGCGCACTGACTCAGCGCGCCGTCCCGGGCCTTGTCGCGCGCGGAACCTCCGTGAAGGCCCCGGAATCGCGGGCGATCCGAGGCTCGACCACGATCGTCGAGCTCCTGCGAATGTTCCCGGAGGGCGAGGCAGCCGCGCTCATGGCGCGGCTCTCCTTCGCGTGCGCACACTGCGGCGGCGCCTTCCACGAGCCGCTGACGATGGCTGCCAAGCGTCACCGCCGCGACCCGCGGGCGGTGCTCGAGGCCTTCCGCGCGCTCGAGCAGGGCGAGCCGAGCGACGAGCAGGTGGCGGCTGCGCTTCGAAGGGTGGCTTAAGACTCCTTTATGAGCTCTAGGAGCCCGCGACGACGAGACGCTTCGTGAACGAGGCGTTCAGCGACCCGGAACGGAAGGGCTCCTCGCCGATCTCGACGGTCGCGTAGCCTGCCGAGCGAACGGCCTCGATCACCGCGATCCGACCCTCCTCGGTCAGTGCGCGCGGAAGCTCGTCGGCCGAGAGCTCGACCCGGCCGAGCGTCCCGTAGTGGCGGACGCGGAGCACGCGGTAGCCGAGCCGCTTGAGCGCGAGCTCGGCGCGATCGATCTGCGCGAGAGTCGCCGGGTCGACCTCGGTCCCGTAGGGAATCCGCGAGGCGAGACAGGGAGAGGCCGGCTTCTCCGCGCTCGGAACTCCCAGCTCGCGTGCGAGCCGGCGGACCTCGTTCTTGCCGACGCCGGCCTCGACGAGCGGGTGGACGACGCCGTGCTCCGCCGCCGCCGTGAGGCCGGGGCGCCAGTCGCCGAGGTCGTCTGCGTTCGCGCCCGAGAGCACTGCCGCGTAGCGACGTCGAGCTGCGAGCGCGGAGAGCGTGTCGTAGAGCTCGGACTTGCAGTGGTAGCAGCGGTCGCGGTCGTTCAGCCGGTAGCCCTCTCGCTCGAGCTCGGCCGTCGTGATCGTTTCGTGGCGAATTCCGATCGCACGTGCGACATCGCGTGCGCCGTCGAGCTCGCCGGTCGCCAGAGCCGGTGACACGGCGGTGACTGCGAGCGCCCGGTCGCCGAGCGCTCGCGCTGCAATCGCGGCGACGAGAGAGGAGTCGACACCTCCCGAGAACGCGACGATGCAGCTCCCGAGTGGGCGAATGCTTCGCTCGAGCTCTTCGACTCTCGTCATCGCTCCTGGGCGCGGGCGAGCGCCTCGGCCCAGACCGACTTTACGGGGCGACCCGTGGACATCGCAACCGCAGCACAGTCGTCGTGCTCGGGGGCGACATTCACGACGCGCCCGTCGAGCAGCCCGAGCTTCACGCGAACGCTGCCTCCCGTTATCTCGACCACCCTTTCCTCGCGCTCGAGCTCGTAGCGCGCGAGGCGTGCGACTCTGACGCCGAGAGCGCTCGTCTCCTCGAGCAAGGCTCGGGCGACATCGGCTTCGTCTCCCGGCCGCGTGAGCGCCGAGAGGACGATTCCCGGTCGCCCCTTCTTCATCTGCGCCGCGACCGTCCACACGTCGAGCGCGCCCGCCGCGAAGCAGCGCTCGACCGCGTCCGGCACGAGCTCGGGGGAGAAATCGTCGAGGTTCGTCTCGATGAGCACGACCTCGCCCGTACTCGCCCCCGTGTCGGCACCGAGGATGACGCGGACGACGTTCGGCCGGTCCGCGAAATCGGCCGCGCCTGCCCCGTAGCCGACTTTCTCGAGCACGAGGGGCGGAAGGGCACCCCAGCGATCGACGGCCGCTGCGGCGATGGCGGCGCCCGTCGGGGTGACGAGCTCTGCCTCGGTCTCGACACCGACGAGTGGAGCGCCCTCGAGGAGCGCGAGCGTCGCCGGCGCGGGCAGCGGAAGGACTCCGTGCGCGGCCCGTGTCAGCCCGCGCGCGAACGGGAGGGGCGAGCACACCACCCGACGGACGCCGAGCTCCTCGAGGAGGACGAACGTGCCGCAGACGTCGACGAGCGTGTCCACCGCGCCCAGCTCGTGAAAATGAACGTCCTCCACGGCCACCCCGTGGATTCGGGCTTCGACCTCGGCCAGCCGGGCGAACGCCTCGAGCGCGCGGTTGCGAGCCTCAGCCGGCAGATCCGCGTCCTCGACGAGTCCGCGGATCTCGCCGTAGCCGCGGTGCGATTGGTCCCCGGGAGCCTCGACGCACACGTGCAGCGCGCCGATCCCTTGGCGCTCCACGCGCTCGACGGAGATCTCGACGTCTTCGAGCCTCAGCCCCGACGGAACCGAGCGCAGGGCCTCGCGGCTCGCCCCTGCATCGAGCAGGGCGGCCAAGAGCATGTCCCCGGCCAAGCCGCCCACACAATCCAGGTAGGCAACTCTCACGCCCCTGGCCACCTTCGTGAGAGGGTCGCGGCTCATTGCTCGCGCCCGCGGGCCATGCGAGCGGCGATGGTGCCGGCGCCCAGGCCGTCGTCGATCCCGACGACCGCGACCCCGGCGGCGCACGAGCTGAGCATGGCGTTGAGCGCCGTTTCGCCGCCCCGCGCCGAGCCGTAACCGATGCTAGTCGGTACGCCGATCACGGGGGCGGCCGCGACGCCTCCCACGACACTGGCGAGTGCTGCGTCCATCCCGGCCACAACAACGACGCAGTCGGCGCGCTCGACGTCGGGGAGCACCGGCGCCAACCGGTGCAGGCCCGCGACACCGACGTCTTCGTGCACGACGACGGTCGTACCCAGAAGCTCCGCGCGGAGACGCGCTTCGTGCAGGACCGGCCCGTCGGAGGTTCCACCGGAGACCATGACGACGAGCCCGCGTGGCTCCGGAACCCCGCGAGCGACCCACACCGCCCGGGCGACGAGGTCTTCCTCGGCATCCCGCGCAACGGCGAAAACCGCCTTGCGAGTGTCCTCGTCGGCGCGCGTGACGAGCACGCTCCCTGCGCCCGCTTCCAGCATCGCGGCCACGATGGCGGCCACCTGCTCGGGCGCCTTCCCTTCGGCGAGCACAGCCTCCGGGGCGCCTTGGCGCAACTCGCGATGGACGTCGACCCGGGCGAAACCGAGGTCGCGGTATGGGAGTGACACGACCTCCTCGAGCGCTTCGTCGGCCGTGACATCGCCCCGTCTCACGGCCTCGAGCAGCGCCTTCAGATCCTCCCGTAGGCCCGCCACGGAGCCGAGTGTAAGGTCCGTCCGGTGGGGGTGACGGTCGAGCCTGCGACGTGGGTCGGGCGCGCCCTTCCCCGTTTCGAGGACGAGGCTCTCCTTCGCGGCGAGGGCCGCTTCATCGACGATCTCGACCCCGTTGCGGGCGCGCGTCACGCGGCCGTGCTGCGCTCTCCGCTCGCGCATGCACGGATCGTGCGATTCGATCCGTCGCGCGCGCTCGAGGAGCCCGGCGTGCTCGGGGTGCTGACCGGCGCCGACGTCGCCGCGCTGTCGCGACCGTTCCCGGCTGGAATCGACTCCCCCATCCCCTACTTCGCTGCTGCGCACGACATCGCCCGGTACGCGGGCGAGCCGGTCGCAGTCGTCGTCGCACGGGACCGTTACCTCGCCGAGGACGCGCTCGAGCTGATCGAGGTGGAGTACGAGCCCCTCGATCCCGTGCTCGATCCCGTCGCCGCGGCGGAGACCGCCGCCTGCGTCTCCGATCGCTCCTTCCACTACGGCGACGTGAAGGAAGCGCTCTCCCGCGCCGACTTCCTCGTGCAGGAGCGGTTCCGGTTCCAGCGCTGGAGCTGCACGCCGGTCGAGTGCTACGGCGTTGTCGCGGACTGGGACGACGCGACTGGCTCGCTCACCGCCTGGACGAACTTCCAAGGCCCCTTCACGCTCCACTCGGTCGCGGCGGCGGCGCTCGGGCTCGCCGGCTCCCGGCTTCGCCTGATCACGCCGCCCGACTCGGGAGGCTCGTTCGGGATCAAGTCCGCCGTCTTCGCCTACGTCGTTCTCATGGGTCTCGCCTCGCGGAAGCTGGGGGTCCCGGTTCGCTGGATCGAGGACCGGCTCGAGCACCTGACGGGCAGCTCCGCGTCAACCGGCCGGGTGACCGAGGTCGAGGCCGGCTTCACCGCCGAAGGCGAGCTCATCGCGCTTCGCTACGAAGTGATCGAGGACGTGGGAGCGTACGTGCGCGCTCCCGAACCGGCGACGCTCTACCGGATGCACGGCTCGCTGTCCGGCGCATATCGCGTCCAAAACGTCGCCGCGCGGAACCGCGTCGTCCTGACGAACACATGTCCGAGTGGGCTGAATCGCGGGTTCGGTGGGCCGCAGCTCTACCTCGCGCTCGAACGCACGATGGCGATCGCCGCCCGCCGCCTCGGGCTCGACCCCGCCGAGCTCGCACGCCGGAACCTGATTCGCTCGGACGAGTTCCCGTACACGACGCCCTCGGGTGGGATCTACGACTCGGGAGACTACGAAGCCTGCCTCGACGACGCGCTGGAGCTCGCGAGGTACGAGCAGCGGCGCGCGGAGGCGGAGGCGGCCCGCGCCGAGGGACGGCTGGTCGGCGTCGGGATGGCCTGCGTCGTCGAGCCTTCGATCTCGAACATGGGCTACATCAACCTCGCCGAGCCGGCCGCCGAGCGTGGCCTCCCGAAGTCTGGCAACGCCGAGGGCTGCACCATCTCGATCTCTCCACTCGGTGGGGTCACCGTCCGTCTTTCGACGACGCCGCAGGGACAGGGTCACAGGACGGTCGCGGCGCAGGTGGTCGCGGACCGCCTCGGCGTCGAGCCCGAGGCGGTGGACGTGCTCTCCGACCTCGACACCTCGACCTCTCCCTGGACCGTTGCCTCCGGCAACTACTCGTCGCGCTTCTCGGGCGTCGGTGTCGGCGCCGTGGCGCTCGCGGCGGAGCGGCTCGCCGAGAAGATCGCTGCCATCCGCGAGCACCTCGGCGACGACGACCTGTCGCTTCGCCGGGTCGCGGGAACAGCACACTGGAGTCCCGAGTCCCTGCCGCCCGACATGGAGCCTGGTTTGCAGGCGACCGCCTACTTCGCCGCCCCCAACCTCGATCCGCCGACCGACGAAGATCGGGTCGCCTCCTCGGCCGCCCACGGCTTCATCGTCGACGTCGCGGTCGTCGAGGTCGACTCCGACACCGGCCAGGTCAGCGTCCTCGACTACGTGACGGTGCACGATGCGGGTCGCCTGCTGAACCCGCTCCTCGCCGACGGCCAGGTGCGCGGCGGCCTTGCCCACGGTGTCGCGGCAGCGCTCTTCGAGCGGATCGCCTACGACGAGGCCGGAAGCCTCATGACCGCCTCGTTCATGGATTACCTTTGTCCAACTGCTCCCGACCTGCCGGAGGTCGCGATCGGGCACCGATCGACGCCCTCACCGTTCACCCCGCTCGGTGCGAAAGGGCTCGGGGAGGGCAACACGATGAGCGCGCCTGCGGCGCTAGCGAACGCCGTCGCCGATGCAATCGGTCGCGAGGAGCTGGAGCTGCCGCTCACTCCACCTCGCCTCTGGGAGGCGATGAACCGATGAAGCCGGCGCCGTTTCGCTACGTGCGCACGGTGACCGTCGAGGAGACGCTCGAAGCGCTGGCCCAGGACGGCAGCGATGCGAAGGTGCTCGCCGGAGGCCAGAGCCTGGTGCCGGCGCTGAACATGCGGCTCGTACGACCGACGACTCTCGTCGACGTCAACGGCGTTTCCGGGATCGACGACGTTGCGGCGGTGAACGGCTCGATGTCCGTGGGGGCGCTTGTCCGCCAGTCTGACTCTCGTCTCCTGCGCCATCCCCTGCTCGCCGAGGCGTTGCCTCACGTCGGCCACTTCGTCACCCGGAACCGCGGGACGGTCGCAGGCTCGATCGCGCATGCCGATCCCGCTGCCGAGCTGCCTCTCTGCCTCCTCCTTCTCGGCGGCTCGGTGCTCGCACGGTCGGTGCGATCGGAGCGCGAGATCCCCGCTGCGGAGCTTTTCGTTGCCCCCTTCACCACCGCGCTCGAGCCCGGCGAGCTCCTCGTCGAGACGCGCTGGCCGACGCCGCAGCCGGGCTGGGGTCACGCTTTCGTCGAGTTCACCCAGCGACGCGGCGACTACGCCCTGTGCATGGCGGCTGCGGCGGTGGGCTCGGGCGACGTCCGAGTCGCCCTGGGCTCGGTCGTCGAGCGGCCGACGCTGCTCGAGGTCGATCCGGACAACGCGGGCGCGTCGGCGGCGTCACAGGTGGAGCCGTGGGGCACCGTCCACGCCTCGTCCGCGTACCTCGAGCAATTGGTGCACGTTCTCGTGGAGCGTGCCGTCGAGCGTGCGCGAGAGAGGGCCGCGGCATGATCCCGATCACGGTGACCGTCAACGGCCGCCGCTACGCAGAGACGGTCGAGCCGCGCCTGCTCCTCTCAGACCTCCTTCGCGTTGGGCTCGGGCTCACCGGGACACACGTCGGATGCGAGCACGGAGTCTGCGGCGCCTGCACGGTGCAGCTCGACGGCGTCGCCGTCCGTTCGTGCCTCCTGCTCGCGGTGCAGACGGACGGCGGTGAGATCGTGACGGTCGAGGGCCTCGCTCGCAACGGGACGCTCACTCCGTTGCAGGAGGCGTTCCGGCGCCACCACGCGCTCCAGTGCGGCTTCTGTACCTCGGGGATCCTGATCGCTGCGCTCGATTTCCTCGAGCGCCAACACTCACCCACGAAGGAACAGATCGCGGACATGCTCTCCGGCCACCTGTGCCGATGCACCGGCTACACGCCGATCGTGGAAGCGATCTTCAGCGCTTCCCGGCCGGGAAGCGCGTGAATCTCGCGCTCAGCCTCCTCTATGCGGCCGAGCGGATGCCGACCGCGGAGGCGCTCGTCGGCGAGCGCGAACGCCTCACCTACGGTCAGCTCCGCGAGCGCGCAGCGCGAATCGCTGCGGGCCTCGCGGCGCGCGGCGTCGGCCCGGGAGACCGGGTCGCGGGCGTGCTCAGGAACGAGCCCCAGACCGTCGAGCTCTACTGGGGCTGCCAGTGGCTGGGCGCTTGCTTCGTGCCCCTCTCGCATCGTGCGGCGGGGAGCGACCTCGACTACTGCATCGCGGACTCGGGCGCCAAGCTCGTCCTCCGCGGGGCGGAGGAGGTACGCGAGCTCGCCCGGTCCGAGGAGCATCCGGGGCTCGACCTCGATGAGCGCGAGCACTCCATCCAGCTCTACACCTCGGGAACGACCGGACGCCCGAAAGGCGTGCCGCGCTCGCACCGCGCGGAACGGGCGGCCGGGCTCTCGCAGGTCGTCCAGCACGGCCTGCACCCGGGGCATCGGACGCTCGGCGTGATGCCGCTCTACCACACGATGGGGATCCATTCGCTGCTCGCGGCATCGCTCGTCGGCGGCTGCTACGTCGCGCAGGCGTCCTGGAACGTCGAACAGGCGCTACAGGTCATCGAACGCGAGCGCGTCACGGCGCTCTACCTCGCTCCGACTCTCTACTTCGATCTCGTGCACGCACCCCGCTTCGTCGAGGTCGACACCTCGAGCGTTCGCGCCCTCGCGTACGCGGGTGCTCCGATGACGAGTGCGCTCGCGGAGGAGGTTGCCGCCGCGTTCGATCCCGAGGTCTTCGTCAACCACTACGGCTCGACGGAGATCTACACCTTTTCCGTGCATCGCGACCAGCGTGCGAAGCCGGGCTGCGCCGGGCGGGCCGCCCTCAACGCCCGTCTGCGGCTCGAGCCCGCGGGGGAGGGCGAGATTCTCTGCCACATGAGCTCCGACGAGGCCTTCACCGGCTACTGGAATCGCCCGGATGCAGACGCGAAGGCGATTCGCGCGGGCTGGTATCACACGGGCGATGTCGGCCGGATCGACGAGGAGGGCGACCTCTGGGTCGTCGGGCGCGTCGACGACATGATCATCTCGGGAGGTGAGAACATCCATCCGGTCGAGGTCGAAGACGTGCTCGCGCGGGCAGACGGGGTCGACGAGGTTGCCGTCGTGGGTGAGCCGGACGAGCGCTGGGGGCAACGCGTGGTCGCGTTCGTCGTCTCGGACGAGAGCGTGACCGCCGAGCAGCTCGATGCGTTCTGCCTCGCGTCCGACCGGCTCGCGCGCTTCAAGCGGCCACGCGAGTACCGCTTCGTCGCCGAGCTTCCGAAGAGCCCGTCGGGCAAGATCCTCCGGCGCCTGCTCCGCGAGCAGACGCAGGAGCGGGTATGACGAGCTACGACGGCTTCCGGGTCGAGCGCGACGACGGGCGTGGGGTGGCGACGATCACGCTCGACGTCCCGGACAAGCTCAACCGCGTCTCGATGCTCGCACGCGACCAGCTCCGCAGCGTCTTCGAGGAGCTCGGCGTCGACGATGCCGTTCGCTTTCTCGTGCTCGCAGGCGCGGGCGACTCCTTCACCGCGGGCGGCGACATCGCAGGCTTCCTCGAGAAGTCCCCGTGGGACGTCTCACGCCTCGCGGACAACGTCGCCGCTCCGGAGCGTTGCACGAAGCCGGTCATCGCAAAGCTGCAGGGCTACGTGCTCGGCGTCGGGCTCGAGCTTGCCCTCGCATGCGACTTCCGGCTCGCCGCCGACGACGTTCAGATCGGGTTCCCGGAGGTGACCATCGGAATGATCCCGGGAAGCGGAGGGACGCAGCGGCTCGCTCGCTTGATCGGCCTCGGCCGAGCGAAGGACCTCATCCTGCGCGGCCGCCGCCTCGGCGCCGAGGAAGCGCACGCTCTCGGCCTCGTCACCGAGGTCGTGCCGGCCGCCGAGCTCGATGCGGCGGTGGGAAGGCTCGTGGACGAGCTCTCGCGTCTTTCGCCGCTCGCGCTCGCGATGGCCAAGCGGATCCTCAACCACGCGTACTCCGGGCCGCTGCCGCTCGGGCTCGAGCTCGAAGGCCTTGCGTACGGCCTCCTCCAACAGACGCACGACTTCCGCGAAGGCGTGCAGGCGTTCGGCGAGAAGCGGAAGCCCGAGTTCCGAGGCGAGTAGCGGTACCGGCCAGACGATCTCGGCCAGCTACCGTGGGCGGATGCGGGAGCTGACGTTCATCGACGCCGTCTTGGGGCCGCCCCGGCGGGACGACGACCCCGAGTCGCCGCCGGACGCCGATGCGCTCGATGCTTACTCGCGCACGGTCAGCACAGTCGCCGAGAGGCTCGCGCCGTCAGTGGCGAACCTCCGCGTCTCTCGACGGGTCCGCGGCGGACGCGTCCTCGACGGAGGGGGAAGCGGCGTGGTGATCACCCCAGACGGGTTCATGCTCACGTCCGCACACGTGGTCGACGGCGCGCGCCGAATGATCCATGCCTCCTTCGTCGATGGCCGTGAAGAGTCAGCCGAGGTCGTCGGAGCGGATCCGCTCTCCGATCTGGCGCTGCTCCGTGCACATGCGGGCGACCTCGTCCCCGCCGAGCTCGGCGATGCCGACCGGTTGCGCGTCGGACAGCTCGTGGTCGCGATCGGCAACCCCTACGGTTTCGCGAGCTCCGTCACGGCGGGTGTCGTCTCCGCACTCGGGCGTTCGTTGCCGACGCGTGTCGGACGCGTCGTCGACAACGTGATCCAGACCGACGCGGCGCTGAATCCCGGGAACTCAGGCGGCGCCCTCGCAGAGGGGCGCGGTCGCGTCGTCGGCATCAACACCGCCGTTGCGGGTGTCGGGCTCGGCCTCGCCGTCCCGATCAACGATGCAACCCGGCGCATCGTCGGCGCGCTCATGCGCGACGGGCGCTTTCGACGCGCGTACATCGGGATCGCCGGAGGGCCGAGGCCTCTGCCCCCGCGCATCGCCGCCGAGCTTGGACGCCGGAGCGGCGTCGAGGTGGTCGACGTCGTGGACGCGAGCCCGGCCGCGCGGGCAGGACTTCGCCCGGAAGACCTGGTCGTCGCACTCGCCGGAGCGCCCGTGACGGGCGTCGGCGACCTGCAGCGCCTGATGACGGAGGAGCTGATCGGGGCCGCCGTGGACGTCGTGGTCGTCAGAGAAGGCCGCGAGCTCACGCTCCGCCTCGTCCCCGAGGAGCTCGTCGTCTAACCGTTTTCCCAGGCGAGGCCGGCTGCGAGCACGACTTCGTCCCGTGGAGCGATGAGCTGTTTGTTCCCGATCGCAAGCCCGGCCCAGCCGGTGAGGTTCACCCAACGCAGAAACGACGTGAGCGGGAGCCGGATCTCGAGCTCGTCGGCGTCCTCCGGAGGAAGCTCAATCGCGTAGCACGGGCTGACGTAGAGATCGACCTCGGGCTCGTACCGGCGCCACGCCTCGATCTCACGGTACGCGGCCGCCACCTCATCCGGTCGCACCGTCTGCGCAGCGTCGAGCTTGACCCGCATGACCTCGCTGTACTCGGCGGCGCGGCTCGGGAACGTCTCGGCATGCGACTGTGCGGCCTCGTACTGGAACTGCGGCCAGGTGTTCGCGCTCGGCTCCGGGACGCGCGCCTCGACGACCCGGGCGCCGAGCCGCTCCAGATCCGCGACCCACGCCTCCGCCGCATCGCTCGTCTCCGTCGGACGTCCGTCGCCGATTCCGGGCGGCTGCCGCAGAAGCCCCACGGTGAGACCGGCGAGCCGCGGCTCGGGCACGGGCCGCTCAGCGAGCACCGACCACATGAGAGCGACGTCGGCGACGCTCCGAGCCATTGGCCCCGCCGTGTCGAGCAGAGGGCAGAGCGGAAATGCGCCTTCCATCGGGATGAGGCCCCACTGCGACTTCAAGCCGACCGTTCCGCAAGCCGCCGAGGGAAGCCGGATCGAGCAGCCGGTGTCCGAGCCGAGCGCGAGCTCGCAGAGGCCGGCCGCGAGCGCGGCAGCGGAGCCGCTCGAAGAGCCGCCGGTCGTGCGTCCCGGATGCACCGGGTTGCGACAGGTCCCGTACCACGGGTTCTGGCCGAGGACGCTCCAGGCGAACTCCGGCAGGTGTGTCTTCCCGACCAGCACGGCGCCCGCGTCGAGCAGGCGTTGCACAGCGACCGCGGTCCGTTGGGGAACGTGCTCGCCGTAGATCCGAGACCCGTAGGTCGTCCGGATGCCGGCGGTATCGAAGAGATCCTTGACCGCGAGCGCGCGTCCCGCGAGCCGCCCCGAGCCGGGCTTCGCGGCCTCGACTGGGGTGATGAACGAGTTGTACGCGTCCGGTGTCATAGGGGCACGAGAGCGATCGCCTCCACCTCGACCTTCGCGCCCGGGAGGGCCAGCGCGCCGACCTCGACGAGGGTCGAGGCCGGGCGGATCGCACCGAACACTTCCTGCCGGACGGGGTTGATCACGGCGCGGTCGCCGATGTCGAGCAGGTAGACCGTCACCTTGACGACGTCCTCGAAGCCGCACCCGGCGGCCGCCAGCACGGAGCGCATGTTCTCGAACACCTGCCGCGTCTGGGCGACGACGTCGTCCCCGCCCACGAGCGCTCCCCGCTCGTCCACGGGAACGATCCCGGAGACGAAGAGCAGAGTGCCGGCCTGCACCGCGTCCGTGTAATGCGAGATCGGGTCCGGGAGCCCTGAGACGCGAAGCTCGCGGCGCGTCATCCCGCTCTCCCCTGCAGCTCGCTCAACGTGATCCTCGGGCTGATCCGCTCCGGGTCGACCGCCAGTTCGAGGAGCGAGGGCTTGCCCGAGGCGAGCGCCCGCTCGAAAGCCGCCTCGAAGTCTTCGGTTCGCTCGACCCGCTCCCCATGCCCTCCGTACGCTTCCGCGAGCGTCGGAAAGTCCGGATTGACCAGGTCCGTGCCGATCACCCGGCCGGGGAACAGTCGTTCCTGGTGCATGCGGATGGTCGCAAACATCCCATTGTTCACGAGCAGCACCACAATCGGCAGGTCGTACTGCACCGCAGTCGCGAACTCGGGCGAGCTCATCACGAAGTCGCCGTCGCCCGTGAAGCAGAGAGCGATCCGGTCGGGGTGCACGAGCTTTGCCGCGACCGCCGCTGCGAGGCCGTACCCCATCGAGCCACTGCGCGGGCAGACCTGCGTTCCGAACTGCCGGAACTCGGCGAAGCGATGAGCCCAGACGGTGAAGTTCCCCGCGCCGCATGTCTGGACGGCGTCCTGAGGAAGCCGATCTCGGAGGAAGGCCATGATCTCGCCCAGGTCGACGGGGCCCTCCATGGGCTCGTGGCGGAGGTTGTCCTCGTAGTCGACGCGCGCAGCCGTTGTCCACTCGCGCCAGCGTGGCTCGACCGGCGGCAGTCCGCGAAGCGCGGACGCGAGCTCGGGGAGCGACGAGACGATCGGCAGATCCGGCTCGTAGACGAACCCGACCTGCCGAGGATCCGGGTGGGCGTGAACGAGCGTGGGTTTCGGATGAGGTGGGTCGAGCAGCGTGTAGCGCCTCGTCGGCACGTCCCCGAGCCGTCCCCCGACCGCGAGCACGAGATCGGCGTCGCGGAGCCTCCCTGCGAGCCGGTCGTCCATGGCGACGCCGAGCACGCCCACGTAGCTTTCGGAGTGGTTGTCGACGAAGTCCTGGCAGCGAAACGCGCAGGCGACGGGCAGCGCGTTCGCCTCGCAGAAGGCGAGAACGTCCTCGCCGGTCCCTTGTGTCCAGCCTCCTTCGCCGACGACCACGAGCGGCTGTTCGGAGGAGGACAGGAGGCCTCGGAGCCGTTCGAGATCCTCCGTCCGTGGCGCCGCGCGGCCCACCTGCACGGGCGCACCGTTGCCGACCGCGCTTTCCTCGGAGAGCACGTCCTCCGGCAGCGCGAGCACGACCGGTCCCGGCCGCCCCGAGAGCGCGAGCGCGAACGCGCGCGAAACGTGCTCCGGTATCCGCTCGGCGCCGTCGACGTGCCACGCCGCTTTCGCGAGGCCGCCGAAGACCCGGCCGTAGTCCAGCTCCTGCCAGGCGTCACGCCCCTGGACGGCACGCGGCACGTGCCCGACGAGAAGAAGCATCGGACTCGAGTCCTGCATCGCGGTGTGCACACCCACCGCTGCCTGAGTCGCACCCGGGCCGCGGGTGACGATGCAGATCCCGGGTCGCCCGGTGAGCTTCCCGTACGCCTCCGCGGCGTTGGCGGCGCCCTGTTCGTGCCGGCAGGAGACGAGCCTGATCGGCGAGTCGTACAGGGCATCGAGGAGCGGGAGGAAGCTCTCGCCCGGCAGGCAGAAGGCGAGCTCGGCCCCGTTCAGCTCGAGCTGATCGACGAGGATCTGCCCGCCTGTGCGCGTCACAGCTCGAGCGGTACCTCGACGAAGATGGTTGCGCGTTGCCGCTTCGGCTTCTCCTCGTCCGCCGGATCGAGGTAGCGGATCGTGCGCCGGCCCTCCCATTCGGCCGGCAGCAGGAGGACCCTCACGAATGCCGTCTCCTCGGTGGCGGACGCGGTTGCGAGAACCGGGTAGTCGGCGTCCTCGAACCAAGCGCCACCGGCGTGGTACGTCTCGGTGCGATCGGGGGCGTCGATCGTCAGCTCGCCGAAGAGCAGGCGCCTGATGCCGGGGCCCGGGTGGACATGCCGGTGGGCGACACCTCCCGGCGGAAAGTCGACGCGGTCACAGCGCATGATCCACTCGGTCTCGACGTCGAGGTCCACTTCGACGCCGAGCGCCGCCCCGTCGCCCCGGCCGCCGAGCTCCCAGACGAGCGCTGGCCCGTCGACGACGCTCGCGCTGGCATGCGCCTCGTTTTGTGCGAGGTCATACACGACGCGGTTCACGGCCCCTGACTCGGCGCCCTCTGGGCGCTCGTGCAGCGCAAAGATCACGTGCTGATCGCGTTCTGGGACGGCGCTGGCAAAGGATGCAAGCGAGGGGCGCGCAGGACAGTACACCCTAGTACGGCCAAGCGACCCGAGCGCAGCAACCTGCAGCCAGCGTCGTCAGCCCTGCGAAGGGCCGGCTTCGCCGGCCTGCGGCCGGGCGTCCAGGACCTGATCAGTGGAAGTACTGGCCGCCGTCGATGACCATCGTCTGGCCGGTGATGAAGTCGGCCCCAGGGGTGCACAGGAAGACGACGGCGCCGGCGACGTCCTCGGGCACCTGATCCCGTTGGATCGTCCGTGCGGCCACCGAGACGTCGCGGAGCTTCTCGATCACCTCGGGATGCGCCTTGACACCGTCGGACATGGTGAAGCCCGGCGCGACGCAGTTGACCTGGATCGAGTCCTTCCCCAGCTCCTTCGCGAGCGCGCGCGTGAGCGCGACGATCGCGCCCTTGCTCGTCACGTAGTGCAGGAGGAACGGGACGCCGCGGAACGGGGTCCCGGAAGAGAGGTTCACGATCTTGCCACCGCCACGCTCCCGCATCGCGGGCACGACCGCCCGGCAAGCGAGGAACATGCTCGCCACGTTCACGTCCATCACCTTCCGCCACTCGTCGAGCGGGATCTCCGTGAACGGGCGCATCTCGAGTGACGCGTAGAGGCCGGCGTTGTTGACGAGGATGTCGATCGAGCCGCAGCGGTCGACGGTCTCCGAGGCCATGCGCGCGACGTCGTCCTCGTCCGAGACGTCGACGGTGAGACCGACACCGCCCGGAAATGACGCGGCAGCCTCCTCCGCGCGCTGAAGGTCGGCGACGACGATGCGCGCTCCCTCGCGCGAGAGTCCGTCGGCGATCGCGCGCCCGATGCCCTGCGCCGCACCGGTGACGATGGCGACCCTGCCGTCGAGCCCGCCCATCTAGCGCAGGGGCGAGAAGGGCGTCGGGACGAGGATGCGGTTCTGCTGCGTGTGCATGAGGGGCTGCACCTTCGCAAGGAAGGCCTTCCACCGCTCGTCGGTTTGCAGTCGTGCGCGGCGCTCCTCGCGCTCGCCGTAGGAGTCGTAGCGCCAGAGCGTGGTGTACGTCGAGAGCGCCCCGATGTCCGTCGTGAAGGCGCCGACGAGCCCGCCGAGGATCTCCTGCAGGATGGGGATTCCTTCAGTCTCGTAGAGGCGGACGAGCTCCGGGAGCTTGCCCGTGTACACGTGATAGTCGCGCTGCTCGACGATCATTCGTTCTCCCGCCTTGGGCGAGAGAACGATAGGAGAGCGGCCATGTCCAGTTCTCCTAGGGCAATCGGGGGTGAATACCCCCGATTGCCCAGTACTTGAGCTCCAGCCACTCGTCGATGCCGTACGAGGAGCCCTCCCGGCCGATACCCGACTCCTTCACGCCTCCGAAGGGCGCGACCTCGGTCGAGATGAGCCCGGTGTTGATCCCGAGGATCCCGTACTCGAGCGCCTCCGCGACGCGCGTCACCCGCCCCAGGCCCTGCGAATAGAAGTACGCGGCGAGACCGTAGGGCGTGTCGTTGGCGATGCGAACGGCCTCCTCCTCGCTCGAGAAGCGCGCGATCCCGGCGACGGGGCCGAACGTCTCCTCACGGCTCATGGCCATGTCCGCGGTCACGTCGACGAGCACCGAAGGCTCGAAGAACTGCCCGTTCAGGCGGCCGCCGCCCACGAGCACCTCGGCGCCGCCGTCGAGTGCATTCGCGACGTGGCGTTCGACCTTGTCCACGGCGGGCTCGTCGATCAGCGGACCGACGTTGACGTCGGGCGTGAAGCCGTCCGCGACCTTGAGCCCACGAACGTCCGTCGTGAAACGCGACAGGAAGTCGTCGTAGATCCCCTCCTGCACGAGGATCCGGTTCGCCGAGATGCACGTCTGGCCCGAGTTGCGGTACTTGCAGATGATCGCCCCGGCGACCGCCTCGTCCAGGTCGGCGTCGTCGAACACGATGAACGGAGCGTTTCCCCCGAGCTCGAGCGAGATCTTCTTCAGCTGTGGCGCGCACTGCGCCATGAGCAGCTTCCCGACCTCGTTCGAGCCTGTAAAGCCGAGCTTGCGAACGAGCGGGTTCGAGGTCATCTCCTCGCCGATCGCGGGTGCGTCCTCCTCCGCGCCGGTGACGACCGAGAAGACGCCCGCTGGAACACCGGCTTCTTCCGCGAGCGCAGCGACCGCGAGGGCCGAGAGCGGCGTCTGCTCGGCCGGCTTCATCACCATCGTGCAGCCGGCGGCCAGGGCGGGCGCGGACTTCCTGGTCGGCATCGCAGAGGGGAAGTTCCAGGGCGTGATTCCCGCGGTGACTCCGACGGGCTCCTTCGTGACCTGAATGCGCTTGTCGAGCCAGGGCGACGGGATCGTGTCGCCGTAGACGCGCTTCGCCTCCTCGCCGAACCACTCGTAGAACGAGGCCGCGTAGCCCACCTCGACGCGCGCTTCGGCGAGGGGCTTCCCCTGCTCGAGCACCATGAGGCGCGCCAGGTCCTCCTCGTGCCCGACCATCGAGTCCGCGAGCCGGCGGAGAATCCGCGCCCGCTCCTTCGCCGGCCGGTGCCTCCACCGGGGAAGCGCGCGCTGAGCAGCCTCGATCGCGCGGCGCGTCTCCGCGGCGCCCATGCGCGGGACCTCGGCGAGGACGTCGCCGGTCGCCGGGTTCGTCACCGGGAACGTCTCGCCGGAGTCCGCGTCGACCCATTTTCCGGCGACGTATCCCTGCTTGCGGAGCAGTGGCAGCTCGACGACGGTCACGGGCGAACGATAATCGAGCCTATGGAGCCTCAGTTCGTGAAGCTCGACGCGGTTCGAGCGTTCGAGCTCGCCGCAGGCGTGACGGGGCAACCCCTGTTCGGAGGCGGCGCGATGCTCAACCTCATCCGCTTCGAGCCGGGCGCTGTCGTGCCGCTGCACAGCCACCCGCACGAGCAGCTCGGGATCGTCCTCGAGGGGATGCAGGCGCTCGTCGTCGAGGGCGTCGCCCACGAGCTCGGCCCGCTGGAGGCGTACGTGCTTCCCGGCGGCGTCGAGCACTCGGCGTACTGTGGGCCGGAGGGTTCGCTCGTGCTCGACGTCTTCACGCCCGTTCGCGAGGACTACCTGGAGCGTTGGGCAGCAGAAGCGCCGTAGCGCGACAGGCGGAGTCGTTCGGCTAGTGTCGGTGCGCATGGTGCGCGTCGAGGGCGCCCATCGGTACGGCGTGCCGGTCGAGCAGGGCTTCGCGTTCATCACGGACAGCACGAACTGGCCGAAGTTCTGGCCGGGCTACGTGCGACTCGAGCCGGGGTCGAGCTGGGGCGCACAGGGGGACACTGCGCGCCTCACGACGCGACTGCTCGGGCGCAACCGCGAGCTCACGATGACCGTGACCGACTTCAAGCCGAACCGGCTCGTGACCTACACCAGCACTCAGCCGGGCCTGCCCGATGCACATCACGAGCGTCACTTCGAGCCCGCCGGCGACGGGTTCCTCTACCGCCTCGTGGTCGAGTACGAGCCGCGGCGCGGCATCGCAGGCATGCTCGATCGGGTCGTGCTCAGGCGTGGGATCCTGCGAGCGTTCGACAGCACCTTCGCCGCCCTCGAGCGAGAGCTCGAGCCCCACCAGCGCGAGGAAGACACCGCGCCTAGCTCGAGAGTGCAGCCCGCACCCGGTCGGAGAGCGGCTCGGGCCGACCCTCCCGATCGACGTTGACGACGGTGTGCCGCCCAGTGATGTAGGAGTCGCCGTCCTTCGCAATAGTCCACGCATACCTAATCGAGGTGCGTCCGACGCGTTCGACGCGGATCGACACTTCGATCTCGTCCTCGAAGCGGAGGACCTTGTGGAACTCCGCCTCGGCCTGTCGTCGCGGATAGTCGCCCCACCCTTCGAGCATCCCGAGGCTGCGCATGAGCCCGGTCTCCGCGAGCTCTGCCCAGCGGAACGCGTTCGTGAAGTGGATCCGGCCGCCCGCGTCGGTGTCGACCCAGGCGACGCGCAGCCGCTCGACGTGTTCGACGCTCACGAGCCGAGGCGTGGCCGCCGCACGTGCGCGGCGGCCACCGTCTCCCGATTCGTCACACGCCGGCGGGAACGCCCGCGAGCGCCTCGGTTACGGCACTGCAGGTGGTGACCGTCGACACGTTCTGGAGCGCGTAGTTGATCGACGCGTTGTGCCAGTCGGCGTTCATCGTCGAGCAGCCGTCCTCCGGCACGACCATGTAGAACCCCTCGTCGGCCCCGGTGCGCGCCGTGTGCTCGACCGACATGTTCGTCCACGCGCCGGTGACGATGACCGTGTCGCGGCCGAGTCCGTGGAGGAGCGTCTCGAGCCTCGTCCCGTGCCAGGCGTTCATCCGCATCTTCTCGACGACGAAGTCTCCGTCCTGCGGCTCGAGGCCCTCGGCTGGCGCGGCGCCCCACGTGCCGCGTACGAGCGCATTGTTGTCCTTGACGCCGCGGTAGAGGCCCGCGTTCAGCTTCAGCCCGGGCGCGCCGTCCTCGACGATGTAGTGGACGTGGATCACGGGGATGCCCTTGCTTCGGCACGTCTCCGCGAGGGCCTTCACGTTCTCGACGACGTTCTGCTCCTTTGCATGCTCGGGCGCGCCGGTGTCCGCGAAGGCGCCTCCTTCCATCATTACGTCGTTCTGCAGGTCCTGGATGATCAGCACGCAGCGTGCCGGATCCAGGGTCAGTGCCTCGTCGTTCATTGGTCCTCCTAGCGCATATAGGGCTCGCGGCGTGGCCCAACGGTCGTTCGGATCGAGTACAGGGAAGTCGAGGACGGGATGAAGAGGGTGTGCCAGTCGTCTCCGCCCCAGCTCAGGTTGCCCGTGTTCTCGGGCACCTCGATCACGCCCAGGTGCTCGCCCTCGGGGCTGATGACCCAGATACCGCCCGGCCCGGTGACCCAGATGTTGCCGCGCTCGTCGCACTTCATGCCGTCCGGAATGCCCTCCTCGATGATCCCCGAGCCGATGCCCGAGAAGAAGCGGCGCTCGTTCGAGATCGAGCCGTCGCCCGACACGCCGTAGACGTTGATGTAGGCACCCGGCGTGTCGTTGATGTACAGCAGCGACTCGTCGGGAGAGAAGCAGAGCCCGTTCGGTTGCTCGTACGTGTCCCGATCGACGACGAGCTCGGGCTCGCCGCCTCCCGGCGGGATCCGGTAGACACCCTGAAAGCCGAGCTCGCGCTCACGCTCGAGGCCGAACACGGGCATCCGGCCGTACCAGGGATCCGAGAAGTAGATCGAGCCGTCGCTCTTGACGACCACGTCATTCGGGCTGTTCAGCTCCATGCCCTCGAAATGCGACGCGATCGTCTCGCGACGCCCGTCCGGGTACTCGCGAACGAGCAAGCTCGTGACGTGCTCGCAGACGAGGAGGTTGAGGTCCGCGTCGTACGTCATGCCGTTGCACTTGTTCGACGGATTCCGGACTTCGACGACGCCCTCGTCAGGCGTGTACTTCCGCCGGATGTCGGCCGGCATGTCCGAGAACAGCAGGTACTTCCCGGTCGGGTGCCAGATCGGCCCCTCCGTGAAGGTGAAGCCCGTCGCCAGTCGCTCGACCTGCGAGCCCTCCTCGACGAGCTCGTAGATCTTCTGCGACTTGGTGTCGATACCCATTGCGCAGTCCTCCTTTCCCTCAAGGACCGTGACGGTTCGACGCTAACACGGCTCCCGCCGCGGTGCGAAGAGATGATCGATCATCGATGTAGCCTGCGGCTTGAAGTGAAGAGCCAGGCGACCGTCAGTCTGCTCCGCTGGCTCCGCCGACAACTGCGTCAGCCGACGCCGTTTCGCGAGCACCTCGAGGCCGCTGTTGCGAACGACGACCCGTCCGAGGCGCGTCGCCTGCTCGATCAGATGGACTTCACGGAGGCACAGCGCCGTCATGTCGAGGGCCTCATCGCCCGCTGGGAGGAGACCAGTGGCGGCCGCTGACAACGGGGCGCTCGTCCGTGGCATCTTCGAAGCCTTCTCCCGCAAGGAGGGATTCGCGCTGCGTGGGCTCTTCGCCGAGGACGCCGTGTGGACGGTGCCCGGCCGGGGTGTGATGGCCGGCGTGTACCGCGGACGGGAGGAGATCTTCCGCTTCCTCGCGCAGCTGGGGAAGGAAACCGACGGCACGTACGGCTCTGAGCTCCACGACGTGCTCGCAAGCGACGAGCGCGCCGCGGCGCTCTACCGCGCCCGCGGGAAGCGGCGTGGCGTCGAACTCGAGCTCGACCAGGTGCTCCTGTTCCGCATGGAGGGCGGGCTCGTCCGCGAGGTGCTGGCGCTCCCGAGCGATCCCGAGTCCTTCGAGGCATTCTGGGCACCGTGAACCCGCACAAGATGTGTTCTCTTGCATCAAGCACAGTCCGGGCCGGAGCCGGAGCCGGCGAGGCGAGCGCGTGAGCCTGAGGACTGCTTTCGTCTCGGAACTGCGGGAGGCGCTCGGCGCGGAGCACGTGATCGCCGAGCCGGAGCAGCTCCGCGTGTACGAGTGCGACGGGCTCACCGGGCACCGCGCCGTCCCGGAGCTCGTCGTCCTTCCCGGCTCGACCGAGGACGTACAGGCCGTCCTCCGCGGCTGTTTCCGGGAGCGCGTCCCGTTCGTCGCCCGCGGCGCAGGCACCGGTCTCTCGGGAGGCGCGACGCCGGTCGCCGGAGGGGTCGTCGTCTCCCTCGCTCGCATGAACCGCATCCTCGAGGTCGACCTCGACAGCCAGCGGGTCGTCGTCGAGCCCGGTGTGGCGAATCTCGACGTCACAGACGCTGTCGCGGGCGCCGGCTTCTTCTACGCACCCGACCCTTCGAGCCAGCAGGTTTGCACCATCGGCGGAAACGTCGCGGAGAACTCGGGCGGCGCGCATTGCCTGAAGCACGGGTTCACGGTCCACCATGTTACGGGGCTCACGCTCGTCCTCCCAGACGGCGAGGCAGTCGAGCTCGGCGGCAAGGCACTCGACCCGGAGGGCTGCGATCTTTTGGGCGTCCTCGTCGGCTCCGAAGGAACCCTCGGCGTCGTAACGCGGATCACGCTCCGGATCGTGCCGAGTCCGGAGGCGGTGCGAACGCTCCTCGCCGGCTTCGACACCACGGATGCAGCGGGGGCGGCCGTCTCGGACATCGTGGCAGCGGGGATCCTCCCCTCCGCGATCGAGATGATGGACCGGCTCACGATCGAGGCGGCAGAGAAGGCAGTCGCGCCGGGGTATCCGGAAGGCGCGGGCGCCGTGCTCATCGTCGAGCTCGACGGCGTCACGGCTCAGGTCGAGGAAGACTCCGAGCAGGTCGAGCGCGTCTGTTTCGAGAGAGGTGCGTTCGAGGTACGCACCGCCGCGAACGAGGTCGCGCGCGCTCTTCTCTGGAAAGGGCGCAAGTCGGCGTTCGCCGCGATGGGCCGGGTGGCGACGGACTACTACGTCCAGG
>JBKPDR010000029.1:0-57044 GCA_046727975.1 Actinomycetota bacterium | reverse complement strand
ATCTCGACCGATCTCAATGCAGCAGGCGAGCGATGCGCACGGGGCGAATGGGCACAGAATCGTTCTGGTGCCCAAATCCCCCGAAAACGAACGCAACTGCGGGAATCTGACTGCGGCCTAGCGGAGGAAAGAGAGCGTCGGACTCCGTTTAGCGATGCGGTTTCCGACGCTCTCCGGACTCGGTAGGTAGCCCGCTTTACACGCAGGTGGCGGCAGGTTCGAGTCCTGCACCGCCCATCAAAGAAAAGCCCCGTAATCAGGGCTTTTCTTGAGCGCCACGGCCTGGTCGATAGTCGAGGTTGTAGTCAGGAATCACCCTCCGAGCTGCGCCGTTGGCGAAACCTGCGAGGGCGATGGCAGCCCGCCAGCGCTCCGTCGAGGCTGCGGCGACGAGCTTCCCCGAGCGGAGCGTTGAGGACTCTGCAGGCTTGTTGAGCGGTCTCGGACCGACTCATGAGCCCGCGGGAGCGTTGGGCGCGAACTGGCGTCTAAACGATGACGTGCTCTTCAGCCCACGCCGCCGAGACACTCGCCATATCCATGACGGTCGCGGCGTCTTCGAGTACGGCTTGCCATTCTCTCGTCGCGGCCGCAGCCTACGCAGCCGCGCGGTCTACGAACCACAGCTCGCCAAGTCCGGCATGTGGTTCAACCCGGTCCGGCCCCGCGGTGCAGTGATTCTGAACGTAGCGCTGCACGCCTGGCACCTTCGCGACGAGCGCCGCATGCTCGTCCTTCCAGTAGCGGAGAGCCTCGTCGGTACCGATGCCGACGTGTGGACGCCACTGCGTCATGCGCTTGATCACTCCCGCATCTTTTCACTGCACCGACGACTTGCCGCGTCCGAGGCGCCCGGGACATTCGTGCGTTTCGGGACGTTCTGCGAGACGGAAGCGGACATGCGCCGAGCGGAAGACGAAGCACTCGACGCGAGTCTTTGCAGCGCTTCGTTACCCCGTCACCGGTCGGCGGGGCAGTGCCTCCTCGCCGGGCCGCAGATACAGGAGCACGCTGACCGCGAGGACCCATACTCCGAAGGGCAGCCAGAAGATGAAGCTGACGTAGGGGAGCAGAAACCCGAGCGCCAGAAGCAAGCTGAGCCAACCGAGCCATCGCGGCAATACGCCCGTCGCGATTGAGACCAAGCCTGTCGCCGCGACGAAGACGGCCAGCGCAACCGGGGCTGCAATACCGATGATGAGGCTACTGACGTCGTTGAGCGCTGCCGCGACCGCAGGATCGATCTCGCCGTCCTCTTCGGCTCGAAATGCTCCCGCCATGGTCGCGGCGTTCGCCAGCAAGATGAGCGCCGCGGCCGCCACTCCTCCCCCAAACGCGAGCGCTGGTAGCCCACCTTCAGGCGTTTCTGGGACGCGAAGGCGGTTTCGGACAGCTCCGACGAACCAGAAGAAGGCGAAGACCGCATAACCACCGATGATCTCGGCGACGATCACTCGCCCCGAATTGTCCACGTAGTAGTCGGCCACGTCCGAGGGGTCAGCCAAGAAGTCTTCGCCTGCCGCAGTGAAGAGTGCGATCAGGGCGAGGACCACGAATACGACGCCAGCGAGGGGCTCGAATCGCTGCCAGCGCGCAAGCATCGAAACCTCCGGGGTTGCAGGACGACGCGATCTTCCCGCGGCACGGGCGGCCCGTCAAGCAGACGGGGTCTCGCTTCGGCGAGTGGCGCGTGTCGCTTGTCCCTGCGTTTGGAGTTGGATCCCCCGCCGCCTCGCGCATTAAGACGCTGTGATGGCCCCGCCCACTGCCAGGGAGTGGCCCTGTCTCGGTCGTGGGCGAGGTCTTCAACAGGGCTAGGAGCTCGAGCACCGCATCGGTCATGCCGATGGCGAAGCGCTTAGCGAGCGCGTCGATTTGGGTCGTCAGTCATTGAGGATTCCTTCGCTGTTCTCTCGCTCTGCTCTACGGGAGCGAGGTGTCCAGCGCGGGGGTGTTTGGAGAAAGGCATCGCGAGCAATTCTTCGCACTCGAGGGGAAGGACGCAGTCGCAAGGGGAACTGACAACCTGTCGGCGTGCAAACGGTCCTGCCCGTTCACACGGCGTTCGGGGACTGCGACTAGCGGTCTTCCCCTCGAAGAGTCGATTCCCCGCTTTCTCCGCGCGCGCGATTCTTCCGCGCCAAATTTCTCGCCCGTAGCTGGCACGGGTTGCCACGCAGTGGCGGCACGGGTCGATATCCCCCGGTCAGCTGACAAAACGGGACGTTACGGCGACACAAGATGTGCTCGCGAAGCTTGGAGACGATGTGATCGTGTACCTCCGTCAAAAGAAAGGGGGGCGGATAGACCCATACAGGGGTAGCCGTCGAAGGTGGGTGAATCGTTACAGGAGATCGGATTGGGTGCCGCTGCCTGCGCGGCAGCGAGGTAATCGGGATCGGCTCTCGGGCTCGAGGGCGTCGTCGCGAAGAAGCTGACGAGCGCCTACCAATCAGGCGAGCGCGGCTGGCTCAAGCTCAAGACCCCGCGCTACCGGCGGCGGGAGTCCGAGATCGAATCGATGCAACGCTCGTACGAGCGTCGTGCCCGCGCCAAGATCCTTCCGGGAGGTCGTTAGATCGTTATGCGATTGGCGACGTCGTACTTCGTCACGGACGCGCGCCGCCCTGGCGTATCGCCCGCCGGCATCGCGTTCAGCACCTCGTCGCCGCGCCCGTAGTCGTCCTCCGATTCGAAGAAGAGGATCACGAGCGACTTCTCTGCCTCGGGATCGTGGAGCACGAGAATCTCCGTCGCGGGCACCCCCTCAGGACGCTCGCCCTCATCCATCTCGCGCTTCATCGCCTCGATCCGTTCCTTGCTGACCCCCTCGAAGGACACAACCCGTGCAAGCGCCATTTGGAGCCTCCTCGTCGATTGAAGGAAACCCTACGGGGTCAGCTTCCCCGCCGTGAACTCCAGAGTGTCGGGCACTAGGGTGAACTCTTGGTCGCGACGTACGGGAGGCACCCGTCCGCTCGCACGAGCGTCGCATGCGAGCCCGCGTCTGGCGACAGGAGCCTGGCCGGAACGGACCCTGCTGTTAGCCACTGGATTGTGCGATTCCTATCCACGGACCGCAGGTGGGGGGGCTTTGAGCAAGACGGGTGTCACCGCGTGTCGTTTTGCGCGCGGATCGCACCGGGTACCTCCCAAGCGGACAACGCTAATACGAAGGAGGATGTCATGCCCGTTTGGGGATGGATCCTGGTCGTGATCGGAGCGGCTCTCGTCGCCGGTGTCGCCGTCTGGCTGGTCACCTCGCGGAGGCGCAGTGCGCGGTTGCAGGACCGGTTCGGACCCGAGTACAACCGCCTCGCCTCGTCGGCCGAGAGCACGCGCGAGGCCGAGGCCGAGCTCGCACGACGCGAAGAGCGACGCGAGGAGCTCGATATCCGACCCCTACCGGAAGCGTCTCGCGCAGGCTACGTCGAGGAGTGGAAGAGCATTCAGGCCGAGTTTGTGGACGAGCCGAGCCGCGCCGTCGCGCGCGCGGACAGCTTGCTGCAAAAGGTCATGGCGGAGCGGGGCTACCCGGTCGAGAAGTTCGACCAGCGCGCGGCCGATCTCTCGGTCGACCACCCGAAGGTCGTTGAGAACTACCGCGAGGGGCACAGGCTGGCGACGAAGAGCCACGAGGACGGTTCCGAAACGGAAGAGCTTCGACAGGCGATGCAGCACTACCGAGCGCTGTTCGAAGAGCTCGTCGAGAGCGGCTCCGGCCAGCAGTCTGACTAGCAAGGAGGCGAGAGATCATGAGCGAGACACAAACGCCGCTGCTGCCTCAGGAGCAGAGCGAGCGGTTCACGGAGCAGTGGCAGGAGATCCAAGCGAGTTTCGTGGACCGGCCCCAAGAGGCAGTCAAAAACGCTGACACCCTCGTTGAAGACCTCATGCAGCGGATCACGCGCAGCTTCGCTACGGAGCGCGAGCGGCTCGAGAAGCAGTGGGCCGAGGGCGACGAAGTCTCGACGGAGGATCTGCGCGTGGCGCTGACACGCTACCGCTCGTTCTTCGAAAGACTCCTCTCGACGTAGTTCACACGATTCGCGTTTGTCTAGAGGGTCACGAGGGAGCGGGGCTTCGAACTCCTTCTCGCCGATCGACCAACCGGAAAAGAGGCCCGGCTTGCCGCACGATGCGAAGCCGTACGCCATGAGTCGCTCGCCGGGGCGTCCGGTGCGATGAGCGGCGGGAGGCAGAGCGGCCTCGCCGTCTGCCCGCCGAGAAGTTCTCCGCTGATTTGGTCCGAGCGAGAGAGCAGGGAGCGACGTACCGGGAGCTCGCAGAGGCGACCGGCCTCTGTGGGCACCGTGCGCCGGATCGTGCGTGGAGGCGTGAAGGTCGACCCATCGACGCAGGACGTGCTCGCTGAGCTCGTGGTCACCTCATGAGCCGGCCGGCTCGCCCGCCGCCCTACGGGCAAAGGCATTTCGGTCGAACGTCCAATCAGACTCCGATTCGAGAAAGCGCAACATCAGTTGCCGCATCGACGGCGACATTGCGCCTCCATCAGTCGACTCACTCGGTTCCACTGCGGACGCCATTTGCCGGGCGTCAGCCTCCGTCGTGCTATCCATCTCCATCTCCCCTTTCGCGTAATCGGGCTTTCTCCCGCCACATGATCAGAGGGTCAGCCCGATCTGTCTGCACCTTCGAGCGAAAATCACTCGTTCGAGGGTGTAGAAACCGCGCTGAGACGTCACCGCCGTCCCGAAGGTAAGTTCAGGCTCTGCGGCTGCTCGACCCATGCTCTTTCGCGTCCTGGGCGACGGACCGCGAGGCGAGGCTTTTCGGTCAGAGCTCACTGGCCAGCTTGCGGAGTTGCGCCTTCAGTCGGTCGACGACCGCGCGGTTCGGGTGGGGCTTGTTGACCTCCTGCCTCAGCTCTTCTGCACGGAGGTTCATGCGCTCGTAGATGAGGCGCATGTGCGCGCGGCGTAACCGCACCTCCGCGCTCGCGCGGTTCGACAAGAGATCCTGGTCGCTCACGGCAGCGAGCGCATTAGCGTTGACACCGGTGTTTCCGGACGACACGACGGTTTTAGTCCCCACGACAAGTGAGGCCGTCACAACGACGCCTGCTACGGCGAGTGCGACGCCTCGTGCAGTGATCGTCATGTCCTAATGACGTTTCCTTCGCCTCATTTCTTCCCTCGGAGGGGTTAGCCTGTGAGCTCTGCGGCTGCCGGAACCCGATGCTCTCTCGCCCTGGGCCGCTGCCCTCCGGCTCGAGCCGGCGGGAGCCACCGTTCGTTCGAGTTTCAGCTTCGTCGTGCGCTGAGCTGCCGAACGCACCGTGCGAAAGCGAAGGAGCCGCCGCAGCGGCGACGGCTCCCATCGATCTGCGCCTAGCGCCGTTCCTCGCTCCCCGGCTGACCGCCGCCGGGCTGGCCTTCTTGCCCGCCGCCTTCGCCTCCGCCCGGCTGACCGGGTTGACCAGGCTGACCTGGCTGTCCGGGCTGACTCGGCTGTCCGGGCTGACCCGGCTTTTCCGGCTGATCTGGCTGCCCGGGCTGACCAGGTTGACCCGGCTGACCGGGTTGACCCTGACCGCCTTCGCCGCCACCTGGCTGACGGCCGCTCTCCGAGCCTTCAGGCCTGGCTCCGGTCATCTCTTCTTCCCGACCCATCTGCTCCGACATGACCGCTCCTCTCCGTGAATTTGGCAGCAGAGATGCCGGATGTGCAAGCCTGCAAACCTCCTGCAAACGGACACTTGACGAAGCAGTTCGGGTGACTTGCGGCCGGTCGCAAAATCGCGAGACGAACATCCGGGCGTGTCTTCTATCCCGTTGGAGAAGCTCGCGACGTCTCGCGGGGAAGCGGGCTCTGTTTCCTGCCGCGCTCCTCGCCGGGAATAATCGGCCGATGGACGTCTTCAACATTTTCACCGGCGCCACCGACATCCCGCCCGATCCAAACGATCCGAGGGGCTACGGGTGCAGCGCCGTTCGAGTCGGCCCAAAGATAGGCGCCTTGCGAATCGGGATGAGTGTGTACGAGCTTCCCCGGGGGCAGGCGATCTGTCCGTATCACTTCGAGTGGACCGACGAGGAGTGGCTGATCGTGCTCGCCGGGCGGCCTACCCTGCGCTTTCGGGAGGGCGAGCAGAAGCTCGAGCCCGGCGACACGGCCTGCTTTCCTGCGGGCCCCGACGGCGCCCACTTCGTACGCAACGACGGGGACGAGCTCGTCCGAGTCGCAATGCTGTCCACGAAGAGCGAGGTCGGGGTAGCCGAGTACCCGGACAGCGACAAGGTGGGCGTGTGGGCGAACGGAACGCACTACATGCTCCGTCGCTCCGATCACCTCGACTACTGGGACGGCGAGCGTTAAGGCCGAATGCTGCGCGAGTGCCGGATGCCTTCGGCCAGAGAGTCGAGGCGCCTGGCGCATCGGCGCCGGGGGCACGAGAGACGTCTTCGATGACGGCCGAGCGCCTCTTCGACGCCGACTGCGAGCTCGGCCTGGAGGCCGTGGTCGCGAAGAGATTTCGTGACCGGTATCGCCAGGGAGAGCGCACGTGGGTGAAGCTCAAGAACCCGAACGGGAGCGCGAGTCGGAGATCGACGGTTGCAGCGCTCGAACCGCCAAGCCGCTCTTTGCCGACTTCAGTACGCAGACCCACTCATCTTGCTCACTGACGCGTTCAAGCAGGACGTGGACGTCGCGCTCCCGCGCGTAGCTTTCGAGGAGATCGAGGACGAGCAATCGGGGCCGTTCGTGTTCCCGCCTCATCTGCAACGGGCAGCGCGGTCGAGCGGTGTCGTTACGAAAGTACTCGCCGTGGACACGGGACGACAATAGCCACGAACGCTGAGAGTCCCGCAGGACCGACCCGCATGCATCGCTCCGGCCTCGCGCCGTTTATTCGCGGACGGCACTCAAACGTTCGATCGGCGCATCGCGCTCGGAACTGCTGAAGAGCGTCTTCTCATCGGCGGTGGAGTGTGATCGCCGAGGGCCTGTCACACGTCGAGCGGCGGCGCCTGCTTGAGCTCCTCGTAGTCGGTCAGGTCGAGCCGCAGCGGAGTGAGCGAGACGTATCCTTGCCCGAACGCCCACAGATCCGTCCCCTCGCGATGACGCTCGAGCGGAACGACGGTGAACCAGTAGTGCTCCCGTCCCATCGGGTCCGTGCCCGGAACGACCTTCCCGTTGTATTGGTCGGCTGCCTGCGCGGTCCAACGCATGCCTTGAGGGGTTCGCGGGAAGTTGACGTTCACGAGCGCGGGACGAGGCCGCTGCAGCAGGACGCGGAGCGCCCTCTCGACCCAGGGCTCGAGAACCGAGAAGTCCTCGGCCTCATCAGTGATCGGGGCGCTGAGCGCGATGCCGCGAATCCCGAGGAGGACCGCCTGCTTTGCTGCTGCGAGCGTCCCGGAGTGCCACGCGGCGTTGCCGAGGTTTGGACCGAGGTTGATCCCGGAAAGGACGAGGTCGACATGACCCCAGTGGTACAGGCCGAGCGCGACGCAGTCGGCCGGTGTCCCGTTGACCCGATAGGCCTCGATGTCGCCGAAGATCTGCGTGCGCCGAAAGCGAACCGGCCGGGTGGCGGTTATGGCATGCCCCGCAGACGACTGTTCCACATCTGGAGCAACGACGCGGACGTCTCCGAACGTCTGCGCCACTCGTGCAAGCGCAGCGATCCCAGGGCTGTAGATGCCGTCGTCGTTTGCGACGAGGATTCTCAATCTCTGGCCGTCGTCGGTCACGACGACACGACACATACACCGTGCGCCTGATCCTCTTGCACAATCCGAGCTCCGGGGACGAGGATCACAGCCGAGTGGAGCTCGAGTCGTTGCTGACGGGGGCCGGTCACGACGTCGTCTACCGATCGCTCAAGGAAGCCGACTGGACGGACGTTTTGTGCGAAGTCAGAGATCTCATCGTCGTAGCAGGAGGCGATGGAAGCGTTCGCAAGGTCTTTACCGCGCTCGGCGAGTCTCCAACCACGGTGACGCTCTTCCCCACAGGCAGTGCAAACAACATTGCCCGAACACTCGGCTTCGAGACGGACGTACCCGGCCGCCTCCTCGCCGGCTGGGAGCCCGGGGTCCGGAGGACCTACGACATCTGGGAGGTCGAAACGAGATGGGGACGTCAGCCATTCGTCGAGACGTTTGGAGGAGGAATCTTCGCTGACGTGCTTATTCGCGCCGACTCGCAGGACGACGAGAACGGCGAGGGGAAGGTCGACCGCGGACTGCGTCTTCTGACCGAGGTCCTGGCCGAAGCAATTCCTCTTGTCCTGGAGCTCGAGATCGACGGTGAGCACATTCACGAAGAACTCCTCGGGATCGAGGCGATGAACGTCCGCGAACTCGGTCCGAATCTCCTCCTCGCACCAGAAGCCGATCCCGGAGACGGGCTCCTCGACTTTGTCGTCCTCCGTTCCGACGATCGAAGTGACCTCGCCGACTACCTCGAGGCGAGGCTCCGCAACGAGGAAGTGGAGCACCCTCGATTCGTGACCCGTCGCGGCGGGCGTCTCGCCGTCAAGTCACCAGCCGGATGCCGGCACCACGTCGACGACGAGCTCCTCCAGCCGCAGAATCCAGAGGTCGCGCTCGAGGCGTGCGTCCGTGCGGCCGCAGTTCGGATGGAGGTGCTCGTGCCGGCGTCTGTCTAGGACGTCTAGCCGTCGGCAGCGATAACCCTGCTGCAACGAAGCCTTACGCGGAGGTAACAACTCGCGCCTCGGTCCTGCGTTTTACGAGTACGAAGCGTCTCTTCGTCGAAAGGCAACGTCATGCCCACGAACTCGGAACAAGCCTCGCATCTCGGCGAGCTCGAGGAATCCCGTGTCGCGCGCTGGCGACTCGATCAATTTCGCTCGCTCGGCTTCAGCGAGGAGGAGGCGTCGCGTCTCGCCGCTTGCGGCGCGGATCTGCAACTCACCCGCTCGCTCATCGCCGCGCAGTGTCCACGCCATCTTGCGTTAAGAATCGTCGCGTAGGTCTGGAGGGGACGCGTACGACTACCTTCGCTCCCATGCAGGAAGCGACTGAGGGGCCTTCGAGCGCCGCTCCGCGTTCGCGCGCCATCTCTCCACGCCTGCGCATTCGCGTCGAAGATCGACCGCCTGAGCGCAAAACTTCGTGCGCTGGATTGCCCGCCTTCTGTTCATTGCGCGCCGAAGTGCACGAGCATGTCCCTGACGGCCCGCTGATCCACCATGGGCCGCCCGGGTCTTGAAGGAACTCCAGGTTCTCGCCGGGCGCGCCCCGCCGCGGGAGCCTGCCGACGCTCTGGACACGGCAATCCACTGCGAGGAGTGTCATCGCGAGGTCGACGACTTCCCCGCCATCAAAGACGCTGGGGGCTTTTTGTCGGACGGCTGCGGCGAGCTCCTGCCGTTTTGCCCGGAATGCGCTAGAGGCGAGTTCGCGCCCGACGCGAACGCGAGCTCGACGAGGGCATCTCGTCCTCCCGCAGCGGCATAACAAGCTCCACGACGTTCATGCAGCTCCGAGCTCTTCGTCTAGGAGCGTCTCCTCCGCGACCTCAGCCCAGGAGTCGAGGTAGCGCAGGACCTTCTCGTTCAACTTGCGTGCCAGCGGGACGAACTCAACCCAAGCAATCTCTTCGCCAGCGCCCAGCTTGTTGTTGAGAAAGCCGGCGACAGCCCGTGCGTCGTCCTCGTGCGTGAACGCCCATGCCGTCTGATCGCGGGGAGCGAGTTCAGGATCAAGCACAACGATGCAAATCCCGGCCACTCCTAAGACCGTAAGCCGCTACCCCCCAAATGGGTATCCCTCATGCGAGGGGGATGACCGAGTTGAACTGAATTCGCCCTGCCAGATTGGCATCTCTGTGACATATGTGCGAAGGCGGCGCTCGCTGACCCCTGTAGCGCTGCGATCTCCGACTCCCGCCGCCAGTAGTCCGGGTTCTTCGCTTGTTCCAGCCGCGCTCGCCGAGTCTGTCGAGAGCGCGTGACCATCGTCAAACGTCTCTGAGGTCGGCGAGAGGGCGGCCCCGGCGGCCGCCCTCAGCCTTGGCTCGTAGTCAGCCAGCGTTGCTAGCTCAGTCCGAGCGCGTCCGGCATGACCTCGCAGAAGAGCTCGAAGTCGCTCTCGAGATCGGGATGAGGCCCTTCTTTGAGGACGACCTCCAAGCTGATGGGCTCGTCCCATCGAATGTCCGATGTAGGACGACGTAGCCCGCGTCACGGATCAGCACACCGCCATGCTCCGTGCGGATCAGGTGGGGCAGTCCCTTGGCGATGACCTCTTGGACATGAAGTCCCTCTGGATTGCCCGAAACGAATCGACGCATCTCTCCCCTCTCCGAAAGCCTTCAGTCGAGCGTCACATTCGTGCAGGCGGTCTGGTAGACGAGCGTGCCTTCCGGAGTCCTCACCTCCCAGCGCACGCCGTGGGTCTGGTTGCGTAGCTCCGCAGGAGCGCTCGGGATGAAGCGGTCGGCGCTCCCGTTCCCGGCTGCGTTCGTCGTCAGCTCCGTAAATCCGAAGTTGGCGGCGGTTGATGCGTCGCAGCCTGGGTCTCGGAGATGCACGAGCAGGAAGACCTGATAGGTGGCATTGGGTGCCGCGCCATTTACGGAATAGATCTCGTGCGCGTACACCTGAGGTCCATTCGGATGCACGTTCTCAACGAACCCGGAACGAAGCGGCGCACCCCCTACCGCTACGAGTGGCAGGTGCTCCGAGTGGTAGACCTGGTCGGCCGCAGCGTACGCAGGTAGTAGAAGCGCTCCGACCGCAGCGGCAAATCCGCAGAGTCGCTTCATCTTCCCCTCCTCCCCTTTGTCGTCAGCGATGGTGCGAGACGTTGCGAGGAATGTCCCACCATCACCCCCCAGGTGTCAAGCAACGCCGGTGCCACCTCCGTAGCCGAAAAGATGCCGATTAGCAGTGCTTCGAGTCCTGCACCGCCCATCTCATACCGCGTGCCAGAGCCGCTTTGGCTTAGCTACGGGGGTCAGGTGTGCCCGGAGTGTCGCGGATGCTCGGGTGCTGCACCCCTATGTGCACACCCGGGCAGGGGCGTCCTGAAGCGCATCTCGCTGCTGACTCTGCATCAGCAGGATGGGAGTCCCACATCGCACCCTGCGGCGATCTCAGCCGCGCCGCCTCGCACTCAGCTCGTCAGCGATGGCTTGTATCTCCGCATCGACATCCGTCACGCCGAGCGGATCACCACCCTCGAGGTTCGCGTTGCAATTCACCTGCCGATCGTTTTAGGGTGACTTCGGCGACACGACCGCGGCCCCTATCAGGTACGACCGATGACCTCGCCTGGACTGGAGATGAGGAAGATGCGCACGCGCCGCTGGCCCCTTGTCGGTGCACTCGTCGCGTTTGCCGTGATGGCCGGGGCGCTCGCGGTCTTCGGAGTCGCGTATGCGCAGCAGGCAGACAAGGTCGATGAGCTCGAGGCGCAAAATCAGCGCATCCTCGGCGACCATAAGGCGATCGGGAAGCAGTTCGCGCAACAGACGAGAAAGCTCGCGCAGCAGTCGAAGGAGCTCGAGACCGCCGTTCGCCTCTCGTACGGGCAGGGCTTTCTCGCGGGTCAGCGTGCCAAGGGCGTTCCGGCCGTGCTGGCCCCGCTAGTGCGCTATGTCGCTTTCGACATGCTCATTCCCCGACGAGTCCCGTCGGTGCTCCGTCCACGGCGCCCACGCACCAACACAGGCGTCGACGGTTACGTGCTTCGGTGGCGTGACGCGGCACTCTTCGCGAGCAGGACCGATCCGCTGAGCGTCTGGACGAGGCAAGCGCTCGGCGGCCTCGTGCACACGACGAAGGTCGGCCCTCGTCGCGTAAGACGGCTTACGGGTCCGAGCGGCGTCATCTACGCGTGGCGCGAGAAAGGTACGACGTACGCGCTCCTTGCCGTGCCTCGACTCGAGTCGGCGGCGCGCGCGCTCATCGCTTCCATGAAATAGCGGTTACGGGCCTTTGCTCGGCGCAGGCAACGAGCGTTACGGGACGGCGGGCGAGGCGATGTAGACCGCGACCCCGACCGGCGGCAGCTTGTCGACGGCGAGGTCGCCGTACGGCGTCACGATCCGGCGTCGCCGAACACGGGCAGCTTGCGACCCGCGAGCCCGGGCACGGTGAAGATCGGAGCGTCCACCGTGGACATCGCCTGGCCGGCGAGCTTGGTGAGCTGCTCCGCCGGGCCGGCACAGCTCGCCCCGAGGAAGAGGTTGATTCCGGCCGCGACGCTCGTCGGGTAGTAGGTCGGGCACTACCGCCGGACCATGCGCGGGAAGACCGGTGCGCTCGATCGAGGGAACACCTGTCTCCCGCGGCGCCATACCTCGCGCCGGCGCGGCACGCGGCTGCTAGCGTCGCGTACGTGACCGAAGCGGTGCTGAACACAAGCGAGGGAGCCGTGGAGCTGGAGCTCTTCCCGGCGGAGGCCCCCCGGACGGTGGAGAACTTCACCAAGCTCGCGGGGGTGGGCTTCTACGACGGCCTCACCTTCCACCGTGTCATCCCCGAGTTCATGATCCAGGGCGGCTGCCCTCGAGGCGACGGCACCGGTGGGCCGGGGTACGAGTTCGAGGACGAGTTCAACGAGCATCGCGTCGAGCGCGGCGCGCTCGCGATGGCCAACTCGGGGCCAGACACGAACGGATCGCAGTTCTTCATCGTCACGGCGGACGCATGCCCCTGGCTCGACGGCAAGCACACGGTTTTTGGCCGCGTCGTCTCCGGCCAGGATGTGGTCGATCGCATCTCCCAGGTCGAGCGCGATGCCCGAGACCGTCCGCTCGAGCCGGTCACGGTGCAGTCCGTCGAGCTGCGCTGACGTTTCTCGCGCGGGCGAGATATATCTCGGCCCTGCATCTACGCTGCGACCGTGAGGCTGGACGGGAAAACTGCGGTGGTCACGGGCGCCTCGAGCGGCATCGGTGCGGCGACTGTGCGGCGCCTACGTGAGGCCGGGGTGCGTGTCGCCGCCGGCGCACGCCGGGTGGACCGGCTCGAGGCGGACGTCGCGCTCCCGCTCGACGTCCGGGACGAGGCGAGCTCCGCGGCGTTCGTCGAGCGGGCCGCAGCCGAGCTCGGCGGCATCGACATCCTCTTCAACAACGCCGGGCTTGCGCTGGGCCGCTACCCGTTCTGGGAGTCGAACGAGGAGGACGAGGCCACCGTTCTCCACACGAACGTCGACGGCGCGGTGCGGATGACACGCCTGTGCCTCCCGCACATCCGAGACGACGGCCACATTGTGTTCATGGGCTCGATCGCGGGCCGCCAGGCATACCCGAACGGAGCGTCCTACGTTGCGTCCAAGTTCGCCGTTCGGGGATTCGTCTACGCGCTCCGCGAGGACCTCTTGGGTCGGCCCCTTCGGATCACGACGGTGGACGCCGGCCTCGTCGAGAGCGAGTTCTCGCTCGTCCGCTACAAGGGCGATGAGGATGCCGCGAAGGCGGTGTACGAGGGAATCGATCCGGTGACCCCGGACGAGATCGCCGAGTGCGTGCTCTTCGCGCTCACCCGTCCCGCGCACGTCAACATCGACGAGATCGTGGTCAAGGCGCTCGCACAGTCGAGCGGAGCGAGGATCGTTCGCCGCGACGCGTAGGAGCTCAACGCCATGCTGACCATCCTCGAAGGCACGACCTTCTGCATCTGCGACGACCGCGGCGACATCGCCGAGGAGACGAGCGGCTTCTTCGCCTTCGACACGCGCTTTCTCTCCCGTCTCCTGCTGCGCATCGACGGGTCGCGGCCCCTGCTGCTCTCCTCGGGCCGGGTACAGCACTTCTCCGCAGCCTTCTTCCTTCGCAACGCGAACACGGGGATGCTTCCCCACGATGGGCTGTCGATCGCGCGCGAGCGCTTCGTGGGCACCGGCATGCAGGAGCGGATCGCCGTGCGAAACGTGAGCATGGACCGCCTCGAGTTCGAGCTCTCCGTCGAGCTCCAGGCGGACTTCGCGGACATCATCTCCGTCAAGAACCACGACTTTGCGCTCGGAGATCCGGCGCACGCGCCTCCGCTGCCCCCCGCGGCGCCAATGCGCCACAACGGAGACCCGGAGCACATCCTGATCGAGGATCCAGCTGGAGGCCTGCGTACGCAGGTGGTGCTCTCGCGCCTCGGGCGCCTGAACGGGGACGCCGTCGCCTTCGACGTCGCGCTCGACCCGCACGAGAGCTGGGAGCTGAACGTGGACGTCCTCCCCGTGGTGGGAGAGCAAGACCTCGCGGACACGGACCCGACCGAGCGGCTCGACGAAGAGCGCGAGACGCTGGGAGACGTCGTCGCCGCGTGGACGCTCCGCGTGCCGAAGGTCCGTGGAGGCTGGGAGGGCATCCGGCGAGCGTTCGACCGGTCGGTCGCCGACCTCGCGGCCCTGCGAATGCGGGCCGGGCAGGACCGCCGGCCGCTGTTCGCCGCGGGCATGCCCTGGTTCATGACCGTCTTCGGACGCGATACCGAGATCACGTCCCTGCAGACGCTGCTCCTCGGCCCGGAGCTCGCGGTCGGAGCCCTCGACGCTCTCGCCGAGTTGCAGGCGCTCGAGGACGATCCCACGATCGACGCGGAGCCGGGCAAGATCGTCCACGAGCTGCGCCGCGGGCGGGCTGCGGACACGTGGTTCGCGCGGTACTACGGCTCGGTCGACGCGACACCCCTCTTCCTCGTCCTCCTCGCCGAGACCTGGCGCTGGACGGACGACGCGACGCTCGCCCAGCGCCTTCGCGAGCCGGCTGTGCGCGCTCTCGACTGGATCGACCGCTTTGGTGACCGGGACGCGGACGGCTTCGTCGAGTACGTCCGCCGCGCGGACCACGGCCTCGTCAACCAGTCGTGGAAGGACTCGGGCGACTCACAGCGCTTCCACGACGGCCGCTTCGCAGAGCCGCCGATTGCACCCGTGGA
Source organism: Actinomycetota bacterium (assembly GCA_046727975.1). Lineage (GTDB taxonomy): Bacteria > Actinomycetota > Thermoleophilia > Gaiellales > Gaiellaceae > GMQP-bins7. The sequence continues at coordinate 42,160 of JBKPDR010000029.1, read as the reverse complement.
GGTGCAGGGCTACGTGTACGACGCGAAGCGTGGGATGGCAGAGCTCGCCCGCGAGGTCTGGCGCGACCGAGCTCTCGCCGAGCGGCTCGACCGGGAAGCCGACGAGCTCCGTACCCGCTTCGACAAGGCCTTCTGGGTCGAGGAGCGCGGTGGGTTCTACGCCCTTGCGCTCGACGGCCGGAAGCAGCGGGTGGATGCACGCTGCTCGAACATGGGGCATCTGCTGTGGAGCGGGATCGTGCCGACCGAGCGCGTCGGCGCCGTCGTCGATCAACTGCTTTCCGAGCCGCTCTGGTCGGGGTGGGGGATCCGCACGATGGCGAGCGACGATGCGGCCTCGAGCCCGCTCAGCTACCACAACGGAACGGTGTGGCCCCACGACACCGCACTCGCCGTGTGGGGGCTCGTCCGCTACGGCCACGTGGGGGCGGCTCGCCGCGTGGCACGCGGGCTGATCGAGGCCGCGGACCATTTCGACTGGTCGCTCCCCGAGGTGTTCGCAGGCTATGCCCGCAACGAGACGCCCTTCCCGATCGCGTATCCGACCGCCGCTCGCCCACAGGCGTGGGCGGCAGGGACGCCGATCCTTCTTCTCCGGCTCCTCCTCGGGCTCGAGCCCGACCGAGCGCGCCAGCGCCTCACGACGATCGTCGAGGACGAGCTTCCGAGCTGGCTCGACGGCATCCGACTCGAAGGCGTTCGGGCGTTCGGGCGAAGCTGGACCGTCGCAGTCGACCAGGGGCGCGTGGCAGTCTCCGAGGGCGCGTAGAAACCCGTCGCGCCGGGCACCATTTCGCGGAGGAGAGAGTGATGCGCATCGGGCTCATCTGCCCAGTGTGGTTCCCCGTTCCCCCCGAGGCGTACGGGGGCACCGAGCGCGTCGTGGCCCTTCTCGCCGACGGCCTGGTCGCGGCCGGCCACGAGGTGACGCTCTTCGCGTCCGGCGACTCGCACTCCCGCGCGCGGCTCGAGTCCGTCTTCGCGACCGCGCCCAGCGAGTGGATCGGGCACACCTACTGGGAGCTCCAGCACGCCGTGCACGCATTCCGCAGAGCGCCGGAGTTCGACGTCGTCCACGACCACACGGGCTTGCTCGGGCTCGCGCTCGGCGGGCTGATCGACATCCCGTTCTGCCACACCGTGCACGGACCGCTCGACGGCCCGCCCGGCGTTCTCTACGAGCATGTTCTGAGCCTCGCACCGAACGCCAAGCTGATCTCGATCTCGCTCAACCAGCGCGCGCCGAAGCCGGACCTCCCCTGGGTCGCGAACTGCGCGAACGCGCTCGATCTCTCGATGTACCCGTTCCGGCGCAAGTCGGGCGGTGACTATCTCGCCTTCCTCGGACGTATGAGCCCGGACAAGGGCGCGCACCGAGCGGTGACGGTCGCTCTCGAGACCGGCCTTCCGCTCAAGATCGCCGCGAAGTGCCGTGAGCCGGCGGAGATCCGCTACTTCGACGAGTTCGTCCGACCGCATCTCGGCGGCTCGATCGAATACGTGGGCGAGCTCGGTCACGCGGACAAGGTCGAGCTCCTGATGGAAGCGCGTGCGCTCATCTCGCCGATCGACTGGGAAGAGCCGTTCGGGCTCATGATGATCGAGGCGATGGCGTGCGGAACACCCGTCATCTCGACGCGCCGTGGCGCCGCTCCGGAGATCATCGAGCACGGCAGGACCGGGGTCCTCGTCGACCACTATCGCGAGATGGAGAACCCGGAGGTGCTCGAAATCACCGACAAGCTCGACCCGGCGGTCCTCCGGCGGGAGGTCGAGGAGCGCTTCTCGCCGGAGCACATGGTCGCCGACTACGTCGCGGCGTACGAGGCGACGATCGAAGCAACGAAGAGCAGTTGAGCCTGCGGTCCCGGTACGACGGGGAGATCCTCAGGCTCGCCCTTCCCGCTCTGGGAGCACTCGCGGCCGAGCCGCTCTACCTGCTCGTGGACACGGCGATCGTGGGTCATCTCGGGCGTTCCCAGCTCGCGGCCCTCGGCATCGCCGCGACGATTCTGGGCGGCCTCTTCGCGGTCTTCAACTTCCTCCAGTACGGGACCACGGCGCAGGTGGCCCGAGCCGGTGGAGCCGGGGAGAGCGAGGCCGCCCGGCGGCTCGGCGCCCAGGCCGTATGGCTCTCGCTGGCGTTCGGCATCGCGGTCGCGGTGCTCGTGGCCATACTGGCGGAGCCTTTCGTCGCGCTCATGGGCGGCGAGGACGACGCGGCCTCGTACGCGGTCACGTATCTCCGCATCGCAGCTGTAGGGCTGCCCGCCGCATTCCTGGCGCTCGGCGGACAGGGATACCTCCGAGGCATCTCCGACCTTCGGACACCGCTCGTCATCGTCATCGCGGGAAACGCTGTGAACGTGGTCCTCGAGGTGCTGTTCGTGTACGGCTTCGACTGGGGCATCCGCGGGTCGGCGTGGGGAACGGCGATCGCGCAGTTGGGCATGGGAGTCGGGTTCCTCGTGGTGATCCTGAAAGGGATGCGCGCCGGAGAGGCGCGGCCCGTCCTTGCGCTTGCCCGTCGCGTCCTTTCGCTCGGAAAGTGGATCTTCGTGCGCACGACGGCGCTCATCAGCTCGTTCGTCCTCGCGGGCGCGGTCGCGACGCGGTTCGGAGACGCCGCCATCGGAGCCCATCAGGTCGCCTTCCAGCTGTGGATCTTCCTGGCACTCGTGCTCGACTCGATCGCGATCGCCGGTCAGATCATCGTCGGGCGCGAGCTCGGGGCAGGGAGGGCCGAGGACGCATACGCGGCCGGCGAGCGGATGATTTGGCTCTCGGTTGCGACGGGCACCGCGTTCACCGCGCTGATGCTCGCGCTCGCGGGCGTGTTGCCGGAGGCGTTCACCGGCGACGAGGCAGTCCTCGACCAGGCTGCGCTGCTGTGGCCGCTCTTCGCGCTCATGCAGCCGTTCAACGGGGCCGTGTTCGCTCTCGACGGCATCCTCATCGGAGCGGGGGACGGCCCCTACCTCGCCGGGTCGATGGTGGCGGCCTTCGGAGCATGTGCGGTCGCGCTTCTTGCAGCGCTCGCGGGCGACTGGGGGATTCGCGGCGTGTGGGCCGCGCTCGTCATTCTCATTCTCGTCCGGTTGACGGCGATGCTCGCCCGCTTCCGGCGCGGCCGCTGGCTCGTAACGGGCTGGGCGTAGCCCGAGTCGTGTGGGCTCAGACCCCACGGGTCTGACCATTACATTTGTCCTGTGAACGTGCTCGGCGGCGACCTCGAGCCCTGCTCGTTCGACCCGGTGACGGGCTTCTTCCGCGACGGCTACTGCCGGACGGAAGGTGTCGATCCGGGCTTCCACGCCGTGTGCGCGGTCATGACCCAGGAGTTCCTCGAGTTCGGCGTCGCGCGCGGAAACGACCTCGTGACCCCGAGACCCGAGTGGATGTTTCCCGGGCTCCGCGCCGGCGATCGCTGGTGCGTGGTCGCGGAGCGCTGGAACGAGGCGCTCGAGGCCGGGGTCGCGCCGCCGGTCGTCCTCGAGGCGACGCACGCTTCTGCGCTCGAGTTCGTCTCGCTCTCCGACCTCGAGGCGCACGCGCTGCACCAGTGAGCCGGTTGTCGCTCCAGAGCTCCCGCTTGAACGAGACTGGAGCGCTACAGGGCGGTCGTCGCCGCGGTCTCCCTCCGTTTGCGCCAGTAGCGCTCGAGCCCGCGGTAGTGGTGCCAGAAGGGCGCGGCCCGGTCGTACTCGTCCATGAGCTCGGGATCGGTCTGCGACACGTCGAAGCGCGCGGCAGCGACGAAGGTCTCCTCGTCCATCCCGTCCTCGACGCGCCCGGACCAGCTGCGCAGAGTCTCGCGGAAACCTGCGAGGTGATCCTCGACGTCGTCGAACGCGCCGAAATGGATGAGCGCGAGCCGCCCCGGCGTCCTGCGCTCGATCTCGTCGAGCGAACGCTCCCACGCCTCGAGGTCGACCCCGGGAGGCGGACAGGGTGGAAGGACGAAGCGACCGGGGAGGATGCGCACGCCGACGGCGTCTCCTGCGTACAGCGTTCCGTCTTCGTCGAGGTAGGAGACGTGATGCCAGGCGTGACCCGGCGTCGGGAAGCACTCGAGCCCGAGGATCCGGTTACCGACGACGTGGACGTTCTCTGCGGGGACCGGCGCGAGCTCGCCCCAGAGTCGGTCGAACGCCGGTCCGTACAGGCGGCGCGCGCTGGCCTCGAGCTTCGCCGGATCGACGATGTGAGGTGCGCCGATCTCGGAGACGTGTACCTGCAGCCACGGGTTCTCGCGCACGAGAACGCCTGCAGCGCCCGCGTGGTCGAGGTGGATGTGCGAGAGGAGAAGGTGGTGGACCTCGGTCAGGTCGAGCCCGCGTTCGGCGAGACCTGCTTTCAGGAACGGAATGCTCGTCGTCGGGCCGCAGTCGAAGAGGGCGGGGCCATCCTTCGTGTCGAGTAGGTAGGAGCCGATGATTCGGGGACTCTGGTGATGGAGGTCGATCGGCTCGAGCGTCATCCGGACAACGCCGCGTCGAGATCGTGGATGAGATCGTCGACCGCCTCGATGCCGACCGAGAGCCGGATCAGCGTCGGCGGCACTGCGAACGGAGCCTCTGCCGTCGACGCATGCGTCATTCGCGCAGGATGCTCGATGAGGCTTTCCACGCCGCCGAGGCTCTCCGCCAGCTTCCAGATCCGCGTGCGCGCGACAACGTCGAGTGCCTCCGCCTCGCTGTGCAGCGTGAAGGAGACCATTCCACCGAAGCTCTTCATCTGTCGCGCCGCGATCTCGTGGCCCGGATGGTCCGGAAGGCCGGGATAGAGGACGGTCTCGACGCGCGGGCGCTCGCTGAGGAAGGCGGCGACGGCGGCGGCGTTCGAGCATTGCCGTTCCACCCGGACCGCGAGCGTCTTCAAGCCGCGCAGGACGAGCCAGCAGTCGAAAGGGCCCGGAACGGCGCCGAGTGACTTCTGAAGGAACGCGAGGCGCTCGGACATCAGGTCATCGTTCGTGGCCACGAAGCCGCCGACGACGTCCGAGTGCCCGCCGAGGTACTTCGTCGTCGAGTGGAGAGCGAGGTCGGCACCCAGCGCGAGCGGCTGCTGCAGGTACGGCGTCGCGAAGGTGTTGTCGACGGCGACGAGCGCTCCTGCGGCGTGCGCCGCCTCTACCGCGGCCTGGATGTCGACGACGTTCAGGTTCGGGTTCGTCGGCGTCTCCAGCCAGACGAGGCGGGTGTCCTCCTCGAGGTGACCAGCGAGGTCCGTGGACATCTCCTCGGGCGAGAGGAACGTGAAGCGGTACCCCTTCGGCTCGTAGACCTGCGAGAACATCCGGTAGACGCCGCCGTACACGTCGTTGACGCACACGACGCGATCGCCCGGGGAGAGCAGGTGCATGACCGTCGTCACCGCTCCCAGGCCCGAGGCGAACGCGTGGCCGTGCGTAGCGCCCTCGAGGGACGCGAGGCACTCCTGCAGTGCCGTGCGGGTCGGGTTCGCGACGCGAGCGTAGTCGTATCCCTTGTGGACCCCGACGCCGTCCTGCGCGTACGTCGAGGTCTGGTAGATCGGGGTCGTGAGCGCCCCGGTGGCTGCATCGGGCTCCTGCCCGACGTGGATCGCCCGCGTCTCGAACTCCACCGCGCGGATGCTACTGAGCCGGCTCGACCCGAGTGACGACGTGTCACTTGGCCGTCTCGGCTACCCCCGAATTCGCTCGGCGCCGAGGAAGCGCGCGAGACTCGTGAGCGCTTCGTCGAGCCGTGACGTGTCTCCCCAGGCGCCGAGGAGCTCGAGCGTGCCTGTCTTGCGGTCGAAACGAGGCTCGGCGCGGCCGACGAGCCGGTCGCCGACGAGGATCGGCAGCACGTAGTACCCGTACTCCCGCTTCGCCTTCGGCACGTACATCTCCAGCCGGTAGCGAAAGTCGAAGAGTGCCTCGGCTCGGTCACGGTCGTGGATCAGCCGGTCGAAGGGTGAGAGAAGCGTGACGCGGTCCGGGACGGGACCATCGGTGGCCTCCGGGTGCGCCTCCCAACCCTTGGGCGTCAACCGCACGCCGAGCGCGCGGAAGCGCTTCTCCGCGAGCAGTCGCTCGGCTTCGCGCAGCGGGATCTTGTCCGTCTCGGGGTACCAGCGCTCGGCCAGGTCCCAGAGGCGCTGACCGTTTCGCCGGCCGACGATCGCCACGAGGCCGCGACCGTGGAGCATGTCGAGCATCACGCTCGTGTTGCGGCCGCCGTGCCAGCCGTGCGACTTCCAGGTCCTGACGGAGTCGTCGTCGAGCTCGCGCGAGAGCAGCGGTCCTCGACGCTCGAGCTCCTCGAGCACGTAGCGCTTGTAGCCGGCGTTCTTCCGCAGGAACTCGGCACCGCGTCGCTCCCACGCGTACTTCCCCCGCCTGCGGCGCATGCGCGCGCGCATGAGCGGGAGATCCTCGATCGGCCGGATGAACGCGCCCCACTCGAAGAGTTTCTTCTCCTCCCAGAGCAGCCGGTCGAGCTCGGCGGGGTCATGAGACCCGAGCCGACTCCAGAGGATGAGTCGTTGCGGCGGCGCGACCGTCGAGATCGGATCGATCTGCAGCGATCCGAGGGTGCGAACGGTATCGAGCACGCGCGTCGCCGAGCCGTCGAGCAGCTGCGATCGCACGGCGATGCGCCGCGCTTCCTCCGGAGAGACGATCCTCACCGCACCACCTGCTCGAGGCCGATCGTGCCTCGAAGGCGATCGAGCGCGCGAGCGAACGCGTCGTCGAGCGCCGTTGAGCAGCGGATGCCTGGTTCGAGGTGGAGAGCTTTGACGACCAGCGTCCCTGCTTTGCGCTCGGACTTGAGATCCGCGCGCCCCACGATCCGGTCGCGCCAGAGGAAGGGGAGGACGTAGTACCCGTATTGCCGCTCCGGAGCGGGCTTGTACACCTCGATCAGGTGGTCGAAGCTGAGCACGCGTCGGGCGAACGGCCGGTCCCAAAGCAGGTTGTCGAAGGGGGAGAGTAGGACGGCGGCGGTCGGGCGCTCGTCGCCGAGCTCCGATCCGGCTTCGGCGACGACCGGCGCTCCTTCGTCCTCGACACGCAGACGCTCGAGCACGCCGGCCTCGACGAGCTCGTCGACGGAGGGTCGAACACGCCCTGCCCCTCCCCGCAGCCGCCAGTGCTCGGCGATCGCGGACTCCGTCAGCGCACCGCGCGCCCGCACCGCTCGGACGACGAGCTCGCGCAACGCGTCCGGCTCCGCCGGGATGGGCGCATTCAGCACCTCCGGTGGGAGCACCCGCTCGGGAAGGTCGTACAGCCGCTGGAATCCGCTGACGCGACCGGCGATGACGAGCTCGCCCGCAGAGAAGAGCGCTTCGAGCATCTCCTTCGCGGGCTTCCAGCCCCACATCGCGTCCTTGCGACCTGCGCCGTCGAAGTCGCGGGAGGACAGTGCCCCTCGCTCGGCGATCGAGGCCAGGACCCGCTCGGCGAGCCCCGGATAACGCCCCCGCACGTCGCCGCGCCACGGATGATTGTCGCGGAAGGCCTCGCGGACCCAGCCGAAGAGCGGCCATTCCTCGGCCGGCAAAAGGCATGCCTCGTGCGCCCAGTACTCGATGACACGTCCCTGCGCGAGCAGCTTCGAGATCGTGCCCGCCGGATACACGCCGACCCGGGCTGAGAGCGCGAGCCGGTGACTCCGCTCGACGGTCGAGATCGAGTCGAGCTGGATGCACGACGCCCGCCGGATCGCCGTCTCGATCTCGCGCGCCGTCGCACGCCGGGCACGGGTCGCGTAGCCCTGGGCGGTGATGACGTGCCGACGAAGGGCGGTGATCGAGACCGTCCGCACGGACCGCAACCTAGCGTGAGCCGAAGGTCCTTCAGCAGGACCGGGGCACGCGTTCGGTGAGTCCGAGCGGCTGGAGCCGTGTGCCCGCGAGCCGGCGTAGGTCGTGGGCGAGGGCCGGCGGAAGGCGGTACCAGATTCCACGGCGGAAACGGCCGCAGATGACGCCGAGGCTGCGAAAGCGGTCGAGTCGCGCCGACCCGACGAGGCCCGCGACGTACCCGTTCCTGAACCTGAGCTGGAGAACGGGCGCCCCCGGGCGCGGCGCGGGCGCGATGGGCGGATGGCCGTCCTCGTAGATGAAGGTGCTCATGGAGTCGAGGACGGCGCGGTCGGTGATCGCTGTGCACCGTTCGACGCCGCAGAGTCGAAGATCACCCGGCCTGAAATCCTTCGCCCAGGCGACGGGCGTACAGATCACCCCGCCTGCGAGAAGCAAGAGCACGATGGACCGTGTCGTCGACCTCATGCCCGCAGTACGTCTCAGCCGCTTGGGGGGTTCCCTAGGAGGGAACGCGGCCGGCCAGGATCTCGGTCAGGCGAGCGCCGTCGATGTTTCCGCCCGAGACGATGCACACGATGCGCTCCGCCTCGAAACGCCCCGAGAGCGCGGCGGCAACCGTCAGCGCCGCCGCGCCCTCGGCGACGATGCGCGCGCGCTCGAGCAGCAGGCGCACGGCCCCCGCGGCGTCCTCGAGCGAGACCGCGAAGGAGCCCGTCACGAGAGGTTGGGCCCGCTGCCACATGATCGGAAGAAGTGACCCCGATCCCGCCCCGTCGATGAACGAGGGCGTGAAGTCGACGGGCTTCGGGACGCCGCCGTTCGCGATCGCCGCGGTCACGGGTGCGCCGGTCTCGGGCTCGCAGACGTACACCTTCGTCTCCGGGCTGAGCGCCTTGAGCGCGCTCGCGACGCCTGTCGTGAGCCCGCCCCCGCCCCAGGGGATGAGCACCGCCTCGATGCCCTCGAGCTGCTCGACGAGCTCGAGCCCGATCGTCCCGTTGCCCGCGATCACGGGCTCGTCGCGCACCGGATGCACGAAGTAGCCGTGCACCCCCGCGACCTCGCCGAGAGCTGCTTCGCGGTCCTGCTCGACTGCGGCCCACCACTCCTCCCAGGAACGGCGCACGATGCGACCCCCGAGGCGCTCGATCGCTGCCAGCTTGGTGGGGGACGCGTTGTCGGGAACGACGATCGTCGCAGGCACTCCGAGCGCCCGCGCCATGAACGAGACGCCCTGTGCCATGTTCCCAGTGCTCGTCGTCACGACCCCGCCCGCGAGGTCCGCGCGCGGTGCGCTCAGGACCGCGTTCGCCGCGCCGCGGAGCTTGAAGGAGCCGATCGGCTGCAGGCTCTCGAGCTTGAGCCAGATCTCCGCCGGCGCGTCGTCGAGATGCAGTCGGACGAGAGGCGTCCGGTCGACCGTCCCCTCGATCCGCTCGCGGGCGGCTTCGATCTCGTCGAGCGGGATCAAAACGGGACCTCGGTCCCCACTCCCTGCTCCCGCGCGCGCCGCACGACGAGCTCAGCAGCTGCGAGATCCTCGACCGCGATGCCCAGGGACTTGAAGACCGTCAACTCGTCCTCGTGCTCGCGCCCGGGGTGCATGCCGGCGAGCACTTCGCCGAGCTCGGCCTTGATCTGCTCCGGCCCGAACGCGCCTTCCGCCGCCGCGAGGAGATAGTCGCCCGCCTCGTTCAGCGTCGACTCGCGCCGGTCGACGAAGAGCGAGGCCTTGGCCATCGTCTCGGTGTCGAGCTCGCGCGCCGTCGGGATGCTCGACCCGACGGCGTTCACGTGCGCGCCGGGCGCGAGCCAGCGATGCTCGATGATGGGCTCGGACGCCGTCGTCGTGGTGCACACGACCTCGGCGCCGAAGAGCGCCGCGTCCTGCGACGGGGCGACGACTGCCCCGGTCTCTGCGGCGAGCTTCTCGGCCTCTTCGAGCCTCCGTGCCCAGATCCGGATCTCGGGATCGTCGAGTACTGCGCGCATTGCATCGACGTGTGCCCGCGCCTGGACGCCCGCTCCGAGGATCGCGACTCGCTCCGCACCGGGCTTCGCGAGCGCTCGTGTTGCGACGGCCGACACCGCTGCCGTGCGGATCGCCGTGACGGGGGAGGCGTTCAGCGCCGCGACGAGCTCGCCCGTCTCGCCGTCGTGCAGGAGAACAGCTCCCTGGTGCGCGTCGAGCCCACGCGCCGGGTTCCCCGGCGAGATGACGATCTCCTTGAGCGCATACGCGGGCGCCGAACCGCGGCGGTGGGCGGGCATGAGCCCGAGCAGTCCGGCCGCGCCGGTGGGACGGACGACGAAGCGGAGCGGCTGGTACAGCTCGCCGCGCGCAAGCGACGCGAGCACCTCGCTCATGGCCTCGATGCACGACTCCATGTCGAGCAGCCGGCGGACGTCGTGCTCCGAGAGTACGAGGATCAAGGAAACAACCCTCGCAGATGTTCGCGCTCGTCCGAAGCTAGAGAGAGCGCGAGCGCCTCGACGACCGGCCCGAGGTGCTCCGCGCGGCCGGGGCCGACGACGACGGCGGTGACCTCCGATATGCCCAGCAGCCAGGCGAGAGCGAGCGCCGCCATCGACACGCCTCGCTCTGTCGCCTCCCGCTCGAAGGCCTCGAGCGCGTCGAAGACGGCCTCGCTCGTGTAGCGCAGATACGTCTCGGGCCTTTGGGTCATGCGCGATCCCTCGGGGTACGCAGCGCCGCGCCGGTACTTGCCGGTGAGCCAGCCGCCGGCAAGTGGTCCGAAGGCCTCGTAGCCCAGCCCATGCTCGCGGCAGACCGGGAAGACGGTTTCCGCGTCTCCCAGGTCGAGGAGCGAGAACGAGTTCTGGACCCACTCGTAGCGGATGATCGCTTCGAGCTTCGAGAGCTCGACTGCCTCGGCGAGCTGCTCGGCCGTGAAGTTCGAGGCCCCGACGGCCCCGACCTTGCCCGCACGGACGAGCTCGTCGAAAGCGCGAAGCGTCTCCTCCTGGGGAACCTCCGGATCGAAGTCGTGTGCCGTGTAGAGCGCCACGCGGTCGAGTCGGAGTCGCGCGAGGCTCGTGTCGATCTGACGGAGGATGCGAGCGCGGGAGAGGCCGTGATCCTGTCCCCTGTCCATGGGGTTGAACGTCTTCGTCTCGATCACGATGGCGTCCCGCACGGCGCCGCTCTGCGTCGCCAGCCACTCGCCTATCCAGGACTCGCTAGTGCCGCCGCCGTAGGCGTCCGCGGTGTCGAACGTGGTGATCCCGAGCTCCCACGCGGCGTCCATGATCTTGAACGCGTCGGCCTTCGGGGTGCCCTGTCCGAAGAACGCCGGCGACGATCCCACGCCGCCGAAGTTCCCGCACCCGAGGATCAGCTGCGAGACCGAGATGCCGCTGCGGCCGAGCTGTCGCTGCTCCACTAGGACGCCTCGGCCGGTTGAATCCGCGGTTGTCGCGTCGTTCGCAGGAGGAGGAGGCCCGCGATCAGCGAGCAGAATCCGCTGACGACGAAGACACCTTGGTACCCGGTGACCGCTGCGACGACGCCGAGGCTCAGCGCCCCGACGGCGAAGCCGACATCGAGGCAGGCCGAGAACGTCCCGATGACCGAGCTGCGCTCGGCGGCGGGCGCTCTCGTGACCGCAAGCGTCATCAGGGCGGGGAACGCGAGCGCAGTGCCCATCGCGAACAGTGTGGTCCCGACGTAGAGCCCGGTGGGCTCGCCCCAGATCCCGATCGTGAAAAGGCCTGCTGCGAGCAGGACGATCGCCGTCCCCGACGCCCGTTTCGCCCCGAGTTGATCCGGCAGGCGACGCCCGACGACGCGGATGCCGAACACGATGACGGCGAAGACGAAGAAGACCGAGCCCGATCCGTCGAGACCCAGGTCGCGGGCGTACAACGCAACGAAGGCGTTGAACCCGGCGAACCCGAAGAGCGAGGCGACCAGCACGAGCCCCGGCCCGAGAGCGGCCGGGTGGATCAGCCTGGGCCGAGAGGAGGCGTCGGGCTCTTCCGCCGGACGGGTCTCCGGCAGGGCCAGCCCGACGAAAACGGCGAACAAGGCGCAGCCTGCTGCTGCGAGCCAGACGGCGTCGTAGCGGTCGTCGCCGAGCACCGCCTCTCCCAGCAGCGGGCCCACCGCGAGCCCTCCCCACACCCCCAGGGAGTAGAGGCTCACGGCCTCGCCACGCCGTTCCTCGGGAGCGAGGTCGTTGATGACGGTGGCGGCGCCCACGAAGATCATTGCCTCTCCGACCCCGGTGACGAGTCGGAGCCCAGAGAGCAACCACAACGAGTCGGCGAACGTGTAGCTCGCGACGGAGACCACCACGATGAGCGGCCCGGAGACGACGAGAACACGCCGGCCGCGCCGATCACCCAGCCAGCCGGCCAGCGGCTGGAAGAGGAACGCCGTCGGGCTGGCGGCGGCGACCGCGAGGCCGACGCCGACGCTTCCCGCATCCAGCGGGCCCTTCGCGTACACCGGGAGCACGGGCAGGAGCATCCCGATCGTCAGAGACACTCCGAGAATGGCGAGGACGGCGAGGACGAACGGCGTCGACAGGAGGCGACCCGGTTGCTCCACCGTGCGATACAACCAGATCGCTTCTGTCACCCGCGGTCGCTCTGGTAGAAGCTCGCGGGTGCGGTACCGCAGGCTCGGGACGAGCGATCTCACCGTGTCGGAGATCTCCCTCGGCTCGTGGCTCACCTACGGCGTCGGCGTCGAGACGGAGGCGGCGCGTGCCTGTGTCGACCGCGCCTTCGAGCTCGGCATCAACTTCATCGACACCGCCAACGTGTACGGCCGCGGCGCCGCCGAAAACTTCCTCGGGGAGGCACTCGGCCGGCGCGACCGCTCCTCGTACGTCCTCGCGACGAAGCTCTACTTCCCGATGTCCGACACTGACCGGGGGCTCTCCGCAGCACAGGTGCACAAGCAGATCGACGGGTCGCTCTCCCGGCTTCGTACCGACTACGTCGACCTCTACCAATGCCACCGCTACGACGTGGAGACGCCGCTCGAGGAGACGATGGGCGCGCTGTCCGAGGTCGTGCGCCAGGGGAAGGCGCGCTACATCGGCTGCAGCGAGTGGACCGCGGCCCAGATTCAGGCCTCGCTCGACATACCCCGTGCGGAACGCTTCCTGTCGAACCAGCCGCAGTACTCCATTCTGCAGCGGCGGATCGAGCAGGACGTGATCCCGCTCTGCGCCGCCAACGGGATCTCGCAGATCGCCTTCTCGCCGCTCGCACAGGGCTTGCTCACCGGCAAGTACCGCCGAGGCGAGCGTCCGCCCGAGAATTCGCGGGCAGCCTCCGAGCGGATGGGCTGGGCGATGAACCGCTTCCTCCGCGACGACGTGCTCGCGGCCGTCGACCGGCTGCGCCCCATATCGGAGCGGCTCGGTATCACGATGGCGCAGCTCGCGCTCGCGTGGGTCCTGCGAGAGCGGAACGTGGCGTCGGCGATCATCGGCGCAAGCCGGCCCGAGCAGGTGGAGGAGAACGCAGCCGCGTCGGGGGTCGAGCTCGACGAGTCGACGCTCGCGGCGATAGACGACGCGGTCGCGGGCGTCCTCTAGCCGCGCGTCTCCAGGCTAGGTCGGCGCGACGGAGGAGGCGGCGGCCTAAGAACTCGATTCAGAAATGAGCGACCATGCCGCCGTGCCGCGCTGGGCGGCTCGTTGCTTCGTCCTCGGCCGCGCCCATATCGGCTTGATACGGGCGCTCCCCGCGTTCTCGCCTCGCACCGCACAGCGCGCCCCGGCGACGGGTGATCACTCTGAACCGAGTCCTCAGAGGAGCAGTGCGCCGCGCCCGCGAATACCTGGCTCATGTCGGCGAGCGAGGTCGAGTACGAGGCAAGACGCGAGGCGGTGCCGGCGCTCGCCGCTGCCTTGCTCGTACTCGTCGCCTTGGCGTTGACGAGCTTGGTCGAGGGATGGGAGCTCCTCCATCGCGTCCGGTGGTGGGTCTGGTTCGCCCTCGCGGTTCCCGAGGCTGTGCTCATGTTCGACCTCATTCTCGGCGCGGGCGCCCGCAGCCGCCGACTCGCACTTTCTCTCCTCGGCTTTCTCGTCTGGTTCAACGCCGTCGGCCTGGGGATCCTGGTGATCAGTCTCGTGACCACGAGCACGGAGGACCTCGGAGGCGGGGAGCTGCTTCTGACCGCAGCGGCGATCTGGACCACCAACGTGATCGTCTTCGGACTCTGGTTCTGGGAGCTCGACGACGGAGGGCCGGTCGCCCGCACGGCACGCCAGCGGCTTTCACCTGATTTCCAGTTCCCCCAGGACGAAAACCCCGCGCTTGCCCGCGCGGGCTGGGAGCCTGACGTCTGGGATTACCTCTACCTCGCGCTCACGAACTCCATCGCGTTCAGCCCGACCGACGCCATGCCGCTGACCCGCAATGCGAAGGCCCTGATGGCCGTCGGATCGATGATCTCGGTCATCGCCATCCTGCTCGTCGCGGCCCGTGCGGTGAACGTCCTCGGCACGTGACCACCTCGCCCGTTTCCGGCCTTCCGCCGACGGCCGCATGGCGCTCACATCGTGGAGGTGAGCTCGAAGTGCGGCTCGAAGGAGACGTACGACGGGTTCGGCCTCGTGCTCGACTACCCGGGCATCGCCGAGCGGATCGTCCGAGATGCGCGTGAGCGAACGAGCCTGCCGCGCTATCGTCACCTCGTGAGCGAGGGCATCAGCCTGGAAGAGCTCCAGCTCGCCGCCCGGAACCACGGGATGCCGCTCGAGGCGCTCCGCTGGGACGTCACACCGGTCGGCCTCCACTACCTGCTGACGCACTACGACATCCCCGAGGTGGATCCGAAGACCTGGCGGCTCGAGGTGGACGGGCTCGTCGAGTCTCCGATCTCCCTCTCGCTCGAAGAGGTGCGGGCGCGCCCCGCGATCGAGGTCGCGGTGACCATGGAGTGCGCCGGCAACGGGCGGGCACACATCGAGCCCCACGTCGTCAGCCAACCGTGGCTGCTCGAAGCGGTCGGAACCGCTCGCTGGCGGGGCGCGCCGGTCGCGAGCCTGCTCGAGGAGGTCGGTCTCCAGGACGGCGCGGTCGAGGTGGTCTTCACCGGGCTCGATCGCGGCGTCGAGGGGGGCGAGGAGCAGGCGTATGCACGGAGCGTCTCGGTCGCAGCTCTCCTCGCGGGCGAGGCTCTCCTGGCGTACGAGGTCAACGGTGTCCCACTCCCGCCGCAGCACGGGTTTCCGCTGCGCCTCGTCGTTCCCGGGTGGTACGGGATGACGAGCGTCAAGTGGCTCTCGCGCCTGACCGCAGTCGATCGGCCGTTCGACGGGTACCAGATGCGCCACAGCTACCGGCTTCGCCAGGAGGAGGACGAGCAAGGCATTCCCGTGACGCGGATCCACCCGAGGTCCCTGATGCTGCCGCCCGGGATTCCCGAGTTCACGACCAGGGCCAGGATCGTCCAGGCCGGGAGCTGCGTTCTCCATGGTCGCGCGTGGTCCGGGATCGCGGACATCGCAGGTGTGGAGGTGTCGACGGACGGCGGGGCGAGCTGGGCGGATGCCGACGTCGAGCGAGACGGGCTCGGGCAGTGGGCGTGGCGCTCCTGGCGTTTCACCTGGGAGGCGCAGCCGGGCGAGTTCGAGCTCTGCTCCCGCGCACGTGATGCGGCCGGGAACCTGCAGCCGCTCGAGCCGCAGTGGAATCTCGGCGGCTACGTGAACAACGCGGTGCAGCGAATCCCCGTCACCGTGACTCCTTCGTAGAGCACGGCGTCCAGGCTTGCCGGGAGAGGGTCCGTGGCCGGGCCGCCGTCGCCGCTCGTCGCTGGCCTATCGTCTGGCCATGCGCCCGCTCGTCGCCTTCTCGATTGCTGCTGTCCTCGCCGCGGTCACGCTGGTCCTCGGCGTACCCACCCAGGCTCGTTCGACCGTGTCGCAGCTGCGGCTCGACGGGATCCCGTTCCGGCCCGAGCTGGCCCTCACCGCCGATGCGCGGGCGCGCGGGCTCATGCACCGGCGGCAGGCACCGAAGGACGGAATGTTGTTCGTGTTCCCGACCGCGACCAGCGGCGGCTTCTGGATGAAGAACACGCTCGTTCCGCTCAGCATCACGTTCTACGACACGCGGGGCAAGCGCATCCGGCAGCTGCTCATGACTCCGTGCCGGCGGGACCCTTGTCGCTCCTACAGCCCTGGTCAGGCCTATCGCTTCGCGCTCGAGCTTCCGGCTAAGGACCCGCGACCGGCTAGGCGGCTTGGCCCGTCGACCGAGCTGCGTCGCCTGACCCGATTCGCACGGTAGCGATGGAGCACCGTCCGCTCGGAGCCTCCGGGATCGAGGTCTCCGCGCTCGCCCTCGGCTCTTGGCGGACCTACGAGCGCCTGTCCAGGGATGAAGGGGTCGCGGTGATGCGGGCCGCGCGCGAGGCCGGAATCGACTTTCTCGACGACGCTCGCTACAACGACGAGACAGGGGAGGCGCCGATCCCGACCGGCTACTCGGAGGTCGTCTTCGGCGAGCTCTTCCGCGCGTCGGGCTGGAAGCGGGACGAGGTCATCGTCTCGAACAAGCTCTGGTGGGAGTTCTGGCCCGAGCAGACGGCCGCGGAGGAGCTCGACGCGTCCTTGTCGCGCATGCGGTTCGACTACGTCGACCTCATCTACTCGGAGAGGCCACCGGAGGGGCTGCCCGTCGCAGACGTAGCCGAAGCCGTCACAGACCTCGTTCGGGCCGGCAAGGCGCGGGCTTGGGGAGTCCTGAACTGGCCGGCCGAGCACATCGCCGAGGCGGCAGGTGTCGCGCGCGACCAGGGTGCGCCGCCGCCCTGCGCAGCGCAACTCGCCTACAACCTCGTCCTCCGCTCGCCGGTGGAAGACACAGCCATGGTCAAAGCGCTCGGGTCTAGCGGGCCGAGTGTGGTCGCCTCTGCCATCCTTGTGTCAGGTGTGCTCACCGGCCGAGGCTGGACCGGACGCGCGGCCGACGTGATCCACCCGCCGACCAGGCAGCGGGCGTTTGAGGTCGCCGACCAGCTCCGCCACCTGGCGGCTGAGCTCGGGACGACTCCGGCGTGCCTCGCGATCGCGTTCGCGCTTGGCAATCCCCACGTGGCCACCGCACTCTTCGGTGCGAGCAAACCCGAACAGGTGTCGGAGAACGTCGGTGCGCTCGGGCTGCTCGCGCGGCTGAGCGAGGCCGAGCTTGCGGAGCTCCGCCACATCGGTGCACAGGAGTAGGCGCGGGACTCGGCCCTCTCCTCGAGGAGGTAGCGTGAGGCGCCGATAACGACGTCACCATCGTGGGTATCGAGCGCAGAGACCGGTATCGCATGCTCGCCGTTGGCATCCTGCTCGGCGTCTCGCTGCTTCTCGCCTCGAGCCCGCCGGTCAGCGAGCGCCTCGGCTACACGCCTCCTTTCGGGACTGCCGAGCTCTTTGCCGGAGGGCACGTGAGTGCGGACATCGAGCTCCATCCGGTTCCGCGAGCGCCCACCGTCAAGATCGTTCCGGCGCCGCTCTACGCACCGAACGATCCCTGGCGCGCGCGGCTCGCAGACGAGCGAACGTGCCCAGGAGGCGAAGACACCACGGTCCCTCCGGAGGCCCAGCTCGAGGTGATGCTGTGTCTCGTGAACTTCGCCCGCGCCCAGGAGGGGCTGCAGCCTCTCGTTCTCTCGGAAGTGCTCAACGAGTCCGCGGCCGCGAAGGCGAGGGACATCGTCAGCTGCCGGGAGTTCAGTCACGAGGCCTGCGGCCGGCAGTCGAACCAGACGCTGATCGATGTCGGCTACCACGGCTCGTGGGGTGAGAACCTGTACGCCGCAGAGGGACCGCTCGTCGCCCCCAGGCCCGCGCTCGACGGGTGGCTCAATTCCCGCGGCCACCGAGAGAACCTCTTTCGGATGGAGTGGCGAACGATCGGCATCGCGCTCCTGGCTGGCGCCGAGCTCGGCCGCGTCGACGACGGCGTCGTCTGGGTCAATCATTTCGGCGACTAGGGTGGTCGGGATTGCGGGCGCGCTTGCGCTTGTGGGGTTCGTCGTCGCGCTGGCACCGACAGCGGCCGGACGATCCGGCGCGATGCCCGTTGTCGTGCTCGACCCGGGTCACGATCTGCACGCGAATCCGGCGACCGAGCCGATCGGCCCCGGCTCCTCGACCCGCAAGATCAAGGACGGCGGAGGAACGCACGGCGTCGTCTCCGGCCTCACCGAGGCGGAGCTCAACCTGCGGGTTGCTTTGCGGCTGCGGGTGCTGCTGCAGGAGGCCGGAGTACGCGTCGTGCTGACGCGGACGAAGACCGAGGGCACGAGCATCGGCAACGTTGCACGGGCACGGATCGCGAACCGCGCGGGAGCTGCGCTCTTCCTTCGCATCCACGCCGACGGCTCGACCGATTCGCGTTCTCGCGGGACACACACGCTCTACCCGGCGCTCCGGCGCGGCTGGACCGACGACGTCTACGCGCCGAGCATGCGTGCGGCGCAGATCGTGCAAGCAGAGACGGTTCGCTCGCTCGGGTTCCCGGACCGTGGGCTGCAGGAACGAAACGACTTCACGGGCTTCAATTGGTCGGACGTACCGGTGATCCTCGTCGAGATGGGGTTCATGACGAACCGCATCGAAGATCGGTTGCTCGCGACCCCGGCCTACCAGCGCCGAGCGGCAGTCGGGCTCTGCCGCGGGACGCTCCGTTTCCTCGGGCGCAGCCGCGCGGCATGTGGCTGAGCTCGCGCCGCCTCCAGCGGGAGCGGATTTCCGGCTAAGGTGATGCCCGGCGTACCCGTGTCCTGCTCTCGCACGAGCCCGCCGTGACCGGTACGTGGGAGAGCGAGGAAGCCCCACCGATAGAGAGGAATGCTTCTTGAGCGCAAAGAGACAGCAAACATTCGCGAAGATGACCCGCGAGAGGCTGGTCCGGGAGCGCCGCGAGCGGAAGCAGGAAAAGCGGCGGGAGAAGAAGCTTGCAGCGGCTGCCGAGCGCGAAGGGACACCTAACGAGGAGAGACCGGCCGACGAGACTCCGCCGACCGCCGCCGACTAGACGACGGCCGCGCTAGACGCGCTCTTCGATCCGCATCAGCCCGAGCGTCACGATCGTGCGGTAGCTCGGAAATGCGTGATGGCCGGCCTGCAGCAGATACTGGTCGCCCGCTTCGAGCATGCGCTTGTAGACGTAGAGCGGAACTTTGATCGACCGCTCACAGTCGGGCCTCGTGCACTCGCAGGCGAACTCGACCAGGCCTTGCGCATCTGTCTCGGGATCGGCCGCATTCGCCGTCAGCTCGTTCTCGCGGCGCCGTTCGACTCGGTGAGCGATTCCTTCCTGTGCCACCGTTAGGCTCTCGCTCGCTTTACTCGCCATGCAAGTTCCTCATGTGTGCCGCCGAGCTGCGTGTCATGGCCGTCCCTCCTGGTTGGCTGAACCGGAAGCGGTAACGGCCCTGTGACGGGCGGGCCACGATCGCTCCTTCTGGCACGAACGGATAGCGAGGACGCAAACAACGCCTTCGCTATTCGTTCGCTGTCTTCTGAGTGTACGCGCCGGAACCCTATGGTGTTGGCTCGGAGCCGAGATAGCCGGCGACGAGGCTCTTCGGAGCTTGGATGAGCCAGGCGTCCTCGAGCCGTTCCGCGAGCTCCTCGCGGTCGAGCAGCTCGAGCCTGATCTGGACTCCCGGGTAGCCCGTGTAGTGCGGCGATGTGAAGTAGACGTCGGGGTTCGATTCCAGGATCAGCTCTTTCTCGTCCCGATCGACGCGAACCGCGAGGCCCCCGCCGTCGCGCTCGCGCGCGGCCCAGGCGAAGAGCTTTCCGCGGACACGGAAGGACGTCCGCGTCCCTGAGATCTCCTCGGCTTCGGGAAGCGCCAGCGCGAGCTCGCGGACCGTCTCCCAGTCGACCACGTCTGCCCGTGGGCGTCAGGCCTCGGTGAGTGCCGGTTCGCCGGTGCTGACGGCCTCGACGTCCTTCCGTCGCAGAAGCACGAGAAGCAATACGCCCGCGGCCGCGACGATGACCGCCCCGCCGAAGAATGCAACGTGGTACCCGTCGACGAGCGCCTGGGCCTGGTCCGCCGCCGCGCCGCCGCCATCGGCCAGCGCGCTCGACGTCTCGCTCGCCGCGAGCGTCGCCAGCACGGCGAGGCCGAGAGCGCCTCCGATCTGCTGCGACGTGTTGTACAGGCCCGAGGCGAGTCCAGCGAGCTCGGAGCCGATCCCGCTCGTCGCGATCAGCGTGACCGGCACGAACGTCAGGCCCATGCCGACCGAGACAACGATGATCGCGGGCAGCAGATCCGTGACGTACGAGCCGCCGGGCTCCAGACGCAGGAAGAGCAGGAGCCCCGTGACGCCGATCACGATGCCGAGGAGCGGCGTCTCACGCGCGCCGAGCTGGGGGACGAGCGGCTGCGCGAGAGCCGCCCCGAGCATGATTCCGACGGTGAAGGGCAGGGAGCCGAGTCCCGCCTCGAGCGGCGAATAGCCGAGCACTCGCTGCATGTACAGCGTGTTGAAGTAGAACATCGCGAACAGCCCGGCCGCGACGAGGAACATCGCGATGTTCGCGCCGCGAATCGTGGGAATCCGGAAGACGCTCAACGGAACGAGGGGCTCCTCGGAGCGCCGCTCGATGAGGAGGAACGCGCCGAGCAGCGCGAGCGCGAGTCCCCCGAACCCGAGCGTGTGGGCCGAGCCCCAGCCCTTCTCCTGGGCCTTCACGATCGCGTACACGAGGATGAGGAGTCCCGCCGTGACCGTCACGGCTCCGGCGATGTCGTACGCCTTGTGGGCTCGGGGGTCGCGCGACTCCGGCACGCGCAGGTGTGACGCGATGAAGACCGCGATCCCCACCGGAATGTTCACGAAGAAGATCCACGGCCAGGAGAACGCGTCCGTGAGGATCCCACCGAGCAGCAACCCGACCGCTCCGCCGCCGACCGCGATTGCCGCCCAGAGGCTCATCGCCTTCGCGCGCTCCGGGCCCTCGGAAAAGGTCGTCGTGATGATCGAGAGTGCCGCCGGCGAGATGAGCGCCGCGCCGAGACCCTGGAGGCCGCGGAAGATGATGAGGAACTCCGACGTCGGCGCGAGCCCGTTCAGCAGCGACGCGACCGTGAAGACGACGAGGCCGACGAGGAAGACCCGCTTGCGCCCGAGGAGATCTCCGGCGCGGCCGCCGAGGAGAAGGAAGCCGCCGAAGGTGAGCGCGTACGCGTTGACGATCCACTGGAGATCGGCGTTCGAGATCTCGAGGTCCTGCTGGATGGACGGCAACGCGACGTTCACGACGGTCGCGTCGAGGATGACCATGAACTGAGCCATGCAGACGAGGACGAGGACGAGCCAGGGACTGACGTCGTGGCCGTGCACCGACGGGTGAGTGACGGCGCCCTCACTCATGCATGATCACCCTATCGAGCCGAGGGCCGCGCGCCGTCGACAACGGTTCGCTCAGCCCTCGATCACCGACAGGATGTTGCCCGCAGGATCCCTGAACCACGCCTGCTTCGGGCCGGGGGTCGCGATGCCTTTCTCGTTGGTCTTGATCGGTCCTTCGTCGTACTGTTCGAACTCCACTCCGGCCTCTCGAAGCGCGTCCACCGCGGCTTCGATGTCGTCGACCGGGAAGTTCAGGATCGTGTGTTGCGCGGGCTCGTGCGTCTCCTTCGCGTAGACGAGGACCGCGTACCCGTTGCCCGCTTGGATCGAAAGCAGGCTGGGCCCGACGTCGACGACCTGGAAGACGCCCAGCGTTTGACCGTAGAACTCCTTAGCTTTCCGGAGATCGTCGACAGCAAAGCCGGCATAGAACGGTGAGTTCTTCAACATCGAGCTCTCCTTTCGTGCTCTGGTCTCAGTCTTGTCCGCGGTCCGGGCGTAGCGCCCGGGTCCTGATGGCTGTGGGGTAAGACCGCGGCCCGGCCCGAAACTCATCGCGGGAACGAGCGGTCGCCTAGGATGGTCAGATGCAGGACGCCTCGCTCGCCGCCACACATTCGGTCGCGGACCGGCTCGAGCAGTACCGTGCGGAGCTGACCGCCTACTGCTATCGGATGCTTGGATCGATGGAGGCGGAGGACGCCGTGCAGGAGACCTTCCTTCGTGCATGGCGAAGCTTCGATCAGTTCGAGGGGCGCGCCGCGTTGCGGTCGTGGCTCTACCGCATCGCGACGAACGTCTGCCTCGACATGCTGAAGGGAAGAGAGCGCCGCGCTCGGCCGATGGATCTCGGGCCTGCGCGTGAGCCCGATGCCGCCCTCCTGAACACGCTCCCGGAGGCGACCTGGATCCAGCCGATTCCCGACGCCCTCGTCGTATCGGAGGGCGATCCGGCCGAGGTGACCCTCGCGCGAGAAACGGTCCGGCTCGCGTTCGTCGCCGCCCTGCAGCACCTGCCGCCGCGCCAACGTGCCGTCCTGATCCTGTGCGAGGTGCTCCGCTGGAAGGCGTCCGAGGTCGCGGAGCTCCTCGAGACGAGCGTCGCGTCGGTGAACAGCGCGCTGCAGCGGGCACGCGCGACGCTCGAGGCGAGCAACGTGAGCGCTGCGACCACCGCACCGTCGGTCGACGAGGCAGATGCCGAGCTCCTCGCCCGCTATGTCGACGCCTTCGAGCGGTACGACATGGACGCGCTCACCTCGCTGATCCACGAGGACGCGACGCAGTCGATGCCGCCCTACGACCTCTGGCTCTCCGGGCGGGACGACATCCTCGCCTGGTGGGTTGGCCCGGGCGCGGGCTGTCGCGGCTCGCGGGTGATCCCCACCATGGCGGCGAACGGAGCACCAGCCTTCGGGCAGTACAAGCCCAGTCCGACCGGGGACGGGTACGAACCGTGGGCGCTCCAGGTCCTCGAGATCGAGCGCGGTCGGATCGTCGAGTTCACGTTCTTCCTCGACACGGAGAGCGTCTTCCCCCACTTCGGCCTGCCGCTGCGACTCGAGGCGTAGCTCCGGCCCTCAGCCTGCGTTGTGTGCTCACGCGCTTGCCAGCTCGGCGAGCTTCGTGACGGTCTTCCAGTTCCGCGTGGTCGCGGCGACGCCGAGCTGCTTCTCGAAGTAGGCGTTCGTGAGCTTCGACCTGCCGTAACCGTTCGGGCAGTGGAGGAAAACCTCCTGCCCTACGACGCGAAACTCGTCCGGCTCCGAGCGGGCCGGGTCCAGCTTTCGAACGCTCGTGCGGTCCGGCGTCTCGGCCAGGAACGTGACGTGGAGCGCCTTCGGATCTCGCCCGCGGCCTGCGAAGGGGTTGCCGGACGCGAGCCTGGAGAGCTGCGCGCGGGTGCGAAGCAGGACGGTCACGGTGAGGCCGAGCTCGCGACGGATTCCCTTCTCGATAGCTTCGATCAGCGCTGCGGCCGTGTCCGCGCTCTTGAAGACGATGTTGCCGCTCTGCACGTAGGTCGCCACGTCTTCGGCTCCAAGGTTCTCGAAGAGGGCTCGCAGATCGGCCATCGACATCTTGTTATGCGCACCGAGGTTGACCCCGCGCAGAAGCGCGACGTACGTGTTCCTGCGGCCTGGCACCCGCCGGGGATCGTAGCCCCGGCGCTCGCGCACTGCACGCCGCGATGAGTTCTCCGCCTCTGCTTCGTCTTACGACCAGTGACGCCGAGGTAGGGAGGAGCCATGTGCACGACGTCTGACATCGCAGCGCGCGAGCTCGATCACAGGACGGGCGACGGCATCGATGTGACCCTCTGCTGGAACGCGGGGGCGAACCGTCTCATCGTCGCCGTGCAGGACGAGCGCGACGGTGACTCGTTCGACGTCGAAGTGGATGCGGCGGAGGCGCTCCACGCCTTCCACCATCCCTTTGCGTATGCTCATCGGCGCGGCTCCCACGACTTCGCGCTGGCCGCATGCTGATGACGGAGGAACCTGACGCCTTCTGGGAGTTCGAGCGCGTGGGCTGGGAGCGCGCGGCACCGTACTACGAGGAGTGCTGGACCGACACGGACCAGTTCGTCGAGCCCTTGCTCGATGCCGCTGGTGTCCGCTCCGGGTCACGCCTCCTGGACGTGGCCTGCGGTCCCGGATTCGTCTCGGAGGCAGCGTCGGTGCGGGGTGCAGAGCCCGTGGGCCTCGACGTCGCCGAGGCGATGCTCGAGCGGGCGCGCGTGCGCTGCCCGGGCCTGACGTTCGTCCAGGGCGACGCGCAAAGGCTGCCGTTTCCGGACGCATCGTTCGAGGCGGTCACGATGAACTTCGGGATCCTCCACCTCGCGCGGCCGGAGACCGCAATCGCCGAGGCATGTCGTGCCCTCGTCCCCGGAGGCCGGTTCGCCTTTACGGCCTGGGTCGAGGACGGCAACGCGGTTGCGGAGATCGTCGACGGCGCCATCGCGGCGCACGCAGTCCCCGTCGAGGTCCCCGAGGGCCCGCCTTTCTACCGCTTCGCCAGCGCCGATGCCAGTCGCCGCGCCCTCGCGGAAGCGGGCTTCGACAGCGACTCGGTCGCACTGGAGACCGTGAAGATGCCCTTGCACGTGCCGACGGCGGAGCTGCTGTTCGAGGCTGAGCTCCGTGCCGGCGTCCGCACCACCGCGGTGCTTCGCGCCCAACCGCCCGAGCGGCTGGAGAAGATCCGTGCCTCGATGGTCGATGGTGTCAGGCGCTACGCGGACGGCGACGAATTCGTGCTGCCCATCGTCGCACGGGTCATCTCGGCGCAGAGGCCTTCACCGCTGTAGGCCACTCCGATAGGACGTTCGCCAAGCCCATGAACCCGACGAGCGCACGCAGTTCGTCCGACGCGTTGAGCAGACGAACCTGGCACCCATGGCGCCGGGCGGCGAGCTGAAGCCGTGCGAGGGCGTCGACCGTGACCGCGTCGCAGTCCACCTCGCAGACGTCGCAGAGGGCGATGTCGACGCCGCTCTCCGTGAGGAGCGCACAGATCCGGTCGCAAAGTCCAGGTAGGTCGGCGCGCTCGATCGGCCCTTGGATCGCAAAGGTGACTGTTCGTGGCGCTGTGGCGCCCATCACGAGAGAGACTGCTCGGCCGGCAGAAACTCATCGGCGCCGCAGCGCCGGGGCCGACGGCTTGCTGCGTTGTCAACTCGTCGCATTGGGAGACGAACGAGACAGCTCAGTGAGAGGAGAACCTCATGGGAATCGTCGTGGCGAGCCACTCGATGTCGCTCGACGGGTTCATCGTTCAGGCCCGGACACCGGGCCCTCTGCACGAATGGTGTGGGCGCGCGACGGGCCGAGTAGGCACGGGGAGAGCCTCGACCTCGATCTGGTGCCGATAGTCCTCGGCGAAGGCGTGCGCCTGTTCGACGACCTCGAGACCGCGCCGATCGAGCTGGAGCAAGAGAGGGTCGTCGCCGCGCCCGGCGTGACACATCCACCTTCCGTGTCGCAAGGTACGGGGGCTGTGCCGGACAGCTGCGTACGATGCGACGACAGTGATCGCAAACCGCTCGGTGCCGTCGTCGTCCGTCATCCCCGTGCTCGCCTACCGAGACGTCGCGGAGGCGACCGACTGGCTCTGCCGCGCGTTCGGATTCACGCCACGCCTGCGCATCGGGACGCATCGGGTGCAGCTCGTGTACGGCGACGGCGCGGTCGTCGTAACGGAACGCGGCGCCACCGATCGTCGTGCTCGGGACGCCGTGACCCATTCCGTGCTCGTGCGCGTGGAAGACGCGGATCGCCATCACGAGCAGGCCGCGAAGTCCGGCGCCCGCATCCTCAACCCACCGACCGACTACCCTTATGGTGAGCGGCAGTACACCGCCGAGGACATCGGCGGCCACAACTGGACGTTCTCGCAGTCGATCGCCGACGTCGACCCTGCATCGTGGGGCGGCGAGCTCGTCGCCGGCGAGCCCGAGTAGGCGAGACCCAACGTGAATGCACGCTCCAGCGCGAACGCGATGCGCTCGCCGCCGAGACGGCGTTCTCGAGCGTGGTTCGGGTCGATCGCGGGCTTTCGGGTCGAAGTGGCGAAGGCGTTAGGCCTCGCGCACCGCGGCGACGAGATTCGCAAGCATTGCCGCTACCGCGAGTAGGCGAGACGGTAGAGTCGCGCTCCGTCACAGCCTCGCTAGCGCCTCGACTGAGCGGGAGGGCCACAGTACGGATCAGGCAAGGGACCCCATTCGACGTGCTCGTTCATTCGTGGATGCGCGACTGTCCGGCCTGAGGGCGCTTGCGCTCGGCCTCTCGATCATCTACCTCGTCCTGATTCCGCCGTACATCTCCTCGGTCGACGCCAACTCGATGTTCGCGGTCTCCGAGTCCCTAGTCGAGGATCACGACGCGTCCGTTCCGTGCGAGCTGAGCGGAGCGCCGCCGGATGTCGTCGGCAGCGACGGCAAATGCTACTCAGCCTGGTACCCGCTGATCTCCTTCCTTGCCGTTCCGCTGGTCGTTCTGGGGCGCATCGCCGGGACCATCCTGGGGCTTCAGGAGAGCTATGTAGGGATGGAGCTCGCCCTTGCAGTCCCCGCTCTCGCTGCAGCCGGAGCAGCGACGGCAAGCGCTGCGATTGCATTGAAGCTGGGTGCGTCGCGGCGGGGCGCGCTCCTCGCCGCTCTCGCCGCGGGCTTCGGGACGGAGATGCTTACCTACGCCCGCTACTTCTTCGCAGAGACGACGGCTGCGTTTCTCGTAGCGCTCGCGGTCTGGGGACTAACCGAGGGGGGTCGGCGGCGTGGGATCGCCCTCCTCGCCCTCGGACTTGCGGTGCTCGCAAAACCACCCATGATCGTGATCGGACCGGCACTTGGAGCCGCCTTGGCGGTACAGAGTCGCGACTGGCGCAAGTTCCTCGGGCCCGCCTCGGCATCCGGACTGGGGGCCGCGACCTACCTGCTCTACAACTGGCTGCGATTCGAGGATCCAACCCAGTTCGGCGGGGGTGATCGCTTCGACGTCGGGAACTACTTCAGCCCCGACCTGTTCAAGATTCTCGGCCTCCTGCTGATCAGTCCGGGGAAGGGACTCCTCTGGTTCTCGCCGGTTGCCGTCTTGGGCGCATTCGTTCTGTGGCGGCATCGCAAGAACGAGACCGGGCTGCTCTGTATCGCGGGTGCACTCGGCGTGTTGGCCATCTACATCGGCCATCCCTACGGAGGCTGGGACTGGGGCGGGAGATTCCTCGTCCCGGCCATTCCGCTCCTCTGTGCTGCGCTCGGGACTCTGCGGGGCCGTTTTGCGGCCGTCGCCGTGGTGCTCGTCGCTTTTGCGGCGGCGATGCAGATCCCTACGACCGTCGCCTTCTACGAGCGTGCGTACGCCGAGGCGCTGGAGGAGGGTGTCGATCTGGAGCAGGAACGCTGGACGCCCTCGGAGAGCCCGCTCTTGCGGATGTGGCCAGCGATGGTCAACCAACTGCAGGCGGCGCGGGAGACCGACGTTGACAAGGGGATGCTCGAAGAAGCGGGGACACCCTCCGAAAGCGTCCTCGACCGGTCGGTCTTCAAGGTCGTCGCGCTTTGGTGGTGGATGCTGCCGACCGCCGGCGTTCCGTGGCTCTTCGGCCTTGCTCTGTCTTTCGCCGCAGTATTCGTCGCGGCCCGGTTCATTTGGCGTAGCACGTACTCAGATTCGCCCGACACGCGAAGCGCCGTTTGACGGAGTGCCGGTAGCCGGTCGTGCACGGTGAACGGCTCCGCACGGAACGCGCTCGGTACCGGCGGGTGCCGGTCTCATCGGTTCCCCCTTCTCCGAGCTCAAGCTCCCGAAGCGTGATCGTGTGTGCGGCCTCTGCGCACGGGACGGCCTGAGAGACAAGGCGTCCGCCAGGCTCACTCTTCCCATTTCCCGTGTCGGCATTTCGGCGGACGGAGCCGTCAGTTCTCGATTGCCCGCGAAGCGACCCTCGCCGTCCCGTGACTTGTCATGAAGGAATGTTCGCACGGCGTACTCCTCGTGCCTCCCCGGCGTTGACCAACTATCAGGGGTAGAACGGCGTGGCCCAGCGGCTCCAGGAGCTCGCGGGAGAACGGGAGGCTGCGCTCTGTGAACCCCATCAGCGGGTGCTCTCCTCGAGCTCGTGCCAGCGCCGGTAGCGGACCGCGCGACGGACGAGACGGGGATCATGCCCTCGCTCGATGAGCCGCTGGCGCACCTCTCCCTCCTGTGCCATGCGCAGGAAGAGCCAGGCGATGGCGACGATCGTGACGATCGATCCCTCGAGCATCATCAGCGACCCCGCGAGACTCTGGTCTCCCTCCGGGGAGAGCCCGAGATACTCGTCGCCGGTCTCGTAGACGTCGTAGAACGGCGCGCCTCCCCAGATGAAGATGTTGCCGATCACCGTCGCGACGAGGCGTACTCCGACGATGTATCCGAGCTTCGCGCCGGTCCCGAACCACTCGGGCGCGGGGAGCGTTTCCAGGACCGGAAGCCAGAGCACGATGCCGGCGGTGAAGAACGCGACGTGCTCCAGCGCATGGACTGCGCCGTTTTCGACCGCCGCTTCGTAGGGCCCGGGGAGGTGCCAGAGCGCGAGATTCCCGGCCCAGATCGGCAGCGCGAGGAGCGGGTTGGCCAACGCGCGGAGCCGGTCGACACCGGGAAGCGCGAGGACTGGGCGCAGGAGCGATCCCGTCAGCCCCGCGAGCAGGCAGAGTGGCGCGAGGTCCCCGAGGAGGAGGTGCTGGGCCATGTGGAACGAGAAGAGCTCTTCTTCGCCGACCTCGGCGATCGGAGAGACGACGGCGGCGAGCAGCAACACGATCCCGACCGTGAAGAGTGCGATCCGCCAGCCGGGGACCGACTGTCCGCGCTTGGAGAGCGTGTGCGCACGCACGCCGTAGGCGACCGCGATCGCCGCGATCGGGACGAGCTGGAGCGGGTCGAGCGTCCAGCTCGTGAGCAGCGAGACGCCGAGCACTCCTCCACTGTAGGGCGGCCTTACAGACCGTAGACTCGGACCGTGGGTAGCGGCGGCAGGACCTATGCCGAGGCGGGTGTCTCGCTCGAGACAGGAGAGGCCGTCGTCGAACGGCTGCGCGCTGCCGCCGAGTCGACGGGGGCGACGGCGTTCGGTGCCTTCGCCGGCCTGCATCCGCTCGACGAGAATCGCCTCCTCGCGGCCTCGACGGACTCGGTCGGGACGAAGCTCGTCCTCGCGCGGCCGCGCGGCCGTCTGCGTGCGTGCGGCGCCGACCTCGCCGCGCACTGCATCAACGACGTGATCACGACCGGCGCGGACCCGCTCGTCTTCCTGGACTACGTCGCCGCCAATCGCATCGAGCTCGAGCAGGTCGCAGAGCTCGTGGAAGGGGCGGCAGAAGTCTGTCGCGAAGCCGGCGTCGCGCTCGTCGGCGGCGAGACCGCGGAGCTCCCGGGCGTGTACAAGGACGGAGAGCTCGACTTCGCCGGCACGTGCGTGGGAACCGTCGAGCGCGACCGCGTCCTGGACGGCTCGCGGATCGGCGAGGGCGATGTCGTGGTCGGGTTCCCGTCGGAGGGACTCCACGCGAACGGCTTCACGCTCGTTCGCCGCGTGCTCGAGGATGAGGACTACGCGGGCGAGGACCTGCTCGCGGCCACACGCTGCTACCTCCCTGAGGTGAGGCGGCTTCGCGATCGTGCGCACGGCTTCGCCAACGTCACCGGAGGCGGGATCGAAGGAAATCTCTCGCGCCTCCTCCCGGATGGTCTTCGCGTGCAGCTCGACTGGGACGCCTGGGAGCGTCCGCCGGTGTTCCACTGGCTCGCGCGTCACGTCGCCGAGGAGGAGCTGCGCCGTGTCTTCAACCTCGGCATCGGGTACTGCGCGGTGCTGTCAGATCCAGGCGACGAGCTCGTCCTCGGGAGGGTCGAGGCGGCGTGATCGGGGTCCTGGTTTCCGGCGAGGGGACGAACCTACAGGCGCTGCTCGACGCTGCTCTGCCGGTCCTCGCTGTTGCCTCGAACAAAACCGGTGCGCGCGCCCTCGAGCGCGCGCAGGCCGCGGGCGTGCCTGCCGCCGTCTTTCCGCTCGAGGACTTCGAGAGCCGGGGGGCGCGTGATTCTGCGATGGCCGACTGGCTCGCCGAGCACGGCGTCGAGCTCGTGGTCTGCGCCGGGTACATGCACCTGCTCGAGCCCTCGTTCGTCGAGCGCTTCCGCGGGCGGGTCGTCAACGTCCATCCCGCTCCCCTGCCCGAGTACCCAGGAGCGCACCCGCTCGAGGACCTCCTGGCGGCCGGTGCGCGCGAGGCGGCCGCGACGGTGCACTTCGTGGACGAGGGCGTCGACACCGGTCCCGTGATCGCGAGCGAGCGAGTCCAGGTTCTTCCCGGCGACACCGTGGACACGCTCCGGCAGCGGGTGCACGAGGTCGAGCACCGTTTGCTGCCGAGGGTCGTACGCGAGCTGTGCGCGCGCTGATCTCGGTCTACGACAAGACCGGCCTCTCGGCCTTTGCGCGTGGGCTCGACGAGCTCGGCTTCGAGCTCGTCGCAAGCGGCGGCACGGCCACGTTCCTCGAGGCCGAGCGAATTGCCGTCACACCCGTAGAGGAGCTCACAGAGTTCCCAGAGGTCCTCGAAGGACGCGTCAAGACGCTCCATCCCCGCATCCACGCCGGAATCCTCGCTCGCCGTGGCTTCGACGAGGACGTCGCGCAGCTCGCCGAGCACGGCATCGAGCCCTTCGACCTCGTCTGCGTGAACCTCTACCCATTCGAAAAGGTCGTGGCCGGCCTCGACGTGCAAGACGAGCAAGCGGTCGAGATGATCGACGTGGGTGGGCCGGCCATGCTTCGCGGCGCCGCGAAGAACTACTCGTTCGTGACGCCGGTGTGCCGCCCGCAGGATTACGACCAGATCCTCATGGAGCTGCGGGCGCTGGGCGGGGAGACGTCGCTCGGCATGCGTTGGCGTCTGGCGGGGATCGCATTCGCGACGACTGCCGCGTACGAGGCCGCGATCGCCACCTGGTTCCAGTCCAACGAGGTGTGCCCCGACACGATCGCGCTTGCCCTGGAGAAGGTTCTCGACCTCGCGTACGGCGAGAACCCTCACCAGCTCGCCGCGTA
This sequence comes from Actinomycetota bacterium, assembly GCA_046727975.1. Lineage (GTDB taxonomy): Bacteria > Actinomycetota > Thermoleophilia > Gaiellales > Gaiellaceae > GMQP-bins7. The sequence continues at coordinate 11,397 of JBKPDR010000029.1, read as the reverse complement.
CTACGCGGAGCGGGGGACGCGCACACACCTCCTCTCGCGCGTCGAGCAGCTCCGTGGCAAGCCGCTCTCCTTCAACAACCTCAACGATCTCTCCGCCGCCCGGCTGCTCGCGCGCGAGTTCCAGTTCCCCGCCTGCGTCATCGTCAAGCACGCCAATCCGTGCGGGGTCGCGATCGCGCAGACGATCGAGGACGCGTATGAAAAGGCCCTCGCAGGCGATCCAGTCTCCGCCTATGGAAGCGTGATCGTCGTGAACCGCGCGGTATCCGCGGCACTCGGGGAAGCGCTGGCGGAGCAGTTCGTCGAGGTGCTCTTCGCGCCCGGCTACGACGAACAGGCCATGGAGGCCCTCGCTCGCAAGACGTCCATCAGAATCCTGAACGACACCGAGCGCCGCGCCCTCGTGGACACCGAGCGCGACTACCGGCGCGTGCTCGGCGGACTGCTCGTTCAGGACCGCGACTGGGAGCTCGCCGATCGCGCAAGCATGGAGGTCGTCTGCGGGGAGCTTCGCGAGGAGCAATGGGAGGACCTGCTCTTCGCCTGGCGTGTCGTGAAGCATGTGACCTCGAACGCCATCGTCATCGCGAGGGAGGGCCAGACGCTCGGGATCGGCGCGGGGCAGATGAGCCGAGTCGACGCCGTGCGCATCGCCGTCGACAAGGCCCGCGAGCTCGGGCACGACCTGGAGGGGGCGACGCTCGCCTCCGATGCCTTCTTCCCGTTTCCCGACGGGCCTGCGCTGGCGCTCGTTGCGGGCGTCGTCTCGCTCATCCAACCCGGCGGCTCGAAGCGCGACGCCGAGGTTATCGACGCGGTCGCGGGTGCGGGTGCGGCGATGGTCTTCACCCATCGGCGCCACTTCCTGCACTAGCGAAGAAGCGTTGCTCGCGGCGCGCGCGCCGCTAGCTGAGTCTCCTCGTTCTCTTCCGGGTTTGGCCGCGCGATTTCTGAGCGCTGAGCCCGAGGCTGGAAGTAGTCTTCGCGCGCGTGACGCGCCGCGAGTATCCCATCGTCCTCGAGCTCGTGGGCTCCACGCCGATCGTCCGGCTCGAGCGTCTGAGCCGCGACATCCCCGGCCAGCTGCTCGCGAAGCTCGAGTTCCTGAATCCCGGCGGCTCCGTGAAGGATCGGATCGGCCTCGCGATGATCGAGGCCGCCGAGCGCGAGGGAGCGCTTCGGCCGGGCGGCACGATCGTCGAGCCGACCTCGGGCAACACGGGCGTGGGGCTCGCGATGGCCGCCGCCCTGCGCGGCTACCGCTGCATCTTCGTCATGCCGGACAAGATGAGCCAGGAGAAGATCTCGATGCTCCGCGCGTACGGAGCAGAGGTCGTGATTACGCCGACCGCCGTCGATCCGAGCTCGCCGGAGAGCTACTACTCGGTCTCGGACCGGCTCGCCGAGGAGATCCCGGGTGGCTTCAAGCCCGACCAGTACTCGAACCCGTCGAATCCCGAGGCCCACTACCGGATGACCGGCCCGGAGATCTGGGAGCAGACGAACGAGGGTCAGGTGGACGCGATCGTCATCTCCGTCGGCACCGGCGGGACGATCACCGGCGTCGGCCGCTACTTCAAGGAGCGGAAGCCGGAGGTGCGGATCGTCGCCGTGGATCCCGAAGGCTCCGTCTTCACCGCAGACGACCGGCACCCGGTCGGCCCGTACCTCGTCGAGGGGATCGGCAAGGAACACTGGCCGGAGACGCTCGACCCCGATGTCGTCGACGAATGGGTCCGTGTCTCCGACCGAGACTCGTTCCTGCTCGCCCGCAGGCTCGCCCGAGAGGAGGGGCTGCTCGCCGGTGGCTCGTCGGGATCGACGGTGTGGGCGGGGATCGAGGTCGGGAAGAGGCTCGGCCCCGAGGCCCGCGTCCTGATGATGCTCCCGGACAGCGGCCGGTCGTACCTCTCGAAGTTCTTCGACGACAACTGGATGATCCAGTACGGCTTTCTCGAGCGAACCACGCCGCCGCCGGCGGTCGAGGAGGTCCTTCGCTTCCGGCGCGTCGGTCACGACGTCCCGGACCTCGTCACGGTCGGCTCGCACGAGAAGGTCGGCGCGGCGATCGAGGCGATGCAGCAGTACGGGATCTCGCAGATTCCGGTCGTCCGCAACGACGAGGCCGAGTCGCTCGCCGACGTCGTCGGCTCTCTCCAGGAGCGTGCGCTCCTCGACCGGGTCTTCCGGAACCCGGACGCGCTCAACGAGGACGTGGCCGTCGCGATGCAGCCGCCGCTCCCGGCCGTGGATGCGGACGCCTCGCTGGACGACGTCTACGAGGGGCTCTCCGGGCCAAGCGGGGCGGTGGTGGTCGCAAGCGCCGGCCGGCCGACGGGGATCCTCACGCGCTCGGACCTCCTGGAGTTCCTCGCCGCCCGCCGCTCCCAGGTCGAGCGCTAGACGCGCTGGTCGGCGGGCTCGGGAGCCCGAGCGGCATCCGTCCGACGGTCGCGCGACACCGACTCCGCCCGCACGGTCACGTAGACCGCGCCGACGACGAGTGCGGCTCCGGCGAGGGCCAGCGGGCTCGGGCGCTCGTCGAGCAGCAGCATCCCGAGCGTGATCGCGACGAGCGGGTTCACGTACTGGTGCGTGACGACGAGCGAGATCGGCGCCGAGCGGAGGAGCCAGGCGTACGCCGTGAAGCCGACGAGCGAGCCTGCGACCACGAGGTAGAGCCAGGCTGCCACGGAGTCGCTCGCAAACGCGCCCCGGTCGAGCTTGCTCCACTCTCCGAAGACGAGCGAGCCGGCGATGAGGAGCGCTCCTCCGGCGACCATCTCGTAGACGCTTGCGACGAAGGGATCGTGCGGCAACGAGAGACGTGGCGAGAGGAACGATCCGATCGACCAGGACACCGACGCGCCGACCATCACGAGCAGCCCGACCGCGGTCGACCCCGTTCCGAATCCCGGAGCCACCACGAGCCCGAGCCCGAGAAGCCCGACGAGCGTCCAGACGCGCATCCCCCGCGACACCCGATCACCGAAGGCGGTGCGCAGCACGATCACCTGCAGCGGCACGGTCCCGGCGATCATGGCCGCGACGCTCGAGTCGATGCGGGTCTCGGCGACGTGCACGACGCCGACGCCGAGCGTGAGGAGCAGGAGCCCGACGAACGCGCTCGAGAGGAGCTCGCGCCGCGTCACGCGCAGGCTGCGGCCACGGAGTGCGAGGACGAGCCCGAGGATCGCTCCGGCCGTCAGGAACCTGGATCCCGCGGAGAAGAGGGGCGGGAGAGTGTCGACGACGACCTTGATCCCCAGATAGGTCGATCCCCAGACGATGTAGACGACGACGAGCGCCGCCCAGACCTGCCTCGCGGGACCACTCATACCGAGGACAACGCGCCGGTCGCCATTCCCAGGAGAACGCGGCGCCGACCGCTGCTACTCCACGGTGACCATTCGGATTGCCGCTGATGTCGAGTGGTTCCGCTAATCCCAGCGACGCGAGAGGCGGAAGGCGGCGTTGATCAGCCCGACGTGGCTGTACGTCTGCGGGAAGTTGCCGCTCTGCTCCAACGTGCCCGGAAGGATGTCCTCACTGTAGAGCCCGAGCCCGTTGTGGAGCCCGAGCAGCCGCTCGAAGAGCTCTCGCGCCTCGTCGGTGCGCCCGATGATCGCCAGCGCCTCGACGAGCCAGAACGTGCAGACGGTGAAGGCCGCGTGCATGACCCCGAAGTCATCGGGCCCGTCGTAGCGGCGGAGCAGGCCACCGTCGACGGAGAGGCGGGCGCGGATCGCATCGACATGCGAGGCTGCTCGAAGGTCGTCTGCCGGAAGGTAGCCGAGGTGGACGGCCAGGAGCAGCGCGGCATCGAGCTGCTCCTCGCCGGCGACCTGGGTCAGTGCGCCGATTTCGCGGTTCCAGCAGCGGGCGCCGAGAAGCTCCGCCGCGCGCTGCTCGAGGCCACGAGCCCGCGTCGCCAGCTCGGCATCGCCGAGCGCCTCCGCGATCTCGACTGCTCTCCGGGCTCCCGCCCAGTGCATGAGGACGGCGAAGCTGTGCAGCCTCGTGCGGCCGCGGAACTCCCAGGGCCCCGCGTCTGGTTCCTCGAGCCGGGCCTCGATCTTGCCGAGGAGCCCTTCCACGATCTGCACCGCCGTCCGTGGGGGGATCTCCCCCACGAAACGGGTGTCGAGGAAGAGCCGGCTGACGGCGAGCACCATCTCGCCGTAGACGTCGTTCTGCACGTGGTCGAAGGCCTGGTTGCCGATCCGGACGGGCCCGTCTCCGTTGTAGCCGGCCAGGTGCTCGAGCTCCATCTCGGGAGCTTCCTCGCTCCCATTGATGCGGTACGCGGGCTGGAGCGCGCCTTCCCGCTCGGCGAGGTTGCGGAGGTACTCGAGGAAGAGCTCCATCTCCTCCGAGTGCCCGAGGCGCTCGAACGCGTTCAGGGTGAAGTATGCGTCGCGCAGCCAGCAGTAGCGGTAGTCCCAGGTGCGACCAGAGCCCGGGTGTTCCGGGAGGCTCGTCGTGGTCGCCGCCAGGAGGGCGCCCGTGTCCTCGAACTGATGCAGTTTGAGCGCGAGGGCGGAGCGGATCACCTCGCCCTGGTACTCGCGTGGCACCCTCGTGCCCTTCACCCAGCGCCGCCAGTAGTCGATCGTCCGTTCGAGGAACCGCTCGGCAGTCTCCTCCAGGCCGGCTTCGAGCGGCTCCCCCCAGGTGAGGACGAGATGGCGCTCGCGCTCGAGCAGGAAGGGACGCTCGTCCTCGACGTACGTGAGCGGCAGGTTCGTCGTCAGCCGGACCGGGGCGGGATAGCCGCTGTATTCGATGTGGTTCGACGCCCGCCAGGAGGGCGCCTCGACGCGGCCGTAGTCGTATACCGGTCGGCAGCGCACCCGTGCGCGCGGCTCGCCCGCGAGCGGGCGCAGGATCCGGACGAGCATCGAGGGCTTGAAGAAGCGCTGGTAGAGCTGGAAGCGCGGCGCGAAGTCGTAGAGCTCGAACGCCCCGCCGGGCCCCGAGAAGATCGTGCGCAGGACGTTGGTGTTCTCCAGGTACTCGTGGCGCACCTCGGTCGCATCGACGCCCTCGACCGTGAACGCGCCCCCGCGCTCGCGGTCGAGAAGCGGGCCGAAGACGAAGCTCGAGTCCGGGCGCGGCCAGCACATCCACTCGACGGAGCCCTCCCGCAGAAGCGCGCTGTACGAGCAGTTGCCGATGATGCCGAGGCCGTATGCCATAGGTGTTGCATTCGCCGACGCGTAGGTTGTACCTACCGAGGTAACCCCCTTCCTGGAGGATTCGTCCACTGGCCGCCGCAACCGGACATCGGGCTCTCGTCATCGCAAGCAACCGCCTGCCCGTTCGTCTGAGCGTCACGGACGAGCGATTCGAGGTCTCGCCCTCCCCGGGCGGGCTCGCGGCTGCGCTCGCGGCCGTGCGCGGCGACTCCGTGTGGATCGGCTGGCCGGGAGCGGTCGTGCCTGCCGCCCTGCAGCGGGACGTCCGCGAGCGCCTCGCCGAGGACAACCTCGTCCCGGTGTTTCTCTCCTTGGACGAGGAGGAGGACTTCTACGGGAAGGTCTGCAACGACACGCTGTGGCCGCTCTTCCACTACTTCGGCGACCGGCTTCGCATCACCCCGGAGGCGTGGCAACGGTACGTCCAGGTCAACGAGCGCTTCGCAGACGCGATTCTCGAGCACTGCGGGCCCGATACCCGTGTGTGGGTGCACGACTTCCACCTGATGCTCGTCCCGGCGATGCTGCGCCGCCGCGCTTCGGGGCTTGCGGTCGGGTTCTTCCTGCACACGCCGTTCCCCTCGTCCGAGGTGTACCGACTGCTTCCGGCGCGGGGAGAGGTGCTCCGGGGAACGCTCGGCGCGGACTACGTCAGCTTCCACACCGGTGACTACGCGCGGCACTTCCGCTCCTCGTGTCTGCGTGTGCTGGGGATCGACTCGGAGCCCGACGCGGTCGACATCGGCGGTCGCCGTGTCGGTATCGGCGTCGACCCGATCGGCATCGACATCGCAGGCTTCCAGGACGTGCTGCGCGACCCCGAGACAGCCCGACTCGCCTCCCAGCTCGAGGAGCAGTACGAGGGACGGAAGCTCGTCCTGGGCGTCGAACGGCTCGACTACACGAAGGGCATCCCACAGAAGCTCCTCGCCTTCGAGCGCTTCCTGGAGCAGGATCCTGGACGGGCGCGGACGACGACGATGCTGCAGGTCCTCGTCCCGTCGCGGCTCGAGAGCCCCGAGTACCGTGCTCAGCGCGACGAGATCGAGCTCCTGATCGCCCGGATCAACGGCCGTTTCGGGCAGCCGGGGATCACTCCCGTCGAGTACCTGCATCGGAACATCTCGAAGCCGGGGCTCGTCGCCCTCTATCGGCGCGCGGACGTGATGATGGTCACGCCCCTGCGGGACGGGATGAACCTCGTGGCGCACGAGTTCGTCCTCTGCCAGTCGGAGCCCGGCCTTCCCGGCCGGTGGCGTGGTTCGCTCCTCCTCTCCGAGTTCGCGGGGTCTGCGCAGGTGCTTCCCGGTGCTCTGCTCGTCAACCCATGGGACGTCGACGCGGTCGTCGAGCGTCTCGGGACGGCACTCGAGCTCGAGCCGCGCGAGCGCCGCCGACGGCTGGAGACCATGTCTGGGCGCGTCGAGGCGCTCGACTGCCGGCGCTGGGCCGAAGGTTTCCTCGCGCGGCTCGGGCGCTACTCACGGCGGGAGCGGGGCCGCAGGCTTCCGCCCGACGTCGACGGAGAAGTCAAAGAGCGGCTGAAGCGACGCTTCGCGCGGGCTCGGGCCCGCACGGTGCTCCTCGACTACGACGGCACGTTGCGGGAGCTCGAAGCTCACCCCGACCTCGCGGTTCCGACGCCCGCGATCACGAGCGTGCTCTCGAATCTCGCCGCGCTTCCGGCGACGGAGGTGCACATCGTAAGCGGGCGCCGCCGCCGCAACCTGGAGCAGTGGTTCGGCAAGCTCCCGGTGCACCTCAGCGCCGAGCACGGCTACCTCGCCCGTGCGCCCGGCGGCGAATGGCGGACGCTCGTCGACCTCGATCTCGGCTGGATGCGTCGGATCGAGCGCCTACTCCGGCGAGTCGCCGCAGACGTCCCAGGGGCCCATGTGGAGCGAAAGTCGGTCAGCGTCGCGTTCCACTATCGCGAGGCGGAGCCCGAGTACGGCGCCTGGCGTGCGCACGAGCTCCTGAACGACCTCGGGCAGCACCTCGCCGGCTCGCCGGCGGAGATCCTCCTCGGCCATCGCGTCGTGGAAGTGCGTGCCCGCGGCGTCGACAAGGGCCTGTACGTCCGCACTGTCTTCCCGGACGGCAAGGAGCCGTGGCACTTCGTCCTCGGGCTCGGCGACGACCGCACCGACCACGATCTCCTGGACGCACTTCCGGCGGGCTCGGTCGCGGGGCACGTCGGCGGACTGCTCCCGAGCCCCGGCCGTTCGGCAGGGCGCCGGGAGCACGTCCACGTGGTCGGGCCGGGGGAGGTGCGCGAGCTCCTCGCAGAGCTCGCCGAGTCGGTCGACGGCAGCCCCGGTAGCTGAAGGAAGTGTGAGAGAGAGGGGAACGCGACGGCGGCGAGCGGACGCATGCCTCCTAGACGGGAACCGCGGTGCCACGGATGAAGGCGGCCGTATGCCCTCGCGCATTCGCCTCGCGGACCTCGTCTTCGTCGAGGGCGCCGATGCGGAGCAGGAGCTCGAACTCGTCCCGGAGATGGGTACGCATCATCTCCGGCCCGTCGGTCGCGATCGTGAAGAGCACGCCGTTCTCGACGAAACGGCGAATGGTGTCGTGCACGGCGTCCTCGTCGGGGAGCGCCTTCGTCAGGAGATTCGACGTTGGGCATATCTCGAGCACCGTCCCGAGCTCTCGCAGCGAGCGCTCGAGCCCGGCGTCCCCGGCCGCGAGGATCCCGTGCCCGATGCGTTCGGGGCGGAGCCGTTCGACCACCTCGCCGATCTCCTCGCGGCCGACGTCTCCTCCTTCCTCGCCGACGTGGATGGTGACACCCAGACCGGCCTCGCGTGCGGTCTCCACCATCGGCTGAATCTGTGCGTACTCGTAGCGGATCCCGCCGGGCCGCGGGCCGGCGATGTCCACCCCCACGATCCCGCGGCTCGCCCAGCGGATGGCCTTCTCCACGATGATCTCGTTCAGGCGCCGGTCGAAGGTGCGGTCCATCATCAGGATGAGGCCTGCGCGAACCTGGGGGTACTCGAGGCTCGCCGTGTCGAGGCCGCGAATCGCCGCCAGGATGATGTGGTCGAGATCACGCTCGCCGCCCCGGTTTCGCTTCATCGGGTTGAAGCGAAGCTCGAGCGTCGTGATTCCCTGCGAGCGGTACGCGCCGCCGATCGCCCCGTGAACCGAGCGCTCGACCGCAAGCGGCGAGGACTGAATCAGCTCTGTCCAGTGATAGATCTGGTCGAGCTCGTCGAGTCCCGTGACGCCTCGCGCGTCCGAGACGGTGACCAGAGCATCGAACTCCCAGTAGTCCTTGACCGGGAGGGCGATCCCCTGCTCGTGAGCGAGGTTCCAGAGGATGTCGGAGGCGACGGAGCCTCCCAGGTGAGTGTGGAGCTCGGCGAGACCCTCGTCGAACACGTGGGCCAGGAGTCTACTGTGGCCGGGTAGAGGTGAACCGCCTCGCCTTCAGCGCGACGACGCACTGTCTCACCGGTTGTGGAATCGGCGAGACGCTCGGGCTCGTGCTCGCGACGTGGTGGGGGTGGGGTGATGTGCCTTCGATCGCCCTCGCGATCGTGCTCGCGTTCTTCTTCGGCTACTTGTTGACGATCTGGCCGCTTCTCCGCGGGGGTCTCGCACTGGGCGCAGCCGTCGGAACCGCGCTGGCCGCCGACACACTCTCGATCTTGACCATGGAGGTCGTCGACAACGCGGTCATCGTGATCTGGCCGGGCGCGATGGAGGCTGGTCTGGGTGACGCGTTGTTCTGGCTCTCGCTCGGCGTTTCTCTCGCGATCGCGTTCCCACCGACCTTCCTCGTGAACCGCAGCCTGATCACTCGCGGACGGGGTCACGCGGCCGGCCACGCGTACCACTGACTGAGACGTGACTCCTAAGAGCCCCTAACGCAATGAACGGCCATGCCGCGATGCGGCGCTGGACGTCTCGCGACGGGCGTCATTACGTTAGGGCCTCTACGCGGCCAGGTGAGGGCGGATGAGGTCGTCGATCTGCTGACCCGTCGCGCGCCCCTCGATCCGGCCGAGGACACGGCGGTCCTTGATCAGGACGAGCGCCGGCACCTTGCCGACGTGAAGTCTGTCGACGATCGTGGGATTATCGTCGGCGTCGACGTCGATGACACGAAGGCGCTTCTTCTGTGTCACCTTCACCCATGCCACGAGGCTCTCCATGCGCCTCGACGGCCCCGAGCTCTTCTGGCTGAGGAAGACGAGGGCTGGCTTCCCGGACGTCGATCTGTTCACGCGATAGGAATGCCCAGGTCGCCGGAAGGCGAAACCGTTCACGACGTTTGCTCCAGCGTCTGCCGGGAAATCTGACCGCCTAGTACGAGGAGGTGTCGATGGGAACCATGTCAACGGTTAGGGAGGCGATGACCGCCTCACCGAGATCGATCTCGAGCGATTCGAATTCGGTGGAAGCCGCGAGGTTGATGATCGAACAGGACGTCGGGTCGCTCCCCGTAGTCGAGAACGACGCCCTGGTAGGCATCGTGACCGATCGCGATCTCGTCGCGCAGGTTCTCGCCAAGGACCTCGATCCGAAGCAAGTCCGGGTCGGCGATGTCTGCACCGAGCGACCGGTCGTCATCGGTCCGGAAGAGCCGCTCGACGCGGCGCTCCAGCGGATGGCGCACGAGCAGGTGCGCCGGTTGCCGGTGGTGGAGGACGGCCGGCTCGTCGGGATGCTCGCGCAGGCCGATGTCGCGCGGGTCGCGGAGCCGACCTCGACCGGCCAGATGGTCGAGGAGATCTCGCAGACGTAGCGACGGAAAACGAGCGGTGCAGACAGCCGGCGCCCATCCTGCCGCCCGTCTGCACCCCGGCAGGGCGGGAGCGCACCACCCCTAGAGCTACGAGGAAGCGCCCGCTGGTACGCGGGCGAGACGAAGCCTCACCCAGTCGTGCCCGTCGCGCTCGGCGGCTTCGACAGTGTCGACGAGCCGCTCGAGGACGCGCCGGAGCGCCAGATCGTGGCTGCTCCCCTCGGCGAGCGGACCGATCTCCACGGCGACGACCTCGTCGTCCGCAGTGATCTCGATCGTCACGGTGTCCTCTTCGCCCGCGGAGAGGATGCTCAACACCGCGAGTTGCAGGTCGTCCATCGTCTCGTAGGGAAGGTGGAGACGGCTCCCGATGCCGCCGAGCACGAGCGTCGCCACGCCCCGCAGGCGAGGATCGGTCGACGTCGTGAGGGCGATCGTGTCGGTCATCGCGGAGACTTCCCCTCTGTCAACCCGACCAGCTCTCGGCGACCTTCGCCTACACTCGTCCGCGTGACAAGGGTCGGGGATCTGGAGGTCACCGTCGAGGAGCTCCCGAAGGGCGGGACGCTCGTCCGGATACGAGGTGAGCTCGACCTGGCGACAACGCCCGAGGTGGAGAAGGTGCTGTCCGAAGTCGACCTCGGCGCACCGCTCGTCATCGACCTGACCGAGTGCGGGTTCCTGGACTCCTCGGCCGTACGCGTCCTGCTCGCCACTGCGAGGCATGCGGGCGAGTCGGGCAAAGGCGTCTCTCTCGTTGCGCCCGATCCAGGTGTTCGCCGGGCACTAGAGATCGCGGGGCTCGGGGCGATACTGCCCATCCACACGACGCTCGCGGCCGCCCTCTAGTCCGCGCGCTCGCTGACGGCGAAGCTGGAAAGCGCTTCAGCGCGCGTTTCGGTGAGCGAGAAGACCTGGTCGAGAAGTGAGAGCTCGAAGATTCTCCGCAACTCGGGCGATGCAACGACGAGGCGGAGGTCGCCCCCGAGGTCTCGCAACCGGTGGCGCGCGCCGAGGAGCACGCCGAGAGCCATCGAGTCGATGAACGTCACCGCGGAGAGGTCGACGACGATCCGGCCGACGCCGTCCGACATGGCTTCCGTCAGGCGATCGCGGAGCTCGGGAGCGCCGTGGAGGTCAGCGTCCCCCGAGAGGACGAGCACGGCGCTGGTTCGGCGTGGGCGCTCCTCGTCGATCCTGAATGATGGAGCGAACCCGACCTCGGAAGATGAGGCCCTCGCGGAGGGGGGCTCACCCACGTGCGCGTCCGTGCTGCCGGCTTCTCCGAGGTGCACAGGCTCGCGCATGCGCGACCGGACGAGACCTCGCCTCCATGGCTTCCAGCATGCCCGCGGGACGAGCCGGATAAACGTGTTGCCGGCGTGAATGGGCCTACCCTGCACGCGCCGACCGCCGTATGCTCCAGCCGTTGACCTCGTA
>JBKPDR010000028.1:0-29400 GCA_046727975.1 Actinomycetota bacterium | reverse complement strand
CTAGCTTCTACTAGGCGGCGAGTGCGAGATCGTTCTTCGCACTTGCGTTGGTGCCGGTTGATTTACGAGGCCAACCGGCGACCTCGGCTCGCAGCTCTGCCGGAGAACCGACCACGTCGAAACCTGGTCGCCCCCGTATGTGTTGACTTTCCTAGGATAGCGGCGCACAGTGAAATAGAGGCCTGGCGGCGGTATGGGAACCCCGTCTGGCTCTGGGATCGACCGGGGAAGCACGAGAAAAGCTAGGGGAAGACGGGAGGATTGGTTGTGGCATTGCTCGTAGAGCAGCGGTACGTGAGCCTCATCGACCTGCGCGAGCAGGCGAAAGAAGAGGTCAAGAAGGTTGTTCTGGGACAGGATCGGGCAGTCGAGCTCTTGCTCGTGGCCGCGCTCGCGCGCGGTCACGTCCTCATCGAGGGGCCGCCTGGGAGCGCGAAGACGCTGCTCGGGCGCGCGACCGCGCACATGCTGGGCGCCCAGTTCAAGCGCATCCAGTTCACGCCTGACACGGCGCCGCGAGAACTCGTGGGCGAGATGATCATGCGCGGCGGTGAGCCGACGTTCATGCCGGGCTCGGTCTTCACGAACGTGCTCCTCGCGGACGAGATCAACCGAACCCCTCCACGTACGCAGGCGGCGCTCCTGGAGGCGATGCAGGAGCGGCAGGTCACTGTGGACGGCAAGTCGCAGCGGCTTCCCGATCCCTTCCTCGTCATCGCGACGCAGAACCCCTTCGAGCACGAGGGCATCCACCCGCTGCCGGAGTCACAGCTCGACCGGTTCCTGTTCAAGATCGAGCTGGACTACGCCGATCCGGAGAGCGAGTTCGAGATGCTCGACCTCCCGCATTCGGGCGTCGCGCCCGACATGCTGGGCGAGATCAAGCCGCTGCTCGGGGTCGTGGGCCTCGACCGCGCGCGTGACGAGCTCAACTCGACGCTCGTGCCCGAGCCGGTCGCGCGCTACCTCGTCGCGCTCGCACGGGAGACGAGGAGTATGCAGGACGTCGAGCTCGGGGCGAGCTCGCGTGCGGTCATCCACCTGCTGAGCGCCGCGAAGGCGAATGCACGGCTGAACGGCCGTCCCAGCGTGACGATCGCGGACGTACGGGAGATTGCGCCGTTCGTCCTCCGCCACCGACTGATCATGAGGCCCGGAACGAGCTCGGACGATGCGCTGCGCCAGGCGCTCGAGCGCGTACCTGCGCCCGCCGAGATCGTCGCCATCTGACACCTGCCGGGGCCGCTCCACAGAGCGGCCCCGGACTCGTCTTCAGCGCTTCAGCGCTTCCTCGAGCGCGCGTCTTCCGATGACCTGCGCCAGGTGTCGGCGGAAGTCGGTCGAGGCCGCCGTGTCCGACGGTGGTTCGGTGCCCTCGGGGATGAGAGCCGCCGCATCGGCGATCGACGCCCCTCCGGCGATCGCGTTCTCGGCCTCGCTCGCACGGAGCGGCGTCGCACCCATGTTCGTGAGACCGATCGCCGCGCTCCCGACCGAGCCGTTCGACCTCTCGACGAGCGCGGCGACGGCCACCGTCGCCCAGTCCTGCGCGCGGCGGGCCATCTTCGTGTACGACCACCCCGTCGTCGAGCCGAGCTTCGGGACGCGGATCTCGGCGAGGATCTCGGACGGGCCGATCGCCGTCTGGAACACGCCCGAGAAGAACTCGGCCGCCGGGACGACCCGTTCGCCGCCCGCTCCGCGGATGACCATCTCCGCGCCGAGCGCGAGCATCACTGCCGGCAGGTCGGACGCGGGATCGCCGTGGGCGAGCGACCCACCAATCGTCCCACGATGGCGGACCTGCGGATCGCCGATCTGCCCCGCGGTGTGCGAGACGATCGGGCAGTGCTCCTGCAGAAGCGGAGCGCCGCTCACGTCGACGTGGCGGGTGAGCGCACCGATAGCGATCTGCTCGCCCGAGTCGCGGAGGTAGGAGAGCTCGCCGATCCTCGTCACGTCGATCAGGAGCGAGGGCCGGGCGAGACGGAGCTTCATCGCCGGGAGGAGCGAATGGCCGCCCGCGAGCAGCTTCGCGTCCTCGTGTTCGCCGAGGAGCGCAATCGCCTGATCGACGCTCTCGGCAATCTCATACTCGAACGTCGCAGGAATCATCGTCTAGACCTCCCTTCGACGTAGTCAGCCATGTCGGGATGCGTCGCTGGACGCCGTGACGCGGCGTCCTCAGTCGCGCCCATATCGCCCTGATATGAGCGCTCCCTGCGTCCTTGCCTCACGGCGTCCATCATTCGCCTCCCGACGGGCGACCACCCCGACGTGAGGTCTTGGCCTCCTCGATCGCGCGCCAGACACGCTCGGGCGTGGCCGGCATCTGGATATCGGTGACGCCCAGGTGGGAGAGCGCGTCGATGACGGCGTTGATCACGGCCGGAGCGGCCGCGATCGTCCCCGTCTCCCCCACCCCCTTCACGCCGAGGGGGTTCGTCGGGCTCGGGCTCTCGGTGCGATCGGTCTCGAACGACGGGAGCTCCGCGGCCGACGGCACGAGGTAATTCGTCATCGTCGTCGTCAGCAGGTTGCCGTCCTCGTCGTAGATGGCCTCCTCGTAGAGAGCGGCGGAGATCGCCTGCGCGATCCCCCCGTGCACCTGTCCGTCGACGATCTCCGGGTTGACGGGCGTGCCGACGTCGTCGATGGCGACGTAGCGGATGAGTCGCGTGTCGCCGGTCTCGGTGTCGACCTCGACGACCGCGGCGTGGGCGCCTCCGGGCCAGGAGAAGTTCGGCGGGTCGTACACCGCCGTCGCCTCGAGCCCGGGCTCCATGCCTTCCGGCAGGTTGTGCGCGGCGTGCGCTTGGAAGGCCACGTCCTGGATCGACATCGAGCGGTCGGGCGATCCCTTGACGCTGAACTTCCCGTTCGCGAACTCGAGATCGTCCGCCGCGACCTCGAGCTGGTGGCTCACGATCTCGCGCGCCTTGTCGATCACCTTCTGGCTCGCATGCCAGAGCGCGACACCTCCGACGGCCAGCGAGCGGCTCCCGTAGGTATCCATTCCCAGCTGGGAGACCGCCGTGTCCCCATGCAGCACGTCGATGTCGTCGACGTCGACGCCGAGCTGGTCGGCGACGATCTGGGCCCACGTCGTCTCGTGGCTCTGGCCGTGAGGCGACGTCCCCGTGACAACCTGCACCGAGCCGAGCGGCTGCACGCGAATCGTTGCGCTGTCCCAGCCGCCCACGGCGTAACGGATCGCGCCGAGGATCCTCGAGGGGGCGAGGCCGCACATCTCGGTGTACGTCGAGAAGCCGATGCCGAGCTGCTTCGCGTCCCCGCTCTCTCGCCGGGCCTTCTGCTCGCTCCGGATCGAGTCCAGGTCGAGGGACTCGAGCAGCTTGTCGAGCGACGCGTGGAAGTCGCCCGAGTCGATGGTGAGCCCGGAAGCGATGGTCGCCGGGAACTCCGTGATGAAGTTCTTGCGCCGGAGCTCGATCGAATCCATGCCGAGCTCGCGCGCGAGCGCCTCGATGGTCCGCTCGATCACGTACGTCGCCTCCGGCCGGCCGGCGCCGCGATAGGCATCCGTCGGGGTCGTGTTCGTGAAGACCCCGGTGAACGTCACCGAGTAGTTCGGGATGTCGTACGGCCCGTTGTAGATCCACGCTCCGAGGAGCGGGATCCCGGGGGTCACGAGCTGGAGGTACGCGCCCATGGCGCACTTCGCATCGGACTTGACGGTCGTTATCCGTCCGTCCTTCGTCGCTGCGAGCGTGAGCTCGTGCACGACGTCGCGGCCGTGGATCGTGGCGACGTAGTTCTCGGCGCGCTCCTCCGTCCACTTGACGGGACGCCCGAGTCGCTGTGCGAGCGCGGCCGCGAGCGCCTCCTCGGCGTAGACGTTCAGCTTCGAGCCGAAGCCGCCGCCGACGTCCGGTGCGATCACGCGGATCTTCGACTCCGGGATGCCGAGGACGAGCTGCAGCGCAAAGCGGAGGATGTGTGGGACCTGCGTCGCCGAGTAGATCGTCATCTCGCCCGCCGGGCCCGCCTGCGCGAGCACCGATCGCGGCTCGATGGCATTCGGGATCAGGCGCGGTTGCCGATACCGGCGCGTGACGACGACGTCCGCCGCGTCGAGCGCACCCTCGACGTCGTCCGTCCCGAGCTTCCAGACGTAGCACTCGTTGGTGCCGAGGTCGGCATGCACGATCGGCGCGCCGTCCTCGAGCGCCTTGTCCACGTCGACGGCGACGCCGAGCGGCTCGTAGTCGACCTCGACGAGCTCCGCGGCATCCTTCGCGAGCGCGCGGCTGTCGGCGATGACTACCGCGATGGCCTCGCCTTGGAAGCGCGCCTCCTCGACCGCGAGCGGAAAGTGCGTCGGGATCTTGATGTCTTCGGTCACGGGCCATGCACACGGCAATCCGCCCTGCCACGTGTCGGCGAGGTCGGCTCCACTGAGCGCCGCAACGACGCCTTGGGCCGCCCGGGCGGCATCGAGGTTCACACCCGTGATGCGGGCATGCGCGTAGGGGCTGCGGATGACCGCCATGTACACGGTGCCCGGAGGCGCCATGTTGTCGACCCACTTCGCTCGACCGGTGAGGAGCGCCGCATCTTCCTTGCGCTTGACGGAAGTCCCGACGAACGTCTCTGTCCGCGTCTCGGTGACGGTCATCTATTTCACCCCCGCGACCGCCGAGACGGCCTCGACGATGTTGTGGTAGCCGGTGCAGCGGCAGAGGTTGCCCTCCAGCCCGATGCGGATCGCGTCCTCGCTCGTGGCCTCCCCGCTCTCGATCAGGCTCACTGCGGCCATCACCATCCCCGGCGTGCAGTACCCGCACTGGAGCGCGTGGTGGTCGTGGAACGCCTGCTGCATCGGATGCAGCCGGCCGTTCGTCGCGAGACCTTCGATCGTGGTGATCTCCAACTCGTCGGCCTGGACGCCGAGCATCGTGCAGGACTTCACCGACTCGCCGTCGACGAGAACGGTGCAGGCCCCACACGAGGAGGTTTCGCAGCCGACGGTGGTTCCCGTGAGCCCGAGGCGCTCCCGGAGCACGTAAACGAGTAGCTCGCGGGGCTCCAACTCGAGCTCGTGGCGCGTTCCGTTGACGGTCAGCGCTACGCGTCGCAAGGCACACCCCTCCTTCCCTGCGCGAGTGGACAGGTCGAGGGTACTCCTCCGCCGGCCGCAATGCGCCGATTGGCGCAAGCGCGGCGCCGCGGCGGACGCGACCTATCGCCGCCGCCTGAGCGCCCGCTCCATCTGCCGATTCGCGTCTCGCTCGGCGATGACGCGCCGCTTGTCCGCGCGCTCGCGGCCGCGGGCGAGCGCCAGCTCGACCTTCGCGCGGCCGTCCCTGAAGTACATCCGCGTCGGGACGAGGGTCAGGCCCTTCTCGCGCACCTTCCCGTAGAGCGAGTCGATCTCGCGCCGGTGGAGGAGGAGCTTGCGGTCGCGCTCGGGCGCATGGCCGACGCCCCCGCCGGCGGCGTCGTACTCCGCGATCGAAGCGCCGACGAGCCAGGCCTCGCCGTCGCGTACCTCGGCGTACGCGCCGGCGAGCTGCACCTTTCCCTCACGCGCCGCCTTGACCTCGGTCCCGGAGAGGACGAGACCCGCCTCGAAGCGCTCGAGGAACTCGAAGTCGAACCGCGCGCGGCGGTTTTCCGCGATCAGCTTGGTCCCGGGCGGGCCGGCCACGCGCGAAAGTGTAGGGCTGTACCCGCCCGAGGAACGTTAGGGGTCTGTCTCACCTTCGAAGATCAGGAACGGCGCGCCTTGTGGGTCGACGATCAGCGCGAACCGCGCGTGCGAGACGTTCGTGGGCGGCACCACAACCTGTCCGCCCCCCTCGAGGGCTTTGTCCGAGACCTGATCGGCGCTCTCGACCGTGAAGTAGGGACGCCAGCTCGGCTCGACTCCCCGCTCGCGCTCTCCCTGCGTTCGCATGCCTCCGTTTCGGCTCCCGGC
The DNA here is from genome assembly GCA_046727975.1 of Actinomycetota bacterium. Classification (GTDB taxonomy): domain Bacteria; phylum Actinomycetota; class Thermoleophilia; order Gaiellales; family Gaiellaceae; genus GMQP-bins7. Next base: position 23,459 of record JBKPDR010000028.1, on the reverse strand, counting down.
ATTCGTGATCGTCGTGTAGCCGCTCTCGTCGCTCTCGTACTCCCAACCGAAAAGGTCGCCGTAGAACGCCTTGGCCCGCTCGACGTTCGTGGTCGAGAGCTCGTTCCAGCACCAGGCGCCCACGTCGTTGACGAGCTCGGCTCCGATCTTGGAGCGCGCTTGCCACAGCGACACCATTGCGCCCGTCGGGTCGCGGATCGCGGCGACGCGGCCTGCATCGGGGACGTCGAAGGGCCGTCGGAAGACCGCAGCCCCGCCGAGCTCGCCGGCCTGCTTGGAGGTCTTCGCGGCGTCGCCGACCGAGATGTACGAGGTCCAGTGCGGCGGTGCCCCCGCAGAGCGCGCCTCCTCGGTCTGCCGATAGAGCAGCGCGACATCCTTGCCGTCGCGGCGCAAGAGCGTGTAGGTACCGCCCTCGCCTGCCGAATGGTCCTCTCCCTCCCACCCGAACAGGCTCGTGTAGAAGACCTTTGCGCCGGCAGGATCAGAAGTGGCCAGCCCGACCCAGCAGAACGTGCCCGGCTCATAGCGCACCCGCTCACCCATGAGCTGAGTGTAGGGCGACACTTGCCTCGCCCCTACAAGCTTGCGCGGGCTAGCTCACAGGCTCAGGCTGCGCCACGACGTCCGAGGGCGCCCATCGCGCTCGAGCCAGGGCCGTCGCCTCGAGCCGCTCGAACGCCTCCCGCGCCTCGACGAGCAGTGGCTCGGCTTCCTCGGCCCGACCCTGTGCGGCGAGCCAATCGCGTGCTCGAGCCGGGTGGAGAGAAACCGCGGCCGAACCTTCCGCGACTCTTCGTCCAGCCGTGAGCCGCACTGATTGCAGAAGCGCATTGCCGGATCGTTCGCCGTCCCGCAGGCGGCGCAGATATGACTGAGCCCCGCTCGCCCGACGGGTTCTCGACGCCGCAGCTCGAGCAGGTGGTCACGTCAGGAGCCTACTCCCCAAAGGATTGAGCAGCTCTATCGCACGAGCCGCCGGCAGTCGGGCTTAGGCGTCGGCACTCGCGTCGCTGAGGCGGCGGGCGAGCTCGCGCAGCATCTTCAACGCGAGCGATGGCTCGCTCTCGACGAGCGCGAGGAAGTCCTCGCGGGGAATGCTCAGACAGCGGGCGGCCGTCGCTGCCCGTACACGCGCAACGCGTCCCGACTGCGACACGAGAAGAGCGATCTCGCCGAAGAAGTTCCCGGGGCCAAGCTCGACGTGAAAGCCCCCCCGCATCTCGACGCTGACCGTGCCGTCGAGAATGACGTACATCCCGGACCCGGGATCGCCCGGGAACGCGAGGATCTGACCGGGCTCGACCTCGATCTCGGCTGTGCATGCTGCGAGGCGCTCGATGCCGGCGTCGGATACCCCTTCGAAGAGCGGGATCGCGCGCAGCTCGTCGGTCGTCACGCGCGGTTCATATCACGCACCTACCGCGTCGCGAGCCCGGCACAGCGCTCGCAGAGCGGGAACCAGGGCGGGCACGAGCGCCCGCAGGAGCGGCAGCGGCCGATCGTCGGCGACTCCACCTCGTGCCGAAGACGCGCAACCACGCGCGCGGCGGCCGCTTCCTCGAGCGCGGCGGCGCGCGCGATGGTGACGCCCCCCACACCGGGGAACTGCAGCGCGAACCAGCGCAGGATGCTCGCCTCGCGCCCAGCCTGCTCCGCGTCCTCGAGCGAGGCCGCGCGGAGGCGCGCGGTGTCGAGCAGGAAGTTCACGTGCGGCCGCGCGACCCGATCGCCGGCGATGGCCAGCGCGAGGGTCGCGAGGAGCTCGAGGCCGTCCTCGTCGACCGGCGCGTTCACGAGCGTCCACGTGTCTTCGAGCGAAAGGCGCCGGCCGCGCTCGGCGAGTCGGCGGCGAACGGTGTCGAGGCGGAGGCGAATCGGCTGCAGCGACTCGACCGCAAGCCAGCCCTCGTACGCCCACTCGCGGACCGCGACCCTGTGCCAGGCGACGAGTGCCGCGTCGAGGTCGGCGGGATCCTCGACGCCGAGGTCGGAGAGGCGCGGGCGAATGCGGGCCTCGTCCACCACGCGGTATCCCCAATGTCCTCCTACGAGCGGCACGTGCGGCTCGAGAGCGGACTGGACGACAGCGGGGTCCGCCTCTCCCCAACCGAGGCCGACGAGCACTCCGACATGTCCGCGCTCGACGAGGCCGAAGCGGCCAGCGCGGCCCGCGATCTGCGCGAGCTCCCAGGGAAGCAGCGTGCGCCGCTCTTGCCCGTCGAACTTCGTCGTCTCGGCGAAGAGCAGTGTCTCGCAGGGGAGGTTGACGCCGTGGCCGAGGACGTCGGTCGCGACGCACACGTCCGCAGCTCCGGAGAGGAAGCGGTCGATCTCCTCGCGACGCGACGCAAGCGGCATGGCTCCGTAGAGCACCGCGACACGGCTCGGATGGAGACGGTTCACTTCCCCCGCGAGCGCGAGCACCGCTCGACGGCTGAAGGCGACGACGACCGTTCCGGTCGTGAGCGAGCGGAGCGTCCGCTCCCCGATCCACTCGAGCGGGAGCTTTCGCTCGAAGACCTTGAGCTCCGCCTGCGGGAACGCCCGCTCGACGAGCGGCAGGGCGTCCAAGGCACCGAGGAGCAGGATCTGCCGATACTCCCCGGCGAGAAGGAGCCTCGTCCATGCCGATCCGCGCTCATCGTCGTCCGCCCACTGCACCTCGTCGAGCACGAGCAGCTCGCCTGCCCGAGGCGCCATCTCGACGGTCGAGCAGATGACCGGCGCACGCTCGTTGACGCGCTCCTCACCCGTGACGAGCCCGACGTTCTCGTGGCCGAGACGCTCACCGAGCCGGCGATGCGCCTCCTGGGCGAGCATCCGAAGAGGCCCCGCGTAGACGCCGTTTCCGGTCGCGGCGAGCTCTTCGAGTGCCGCGTGCGTCTTTCCGGAATTCGTGGGCCCTAGGTGAGCGACGACGCGCTCGGGCGGCACACGTCGCGTGGGCAGTTGGATCGCGACCCGGTGCTCCGCCCGGCGCACGGCGTGCCCGGATCGCCGACGCGCCTCGGAGCGGCTCGGCCGCTTCTGTCTCCCACCTGGAAACCGTCGCTGACGCATCAGCGCACGGTAGCGGTGCGGATCACGCTCACCCCGTCGGGGGCGAGATGGTCTCCGCCCTACACCTTGAGGAAGCGGCGGAGGGTCAGGCCGGAGCCGAGGGCGCCGATGCCCAGGCCCACGCAGATCAGGATCAACGCCGTCCACGCGAACGGAAGCGCCCGCACGTCCGGATCGCTCTGGTAGTTGATGATGGACGGGAGCGCGAGCTCGCGGCCGACGAAGAGCAGGAGGATCGCCGCCACTGCGCCGAGCGCGCCGGTGAGCAGGCCCTCGAGCATGAACGGCCCGCGGACGAACCAGTTCGTTGCGCCGACGAGCTTCATCACCTCGACCTCCCGGCGCCGGGCAAAGATGGAGAGGCGAATCGTGTTCGCGATGTCGATCGTCGAGGCGCCGAGCAGGATGATGATCGCGAACAGGAAGACGATCTGGATCGCCCGGGCAACCTGGAGAACCCTCTTCGAGATCTCCTTCCCGTACTTCACCTCGTCGACGCCCGCGAGATTTGCCTTCTGCACCGCGAGCGCGATCGCCTCGGTGTCCTCGCCCTTCCTCGGCACGACGTCGAACGACACCGGCAACGGGTTGGAGACGACATTCTCCACGAGCTCCGGAGCCCGCTTCTGCATGATCCGGAACGCCTCTTGCTTGCTGACGAACTTGATCCCGCCCGGCTTGACGCGTGGATCCGACTCGAGGAAGACGCGGACCGTGTTGATCTGCTTGCTCGTCGCCTCACCCGCGCACGAAGTTGCGCCCTCGGTACAGAAGAACACGTGCACCGCGAGCTCCTTCTTCTTCTCGGCCGACCACGACACGAGCCACGTCCCCAGCCCGATGAAGACCCCGAGCAGGAACATCCCGACGAGCACGGTGACCGTGGCGGCCAGCGTCGTCGACTTGTTCGCTCCGATGGAGCGAAACGCTTCCGAGACCAAAAGCCGGAACTTGGTCACGCGCGCTCCTCGCCGGCACCGGCTTTAGCCGGGCGGAGCCTCATGCGAGATTCGACGTTCACTCGGCGCCGTAGCCGCCGCGGCGCTCGTCCCGCACGAGCTTGCCCTCCTCGAGCGCGATCACGCGCTTCCGCATCTTGTCGACCATCTCGCGATCGTGGGTGACCATGAGGATCGTCGTCCCCGTGCGGTTGATGCGATAGAGGAGCTGCATGATCCCGACCGACGTGTCAGGGTCGAGGTTCCCGGTCGGCTCGTCACACACGAGCAGCGGCGGGTGATTCACGAAAGCGCGCGCGATGGAGACGCGCTGCTGCTCGCCGCCGGAGAGCTCCTCGGGCCGCGCGTTCGTCTTGTGCGCGAGCCCGACCATCGTCAGCACCTCTGGGACCTTCTTCCGGATCTGCACGCTCGACTGACCCTGCACGCGCAGCGCGTAGGCGATGTTCTCGGTCGTCGTGCGGTTCGGAAGGAGCTTGAAGTCCTGGAAGACACAGCCCACGTTGCGCCTGAGCAGCGGGACCTTCGAGCGCTTGAGACGCCCGAGGTCGCGGCCCCCCACGAGGATCCTGCCCTGCGTCGCCTCGATCTCCTTCAACAGGAGCCGGATGATGGTCGACTTCCCCGAGCCCGACGCACCCACCACGAAGACGAACTCGCCCTTGTCGATCGTGAACGACACGCCGTCGAGCGCAACGACCCCGGGCTCGTAGACCTTTTGGACTTCTTCGAACACGATCGCCGCGGCGCCCTCCTCATCGAGTGACGCCGGTATCTCTTCGGCAATCTCGATCTGCTCGGGCTCGGGTTCGGCGAGGGCCGTCAACGGGGTCTCTGTCTCGGGTTCGGTGTCCAGCACCGGGCGCATTGCTGACACAGCCATAGGCGGCTGCTCCGGCTCGTTGGAGGCGCCGATTCTAGCTGACATTCCGGCGCTCCTCCACCACTGCTAAATCACTTTCCCCGCCGCTTTGGCGAGGAGATAGGCGTGGACGAACTCGTCGAGACCGCCGTCGAGCACGGATTGCGCGTTCCCGATCTCGTGATCGGTGCGGTGGTCCTTGACCAGCTGGTACGGGTGGAGCACGTAGGAGCGGATTTGACTCCCGAACCCGATGTCCTGCGCGGCACCCCGCTCCTTGGCGAGCTCCGCCTCGCGGCGCTCCTCTTCGAGCTCGAGGAGGCGTGACTTGAGGATCCGGAGCGCGGTCTGCTTGTTCGACGCCTGCGAGCGCTCGTTCTGGCACTGGACGACGATCCCCGTCGGCAAGTGGGTGATGCGAACGGCCGAGTCGGTCTTGTTCACGTGTTGTCCACCCGCTCCCGTCGCCCGGTAGGTGTCGATGCGGAGATCCGCCTCGTTGATCTCGAGCGGCGCTTCCTCCGGCAGCAGCGGCGCGACGACGACCTGGGCGAACGCGGTGTGCCTGCGGTGGGCCGCGTCGAAGGGCGAGAGCCGGACGAGGCGATGAACACCGCGCTCGGCCTTGAGCGTCCCGTATGCGTTGTCGCCGCGGATCGCCATCGTCGAGGACTTCAGGCCCGCCTCCTCCCCGGGGCTCGCCTCCAGGATCTCCCACTGGAACCCTCGGTCGGAAGCCCAGCGCTGGTACATGCGGAGGAGCATCTCGGCCCAATCCTGTGCGTCGGTTCCACCCGTTCCCGCGTGGATCTCGAGCACCGCGTCTCCGCTGTCGTACTCGCCGGTGAAGAGCGCGTCCTCCTGCAGACGCCCGAGCTCTTCCTCGACAGGAACGAGCTGCTCGGCGATCTGGTCTTCGAGGGACGAGTCGAGCCCGTACAGCTCCTTCGCGTCCTGGAACTCACGGTTCAGCTGCTCGTAGCGTTCGAGCCGCCGCGTCAGGCGCGAGTGCTCGGTCGAGATTCGCGCCGCGTGGGCCTGGTCGTCCCAGACGCCCGGGGCTCCCAGCTCCTGCTCGAGCTCGTTGCGGCGCTGCGTCAGGCGTTCCGGGTCAAAGGTAATCACGGACCCAGGCGAGCTGGGCCCCGATCTCCTCGAGCCGCTCCGCGAGCGGCCTGCCGTCGGTCTCGGCCACGGGCAGATGCTAGCGGGGCCGTCCGAGGACAATCCCCACCGCACATTCGACGGCGGCCCGCTCGGGGGCCGCCGTGGTCTGACACGTCTTGACGACGTCTCGTCAGCTCGAGACACGCACCCCGAGGCCTGACGCGCAAGCGGCATCGGTCTGGACGGTAAACCCCACCGCGACGTCGACTCCTGCAGGAGGCACCGGCAAGGCCGTGCTGCGTACGTTGATCCTCATCGTGGCGCCATGAATCGACAGGCCCGCCGTCGGCGTCGAGGTGATCGAGCCGAGGCAGAAGTCGTTCGGTGCGGTTGCGCCACCCGTCAGTGCGACGGTGTGCGCGTGCCAGGCACGCGGATTCTGATTGGAGTCCCGGCCGATGGCCGGGTGGATCGTCGCAACCAACGCGGTGTTCGTCTGCGTGTCGACCCAGCCCAAACCGACAACCGGGTTCGACCGGATGAAGGCGTTCGGATGCCTCGGGATCACGGACTTCGTCGTGGCCGACAGGACCGATGTGCTCTTGTTCTTCGCGACCGCCTTCCAGCTCGAGACGTCGAGGTAGTCGGGCCCCGGACTCGCAGCAACGGCGATTCCGACTGCCAGCACACCGAGAGCAACTGCAGACGCGAACGCGAATGCAACTTTGAGCTTCATCTCACACCCCCCTGAACGTCTCCGAGATGCATACCCGCTTCTCGCAATCGAACCCACGCGCTAACAGAAGCCTTACGAGGGAGTCGCAATCACGCTCGTCTGCCCGCTTCTCGGACGAGCAGGCGGGTCAAGCCGGGCGTAGCAGCCCGCTATGCGCCGTGGCACTTCTTGAACTTCTTGCCCGAGCCGCACCAGCAGGGGTCGTTCCGGCCGATGTCCTTGTGCTCGTTGATCGCCTGCTGCTGAACGGGCAGCGCGGCCGCCGCGACCGGCGCCGCAACCGCGGTCGCCGACGCGCCACCCGCGGCGGCGATGTTCTCCGCCCCGGCGGTCTTCTCGTGCTGGTACTGGAGGTCGCCGTCGTGCGCCTGCGCCGGCTCGAGGCCGGGCTGCTCGATCTGCACGGCGACGTGGAAGAGCGTGAACACGACCTCCTCGCGGATCGTCGCGCCGAGCTCCTCGAACATCTTGTGACCTTCGCCGCGGTACTCGACGAGCGGGTCCTTCTGCGCGAAGGCACGGAGGTGGACGCCCTCGCGGAGGTAGTCCATCGCCTCCAGGTGCTCGCGCCAGCGCTGGTCGACGACCTGCAGGATCACCCAGCGCTCGACCTCGCGGGCGAGCTCCGGCCCGAGCTCCTGCTCGCGCTCGACATAGGTCTCGAGCGCGTCCTCGAGGAACTCGTCGCGCAGCTCGTCGCGGCTCGTGAGATCGACGTCCTCCTCGCGCAGCTCGTCGACGGTGATGTCCGTCCCGTAGAGCGACTGCATGTGCGTGACGAGCCCCTCGAGGTCCCACTCCTCCGCGAACTCGGCGTCCGTGAACTGCGCCACGCCGGCCTCCACGATCTCCTCGATCCAGCCGCGGACCTCCTCGGACAGGTCCTCGCCTTCGAGCACCCGGCGGCGCTGCTCGTAGATGACCATGCGCTGCGTGTTCATCACGTCGTCGTACTTGAGGACGTTCTTGCGCATGACGAAGTTCTGCTCCTCGACCTTCTTCTGCGCGTTCTCGATCTGCTTCGAGAGGAGCCCGGACTCCATGGGCTGATCGTCGGGGATCTTGAAGCGGTTCATGATGTTGTGGATCCGGTCACCCGCGAACAGGCGCACGAGGTCGTCCTGGCCGGAGAGGTAGAAGCGGGACTCGCCCGGATCACCCTGACGGCCTGATCGGCCGCGCAACTGGTTGTCGATGCGGCGCGCCTCGTGCCGCTCGGTGCCGAGCACATAGAGGCCGCCGACTTCCAGCACGCCTTCGCCGAGCTTGATGTCCACGCCGCGGCCGGCCATGTTCGTCGCGATCGTCACGGCGCCTCGCAGGCCCGCGTCCTTGATGATCTCGCCCTCGCGCTCGTGCTCCTTCGCGTTCAGGACGTTGTGCTCGATGCCGCGGCGCTTGAGGAGCTCGGAGAGGAACTCTGAGGTCTCGACGGCGATCGTGCCGACGAGGATCGGCTGCCCCGCTTCGTGACGCTCGACGATGTCCTCGATGACCGCTGCGAACTTCGCGTCCCTCGTCTTGAAGATGAAGTCGTTCTGGTCCTCGCGGGCAACGGGCTCGTTGGTCGGGATCTCGACCACATGCAGGTCGTAGATCTCGACGAACTCCTTCTCCTCCGTCTTCGCCGTTCCCGTCATGCCGGCGAGCTTCTGGTAGAGGCGGAAGTAGTTCTGCAGCGTGATCGTCGCGAGCGTGACATTCTCCTCGCGGATCCGCACGCCTTCCTTCGCCTCGATCGCCTGGTGCAGCCCCTCGCTCCAGCGCCGCCCTTCCATTATTCGGCCGGTGAACTCGTCGACGATCTTCACCTCGCCGTCCTGGATGACGTAGTCGATGTCCCGCTTGTAGAGCGACTGCGCCTTCAGCGCCTGGATCAGATGGTTGACGAGGATCACGTGAGTCGGGTCGTAGAGGTTGTCGATCCCGAGCGCGCGCTCGACCTTCTCGATCGTGGACTGCGCGGGTGAGACGGTCTTGAACTTCTCGTCGTAGAGGTAGTCCGCGCCGGAGAGCTCGGTCTCGTCCTCGCCCTTGGCCGACTTGCGAGTCGCCGGCTGACCCTCGAGCTCCTTGACGACCCGGGCGAACTGGTAGTAGGTCGCCGCCGCGGTCTCCGGCTCGCCCGAGATGATCAGCGGCGTCCGGGCCTCGTCGATCAGAATCGAGTCGACCTCGTCCACGATTGCGTAGGCGTGACTGCGCTGCACCGTGCCTTCGAGCGAGACCGCCATGTTGTCGCGCAGGTAGTCGAAGCCGAACTCCGAGTTCGTCCCGTAGGTGACGTCGCAGCCGTAGGCTTCGCGCCGCTGCGCGAACGGCATCAGGTTCTGGATGTAGCCGACGGACGCGCCGAGCAACTCGTACACCGGACGGGTCCACTCTGCGTCGCGCTTCGCGAGGTAGTCGTTGACGGTGACGAGGTGGACGCCCCGGCCGGTCAGCCCGTTCAGATAGAGGGGCTGGACGGCGACGAAGGTCTTTCCCTCACCGGTCTTCATCTCGGCGATGTCGCCCTCGTGGAGCACGATCCCGCCCATCACCTGGACGTCGAACAGGCGAACGCCGAGCGTGCGCTTGAACGCCTCCCGGACGGCGGCGTACGCCTCGAAGATGACTTCCTCGAGCGGCTCGCCGTTCTCGATCCGCTGCTTGAACTCCGCGGTCTTCCCACGGAGCTCCTCGTCCGAGAGCACCTCGAACTCTGGCTCGAGGGTCGCGACGTAGGCAGCCTGCTCCTGCAACTGCTTCCGGCGGCGTCCTTCGCCCATGCGAAGGACGCGCTCGAACCCGCCGAGGCTCTGTGTCGCCATCGGGGTTAGGGTAGCGGGTGAAGCGTCAGCCGACTCTGCAGCTCGGGAGCGCGGATTTGACACTCCCTCACGCGATCTTCACCAGACGGCTACTCCGTCGGCGATAGCTTCGTCGCCGTGGATTCGACTCGCCTCGCAAGGATCCTGATCTTCGCCCGGCTGACGCTCGATCAGCGGGACCACGTGGCCGGCGCATGCCAGGAGCTCGAGATCGAGGCTGGGGCGACACTTCTTCGCGAGGGCGACTTCGGGTACGCGGTCTTCGCGATCACGGCCTGAAACGCCGAAGTTCTCAGGGATGACGTGGTGCTCCGGACACTCGGCCCGGGTGACGTCTTCGGCGAGATCGCGGTGCTCTCCGGTGGTCGGCGGACGGCCACCGTGGTGGCGAAGACGCCCATGCAGCTCATCACCGTCCTCAACCGCGATCTCTGGAGGCTGAAGCGCGACTTGCCCGAGGTCGGAGCGGCACTTCGAACGAGGATCGCGGAGCACCTGGAGCCGACCACTCAGATGTAGGGGCGAGATATGTCTCGCCCCTACAGCGGCTCGACCTCCACCTCGTACAGCAAGCCCTCGAGCCTTCTCGCGCGCACGACGTACGACTCCGATCGCGCCTCGCCGATCCGCTCGAGCTCCGGAATGTGGTCGAGCGTCGGCAGGTTGTCGACCCGCATGCTGACCCCTGTCGTGTCACGAACGGCCTCGAGCGTGTCGGCCCGCGGGTCCCGCTCCAGCTCGACGACCGCGATCGAGGACGCGCCGACGACCCACAGCTCCGGGCGGCGCACGGCGATCGCGCGATACGGAGCGGCGAGTGAGGTCTCGAGCGCCTGTGCGAGCGGCTCCGGGTCGAACTCCGGCGATGAGCTCTCGACGAGCAGCCGCCCATCTGGAAGCCGGACGAACTGCCCTTCCTCGCCCGGCGCGCCCGGAGCATCGGCCGTGACGACCGCGTCCCACTCACGCCGGCGCGCCAGGCCCGTGATGCCGGCCGCGAGCCACTGCCGGCTGGGATCGAGACCCACTGCTACCTAGGCCGAGGTGTCGGGCCCCTCGGCGGCAAGCCTCTCCGCGAGCTCCTCGACGGGAGTGGGTGGAGCTTCCTCTCTGCGCTGAGCGTTCCTGCGAGGCTCGTGCGTCCGCTTGTCGCGGTAGCGCTCGATCTGACGTTCGAGCTTGTCGACGAGGCGATCGACCGCGGCTTCGTAGGTCAGGGCGGATTCCTTGGCGACGAGCGTCGGTCCCTTCGTGTGCACGACCGCCTCGGCCGAGTGGTCGTCCGAGATCGAGGGATTGCGCTCTCGGGAGAGGGTCACCTCGACGAGCGTGAGATCGTGCAGGCGCCGGTCGAGCTTGGCGAGGCGCTTCTCGGCGTACGCTTTCACGGGCTCCGAGACATGACCGTGTCGCGCTTTGACCTGAAGCCGCATGACTCTCCTTTCCGAGTCGGCTCGTCCGGGGAGAACTAGTGGTCTCCGCCGTACATACGGTCTTGTCGGGCCGCGCGAGAACCGAGCAGCCCAAGGACGCAGGAAGCGTCCATATTGGATGAAATATGGGCGCGACTCCCGGGGCCTCTAGGAGGTGCGAAGCACCTTCTGGGGTGGGGCCGGGGGACGCCGGGATGCGACGGTTCGCAGCCGGCCGGGCTGGGCGTATATGCGGCGGAGACCACTGGACCAATCTAACGAACCGCCCTCGCCAGGGTCACCACCTCGACGCGCCGCGCGCCGGCACGCTTCAACGCCGCCGCGCAGGCGTCGGCCGTCGCGCCCGACGTGTAGACGTCGTCCACGAGGGTCACCCGCTGCGGCGCGGGCGTCACGGCGGAGACAGTTCCACGAACGTTGCGCCGCCGTTCGGCGAGGGTGAGCCCACGCTGGCGCGGCAGCGACCGCGCGCGGCGGAGGAGCTCGAGGGCCGGCAGCTCCCACAGCCGTTCGAGCCCGAGGGCCAGGCCGCGGGGAGCGACGTCACCTCGCCTCCAGGCACGCTCCGGATCGCCGGGTACGAACGTGAGCGCATCGCTCTCCGGCTTGCCCACGACCTCGGCGACGAGTGCCGCCGCCTGCTCGGCGAGGCGCCTGCGCCCGCGTTCCTTCCACTCGCGGACGAAAGCCCGCGCACGCGCGTCGTACACGATCGCCGAGCGGGCGCGCACGAAGACGAGGCGGCGTCCCGAGCACTCCGCGCAGCGGCGAACCGGCCAGGGCCCGGGAGAACCGCAGCGCTCGCAGAGGGGCTCGTACAGCCGTAGGAGCGCGGCGCGGCAGGTGTCGCAGAGGGTCGTGCCCGGGCAGGCACAGACCGCGCAGCGCTCGGGCAGGAGCAGCTCGAGCACGTCGCCATTGTCGACAACGAGATGGAACGTCTCTGCAACGGGTGTGCGTCGGCTTGCGCTATCCGGACGTTGCCGAGAGCAGGCGGTCGGCCTCCTCGAGCTGTTCGCGCGATCCGATGTCGTACCACTCGCCGGGCAGCCGCCACGTGTACACGTCGGTCCGCGAATGGAGCCACTCCGGCAAGCGGCCGGGCTGGTCGGGGTTGTTCCCCTCCGCCAGGTACTGCTTGATGAGCGGCAGGGCGCCTCGCGGGTAGTAGTAGAGCGCGACCCCGGCGAGCGTCGTCCGTGCCTGCTCGGGCTTTTCCTCCATGAAGAGGACGCGACCTGCGTCGTCCACCTCGACCTGGTTGTACTCGCGCATGAGCGCGAGATCGCCCACGTCGTGAACCGCGAGCACGGGCGCATCGACCTCGCGTCCGTATGCGGCGAAGCCGGAGATGTCGTCCAGGAAGAGGTTGTCGCCCGCAACGACGACCAGATCGTCGTCGAGCTGCAATTCGTCGAGCACGAAGCCCACATCGCCGATCGCTCCGAGCCGGTCGTCGTTGCTCGTCGTCCCGTCGTTGAGGACGGTCACGCCCTCCTTGTCCGCCGCCCACTCCTCGAAGTGCGGCGTGAACTTCGCATTGGTGACGACGATCGTCTCGTCCACTCCCATGGCCTGCAGTCGCTCGAGAACCCAGTCGAGCAGTGGCCGGCCTCCGACCTCGAGCAGCGGCTTCGGACGGTCGCGCGTCAGCGGATAGAGGCGCGTCGCATACCCGGCAGCAAGCACCAGCGCCTTCACGCACGCACCGCGCTCGGGAGCGATTCGGCGTACGGCGGTCGATGCACACCCTGCTCGGTCACGATCGCGTCGATGAGCGCCGCGGGCGTCACGTCGAAGGCAGGATTCCTCGCGGGGAAACGGCCCGAAACCTCGGCCGGATCGCGCTCCTCGATCGGGATGTCGGCGCCCGTCGCCGTCGCCGAGTCCAGCGTCGAGCTCGGGGCGACGACGTAGAGCGGGATTGCGTGGTGCTTGGCCGCGACCGCGAGGGCGTACGTTCCGATCTTGTTCGCGGTGTCGCCGTTCGCCGCAATCCGGTCGGCGCCAGTGAGAACGCAGTCGACCTCACCCCGGGCCATCAGCGAAGCGGCGGCCCCGTCCGCGATCACCGCATACGGGACGCCCAGCTGCTCGAGCTCCCACGCCGTGAGGCGTGCGCCCTGGAGAAGGGGACGCGTCTCGCCCACCCACACGTGCTCGACGAGCCCGCTCTCCCACGCGGCCCGGATGGCGCCGAGCGCCGTTCCGTAGCCGCCCGTTGCGAGGCCGCCGGTATTGCAGTGTGTGAGCGCACGCGAGCGGGGCGCGATGAGCACTGCCGCGTGCTCGGACATGCGGTGGCAGCGATCGACCTCGGCGTCGTGAATCGACCTCGCGCGATCTGCCGTTGGGTCGTCTCGCATCTCGTCGAGCGCCCAGCGGAGATTCACCGCCGTCGGCCGCGCCGAGGCGAGGAGCTCGTACGCAACGTCGAGGTCCTCGCCACGCGCTGCCGCGAGCGCGTACCCGTACGCTGCGGCGACCCCGATCGCCGGGGCGCCCCGCACGGCGAGAGCACGGATCGCGTCCCTGACCTCGCGCGCCGAGTGGAGCCTCAGCTCCACTTCTTCCTCCGGCAGCCGGCGCTGGTCGAGGAGCACGACTGCGTCGTGCTCCAGACGAAGGATGCGGTCCGGTTCGAGACCGCGACTCATCGTCGACAGCTGGGACTCGTCCCCGCCGAGGGGGGGCAAGTCCCTTCTACGTGCCCTCGTCCCACGAAGCCAGATACCGCGCCTGCTCCTCGGTCAGCGTGTCGACCTCGATGTCCATGGTCGCGAGCTTGAGGCGAGCGATCTCGTCGTCGATCTCCTTCGGGACGTCGTAGACCCGGTGCTCGAGCGCGGCACCGTTCGCGACGATCCACTCCGCTGAGAGCGCTTGGTTCGCGAACGACATGTCCATGACGAGGGCGGGATGGCCTTCGGCGGCGGCGAGGTTGACGAGCCGGCCGTCGCCGATGAGATAGAGGTGCCTTCCGTCAGCGAGCGTGAACTCGTCGACGAGGGCGCGCGCCTCGCGCGTCTCGACCGCGAGCTCGCGCAGAGCGGGGATCTCGATCTCGACGTTGAAGTGGCCCGTGTTCGCGAGAATCGCGCCGTCCTTCATTTGCTCCATGTGCCCCTTCGTGATGACGCCCTTGTCACCCGTGGCGGTACAGAAGATGTCGCCGAGCTCGGCGGCGCGAGCCATCGGCATCACCTCGAAGCCGTCCATCGCCGCCTCGAGCGCGCGCACCGGGTCGACCTCGGTGACGATCACCTGCGATCCCATTCCCCGGGCGCGCATGGCAACGCCCCGACCGACCCAGCCGTAGCCCGCGACGACGAACCGCTTTCCCGCAAGCAGGACGTTCGTCGCCCGGATGATTCCGTCGATCGTCGACTGACCCGTCCCGTAGCGGTTGTCGAAGAGGTGCTTGGTATTCGCTTCGTTGACGGCGATCACCGGGAAGCCGAGCTTGCCTTCGCGTTCCAGCGCCTTCAGGCGGATCACGCCGGTCGTGGTCTCCTCGGTGCCGGCGATGACGTCGCCGAGCTGCTCCCGCCGGTGCGAGTGGAGCACGCCGATCACATCGGCGCCGTCGTCCATCGTCAGATGTGGTCGATGGTCGACCGCTGCCTCGATGTGGCGATAGTACGTGTCGTTGTCCTCGCCTTTGATCGCGAAGACCGCGATGCCGTACTCCTCGACGAGGGCGGCGGCGACATCGTCCTGGGTCGAGAGCGGATTGGAGGCGCAGAGGACGACGTCCGCCCCTCCAGCCTTGAGCGTCCGGGCGAGATTCGCCGTTTCCGTCGTGACGTGGAGGCAGGCGGAGACTCGATGTCCGCTGAGAGGCTGCTCCTGCTCGAAGCGTTCGCGGATCGCCGCGAGCACCGGCATCTGCCGGTCAGCCCACTCGATCCGCCGAATGCCCTCGGGTGCGAGGGCGAGATCCTTGACGTCGTATCGCTTCGTTTGAGCCATCGTTCCTCTCTCGGGTCGGGAGTTGTCGGTTCGGTCAGGCCGCCAAGAGCTTCTCGTGCTTCCGCTGCTCCCACTCCACCCACTCGGGCGCGGGGCGCGGGACGTTCCTGCCGGCGAGCCAGGTCTCCACCGCCCCACGCAGCGCCGGCTCCCGGCGCAGCCTCAGAGCGAACGCGACCTCGTCCAGCTCGACGTCGAAGCGACGCCTGAGCTCGGCGAGACCGCGGAGCTGGTTGAGCTCGCGAATCCCGTACAGGCGGTAGCCGCTCGCCGTGCGCGAGGGCACGACCAGGCCCGCCTGCTCGAGGTAGCGGAGCATCCGCGCCGACCACCCGGAGCGGGCGGCCGCCTGTCCCACGGAGAGCCCGTCCACGACGCAACCTTATCACAGCCGTGTCAAGCTTCAGTGAACAACGCAGCTGACGAGGACGCCCGCATTCGCGGCGAGGCGTCGAGCGATGCATGGTGAGGACCAGGTGAAGTCGCATTTGACATGCTCAGGACGAAGTCATCCCGCGCGGTCAGAGCGAGGCCGCCGGCTGAGGCAAGGAGTGAGACCGATGGCCGAGTACAGCGTCGCCCGCGTCGCCGATGCTCCCGACATGGCAGCCGAGGTGGGCATGGACCCCGACCACTTCGAGATTCGGTTCCTGCGCGAGCCGCTCGCGCTCCGAAACTTCGCCGTCACCTTCGAGCGCTTCGGCGGCGGGTGGCGGCCCGCGCGGGGCCACCGGCACACCGTCCAGGAGGAGGTGTACTTCCTCGTCTCCGGCCGCGCGCAGGCCAAGCTCGACGGCGAGGTGATCGAACTCGAGCCCTGGACGGCCGTGCGCGTTCCGCCCGCGACCGCGAGAGCATTTCGGGCCGCTGGAGACGAGGACGCCGTCTTCGTCGCGATCGCCGCCCCGCAGGCCGGCTTCGACGACGTCGAGTTCATCCAAGACTTCTGGACCGACTAGAAGAGCGCCCTGGTTCGAGTCGCATGCCAGTCGAGCCCCCATGCCTCGAATTGGCCGGCCGCTCGCTCGACGAGGGTTGCGTCCTCGCGCACGATGCCGAGTGCGCGAAGCGCGAACGGCTCCAGATACGTTCCGGGCTGGATGAGCCGACTTGCTTCGGCCTCCACTCGCTCGCGCTCACGGAGAGCCGCGAGTGCGTCGAGATGGGTTGCGACCGAGCTCAGGTAGAACCAGGTGCTTCGCCGGACAGCCGGCTCGCCGAGAAGCGCAGCCGCTGTGTGCATGTCACCACGGTGGAGCGCGAGCTGCTGTCGAGGCGCGCCGATCACGGTGCCGTATCCCTCCATCGCGTGCCTATCGGCCTCCGCCTCGAGCCGTAGCATCTCCGCCTCGTCGCCGCCGTACGCACTCGCGAGCGCGCACACGAGCAGTGAGCGCTCGTTCCGGACGCACGGCGTGGCGACGTTGTCCGCGACCGCCCGCTCCACGTCGGCCTGCAGCTCTTTGATCCGCTCCCAATTTCCGAGAAGCTCCTCCAGCTCGATGACACCCGAGACGCCGTGCAGGCGGTGGTGCGGCGAGAGCGCACGGGTGATCTCCAGCTGTGCCGACGCGTACGCGCGCGCCTCCTCGAATGCCCCCCGGGCAACGGCGGGCGGAATCGCGTTCGCGTAGATGTCCGCTCGGTGATCCGGGTCCTCGATCTCGTCAGCGAGGACGACTCGGCGCTGCTGCCACGCGAGCGCCTCCTCGTAGTCGTCAGATGCAAAGGCCGTGAGCCCGAGTACGTCGAAACCGTACGACCGAAGTCCCGCCTCGCCGAGACGCTCGGCAATCGCGGAAGCCTCGCGGGAGAGCTGCGGTGACTTGCGATAGTCGTGGTAGCAACGGGCGATCAGCGCCTTCGCGCGTGCGGCGCTCTCCTGGTCAGCCAATTCGAGCGCACGCTCGATCCAGCCTTCGACGAGTCGGGGGTCAGGGATGACGCGCCACATTCCGGCGCGGACGAGCGTCTGGAACGCGAGCTCAGCGAGAAGATCACTCGTGGTCTCGGGGTCCTGTGAGAGGTCGATCGCATGCTGCATCGCGGCGGAGAACGCCTCGCCGTCGAAATAGAGGGCGTTGGCGTGTGCGATCTCACGCCAGAGCTCCAGCCGCTCCGAAGGACGGGTTTCCAGCTCGAGGACTCGATGGAGCAGGGAAAGTGCCTCGTCGATGTCGTATCTGCCGACTGCAAGCGCCCCTGCCCGCCGGGCCCAGGCGACGGCCCTCTCGCGCAGGCGTCCGAGCTCGTCCTCGCTACCGGTCCAGGCAAGGTCCACGTCCTCCGGACGTACCGCCTCGGCATAGTGGTGGGCAAGCAGTGCCGCGTGCTCGTCCCGCCCTTCGCCCAGGCGCTCGAGCCAGTCGGCAAAGCGCGCGTGGAGTCGAGCGCGTCTTGCCCTCGGCAGACTCTCGTAGGCCACCTCGCGAGTCAGTGCGTGCTTGATCGCAAACTCGCGCTCGCCGAGGATCGAGGAGCTCTGACGTCGCCGAACGAAGTCACGTTCCTCGAGGACGCGAAGATCCGGCTCGAGACCCTCGAGCAACTCGTAGACGGGCCCGGACCAGAAAGTCCGTCCGATCACAGCCGCCGCTTGCAGCGCCGCCTTCTCCGCCGGCTCCAGCAAGTCGATGCGGGCGGCGAGAACCGCCCACACAGTGTCGGGGACCACGAGCTCGTCGTCGAGTGCGTGCGCGGTCCAGCCACCGTTTCGCCGCTCGAGCACGCCAAGGTCGATCAACGTCCGGACCAGCTCTTCGACGAAAAACGGATTGCCTTCCGCCCGTCCGATGACAACATGCCGCAGCGAACCTGGCAGCTCGGTCGGAACGAGCTCGTCGAGCATGCGTTCAGCGTCCGATACGGAGAGCGCTTCGAGCCAGAGAGTCTCTCTGGTCGGCCCTCGACCGCTCCACGTGGGCCGGCTGCGAACGAGCTCCGGCCGCGTGGTTCCCAGCATCAACAAGGGCCCGCGGAGGTCCTCCAGCCCTGCCTCGAGTAGGTCGAGGAGCGCCGAATCCCCCCAGTGCAGGTCTTCCGCGAGCACGACGGCGGGTTGATCGGCCACGAGCTCGCCGAGGAATCCGACCCACGCTTGATGCAGCCGATCGCGTGCGGCTAACGGGTGGAGGTCCGAGGGCGCCTCCAACCCGAGCGCCAGGCCGAGGATCTCACGCTCACCAAGCCGGCGACGCACCGTCTCGGGCGGATCGCTCTCGAGTAGGTCGAGATGCTCGCGAACGATCTCGCCGACCGGCAGGAACGTGGTTCCAGATCCGTATGGCAGGCAACGTCCGACTCGCCGAAGCGGTTCGGGGGATTCCGAGCCGAGCCACTCCCAAAACTCGCGGACGAGCGTTGTCTTCCCGACGCCGACATCGCCCATAATCGTCACGAGCCGAGGCTGACGCTCGTCGACGACGCGCCGGAAGGCCGCTTGCAGCGCCTCGAGCTCGCGCTCCCGGCCGACGAAGGCGTGGTGGAGTCCGCCTATGCCCCTCGGCCTCATTAGCGACAGCGCGCGAATGAGTCGGCGACAGGCAACTCCTCCGGCCTTACCCTTCGCGGGCAACGTCGCCCGCTCGCCGAGCTCGAACGCACCCCGGACCGCCGCCGCGGTGCGCTCGCCGAGGAGGATCTCTCCCGGCTCGGCGGCCTGCTCCAACCTCGCCGCCACGTTGACCGCGTCGCCGGTCACGAAGGAACTGCCTTCACGTGGCTGACCCACGACGACATCTCCAGTGTTCACGCCGATGCGCAGCGAGAGGCTCTCGCCGAAGAGCTCGTCGAGCTTCCTCCGCATCGACAGTGCTGCGTGAAGCGCACGCTCCGCGTGATCCTCCTGTGCGGCGGGTGCGCCGAACGCTGCCATGACCGCATCCCCGACGAACTTCTCGACCGTGCCGCCGGCCTCTTCGATCTCCGCCGCCATGGCGTCGTAAAAGCGGTTGAGCAGGGCCCGCGTGCGCTCCGGGTCCTGCGAGCCCGCGAGCTCGGTCGAGCCGACGAGGTCGGCGAAGAGGACCGTCGCAAGCTTTCGCTCCTCGCTCGGCTGAGGCGGCGCGGAGAGCGCGCTGGCGCAACTCGGGCAGAACCGAGCATCCGCCGGAACCGGCCGCCCACAGTTCGGGCAGAAGGCCATGGGCCGAAGTGTGACGCCTCACGCGGTCCTCGAACCGCACGCGGCTCTACGCTGTCGTGTCTTCGCGGCCGTACTGGTCTTCGAGACGGACAACGTCGTCGAGGTTCGGTGTCGAGACCTCGAGGATCAACGTGTCCTCGAGCGCCGTCACACGGTGCACGGTCCCAGGCCGGTAGCGGAAGGCGTCACCAGGGCCCACCTCGAGTGCTTCCAGCTCTCCGCCGACCGGACCGAGCTCGAGCCTGGCCCGGCCCTCGCGCACGAGCCACGACTCGTCCTTGACCTCGTGGTACTGGAGGCTGAGTGCCTCGCCTGCCCGAACGAAGAGCAGCTTGCCGACGTAGGCATCGGTTTCCGCCCAGATCAACTCCCAGCCCCACGGCTTCTCGACTCGGCGCGGCGAGACGACGTACTCGCTCATGAGAACTGCAGCGCACCGTCCGGAATGCGCTGGTCGGCGCCGATCTTGAGCCCGTGGTCGAGGACGTTGCCGCGCCCGACCTCCGCGCCCGGCCCGACGACCGCGAGGTTCCGGAGCTCGCACCCCGGCCCGAGCCTCGCGTCGTCGCCGACGACCGACCCGATGACGACGGCTCCCTCGCCGATCGTCACGCGCGCGCCGACGACGGCGTTCTCGACCACGGCACCCTGACCGAGGAGCGCTCCGGTACCGAGGACGGCGAGGCTCCCGACGCGCGCTCCTCTCTCCACCACCGCTCCCGGCCCGACATAGACCGGCGGGACGAGTCGAGCGCCCGCGTCGACCTCGGCGCTCGGGTCGACAAGGGTGAAGTCCGACCCGAGGGCGTCCCCGACCTCCGTCGGGAACGACCGCTCCAGCACGTCTCGATGCGCCTGCAGATACGACTCCGGGGTCCCGACGTCGAGCCAGTAGCCGTCGAGCGGGAGCCCGTACACCGCCCCGTCGGCCGCGAGGCGTGGAAAGACGTCGCGCTCGATCGAGACCGGACGATCCGGCGGCACGAGCTCGAGCACGTCGGGCTCGAGGACGTAGAGACCGGCGTTGATGAGGTCGGTGTCGATCTCCTCGGGTCGCGGCTTCTCGAGGAAGGTGGAGACGCGACCGTCCGCTGCAATCCGCACGAGCCCGTATCGGCTCGGATCGGCCACCGGCGTCAGGAGGATCGTGGCCTTCGCGCCCGCGGAACGATGGAACCGCACGAGCTCCTCCAGGTCGGCCTCGCGGAGCGAGTCCCCGTTCAGGGCGAAGAAGCTGCCCTCGAGCTCGCGGGCCGCGAACCCGATCGCGCCGCCGGTGCCGAGTGGCTCGTCCTCGACCGTGTACTCGAGCTCGAGACCTGCGAACGAGGCGCCGAAGGAGGTTCGGATCTGATCCGGCAGGTAGCCGCAGGAGACGATCGCTCGCTCGACCCCATGGCGCCGGAGATGCTCGAAGGTGTAGGCCAGGAGCGGCCGGTCGACCAACGGGAGCATGTCCTTCCGGATCCGCTCCGTGAGAGGACGAAGCCGCGTCCCCTGGCCACCCACCAAGATGACCGCCGGAAGACTCACGCGCGCAGGATGCTTCGCGCTCGTCGCGGGTCCTTACGTCTTCGTACTGTCCCCGCTCCTCGCGCTCGCCTCCTTGGCGAGCGACGCCCGAAGAACGCGCGAACGGTGACGGGGACCATCCAGCGTTACTCCCCGCTGCGGCCGATGCCCTCGTACTCGAACCCGAGCGCACGGAGCTCCGCCGCATCGAGCACGTTGCGTCCGTCGACGACGAGCCGGTTCCGCATGCGCGCGGCGGCCTCGACCCAGTCGAGCTCACGGAGCTGCGGCCACTCCGTCACGAGCACAGCGGCGTCCGCCCCGTCGAGCGCGTCGAGCGCCGAGCCGGCAATGTCGACACCGTGCAGCAAGGCCCGCCCGTCGGCGACGGGGTCCCACGCGCTCACGTCAGCGCCCTCAGCGAGCAATCTCCCGGCGAGGACGAGGCTCGGCGCGTCGCGCATGTCGTCGGTACCCGGCTTGAACGAGAGGCCGAGGAGTGCGACCTTTCGTCCGCGAAGCGATCCCAGGCGGCGCTGGAGCTTTCCCACGACCCGCCGCTTTTGCAGCTCGTTTACCTCGATCACGGCGGACAGCAGCTGGAAGTGGTAGCCGGAGTTGCCCGCGAGCTGCTTCAGGGCGGACACGTCCTTTCCGAAGCAGCTCCCGCCCCAGCCGATACCGGCGCGAAGGAAGTGCGGCCCGAGCCGGTGATCCAGACCGACACCGGCGGCGACGTCCATCACATCGGCACCGACGAGCTCGCAGACATTCGCGATCTCGTTGATGAAGCTCACCCTCGTCGTCAGAAAGGCATTCGAGGCGAGCTTCACCATCTCGGCCGACGGCACGCTCGTGCGGATCAGCGGCGCGTCGATTCCGGAGTAGAGCGAGGCGACGCGGTCGCCGTCCGCCTCCTCGAACGCGCCGACGACGATCCGGTCCGGGCGCATGAAGTCGGCGATCGCGGTCCCCTCGGCGAGGAACTCCGGGTTCGAGGCGTACCCGACTCCCGCGAGCCCGCGCGCGTCGAGCGCGGCCCGAACGGTCGCGCCCGTGCCGACCGGCACCGTGCTCTTCATCACGACGATCGGACGCTCGCCGCCCATGTCTCGCGGCAGCTCGTCGATCACCGTCCAGACCGCGGACAGATCCGCGTCTCCCGAGTAGGTGGGGGGAGTGCCGACCGCGACGAAGAGGAACTCGGCCGCTTCGATCGCCTCGGACGCATCGAGCGTGAACGAGAGCCGCGACCTGTTCTTCCCGAGCAGCTCCTCGAGGCCCGGTTCGTAGATCGGGACGCCGCCCTCGTTCAGGGTCGCGATCTTGTCCTCGACCACGTCGCGGACGACGACGTCGTGCCCCAGCTCGGCGAAGGAGGCTGCGGTGACGAGGCCGACGTACCCCGCCCCGAAGACGGCGATCTTCATCCCTACCTGGCCTTTCCGAGCGGCCGAAGGCCCTTGGCGATGGCGAGCATCGTCTCGTTCGACAGGCGGTCGCGAAGGGTGTTGACGACCCAGTAGCGCGCCTTCGGCATGCGCAGTACCACCATGTGCAGCTTGGGCCCGTTGTAGTAGAGGTCGTACGTGCGGCCCCCGATGTGACGCGTGATGTTCGTATCGGCGAGCGCCGGCGCCTCGTCCCAGTCCGTCATCTGGACGCCCCAGTACTCGTTGGAGCCCATCTGGTAGACGAGGCGCACGGCCTTGTGCTTGCCGTTGATCGTGTAGAGACGGATCGGCGTCGTGTTCTCGATCCAGGAGCTGCGCTCGATCACGGTCGGAAGCATGAGCGGGAACCCGGCGCGCGCTCGCACGCCGCGCAGCAGATCCCGAGACGCGCTCGCACCCGAGGTCACGTTCGGGCGCTCGCGTGCCGGCGTCTGGTCGATGGGCGCCGGGGCGAGCGTTTCGTGGAATGTCTGGCCGACGACGACCGTCAAGATTGCGTCGTTCGAGAGCCGCGAGATCACGCGTGGAAGCCGCTTCGTCTCCGCGGAGCCGAAGAGGCCCGCGACCTTGCCGGCCGCGGCGCGCGAACCGCGCTGCGACGGGTCGTAGTAGACCTGGGTGCGGAAGTAGCCGAAGTTGGGTGCGTTCGCCGGAAGCCCGCTTGGGGGCGTCAGTATCTGGTAGCCGCGCTGCCCGAGTTGGTAGCCGGCGGTCGAGGCCGAGCCGGCCCTGCCGTTCCCGTTGAGGACGGTGATCGTCGTCTCACGCGGCGCGGGCACCTTCTGCTTCAGCTTCCGTCCGAGCGCGACCGCGGTCGCCTTCTCGGGCGAGTCGACGTCGGGATGTTTGAAGGTCTCGACGGCGCGCGACACGTTCGCGGAGTCGGTAGTCAGCTCGGCGAAGCCCTCGAGACCTTCGATGTGCGTCTGAAAGACGTGACCGGGCGGAAGGCCGTAGGCGAACAGAGCGTAGGAGAGGACGTCACCCGCGCTGACGTTTCCGCCCCCACCTTGCGCAACTTCGACGTTCTTGGTGATCGCGTTGACGACCCTCGGCAACGCGAGCGGAGCGAAGCTCTCGCGGATCTGCGTCTTGAACGCCTTGACGAACTGCTGCTGTCTCGCAACGCGGTACAGGTCCGAGTCGGCGTGCCGGTAGCGCACGTAATCGAGCGCTTCACGCCCCGTGAGCTTCTGGTAGCCCGGCTGCAGGTCGATCGTCGCGTAGCCGTAGGGACCGCCGCGGTCGTTGAAGTAGCGGCGATCGATGTCCATCCAGGCCCCGCCCAGCCGATCCACGATCTGCACGAAGCCGAGGAAGTTGACGGTGATCAGGTAGTTGACCTCGAGGCCGGTCAGCGCCTTGACCGTCTGGAGCGATCCCTGCGGACCGCAGTAGACGTAG
>JBKPDR010000027.1:0-40372 GCA_046727975.1 Actinomycetota bacterium | reverse complement strand
GGTTTCGACGTGGTCGGTTCTCCGGCAGAGCTGCGAGCCGAGGTCGCCGGTTGGCCTCGTAAATCAACCGGCACCAACGCAAGTGCGAAGAACGATCTCGCACTCGCCGCCTAGTAGAAGCTAGGTCTGGCGACGCCGACCCGGGTTCGGCCCGAGACCCGGGAGCCGGCGCCAACGATCGGGCTCGGCGCAGAGGGAGAGCCAATCGCCCGACGCGCGACACTTCAGGATGGCTGGCCCGTCGGTGGGTCGTCCGTGAACCGGCCGGCGGGTGAGATCAAGCGCGGACTACGCTCGTAGACGTTCTGCTCGGTGCGACCACGGACGGGGGTTCGATTCCCCCCGCCTCCACTTTCCCGCTTCAGAAGACCGGTTGCGGGGTTCGTCGAAGGGAATAGTTGGCGTCGGAATTGCGCCGACTAAGCCGGCTGTTCAAGACTTCATGAGGTCAGACGGCGTGCGGACAGGCTTCGCTTGCGTCGCGGGATTCGACTCAGGACTTAAGAGGATCGCGGGGGTATTCAAGGAGATGGGTGTTAGGGGCCTTGTGCAGGCGGGCGACACGCTGACGAACGCAGATCGCTGCTTCCATTCCGAATCACGCTTCTTCTCGTCGGAGGCCGACCGTTTGGCTGCAGAGCTCATCGCGGTCCGAGCCGGCGAACAGCTCGACAAGAAGCAGCCCCTTGGTTATGGCAACGCGCAGGCTGCTGTCGTCCTCGAGAGCCGATGCCCGTTCTCCGCCTGCAGCTGTCGCAGCTCCGTTACCTCACGACCTCGCACGCCGTCGCCACCGGGTTGGCGGTGAACTACGTCGGGGTCGACGTCGTCTAGGCGTTTCCGCATCCGGAGGGCAGCAACGCCTGAAACTGCGTGGTGCCTGTTTCGAGGCCAGTTCCGGAAACAGCTGGGATCTTTCCCTGATTCGATCGCAGGTTCGCTCGAGAGTGCAGGTCAGCTGAGCTGACAGTCACAATCGCGTCCGCTCGCGCGCGTTCCGATCGGGTCGGCTTGGGGCGGCCGGTTACCTCGGGGCTTGGTCACGTGACCATCAACCCGAGCGAAGGACACGCGACACTGCGGGCGAAGGACGTCTTTGGATGGGATGGCGACCCGGTGAGGTGTGGTTCGATGCGGATGTGCTCTGGTTCCGCGAGCAGCCACGGAGTCTCGGGGCGCTCGCCGTCGCCGGCGGTGCGATCGAGCTGCCGCGGTTCGACACGGGACTCGAGGCCTCCCGGCGCAGGCGGTTCGCCGCCGAGTCCGCAAGGAAGCGAAGGTTCGCCACGCGGACGGTGCCCGCAGTTGCGGTCGTAGTCGGGTCGGGCGTCATGCTCTCGGTGTCGGCGCTCCGACAGCGAGACGGAGCGCAGGACGCTCTTCCACTCCCCGAAGACCCCCCGAGCCTGACGTTCCGGCTGCAGTCCCCGTTCCAGCTACTCGCACCCGGACCTGAGACCACGGCGGAAGCGAGCACGACGGATCCGCCACGCATCGCATGGCGCGCGGCATCGTCGGACGGCCTGCCGTACGCCGGCCAGTTGCATGACGGCACACAACTCCCGATCGAGGGTCCCGACTGGGTCACGTGGAACCCAAACACCGACTCCCGCCCCAACCTGCCCGAGCGGCTCTACGGCCACGAGCACACGATCCGGGCGGTCATCGAGGTGCTCGCCGCTTACCGAGAGGCGCATCCGAGTGCCCCGCTGGTCGTCGTGGGCGACATCAGCTTCCGCGACGGCGGGGTTATGGACCAGCACCTCTCGCACCAGAACGGCCTCGACGTGGACGTCTATTACCCGCGCCTCGACGGATGGCTGCAGGCGCCGACTGCCACCGCACAGATCGACCGCCGCCTCTCGCAATACCTACTCGACGGGTTCGTCGCAGTGGGCGCGAGCATGATCTTCGTCGGCTACGCGACTGACCTACGCGGACCGCGCGACGTCGTCATTCCGTACCCGAACCACGAGAACCACATGCATGTCCGCTTCCGAAAGCCGAGCTGACGGCTCGAGTAGCCTCTAGGACAGCAGCGGCGGGACGCGCCCTCGCCCGCGGCCGGCGGCTGATTCCTAGCCCGTAGCCGGATGACGAGCCGAGCGCAGTGCATCGGACTCGAAGAGGCCCGTTTGGTACGCGAGTACGACGGCTTGTACGCGGTCGCGGAGCCTGAGCTTCTGAAGTATGTGAGTGACGTGAGTCTTGACGGTGGCCTCGCTGATATAGAGCTCGTTCGCAATCTCCGCGTTCGAGAAACCGCTGACCATCAAACGAAAGACGTCTCGCTCACGTTCACTGAGCTGCTCGAATTCCGTCGGAGGATCCGGATGTGGAGTCCGGACGAATTTCTTAATTACGCGCGTCGTGACCGCCGGTGAGAGGAGCGCCTCGCCACTTGCGACCGTACGGATCGCGGCGACCAGTTGCTCGGGAGAGTCGTCCTTGAGCACGAATCCGCTCGCACCCGCTCTCAACGCCTTGAAGACGTATTCGTCGAGGTCGAAGGTCGTAAGGATCAGAATGCGCGCCGCGCTGTCGGCGGCCAGGATGCGTTCCGTCGCCTGAAGTCCGTCCAGCTCGGGCATGCGGATGTCCATCAGAACGACGGAGGGGTTGAACTGTGCCGCCTTCTGTATGGCCTCGAGTCCGTTGCTCGCCTCGGCGACAACCTCCATGTCGTCCTCGTCGGCGAGCAATGCGCGAAACCCGGCTCGGACCATCGACTGGTCGTCGGCGACGAGCACACGGATCGTCATCTCTCGTCCTGCGTGAGCGGGAGGCGTGTGTTGAGGACGAAGCCGCCCTCTACGGCTGTTCCTGCGCTCATCTTGCCGCCATAGATCGTGACACGCTCACGGACGCCGATGAGCCCGTGACCAAGGCCGTCGTTGGTCACGCTGCCCTGGCCGTTGTCACGCACCTCGATCTCGAGCTCGTCCGGCCGAAAACGGACGGTTACGTCTACGTCGCTGGCGTGCGCGTGCTTAAGAGCATTCGTCAGGCCTTCTTGCACGATGCGGTAGGCAGAGAGGTCGATCCCTCTGGGGAGCGGGAAAGGCTCCCCCTCGACATGTAGCTCGACAGGAAGACCAGCGCGGCCGACTTCGTCGAGCAAAGAGTCGAGGCCGTCGAGGCCAGGCTGGGGTACGAGTTCGGCTTCCTCCCCTTCGCGGCGCATCGCAGCGAGTAGACGGCGCATCTCGGCGAGCGCATTCCTGCCGGCCAGCTCGACGCCATTCAGTAGATCGTGATCCTCCGAAGGTGAGGAGAGCCTGCGCCTTACGACGCCGACCTGGAGGACCATGACGCTGACCGCATGGGCAACGATGTCGTGCAGCTCGCGCCCGATCCGCCCGCGCTCCTCTGCGACTGCGACCCGCGCGGTGAGCTCGGCGTGCGTAGCGCGCTCTTCCGCCGCCTCGACCTGCTCGGCTCGCTCACGGAGGGCGTATCCCGCGACCCAGGCGACCACGAACCGGAGAGGAATGAAGACGAGATCGCTGGCTGTCTCGCCCGGGATGTTGTAGACGACGGCCACGATTCCGACGAGCACGATGATCAGGCCCGCGCCTGCCTTCAATGGATCCTTCAGGTTTCCGAGCAAGAAGGCGCTTGCCAAGCCCACGATGGAGAGGCTTCCGATGAACGCGAGCAGCACTCCGTCGCGGAACGAGATCGCCGCAGCGAGGAGCCAGTAGTACGCCGGAGCGGCGAACGGAAAGCGCCGGCGCGCCAAGAGCGGCAGAACGAGGACGGCCACCGTGGGTATCGCGATCCACAATGTCGTGGGCGGCGCGCCCGGCGCGTCGCGTCCGACGACGAGCTCGAGCATGCCCGCAACCGTCAGGAAGACGATCAGCAGCTCGAACCAGTATTCGCGCGCTAGGTATCTGGTCCGGCTCACGCACTGAACGTACTGCACGCTCTCACGAAGCGCCTCGGACGGAAGTTTGAGTCCGAATCATCATCTAGACGTAGTTCGATTCCGGCCTTCTGACGACGCGCTTTGCGAAGTCGCCTCCTAGCGTCGAGCACTGCTATCGACCGCAAAGGAGGACGCACATGAGCGTCTCATATCCACTCACAGTCAATGCCCGCCTTGACGCCGCTGCCACGAGCGTCGAGATTCCGCAGCTGCGGATGCGCGGGATCTTCGCCGTCTGGGCGGCAGCCGCGCTCCCGATGGCAGTGCTCGCCTGGCTCGTCGCGCCCACGCTCGCCGACCGGTTCGCGGGCGTTGGCCACGTGCCGATGGCGAAGGCGCTGATCGTCTCCCTCGCGATCGGCATGGTCTGGCAGTTCGTTCTCGTCGCAATCCTCGTCGGTCGCGAGCAGCGGACTCTCGGCTGGTCGACGGTCCGCGATGCGCTTTGGCTCCGCTCTCCGCGCAGCCCGCGTAGCGGTCGCGTCGGCGGTCGAGTGTGGCTGGTCGTGATCCCGCTCATCGTCGCGTTCACCTTCGCGCAGGAGCTGGTCGCGGTCGTGCCGGCTCCCGAGAACCGGGAGTTCGCCACGCTCCTCGAGTCGGATGCCGGCAAGGCGTTCCTGGACGGGGCCTTCGGCTGGTACGGCCTCATCCTCGTGATGTTCATCTTCAACACCGTGCTCGGCGAGGAGCTCCTGTTTCGCGGGTATCTCCTGCCGCGCATGAACGGCGTTTTCGGGCGCGGCGACTGGGTGGCGAACGGCCTCCTCTTCGCCGGCTACCACCTGCACGTGCCGTGGGCGATCCCCGGAACGCTCCTCGAGATGTTCACCACCGCGTACCCGACGAAGCGGTATCGAAGCGCCTGGATCGGGATCGCGGTGCACAGCGCCCAGAGCGTGTTCCTCGCGATCCTCATCCTCACGCTCGTCGTCTGAGGCACCCGTTCCCCTGACCAGTTCAAGCCCTGTGGGCCCTCGGGTCCACGGGGCTTGGCCCTTCGCGCCCGGTGCCTGGCGATAGGAATCCAACGGGGGTTCGATTCCCCCCGCCTCCATAATTCGGCTCTAGGAGCGGGTTCTAGCGACCTTCCGTAAGGAATGGTTGGTCGCGGAGGGAATCGTTGTCCGCAGTGAGGCCCGCAACTCGCTCTAACGCCAGCTCGAGGTCGATGTCGTCCAGGCCCGTGGATGTCAGCGGTGGTCTGGATCGTGCGGTGACGGGCGAGCTGTTGGGCGAGCTTGAGGTTCCCGGTCGCCCGTAGGAAGTCCGTGATCGCGGTGTGGCGTGCCTCGTGCATCGGGGTGGGGCGGGACGCCGGCGAGCTCCAAGCAGCGATGCCACCAGCGGTGCATGGCAGTCGACGAGAGCGGCTTTCGGCGGTCCTCCCAGATGACGAGGCGCTCACCAGGTTTCGGAGCCGTCACGCGCTCAGGGAAGAGGAAAAACTCCGAGGGGTGCGGCCGCTCGAACGCGATGTAGCTCGCCAGCTCGACGCGGATCTCCTCCGAACCGGGACAGGCACGATCGTGCCGCCCTTGCCGAACACCTTGAGCGGCGGCGGTCGTGGCCCCCGTCTGCAAAAAGACGCGTGTGTGCGAAGCGACTCGTCGCGCCGACGAATGAGAGGCCATCGCCCCGGCGCGGAGCGTCGGGCGCGAGCCCGCGCGTAGCGGATGCGGGAGGCTCTTGGCACGAGGTTGTCGCGGCCGCGGCGCCGAAAGCAGTCGCGAGCATCGCCTCTTCAACTTCCTCTGCCGCAGACCCCCTGCTCTCATCTCACCGCTGCCTGCGTCGACGATCGCGAGCGCTCGCGACAACGACGTCGACTGCGCCGGCCCCGCTCCTCCACGATTCCCTGTACAAACGTCGAGGCGTCTACTGCTTATGGGTCGACCGTGAAGCTGAACATCATCCCGCTCTCATGGTGCTCGGCGATGTGGCAGTGAGCCATCCAACGACCTGGGTTGGTGACGTCGAGCAGGATGTCGAGGATCTCTCCGGTCCGGACGAGGACCGTGTCTTTCCACACCAGGTTCGGCTCGACAACATCGTCGCGTGCGAGGATCACGAACCGTCCAGCGCCGTGGAGGTGGAACGGGTGCGGTATCGGATGATCTGAGTCCATCTCGTTGACGAGTCGGGGGCTTCACTTGATCGCCGACGTGGAAGGTCCAGTCGATCTGTGCATTCTCGGCTCCGGTCTCTCGGTCGACGAGCTTCCACCTCATGTTTGCCGGCGTCGTCATCCGGTTGACCTCGACCATGTCGTCTTCCCACTCGATTCCCTGCGCAGCGTCGTGACCGTGC
The DNA here is from genome assembly GCA_046727975.1 of Actinomycetota bacterium. GTDB lineage: Bacteria > Actinomycetota > Thermoleophilia > Gaiellales > Gaiellaceae > GMQP-bins7. Next base: position 34,131 of record JBKPDR010000027.1, on the reverse strand, counting down.
TCCGGCTCGCGGTGCTGATGGTGGTGCCCGTGGGCGTCGTGCTCCTCGTCTCGCCGCCCTCGTCATGGCTGATATGTGCGTGGTCGTCGTGACCTTCGTGCTCATGGCCGTGGTCGCCGTGTCCGTGGTGGTGCTCCTCGCCGGGACCTCCGGTTGCGAGCAGGTTCGCCGGCAGGAGCTTCATGCCGCATTTGGAACAGCGGTCAGGCTTCTCGCTCGTAACCTCCGGATGCATGGGGCACACATACGTCGTCTCTTCCGCCGCTTGCGCGAGCAGCTTCATCCCGCACTTCGGGCAGCTGCCGGGCTCGTCGCTCACCACTTCTGGGTGCATGGGGCAGGCGTAAATGATCGGGACGCCTTCGGGCACGCCCATGTCCATCTCGGCGACGAACGAGAGCGTCTTGTCGGGCGGCGCCTCGAGAAACGGCTCGATGCGCTTGCGAAGCTCCACCATGTCGCGGTTCGTGCGAGGGGGCGCGAACTTTTCAGCGAACGACCGCTCCGGCGGCTCGTCGACAACGGTGATCGAAGCAAGCCGGTAGGTGCGGTCGGGTGTCCGATGCTCGAGCTCGAGTTCGCCGGGTTCTCCAAACAACACGTCGACGACAACACGCTCGGACGGTGCCAGTAGCACTTCGTCGACGAGTTCCTCGTGCACGTAGTGCCCGGCGTCGGCGCCGACCAGTTTCATCTGTGCGCCCGGCAGTGTCACGTTGAAGACACGCGTGTGGCGGTGTTGGTGAAGTACAAGCGCACGACCTCAGCGCGCTTTGCCTCCAGCGAGAGGTCCGGCTCGCCCGCGACGAGCATGACGTTGCCGAACCTGCCCATCGCGACATGCGTCGTCTCAGTCGCACGAAAGGCGGCTATCTGATCTCTAGCTCGAACTCGTCGCCGTCGGCAACCTCGAACAGCCCCGTCGTGCGTGCCTCCGGCAGGCCCTCGGTCGCGCGCGGGAACTCGATTATCTGGGCGGGGCTTTCCGAACTCGGATCGTGCATGGCCACGTCCTTTCGTCTGTTTCCGCGTCAGCAGACGCACCGGCGCCGACCGCCGTACGCGCGGATGGGCCTGCCCTTGATGCCTGATACGACGCGATCCTCTCCGCGCTGAACTCGGCGTCGTCCTTCACCCAGCCGATCAGCGCGGAGCCGCGCGTGTACTGCCAAGTGAGGCCGAGGAAGTAGAGTCCCGGCACGTCGGTGACGCCGCGGCGATGGCGCAGCCGCCCGTCGTCGTCGAAGATGGGCAAGTTGATCCACGAGTAGTCCGGGCGGTAGCCGTTTGCCCAGATGACGGCGTCGATTTCGAGCTCGCTGCCGTCTCGAAAGCGGACCGTGCGGCCGTCAACGTCAACCATGCGCCGCTTCAGCTCGACCCGGTAGCGCCGCTTGAGCTCGCGTGGGCTCGATCCGATCAACGGCTCTCTCGTGCTCAGGCGCTGTCCGAGGCGCGTTTCGACCGACTTGTCGAGGATTCGTGCTTTCGTCAACCACCAGAAGAGATCACGTCCGAGCAGGCGCTGGGGTAGCGGTGTCTGGCGCGAACCGATCGAGAGCACAACCTTGTGCGTCGCCGAGAGCTCCTTTGCGATCTGGAAACCCGTGTTTCCGCCTCCGACCACGAGAACGGTTCCCGGCGGGATTTGGTCCGGCCGGCGGTAGCCGGTGGCATGCGTCTGAAAAACGTCTTGTGAAAGGCGCTGTGCGACCTTCGGCATGTACCGCGTCTGGAATGGGCCCGTCGCCACCACTACCTGCTCCGACTCGAGCAATGTGCCGTCGACGTCGAGGACAAAGAGATCGTCCTCCTTGGTAAGTCGGCGGACGTTGCTGTTGAGCGCAATCGGAAGCTCGAACGTCCTGGAATAGCGCTCGAGATACTCGATCACCTCGTCCCTCGTCGGATAACCGTCGGGATCGCGGGGGAACGGAAGCCCCGGCAAGGCGCTGTACCGCCGCGGCGTGAACAGCGTGAGGGACTCCCAGCGCTCTCGCCCAGGCCGCTGAAATCCAGTCGGCGCGATCGAGGATCAGAAAACGCTGGCCCCGGCGTCAGAGGAAGTAACCCATGCCAGTCCTGCTTGACCAGCGCCGATCACTCCGACTTCAAGTGGTTCAGCAGGGAACGATGGGTTGGCGGCGGTGGACTCCACGACCCCTGCTTCCAGACGCATCGGAAGTAGGTCCCCTACCCCCGGATCCCCGCGAAAAACCTGTCGCATTCTCGTCCTCTTCTGGACTCTCCACAGGCATGCCGAGTAGCCGAATCATCGCCATTTGACACACGCCCAGCGTCGGTTAGTCTCGATTGGTCATGCGCGAAGGAGCCGCCCCTTCCCGCGTCCTCGAGCGCTGGACACGCTGGGTCATCCGCTTTCGGTGGTTCGTCGTAGCAGCGTGGCTGGCGATCTTCGTCCTTGCGCAAATCGCATCCAGCGGTCTGTCTGACCTATGGCGAAGTGAAGCCGGCCTCCCGGGAACGGATGCTCAGCGTGCCGAGGACATCCTTCAGGATCGCTTCGGCCAGCGCTCGTATGCGAGCTTCATTCTCGTCGCACGAGCCGAAGGCGGGGATGCGAGGTCGATCCTCCCGCGGGTCGAGGCGGCAGCGACACGTGCGGCAGAGCGGCTGCCGACAGGGCACTTCGTCGGTGCGCAGGCAGTTTCTGACGATGTCGTGACCGCAACCATCGCGAGTGAGTTGGACGTCCCTCAGGCGCACGACTACACGGAGAGGATGCGGGAGGCGATCGGGACGATCCCGGCCGCCGAGACATGGCTCACCGGCAACCCCGCCATCCAGACCGATCTGGAACCGGTCTTCGAGCACGACTTGGTGGTGGGCGAACTCTTTATTGCCGTCCCCATTGCGGTCCTGATCCTGATCTTCATCTTCGGAACCCTGTCCTTCCTCCTGCCGCTTTTGTTTGCGCTCGCCGCCATCCCGACAACGCTCGGCCTCGTTTGGGTGTTCGCGCACTGGATGGGGATGGAGCAGACGATCCAGCAGTTGGTCACATTCGTCGGACTCGGGATTGCGGTCGACTACTCGCTCTTCCTCGTCTATCGCTTCCGAGATGAGCTCAAAGCGGGGCGTTCGCGGGAGGACGCACTCGTTCAGACGATGCAAACGGCTGGACGGGCGGTTGTCTTCGCCGGCACGACCGTCGCGATCGGCCTCGCGCTGCTGATCCTGGTCCCCGTACCAGGCATCCGGGGGTACGGCGTCGCGGGTTTGCTCATCCCGCTCGTCTCCGTTTTCTGCGCACTCACGCTGCTCCCCGTGATGCTGTACTCGCTCGAACCGAAGCTCGATCGGGTGCGACTGGTTCCTAAGCGCGTCCTCGAGCGCCGAGAGAGCCGGAGCGACGAGAAAAATGTTTGGCTGCGACTCGCGCACGCGATCATGCGTCGCCCGGCGCCTTTCTTCGTCGGGTCCCTCGCATTTCTCTTGCTTGCCGCGGCGCCTGTTCTCGCGATGAAGATCGGCCCAGGGACGAACGAGAAGCTTCCCGAAGATCTCGAGGCGACGCAGGGCCTACGTGTGATGTCGGAGGCCACGGGCGCCGGTGCACTGAGTCCGACCGTCATCGTGATTGACAGCGGTCGCGCAGGTGGCGTCGACGACCCGGCCGTTTTAGGTGCGTCTGGCGATCTCGTCCTGCGACTCGATCGTGATCCAGAGGTCGGCTCGACGTGGATCGAAGATGGCCCCGGCTGGGTCGATACGAGCAGGCGCTACATGCGCATTGAGGCCGTCGGTCGCCACGATCCCGGAGTCGAGGAAGCGGAGGCGTTCATCGACCGAGCGCGAGCCGAAATCGTGCCCGCGGCCGGCTTCCCCGAGGATGCGAAGGTGTACGTTGGCGGTGGGCCAGCGTTCAACGTCGACTTCATCGACAAGACCTACTCAGCCTTCCCGTTTCTCGTCGCGGCTGTACTCATCCTGACGTATGTGTTGCTGCTCAGGGCCTTCCGGTCGCTGATCCTCCCGGCGAAAGCAATCCTCCTCAACCTGCTCTCTGTGGGCGCCGCGTTCGGGATCCTCGTGGCGGCGTTCAAGTGGGGCCTGGGTGAGCCATTCGGCCTCATCGAGTACGAGCAGATCACCGGCTGGATCCCGGTCTTCCTCTTTGCGGTGCTCTTCGGCCTTTCGATGGACTACGAGGTTTTCCTCGTCAGCCGGATGCGTGAGGAGTGGGACGCAACGCACGATAATCGGGAAGCCGTTGCGCAAGGACTTGCAAAAACAGGTCGACTCGTTACGGCGGCCGGGCTGATCATGTTCGCGGCATTCATGGGCCTTGTCGCCGGGTCCTTTGTTGATCTGCAGCAGTTCGGCTTCGGCCTTGCTGTCGCGATCCTCGTAGACGTCACGATCATCCGGGTGCTCCTTCTCCCGAGCGCCATGACGCTCATGGGCCGCTGGAACTGGTGGCTGCCGCCCGGCGTCGCTCGGGTTGCCCGCGTCGAACCCTCACCTCTTGCGTCCTCTGCTTCTGTGTCGCCCTCCGCTGCCCACGGTCGCACGACGTAGCATCGACCTGGGAGCCGCCTGCGGCTCTAGCTAGCAACCGCTCGGGACTCTGCGCGAACGTGCCGGCGGTGAGCGAGCAGAAGAAGTAGACGACGTCGAGGTAGCTCGATCGTCAGGAGAGCGCCCGCTCAAGGGCGGCCCGGTCGTAGGGGCCGCCGTGCGTCGCGAGCGCGTGTTCCACGGGCAGGTTGAGCAACGGACGCAAACCCTCGACGACCTGCTCCCGAGTCACGTCCGGACCCAGCCACCGGGGATTGATCTCGAGCCCGCGACCGAAGTCGACGAGCGTGTCGCCAGCGATGACCGTGCGATGGCTCTCGATCCAGAGCACCATGTCGTTCGGCTTTTGTCCGGGAAACGCCTCGACACCGACGTCCAGCCGGTCGCCCGCCGCGTACACGTGCGCCTCGCCGATCCCCTCCTTGAGGAGCCAGACGACGTCGGGGGTGCCGTCGCCCGCCTGCTCGGCCGTGAGGCCGTACTTCTGCATGAGGTATTCGGCGGTATCGGGCAGCGCCGTGTACACGGGTACCCCGAGCCGTTCGACGAGGCTCTGCGTATCGCGTTCGTGCCACGGCGCGGTGAGCACAATCGACGTGTAGCGATCTGCCGCCCGCTCCTCGATGTCGCTCGGCAGGCCGAGCGGGTCGAACAGAAGCAGATGCTCGCCATCGTCAATTGCGTAGGAGGAGACGTTCTGGTTCCACGGCTCGCTCGGCCGCCATTCCGGGTGCGGTGCCCTCCAGTGCCATAGGCCTGGCGCGAGATCGTGCATTGCCCGATGCTACTGACAGGACTGTAAGAACTAGACGGCGTGTCCACCTCTGAATGAAGGCGCCGAGCGATAACCGAGCCGGAATGGGCGAAGGGAGCAGGGCTCCGAGAAGCGATGATCGGCGATCTCTGACACGCGCTGGAGCGGCTGGCAACTGCGCTTGCTTGCCGGGTCCGGATGCTCGTGCGCGACGGGTCGCAGACGGGTAGCGAAGAGTGTGTGAGATGCGGTCCTTGAGTTTTCGCATTGTTCGAACCCGCCGCCTCCATCGACGATCGCGAGAGGCCGTCGGTTACGAGACCACGGCTATCGCGTCGACGAGGATCGGCACGTTGTATGGCGAAGGCCCCTGACCAGGCGCGGAGCGCACGTGCCGCCCCGCGTCACCCCACAGCTCGACGATGAGGTCGCTGAAGCCGTTGACGACCGCGGGGTTCAGGTCGAAGCCGGGCGCGCAGTGCACGTAGCCCACGGCGCGGATCCACTGCGTCACGCGATCGAGTTCACCGAGTTCTTGCTTGAGAGACGCGAGCATTGAGAGGCCCGTCAGGCGCGCAGCCTCGTATCCCTGCTCGACCGTCAAGTCGCGACCGACGAGGCCCTGCACGAGTGGGGTAGATCCGTCGAATGGCCCATGCCCGGCGATGTAGGCAAGGCCGTCGTGCACCTTCACGAGTTGGAAGGTGAACGTGACACCGGGCGGCGGTGTCAGAGGTGCCGGAAGCGTCAAACCGAGCTCGGCCAGCCGACTCTCGACTCGGCCCATCCTGCGCAGCCTAACGTGCTCAATCACGCTCGGCCGCCCGTTCAGTGGGTCACAGGTGAGAGCATGGCTACCCGGGCGGCGACGTCCTTACGCCGACTCGAACATCGCCACCGCGACACCTACTCGGGAAGCCAGCCCTCCCGGTACGCGGTCGGCTCACGGGGCGGGACGGAGCCGTACGCGGCGCCCCCATCAGTCGTGTCCTCCTCGACGCTCGCACCGTGGCGTTTCGCGACCTCGTCGACCGTGAAGCCGAGAGAGTCGGGCCGTCCGTCGTGCGCGCGAGCACCGACTGCGATCACGAGGCACGGACCGCTTCCTGCCCCGACGATCACGTGCCTGGTGTGCGGCGGGCAATGCACGAAGTCCCACGGGCGCAGGTGCCGCTCCTCGCCTTCGACGATGAGAACTGCTTCGCCCGAGACGACGAGAAAGTCCTCCTGATCGGCCTCCCAGTGGTACATGGCCATCGCTTCGCCCGGTCCGAGCACGAACGGATTGACGCCGAGCTGTTCTAGCTGGCGCCGGCCTTCGAAATCGTCGGCGATGACGCAGACGGCGCCGCGGCCGTCGGCGTGGCGCCACTCGGCTTCGCGCATGTTGAGGACGAACCATCCCTCGCCCTTCCGTACGAGTCCGTGCTCCGTTTTCTCCAGCTTCGACTCGGGAACCATGAGCTCAGAGCCTGCCGTAGCCGCGTTGGGCTGCGCAAGGTTGACCTGCACGGGGTGCCCACCGACCGGGCCGGTCTCGCGCGCTCTCTCCTGACGGCCCGAAGCCGGCTCGCGGGCCCGATCGTTGCCGAGGTCCGCAACGAGGAGGCGGTGTGAGAGCTCTGAAATTGGGAGTCAGCATGGCCGACATGGCGTCGACGCCCCCTCAGGATCGTCCCCGCCAGCGAGGCGAGCTGGGAGGACCTCCAGGCCGTGTTCGGGACGCGTGGCGATCTGGAAACTTCGGCTGGAGCGGCCGAAGAAGCGTCTCGCCGCCCGAGCCTGCTCGAGCGGCGTGTCCCGGACTATCTGCAGGTCGTTTTCGCGTGCCGTTGCAGCGCAACGGCCGAGATCCGTTCCCTTGTCGATGACGCCGAGTCGACGACGTACCTAACGACCGCGGATGCGGCTCGTCTGTACGGACATGACTGCGAGGCCGGCTGAGGCGACGAGCCCAGAGGGCACGCGCTACCGACGGGCGGTCGTGGGGCCGTTCGAGGTCACACGGCTTACATTCCTTCCCAACTTTCGTCATCCGGCAATCGAGCCAGAACGCGGCTATTTCGTCGTCGTCCTCGACGGCGCCGTCTGCAAGACCTTCGTCGGCGATACCGCGACGCTTCGACGCGACAGTTTTGCGACTCTTCCCGTGGGCGCAACCCACTCGAGCACGTTCGGGCCAAGCGGGACACAGGTGGTGGCGGTCCGCTCCGCGGAGCCGGAGCCGTCCTTTCTCTTCGGATCGCTGCTCGCGCATAGGCGGCATGTGCGTACGTTCTCTGCGACTGCCCTCGGCTGGCGAATCGCGGGAGAGCTCGAAGCCCACGACGCCAGCTGGAGCCTCGCGCTCGAAGGCTTGGTGCTGCAGCTTCTGGCAACGGCTCAGCGTGCATCAAGTGATCTGCCTGCGCGTTCGAGCGCATGGCTCCGCCTGGTACGCGATCTCATGCACGAGCGGATCCCCGACAATCCCTCTCTCGGCGAGCTCGCGCGCCTGGTCGGCAGACATCCGACGCACGTCGCTCGCGCGTTTCGACGCGAGTACGGCCTGACCGTTGCGGAGTACGCGCGTTCGTTGCGACTCGACTGGGCGGCCGGGCAGCTCGCGATCGATGACGCGCCACTCGCGCAGGTCGCCGCGGAGGCTGGGTTTGCCGACCAGAGCCACTTCACGCGCGCCTTCCGCCGCCATACCGGCGTTCCGCCGGGCCGGTACCGGCGGCTCACGCGGGGCTGAGGGCCGGGCTCGCACTCGCCCAGCCCTCAGGCAATGTGCTCAGCCGCTTCGAACCTGCAGGTTCCCCTGCTCGAGCAGGAACGGAAAGCGGACCTCCGGAGCGTCGTCACAGTACTGCTGCGCCGTGCCCGGGCCGCCGGCACCGATCGTGGAGGACATATCTGCGGAGTCGGTTGCTCCCTCACCGTTGTCTTTGGCCTGGAACCACATGTCGAGACCGATCAAGGACGCACGTGAGCTGTCCTCTATCACTCCACCGACCCAAACCCGTTCGTCCAAAAAGACGGCGCAGGACAGGGAGCCGCTGACGGTGAGCTCGACTCCGTCCCGAATCTGCGTGTAGCTGTAGTCCCCGTGGACGCGCCCGTCCGCACGCAGCTCGACGTTCCACGTGAACGGATGAACGACGAAGAAGCTCCCAGCCGCCTCGCCGCTGAAGCTATAGCCCCCGCTTCCCGAGGAGACGACGCCGCTGGACTCCGCCGAGGCCACCGTGCCGGTCGCGAGTGCCGAGAGCACCGCGAGCATGGCAATGAACGTACGCGTGCGCATACCTGCCCCTTTCGAGTTGACCTCCCGACCGTATGGCCGCGCGTTGTCCGAGTCTTGAACGGAACTAGCTGCTTGGAACGGGATTAGCGCTCAGGGGCAGACGTGGGAGTGACTCTCTCGCCGTGCACCGCCCGAGCGAGCACGCCGAGTGCGCGGAGCACGGCGACCTCCTCGAAGGCCTCACACCGCCGCCATATCCCGAAGCAGCGCCTCGGTCTCTGCCAGTGCCGGCTCGTAGCCCATAGCAGCAAACAAGTCGCGGGCCTTGCGGAGCGGCTCCTCGGCTCGGGGCCGGCCGCCTTTGAGTAGGCAGCGACCCTGGCCCAGGAGAGCATGCGCGCTCTCGGGCACGTTCCCGAACTCCTTCCACCGTTCCGCCGCTTCGGCGTAGAGGCGTGCTGCCTCGGCGTGCTCGCCGGCATGCTCGGCGATCTGGGCGCGGGCGGACCGCAGGGCGTACTCGTTGAACGGGTGCCGCGGCTCGAGCACATCGGCGAGCCTCTTGGCGAGGACAGGGTCGCCAGCGGCAAGGGCGGCTCGCACCATGCCCGCCAAGTGTCTCCCGTAGTAAGGGGACTCCCGGGTCCGCTCGAGCTCCGCGAGGACTGCGCACGCGTCGTCAGGCGCGTCCGCAGCGAGCGCAGCGGCGGCCGAGGCGTGTGCCATCGCGATGATGTCGACCGTGCCGATTATCCGCGCTGTCTCGACAAGCCAGTCCGCCTCAGCGCGCGTTCCTTGCTCGCCGCGGGCGAGGCGGCATTCGAGCGCGACCGTGCGTAGCTCGATCAGCGTGTATATGTCGCCCGTCGCTTCGAGGGCCGCAACGAGCCTCGCCGCGCGCACCAACGCCTCGTCGGGCCGGCCGAGCTCGGCCAGCAGGCCAGGAATTATTGGCCTCGAGCTGTGCCGCCGACTCCGCCAACCCGCGCTGCTCGCAGAAGGCGATCCCCTCTTCGAACTCGGCCAGCGAACGTACCCGCCCCTCGAGCGGGTAGCGGGCGATCGCGAGGTTGTTCTGCAGGATCGCTGCGTCTCGGCCTGCGCCCCGCTCGACGAGTACCGCGAGCGCCCGCTCCATCTCGGCGACGCCGTTCGGATGGCCGAGGTAGAAACGTGCGTACCCGCGGTAGCCGAGGGCGCGGGCCGGCTCGGGCAGATCGAATGTCTCCGCGAGTGCCACGGCTCGGTCGGCGGCGGCGATCGCCTCGACGTACGCGCCGGAAACCGTGTGCACGTTCGCGAGCTGCGCGTATGCATCAACCAGGGACGGGGCGGGCGCCTGCTTCTCGAGTAGCGCGACCGCCTCGGCTGCGAGCGCGACCTGCCGGCCTTCGCCGAGGCGCTGGGCGACGCGCGAGCGGAGCTGGAGCGCCCGCGCGGCGGCCTCCGTATCGCCGCGGGCACGGAGGGAGGCGAGCGCCTGATCTAGCGCTTCCGCCGCCTCGCGCGGACGTCCGCCCTGGAAGACAGCGTCCGCCCAGCGCACGAGGAGGTCTGGCCGCTCGACAGCCTCGAACGGAGTGAGCTCGAGCGCCCGGGCGAGCCGCGCCTCGGCCTGGGCAGTATCGAGACCGAGCGCCCGCTCCCCGGCGAGTGCGAGGAAGTGCCGCGCTGGCACGGCGAGCTCCTCGGCCAGCTCTCTATCGCCGGCCGCCTCGGCGAGCTCGAGCGCCTGCACGTAGTGGTGGGCGAGCACCTCGGCGACGTCCTCTACCCGCTCGCCCGCCTTGCTCTCGATCCAGGTTGCCGCGGCGCGGTGGCGACGTGCCCGCTCTGCGCGCGGGATCTGGCCGTAGGCAACATCGCGCACGAGCAGGTGCCAGAACGAGTATTCGCTCTCTCCCTCCATCGAGCTCGTCCGGGCAGGGCGAACGAGCTCTTTGCGCGCAAGGTCGTGCAGTGACAGCTCGAGCTCGGCCGTATCGCGACGGCCGATCTCGGCAAGAGCTCCCGCCCAGAACACCTTGCCAAGCACGGCTGCGTCGTGGAGCAAGCCCTTACGCTCTGGTGAGAGCGTGTCCAGACGGGCCGCGATCAGCGCATGCAAGCTCTCGGGCAGCGTCGACTGCGCCAGGGCGTCCCGCTGGTCGAGGCCGCGGTCTGCAAGCAGGCGCACGAACTCCTCCGCATAGAGCGGGTTGCCGCCCGCGCGTTCGAGGATCGGTTGCTCGAGCTCCCGGCTGAGGTCGGTGCTCGTAGCGAGGTACGAGACGAGCTCGGCCGTCTCCTGGTTCGAGAGCGGTGAGAGGTTGATGGTGTGCGCATTGCGCTGGCCGGCACCCCATCCCGGCCGTCGCTCGTACAGCTCCGGCCGGGCCGCGCATACCACGAGCAGCGGACCTCCTGCGACCACTCGACCAGATATTCCAGGAACGCGAGCAGCGCCTCGTCCGCCCAGTGCAGGTCCTCGAACACGAGTACCCTCGGCCCGACGGCAGCCAGACCCTCGAAGTAGTGGCGCCAAGCCGTGAACAGCTCCTGCCGCTCCGCCGGAGCCGCTTCGAGGCCGACGAGCGGGGCCAGACGCTGCAGCAGCCATTGCCGCTCGGGGTCGTCCGGGAAGACGGTCGCCTCCAGCTTGGCCGCGGCCACTTCGGCGGAGTCCGACTCGAGCATGCCTGCCTCGGCCTTCACGATCTCCCCGAGCGCCCAAAACGTGATCCCCTCGCCGTACGGCAGGCAGCGTCCCTGCCGCCAGCGGATCAGCTCGGGCTTCGGGTCGATGTAGCCGAAGAGCTCGGCCACGAGCCGGCTCTTGCCCACTCCCGGCTCGCCGACGATCGTCACCAGCTGCACCGATCGCTGCTGCGCCGCGCGCTCGTAGATCCCGATCAGCAGCGGTTTCTCGAGCTCGCGGCCGACGAACGGGGTCCTGTACTCGCGGATGCTGTCGCGACCGAAGCGGTCGCGGATCGCGTTCGCCCGCCACAGCGACAGCGGCTCCGCCTTCCCTTTCACCGATACCGGCTGGAGCTGCTCATACTCGAAAATGTGGGTCGTGGCACGGCAGGTCTGCTCGCCGACGGCGACTCCGTTCACGGGCGCCGCGCTTTGGATGCGGGCCGCCGTGTTGACGACGTCGCCGGTGACGAGTCCCTCCCCCTGCTCCGTGCGGGCGCCGACCGCGACCACCGCCTCCCCGGTGTTGATCCCGACGCGCACTTTCAGGTCGAGGTCCGGATCGGCCTCGTTCAGCTCCTCGATCGATTCCAGGATGCCCAGCCCCGCCCGTACGGCGCGCTCGACGTCGTCCTCGTGCGCGACGGGAGCGCCGAATGCGGCCATGACCGCGTCACCGACGAACTTCTCCACCGTCCCGCCGTAACGCTCGATCTCCTGGCGCAGGCGTGCGTGATACGGGCGAATGCGCGCGCGCACGTCCTCCGGGTCCTGCTGCTCGGAGGCGGCCGTGAAGCCGACGAGATCGCAGAAGAGGACCGTCACGATCTTCCGCTCCTCGAGTGCGGTCTGTGGGAGTTGCTCGGCGAGCGGCGCCGTGCAGTAGCCGCAGAACGCGAAACCGTCCGGGTTCTCCTTGCCGCAGCCCGGGCAGATCACTACGGAGGGATTGTCCCTCAATTGCCGATCGGGGCCGGAAGCCGCGCCGCGACGATGCTTCCCGCCGCTTGGGCGCTCGAGGGATCACCGGAAACCGTCGAGAGGAACGTGTCGCGGTCGAGGGCGAAGAGCTGCAGGTCGGTGACCGCCCGGACGGTCGCGGTCCGAGGAATGTCCCGGAGCAAGGCGATCTCGCCGAAGAAGTCGCCCTCCTCCAACACGCGAGCTTGTGCGCCGTCGATCTCGACGGCGGCGGTCCCGTGTGCAATCACGTAGAAGAGATTGCCGTGGTCGCCCTGCTCGAACACCGCAGAGTTCGCTGCGGCTTCCACCTCGCTGAGCGCCGTGGCGAGACGCTCGAGCCGCGATGGCGCAAGCGGCGCGAAAATGGAGATGCCCTGCAGCAACTCGATCCGCACGCGAGGCGCGGCGGCCGCCGCATCGACCGAGGCGAGCGGTCGCCAGAGCAGGACGAGAGTCACGGGCACGACGAGCCCTGCCACCAAGAGCGCGCCGCGCGTCCCGAACGCCGAGTCGAGCACCGGCGCGAGCAGCGATCCGAGGCCCATCGAAAGGAGCACGATCGCCCAGAACGCACCGAAGACGCGACCGAGCACGGCGCTCGGGGTGGCGCGTTGCATCAGAGTGATGCCTGCCACGTCGACGAGGGTGAGGCCGATGCCGACGAGCAGCAGCAGGACGAGTGCCGGCGCAACTTCGGGCCACGCCGCGACCACTGCCAGCGGCGCCCCCCAGAGCAAGAGCCCGACTGCGAAGTGGCGTGAGAGCCGCCTTCGACCGGCGAAGCCCGCGACGAAGAGCACACCGAGGCTCGCTCCGACTCCGACCACCCCGTCGAGCCACCCGACGCCGGCGGTCCCGATCTCGAGCACCTCGATGGCGAGAACCACCACGAGGACGTTGAACATCCCCGCAACGAGCGTCTGTGCAGAGAAGAGCACCATCAAGACGCGCAGGCCGGGCTCGGCAACGATCGCGCGCCAGCCCGCGAGAAACGTGTGCGCCCGGGCAGCGCTCGGCTCCGGTGCCGGTACCCCCGCCGCGCCGATTCGAGCGACGAGCACGACTGACAATAAAGCCAATCCTGCGGTGGCAGCGAAGACGATCGCGCTGCTCGACACGGCCAGGAGGAGCGCCCCCAAAGCGGGCCCCGCGAACAAGCCCACGCTTTCGACGCCGCTCGCGAGCACGTTCGCGGCAGTGAGCTCCTCCGGTCTTCGGACGAGTGCCGGCGTGTGGGCCGCTTGCGCCGATCGGAAGAGCGGCTCGGCGACGGCGATCAGCACGGAGAGTATGTACACGGCTGGCCGAGTGCCCTCAAGCGGCGCGAGGGCCGCCATGGTGCCGAGCATCAGACAGCGGGTGAGATCACAGCCGATCATCACCTGGCGCCGGGGACGACGGTCGGCGAGGACCGCCAGCCACGACGACGCGGCGGCGGCGACGGCAAGCCGGACGAAGGTGACGAGTCCGACGGCGGCGACCCCGTCGGCTTCGTAGGCGTAGACCGCAACTGCGATGGCCGACGCGCGACTCGCCAGGTTCGAAGCGGCCCAGGCGAGCTCGAGCCTGCGCAGATCGGCATTCCGGGCGATGCTCGCGAACAGGTGCAGCGTTTCGGCGAGCCGGTGCGACGCGATCACGTTGCGAGCATTTCACCTCGCGCTCGCCCAGGTCATCCGCACGGGATGATTCCTGCCGATCCGCGTCCTGCGATCGAGAACGCGCGCAACGGGCCGCCGGTTCACGGGCGTACCGACCGCAGCGTGACAATGTCGGCGCATGAGCCCGCTGACCTTCCGCGAGCGGCTGGCCGACGGCGAGCCGGCCGGCCTGCTCGCTCTCCACCACGGACGCGGCGCCGACGAGCACGACCTCCTTCCGCTCGCGGACGCGCTCGATCCCGGCCGGCGTCTCCACGTCGTGGCACCGCGCGCACCGCTCGAGCTTCCGGGCTGGCCGGGCCACCACTGGTATGTCGTGCCGCGGGTCGGCTACCCCGACCCTGAGACCTTCCACGCGGCGTACCGCGAGCTCGCCCGATTTCACGACCAGCTCTGGGGGCGAACGGGGATCGAAGCCGAGAGGACGGTGCTGGGCGGCTTCTCGATGGGATCGGTGATGAGCTACTCGCTCGGCCTCGGCCCCGACCGGCCCAGGCCGGCAGGGCTCCTGGTGTTCTCGGGTTTCCTGCCCACCGTGGAGGGCTGGGAGCCGGACTTCGCGACCCGCAGCGGGTTACGTGCCTTCATCGCGCACGGGCGCCGGGATCCGATCATGGAAATCGGCTTCGCGCGCCGCGCTCGCGAGCTGCTCCTGGAGGCCGGGCTCGACGTCGAGTACCACGAGTCCGACGTCGGCCACCAGATCGATCCGGCGACGATCCCGGCCGCGATCGGCTGGCTCGAACAGGCCCTGAGCATGCGCTCCTAGTCGCTTTCGAGACGTACGTCGAATCCGGCGGGAGCGTGGATGTTGAGCATCCGGGCGACTGTGTCGCTGCGGTTCGCGAATGTGTGCTGAACGCCGGGTGGGACGAGGACGAAGGTCCCGCTGCCCGCGAGGATCTCCTCGTCCTCGAGAAGGAACGTCATTTCACCTTCGAGGACGTAGAACGAATCGTCTTCGTCTGCGTGCTCGTGCATCGGCGGGCCGCTGCGAGCGGGCTGCATCATGATCACGCCGAGGTTGAAGCGCGGAGTATCAATGCTCCGTGCCAGGAACTCGACATTCCCGACACGATGGCCCTCGCCGGGACGAACCACGACTGCTCGGCGCGACGCCACTGCGCGAATCGTAGTTCTCTCCGAACAGGCGGGGGATCGCCAGAATGCGGTCGTGGCAACGCTGCCATCCGGGACCGTCACGTTCGTCTTCAGTGACATCGAGGGCTCGACGGGACTGCTCAAGCGGCTTGGCGACCGATACCGGCAAGTGATCGCGGACCACCGCCGCATCGTGCGCGAGACCTTCGGCTCACATGCCGGCGTCGAGATCGATACGCAGGGCGACTCGTTCTTCTTCGCGTTCGCGCGGGCGCGCGATGCCGTTGCCGCCGCCGTCGCCACGCAACGTGCCCATGCCGAGCACGCGTGGCCGAACGGGGAGACCGTCAGGGTGCGAATGGGGCTGCACACGGGCGAGCCGGCTGTCGGCGACGAGGGCTACCACGGACTCGACGTCGTAAAGGCCGCCCGGCTCTCCACCACCGGGCGCGGAGGCGATGTCCTGCTTTCCGAGACGACGCGCGCACTCCTCGGATCGTCGCTTCCCGAAGGCGTCTCCGTGCATCCCCTCGGTGAGCGCCGCCTCAAGGACATCGACGAGCCGGAGCGCGTGTACGAGCTCGCGATCGAAGGCGTCGAGCAGCCAGAGGGCGAGCCCGAAGCCCCTGCCGAGCCTGGCGTCGACTGGGAGCGGCGCACGGAGGAGCTCGGCCAGCGGTTGGGCGACGACATCAGGGAGCGCGTCTTCCGGTCGCTCGAGCGCTCGCTCGGGAAGCTCGATGATCGCGGTTAGGTCATGTCGCGCGCTGTAGCCCTGCCCGCTGCAGTTCTTGCCGTCGCCGTAGTTGTCATCGCGATGGCCGGCGCTCCGCTAGCCGCCGATCCGGAGCTGGGCACCACGCTCAGGCAGGGTGGGCTGGTGCTCGTGCTTCGGCATGCCGCCACCGACTTCTCGAAGCCCGATCAGGACCCCGTGGATCTCACCGACTGCCGCACGCAGCGAAACCTGTCTGCGCAGGGTCGCACGGATGCGCGGGCAATCGGACGCGGAGTGAGGCGCCTGAAGCTGCGCATCGGGAAGGTGCTGACGAGCGCCTTCTGTCGCACGAAGGAGACGGCTCGGCTTGCGTTTGGTCGCGCGACGGTGAGCGGCGCTCTGCTGAACACCGTGACCGCGGTGCACGACGCGAGGTGGCGGAGTCAGATCCGCGCCGCCCGACGGCTCCTCGGGACGAGGCCTGCCCCGGGTCGTATCACAGTCCTCGTCACACACGGCAGCGTTGTCGGCGATATGACCGGACTGACGCTCGACGAAGGGGAGACGCTCGTGTTCCGCCCGCGCAGCGACAGCCGCTTCAGGCTCGTCGGACGCGTGCAGCCGCAGGAGTGGAAGACGCTTCGCGCGTCGCAGTAAGCCTCGTCAGTGGATCCCCCTCTAGGTTTGTCGCATGCGCGATATGGGCAGGCCGTCCGCATGAGATCGGATTTCGTGCAAGGTGCGCTTTTCCCGGATCTCCAGCTGCCCGACCACGCGGGCAACCAGCGGACGCTGTCGGAGCTCGTCGGCGAGGACCCGGCGCTGCTCAACTTCTATCGGGGCTGGTGGTGCCCGAAGGAGCAGGCCTTCTTCCGGCAGCTCGTTCGCTTCCAGGACGAGGTGGAAGTCGCGTACACGCGCATGGTCTCGGTGAGCGTCGATCTGCCCGAGGTCGAGTCGGCCTTCCGCGCAGGACTGGGCGCGCGCTGGACGTTCCTCTCGGATCACCGCCGGCGCTACCTCGACGAGCTCGAGCTCCGCGAGACGACGGACGACGCCCACGAGCCGTACACGCCGACCGTCTTCGTACTCGAGCCGGACCTCACGATCGCGTCGATCTACAACGGCTACTGGTACTGGGGCCGTCCGTCGCACGAGGAGCTGCATCGCGATCTGCGGCTGGTGACGCGGGCTGTGCGCGAGCAATGGGAGCCTCCGCGTGAACACGAGTTGGATCGCGTTCGTCGACGAGCCGCGTAACGCGCATCTCAGCGCTCGTGTCGAGGAGGGCGGCTGGCTGGCGGTGTGGAATGAGGAAGCCGCCAAGCCGGATTCGGCATGGCGCATCGACCCGAGCGTCGTGGATCCTGACGGCCCCGAGGCCGTGGTCGCCCTGGCGGCGGCGCCGGCCGGCGTCTCGATCCCCTTCGACGATCCAGCCGTCACCGGAGCGATTCGTTCGGCGCTCTCCTCCGAGCCTGCACGAATCTGCACGACGCTGATGACCGACGACGGCGGCTATGCGGGTGTTCTCATCTCGCCTCCATATCTGGCGACGCCGTTCGCGACGATCTTCCCGCAGAGGACCCTGCACGTCGGAGCAGGAGTTCTGGGTCGCACCGCGTGGCCGACCGGGCCCGGGACACAGCGGTACGGAAGCGAGAACCCCTGGCCCTCCGAGACGAAGCTCTGAGTCCCGAAAGGGAAAGCCCCGCATTGGCGGGGCCTTCCGAGGGCGGAGAATGCGAGAGGTTCTTTAGTTCGCCGAGTCGTCCGGGTCGGTCAGCGGCGGAGCTTCGGTGAAGTGCAACGACTCGATGTCGGCGTTCGGAGCGGGGGCCGCCGCGCTGACGTCCTCCACCGGCGTCGGCACGGGAGCCGGGATCGAGTCGAGGGCCTGGCGGAGCGCCGAGTCGGGGTTCGTGCCCTCCATGCAGATCAACCGGTGACGGAGCACGAACGGCGCCATCTCGCGTACGTCGGCGATCGAGACATGGTCTCGCCCGCTGAGGCGTGCGTTTGCCTTCGCCGCGCTCATGAGGTGCATGATTCCGCGCGAGCTCACTCCGAGCTCCACGCCCGGCAACTCTCGAGTGCGGCGGGCGAGCGTGACGACGTAACGGCCGACGGCCTCGCTGACGGTGGTCGTGTTGAGCTCGTCCCGGGCGCGGTCGAGGCCGACGACGCCGAGCAGCGGCTTGACCTCGCCGAGCATGTCCGGCGCGATTCCGTTGTGCGGGAGGTTGAGCATGCCGAGCTCGAACTCGGCGTCGGGGTACTCGAGCTCGAGCTTGAAGAGGAAGCGGTCGAGCTGCGCCTCCGGGAGGACGAACACGCCCTCGTGCTCGAACGGGTTCTGCGTCGCGATGACGAGGAACGGATCGGGAAGTCGGTGCGCCTTGCCCTCCACCGTCACCTGCCGCTCCTGCATGGCCTCGAGGAGCGCCGCCTGCGAGCGGGGCGGGGTGCGGTTGATCTCGTCCGCGAGCAGGACGTTCGCGAACACGGCGCCGGGGAAGAACGTCGGCTCCCCGTTCTTGATGACGGAGACGCCGGTGAGCTCCGCGGGGCTCGTGTCCGGGGTGAACTGGATGCGCTTGAACGACGCGCCCAGCATGTGCGCGACCGCGCGCCCGAGCAGCGTCTTCGCGCTCCCGGGCGGGCCTTCGAGAAGAATGTGCCCCCGCGCGAGCGCAGCGACGAGCATCAGCTCGACCGCGCGATCCTGCCCGAGAACGACCTTCGCCACCTCTGCCTTGGCCCGCTCGCGCAGATCGGCCAGGCTCTCATATGTCGCTTCCAAGAGCAGTGCCACGTTCTTCCTTTCCTCGGGTGGGTGCCTCGGCGCCCGTTCTGCCCCTCTCCGCAATCGGGGAACCACTCTGCTCATCGGCAGGAAACGAAGGGCTCGCGTCACCCTTACGGGGGGCCGCGAAAGCCCACTTTCGATCCAGCTCCGCCGCTGTGACGTCCCAGAGCCGATGGTCGGTCCAGCCGAACGGGAGGAGGCCCTCCGAGGATTCGAGCATGTTGGAGTGACACAAGAAGAGGGAGGAGCCTGACTCCTCCCTCTTCTTCTTACGAGTCCTCTATCGGCGCGTGGGCGTCGTCGCGAGCCACGTCTCGGGCGAGATCTCGCGCAAGATGAACTCGTCGTAGCCGAAGAGCGTGGCGCTGATCGACGAGATGAGGCGCGCTCCGTCGAGCGGAGTCAGGTATCCCTTCTCGACCGACGCCTTCACCTCCTTGAGAAGGCGCTCGCCGACCTGCCACTTCGGCTCGATCGTCGGTCCGAACTCGTTCGGCTTCATCGAAGCGAACTGTTGAACCAGAGAATGTGTGACCGTCGCAGCCATTCAAACCCTCCTTTGACTGGAGGACGGTTACCCCTTTGACCCTACCCTCCGCGGGGAGTGGCTGGTCAAGCTCGTTTACCGCAATTTGCGGGCTTTTCTTCCGTCTTCAGGATCGTGGTGGCTTGCCGGGCGCATGTGCCGGATTGACCTTGTGTCCATAAACGGCACGTTCCTCTAGTCCTACGGGGGGCGTGCCTCCGCGGGCCCCGCCACCCCACATCTCTGAACTCGTTCGCACGGTCCTGGGGCGATTCACCGCGCTCTTACCCAAAACTCAGCTTGACGTGCTTACGTATAACCCTGGGAACCGAGAGAAGGAGCCCGAGGTGACGGAGCAGTCGCAGGACCTCGCAGCCCCCTCGCCACAGGAGGCGAAGGAGCAGCTCGAGCAGGCGCTCTTCGAGATCAGGCGCGTGATCGCGGGTCAGGACGAGATGCTCGAGCGCGTCCTCGTCTGCCTGCTTGCGCAGGGGCACCTCCTGATCGAGGGCGTGCCCGGTCTCGCCAAGACGTTGACGATCAAGACCACAGCGGGCGTCCTCGGCGGGACGTTCTCGCGCATCCAGTTCACGCCGGACCTTGTTCCGTCCGACCTGGTCGGCACCCGGATCTACCGCGCGGGGGACGGAACCTTCGACACAGAGCTAGGCCCGGTGTTCTGCAACTTCCTGCTCGCCGACGAGATCAACCGCGCGCCCGCGAAGGTGCAGTCGGCGCTCCTCGAGGTGATGCAGGAGCGCCAGGTGACGATCGGTCACGAGACGCATCTCGTGCCCGACCCGTTCCTCGTGATGGCGACCCAGAACCCGATCGAGTCAGAGGGCACGTACCCGCTGCCGGAGGCCCAGGTCGACCGCTTCATGCTCAAGGTGGTCATCGGATATCCAAAGCACGACGAGGAGCTCACGGTCGTCCATCGCCAGCTCGTGCCTCCGCCGGACCTGCGCCAGGCGCTCTCGCTCGACGACCTGAAGGCGCTGCAGCGTGCCGTGTTCGACATCTACGTAGATCCGGCCCTCGTGAGTTACGCGGTCGCGCTGGCCACCGCAACCCGTGAGCCGGCCACGTACGGCCTGCCTCAGCTCGAGAAGTACATCGCGTACGGCGCCAGCCCACGGGGCCCCATCAGCCTCGTCCAAGCCGGACGCGTGCTCGCGCTCGTGCGCGGCCGCGACTACACGCTTCCCGAGGATCTCCAAGAGCTGGCGCGAGACGCCCTCCGGCATCGCCTCGTCCTCACGTACCAGGCGCTTGCAGAGGAGGTGACACCGGACGCCATCCTCGAGCAGGTAGTCGCCGCAGTGCCTGTCCCGCAGATCGACCTCGCGAGGGCGAGCGTCGCGTAATGCGAGCGACGATGCACGCGGACCCGACGCCGGCACGGCCCGGCCCCGGGCCGATGCCCGAAGCGCTGCTCCGTGCCCTCGACGTGAGCATCGGGCGCAGGGTCGAAGGCCTCCTGGCCGGCGACTATCGATCGGCGCTCCTCGGGCAAGGATCCGAGCTCGCACTCGTTCGCCCGTACATCCCCGGAGACGACGTCCGGCGCATCGACTGGAACGTCACCGCACGGACGAGCGAGCCGCACGTCCGCGTCGATCTCGCCGAACGCGTTCTCGTGACCTGGCTGGTGCTCGACACGTCACCCTCGATGGAGTTCGGCACCGCCGATCGTCGCAAGGCCGACGTGGCGGAAGGGGTCGCGATCGCCATGGGGCACCTGGCGACAAGGCGCGGAAACCGGCTCGGCATCGTCTCGTTCGGAGATGCCGATCCCACGTCGCTTCCGCCCCGGCAGGGGCGTGTCGGTCTCATCGGCCTCCTCACGGCCCTCCACCGGGAGCAGTCGCACGAGCGAGTCGGCGAAACGTCGCTCGGGGAGGCGATCCAGCGGACCGGCGCCCTCGCCCGCCAGCGCTCGCTCGTGGTGCTGGTGTCGGACTTTCGCGGACCGCTCGACTGGCGCAGCCCGCTCCTCGAGGTCGCGAGCCGGCACGACGTCCTGGCGATCGAGATTCGTGACCCGCGGGAGCAGGAGCTCGCGAACGTCGGCCCGCTCTGGCTCGTCGATCCCGAGACGGGCCGGCAGCTGCGCATCGACACGAGAAGCGCACGCCTGCGCGAGCGCTTCGCAGCGGCCGCGCACGCGGAGCGGGCCGGGATCGCGGAGACGCTGGTCTCCGTGGGCGCGCGACACGTGGTGCTGTCGACCGAGGGCGACTGGCTGCGCACGCTGGCTGCCTTCTTGCGCAGGAGCCACCGTTGAGCTTCGGTTGGCCGATCGCGCTGCTCGGGCTCCTCGCGCTGCCGCTCCTGGTCGGCCTCTACGTCTGGCACGAGCGGCGAAGGGCGCTGGTCGCCGCCCGGTTCGGGAACCCTGCGCTCCTGCCGAACTTGCTCGACAGGACGCCCGGCCGGCTCAGGCACCTCCCGCTCGCGGTCCTCCTCGTCGCCCTCGGCACGATGATCGTCGGTGTCGCGCGGCCGCACGCGACGGTGAGCGTGCCCCGCGAGGAGGCGACGGTGATCATCGCCGTCGATGTCTCGCGGTCGATGAAGGCGACGGATGTTCAGCCGAGCCGACTCGAGGCGGCTCGCGCCGCCGCCAAGGCATTCCTCGCCGACGTCCCGGAGAAGTTCCGCGTCGGGGTCGTCTCCTTCGCGACACGTGCCGTCGTCGGTGTGCCGCCGACCGACGACCGAGCGCTCGTCGAGGCCTCGCTCGACTCGCTCACTCCCGGCGAGGGGACGGCGATCGGGGACGCCGTGGTGCTCTCGCTCAGGCTCGGCGAGAAGGAGCGCGGGAGCGACGGGACGACGCCCCCGCGCGCCGTACTCGTCATCTCCGACGGAGCCCGGGACGGCGGGCGGATCTCACCTCAGACCGCCGCTCAGCAGGCGAAGAAGGAGCGCGTTCCCGTGTACACGGTGCTCCTCGGAACGCCCCTCGGCGTCGTCGAGGAGACCCTGACGGGCGGCCTTCGCCGCCTCATTCGCGTACCGCCGAGCCCCGAGACGCTCGCCGAGGTCGCGGAGGTCTCCGGAGGCGAGTTCTTCACGGCGCCCGACGACGAAGGCCTGCGCGAGGTGTACGAGGAGCTCGGCTCGCGGCTCGGAAAGCGCAAGGAGTCACGCGAGGTGACCGACTACTTCGCGGCGGGTGCCGCAGCGCTGTTGTTCGCAGGCGGGGCTCTCTCGGCGCTCCTCTTCCGGAGGGTTCCGTGAAGACCGGCGGCGTCTTGCTCGTCGCCATTGTGGCGGCGCTCGCGGTCGCGGCCTCCCCCGCAGGTGCCGCCCGCGAGTGCGACGGCCTGATGATCTGCGTTCCACGAGTCGGGCCGTGGGTCGTCGTCCCTACGGCCAGCGGTGCGGACCGGCCGCGCGTCGAGTACCAGCTCTCGTGCCCGCGCGGCTATGTCGTCGGCGGCGTCTCGGCCGACCTCAGCCAGCGCGCGCTCGACGTCACGTTCATCGGGAACCTCGGGAGCCCGGTCAACCCCGGGATCACGACCTCGCGCGCCGTGACCTTCGTCGCGACCTATGTGGGTGCGACCGCGCGTGCTCCGAGCTTCAGGCCGCGCATCGGGTGCATGCCCGCGTCCGGCGGCGGAATCCGAATACCCACGGCAGCGACGGCGTTCCCGCCCGGGAAGCCGGTGGTTCGTCGAGTCCGCAATGCAAGGGTACGTGCCGGCACGGCGAGCGTCTCCCGCAACTGCCTTGCACGAGAGCACCTCGTCGGCGCGTCGCATGCGTTTGGCTTCTTCACGTCGAGGCCGCCTGGTGCGAGCCTCGCGGCCAGCGTGTCCGGAACGCAGGTCGTGCAGGGTGGGCGGGTCACGGTGCTGGTCCGCGGTGATGCGGAGCTCGGCGCGGTTCGCGCGACCGTCCAGGTACAAGCCGTCTGCTCAGGGCTCCGATGAGCCTTCAACGCCCCTACCTGCTCGCGAGCCTGCTCCTGATCGCCGTCGCCGCGGGTGTTTGGATCCTGGCCGAGCGGCGGCGCATGCGCTACGCGGTGCGGTTCACGAACATGGACGTGCTCGAGAGCGTCGTCCGCGGGCGGCCCTGGTCCCGGTACATCGCGCCCGGGCTGTTTGCCCTCGCTCTGGCCGCGCTCCTCGTCTCGCTCGCTCGACCCGAAGTGAGCCGCACGGTCACGAACGAGCGGGCGACAGTGATCCTCGTGATCGACACGTCACGATCGATGCAGTCGCGCGACGTCCCGCCGACGAGGCTCGGTGCCGCCCAGGAAGCCGTGCACACCTTCCTCGACCAGGTGCCGGACCGGCTTCGCGTGGCGCTCGTCGCTTTCGCTGGCGAGGCACAGGTGGCGACCCCACCGACCAGGGACCACGAGCTCGTCGGCCAGGCGGTCGACGAGATCGGGGAGTTCCTGATCTATGGAGGCACGGCGATCGGCGACGCGCTCGAGGTCGCGACGGAGCTCGGGCGACGCGCACTCGAGGAGGACCCGGACACGGACGGCCAGATCGCTGTGCCGACGCTTTCTCCCGACGGGAGAATGCTCGCTGCGGCTGTGGACACAGAGCCGCAGAAGCTCGTGTCCATCCTCTTCCTCTCCGATGGAGCGCAGACCCGGGGAATCCTTCAGCCGCTCGAAGGCGCACAGCTGGCGAAGGACGCGGGCATCCCGGTGTACACCGTGGCGCTCGGGACGCCGAATGGGACCGTGACGCGCGGCGGCGGCTTCTTCGGAACCCCCGGGTCCGGCGGTCGCATCCGTGTGCCTCCGGATCCGACAACGCTGCGCCAGATCGCCGAGATGACGGGGGGCGAGTTCACCGAGGCGCGGACGGCCGAGGCGCTCGATTCCGCGTACGGCGAGCTGGGCTCGAGCCTCGGCCGTGAGCCGGGTAAGAGCGAGATCACGTTCGTCCTCGTCGCTCTTGCGGCCGCGCTCCTCGTCGCGGCGGGGATCGTCAGCGCGTTCTTCGCCTCGCGGCTTCCCTAGACGATCAACACGGTGAAGGGAAGGTCCAGGGTGTCGTGCGCTCCGGAGGGATAGACCGTGACCCTGAAGGTGCCGCCCCCGAGGGACTGGACGGACGCCATCGAGCCGCTCACTCCCCCCGCGAGCGCAGTCGGAGCGGCGTTTCCGACGAAGCGAACCTCGTATATGCCGATGCCGGTCCTCCGCACCTGGACGCCACGGCCCGTGCAGTTGAACGCGCGCGCGAAGACTCCCTTCCGGCTCGTGAACGCGTCTGCGAGGTTCGCCATGCCGGCGCTGTCGCCGACCACCGTCGCGATGCCTCGGACCGCACCGTTGGCGCAGCGCTGCTGAGCCGCGGCCAGCTCCTCGCCGACTGCGAACGCAGAGCCTCCGAGGGCGAAGAAGAGGGCCAGGACGGCGATCGCCGTTCCCGGAGTGACGGACAGCCTTTTCGATCTCGACATGCGGGCTCCTTCGCTGGTGTCGGCTGGCCGGCGTGAGCGAACGTTCGGACTCTGCGCGATAGGTTCCCGCGGATGCCGGACGACACGGCGCAAGAACCTCGCCGATCGACCCTGACGAGGGGGCGCCTGCTTGGCGGAGGCTTCGCGGTCGCCGTGATCGCAGGCGTCTTCGCGCTCGTCCTCCCGCGGATCGCGGACTACCGCGACGTCTGGGAGGTCCTCCAGGGCGTCGGCTGGCAGGACGCGCTGCTTCTCGCCGCGGCCACCGTGCTCAACCTCGCCACCTTCGCGCCGCCGTGGATGATTGCGCTCCCCCGGCTCGGCTTCCGGCGCGCGATGGTGCTCACTCAGGCGTCGACCGCGATCTCGATCGTGTCTCCGGCCGGTGCCGCCGTCGGGATGGCGAGCTCGTACGCCATGCTGCGGTCCTGGAGGTTCGAGGCGGGTGCCGTCGGTCTTGCCGTCGCGGTGACCGGGGTCTGGAACCAGTTCGCGAACCTCGCCTTCCCAATCGTCGCGCTCGCGCTGCTCACCGCGATAAACGAGCAGCACCCGGCGCTCCGGACGACCGCCGTTGTCGGCATCATCGTCCTCGTCCTCGCCGTCGCCCTCTTCGCGCTCGCGCTCTCGAGCAGGGAGCGGGCGCACTCGATCGGCGAGCTCGTCGCGGGTCTCGTGACCCGCTTCCGTCGACTCCTTCGGAGGCGACCCGTCGGCTGGGGCGGGGAGAGCCTCGCAGGCTTCCGCGGGCGAACGCTCGTACTGCTTCGCAGACGGTGGCACGTGCTGACCCTTGCCACCCTCGTCGGGCACCTCACGGTCTTCCTCGTCCTGCTCGCGTGCCTCCACGCGGTCGGGGTGCCCGCTTCGGACGTCTCGGGGGTGGAGGCATTCGCCGCCTGGGCCCTCGTCCGCATCCTGGGCGCGCTTCCGCTGACGCCCGCCGGGCTCGGGTTCGTCGAACTCGGCCTCAGCGGCGCGCTCGTGGCCTTCGGCGCTTCGAACGCGGATGCGGTCGCGGCGACGCTCCTCTATCGCTTCCTCACCGTGGTACCGACGCTCGTCCTCGGGCTCCTCGCGGCGGCGACATGGCGGACGCACCATCCGCCCGAGTCTGTTTAAATCCCCCGATCTGAGGGGATGGGGGCGTCCCGCGCGAGAGGTCTGCGGCGGCAACCCTCTTCTGACGGCATGACCCATGCGCCAAAAGCAGCATCGGTCCGGCTCGGCATAGCAGCGCTCGGTGCGGCAGCGCTCGCGGTGCTCTTCACGACCCATGCCGCGCGAGCGGATGAGCGCCCCTCGAGCGCCTACCTCGCCCCGGCCGAGGTCTGCGCCGGCTCGATTGATCCCGCAGCGACGCCGGCCGTCCAGCGACGGGCGATCGCGTGCCTCGTGAACTGGGCGCGCAGGAGCGTCGGGATGAGGTGGCTCGCGCCGTCGAGGTCCCTCCAGCGCGCTGCAGCCCTGAAGGGGCGCAAGGTGGCCTCCTGCGGGGCGCTGACACACGCTCCGTGCGGAACGGACCCGCTCGCCCCGCTCCGCGCCTCCGGGTACCCGTACGCGTCGTTCGCCGAGAACCTCGCATTCGGCGCGCGAGGCCAGGTTACGGCCCGCGACATCGTTGCGGCCTGGATCGAGTCGCCTCCGCATCGAGCAAACATCTTCGGTGCAGGCTTCCGCAACATCGGGGCCGCGCTGGTCGAAGGAAGCATCTGGGTGGCCACCTTCGGCTCTCGGCGCTAGGAGGGGCGGCAGGACTCGCGGCAGTGGGCGGGAACCACCGGCCTGTGAGAGAGGAGAGCCAGCTCGAGGCAATGCGCGAAGCGATTCGCGGTGACTTCGATCGGCTTGCCGAACGGCGGGGCGGACAGGAGCTGCTGAGGCCGAAGCCACCGGAGGCGAAGCCCGATCCCGAGCCGGAGCGGCAGCCGGAGCAGGTGCCACAGAACGAGACGGCTCCCACGGACGAGCCGTCCGCGGAGGTCGCAGACACCGCGGCGGACGAGGCCCCGAGGCGAGGTTTCTGGTCACGCCTGCGCGGCCTGTAGCTCGCCCTCGTCAGGTCTAATTGCGACGTGGAGAAGGCCGAGCTCGACTCGATCATGCGCCAGCAGGTCGTGCTGCCCGAGACGCCGCGGCAGCGGCGTGAGCTCGCGGCGCTCGAGGAGGACCTGCGCTCGATCTCGCTCGCTGGTCGACCTCTCCCGCTTCGGCTTCGCAACTTTCGGTCGAGCGCCGAGTCCTACCTCGCGAGCGCGGGCGGTCCGCTCCCATACATGCTGCGGTTGCGAGAGATCGAGGCCCTGACCGCGGAGCACGAAGGTCGACTGGATGAGGCATGGCAAGCACTCGCCGACGAGTGTGGGGCGGACGAAGCCCGCTTTGCCCGTCGCTGGAAGGCGATGATGGGCAGCTGGTCGTTCCACGAGATCAACGACCTGATCGATCGCCACAACCGCTGGTACCCCACCGAGTCGCGGCTTCCGATGGATCCGCGAACGGGCGACTTCCGCCTCGTCAACGGCCGCGACTACCGGCTGGAGCGACTCGACGCCGAATGGGCGCTGGAGCGCTTCCCGGCCACGCTCACGAGCGTTCCGGTCGCCGCGCCCTGACGAGCGCGTCGATCGCCGGCCGCTCGGCGTGCACGACGTCACGGAGCACCCGCTCGGCTCTTTCGATCTCGAGACCCGAAAGGTCGGCAACGATGTCGTCAGGCGTGTACAGAACCGAAGGGTCGCTGGGGCCTCCGACGCCGTCGGTCATGTTCGTCAGGTCATGCCCGAGGAGAAGGATCGTTCCACCGGGCGTGAGGGCGGAGGCGGCACGTGCGAGGATGCGGCGGCGCTCAGCTCCGGGGACGTGAAGGAAGAAGGCGACGACGAGGTCGAAAGCAGCGACCTCGGGCTCGTACTCGAGAAGGTCGGAGCAGACGAGATCGATCTCGACACCTTCGCGATCGGCACGGTCGCGCGCCTTCGCGATCGCGACGCTCGAGTAGTCGACGCCGGTCACTCGCCACCCGTGCTGCGCGAGCCAGACGGCGTTCTGCCCCTCTCCACACGCCAGGTCGAGCGCTCGTCCCGGCTCGAGCGCGGTTGTCTCCACGACGAGGACGCGGTTCGGCCTCCCGCTCCATACGAGCTCGGTCTCCGCATAGCGGCGATCCCAGTCCTCACGCTGCACGAGGCTTCACTCTCTGCGCGGCGATCTGCCACGTCGCGAGCAGCGTGAGAGCGCACAGGCTCGACCCCAGGAGATACGGAAGCGTGTCGTCCCAGGCCTCGGCGAGCGCGCCGCCGAGCGTCGGGCCAACCGTCGCCCCGAGTGACCAGGCGGTGTTCATGAATCCGAAGGCGAGTCCCTGGGCGAGCCCGGCCACGTCCGCACGGTCGGACGTGAGTGCCATGCCGGGCGTGTAGCACGCGCCGAAGCTGAGCGACGCCGCTGCGACGAGCACGGCGATGAGCACCGGCTGCGTGGCGAAGGCGAGGCCCGCTGCGACGATGATCGAGGCGGCGACTGCGATGCGGATCGGCAGCAGGCGCCCGGCCCGGTCGCTCGCGCGGCCGAGGATCGGGTTGATCACCACCTCCAACAGGCCGGCGGCGAAGAAGAGCGAGGCGATCGCGAGCGTGGACCAGCCGTGCTCGTCCAGCGCGAGCGGAGCGAGCACGACCAGCATTCCGAAGAGCATGGCCGGAAGCGTGTTGAGCCAGAGACCGCCGAGGAAGCGAGGATCGCGAAAGGCGCGAAGGAGGCCGCGGGCGCTGAGCGGCTGTGGAGGAGCAGGTGCCGGCAGCGCCGCGAACGCGGCGAACGCGAGCGTCAGGACGCCGACCACTGTGAACGACGCCCGGATTCCGACGAGCTCGGCGACTCCTCCGAACATGGGGCCGAGCACGGCGCCGAACACGGCCGCCCCGAAGGCGATCCCGATGGCCTGCCCGCGTTCGTTCCGCGGCACGACGACGGCGATCCACGCCAGCGCGCCCGCCCACGTCGTCGTGCTCGCGAGCCCCTGGACGAAGCGAGCCGCGCCGAGAGTGGAGGCACTGTCCGCCGCTGCGACGGCGAAGCTCGCGATGCCGAGGAGCACGAGACCCCCGACGACCGCTCGCTTCGGGCCGAACTTCGCCGCGACGATTCCTCCGGGAACCCCGCCGAGGAGCGCGCCCGCGCCGAACGCGCCGACGAGCACGCCCGCCCCCACCTTCGAGAGATCGAACTCCTCCGCGTAGCGCGGAAGGAGCGGCGTCAACGCGGTGAACAGCATCGCGTCGACGAAGATGATCGAGCTGACGAGCGCGAGGAGGCGGCGCACGCGAGCGAGGATACGCGCGCAAAAAGAAAATGCACCGAGTCGGTGACGTCTTCGTCCGGCTTTTCCGACTGACCTCCGCCGAAGCGACTGCCTATGGGAGAGCCATCAACCTCGGACGCTCCGTGCTCGGTGCAGAAGTGACCCTATGGCACGCGTCGCTCTCGGTCAAGCAGCCCGGTCGAATGAATTTCACGGAAACTGCACGGTTCGGCCGGCGGTGACCACAGTCATCCGCGGACCTCGCCGACGCAGAGGCTCGGACACCAACGCTCGCGGACCACGAAGAAATGCACCGAGCCGGTGACGTCTCCGTCCGGCTTCCCGACTGACCGCCGCCGAAGCGACTGCCGATCGGAGAGCCATCAACCTCGGACGCTCCGTACTCGGTGCAATCGCGACTCTAGGGGGTCGGTCCGACCCCGTCAAGGACACTCCGGCGCGAGTGTCGCAAATTGCGAATTTTTCCTTTCACATAGAATCAAACTGCGACATGAGTCGCTTGCTCTAGAGCTCCTGAAGAGAAGAAAACGGCCGAGCACGAGGGCTCGGCCGCAAGATTCGCCGAGCCGGGAACGCTTTCGTCCACCGTCCCGACCGACCTTTCGCTTCCGCGTACAGCTGCTCGGGAGGCTTCTTCCTACCGGCGCCCCGTGCTCGGCGCAGGCGGGACTCTATGCAAAGACGGACGCGTCGTTCAAGGGCACGTCCACGAATTTCGCGCAAATTGCGGAGGCGCAGAGGCCCGCGCGGCGCGCGGGGTTCAGGCTCGCCCGCGAGAGCGGCGAGTTTAGGGTGCCTCGCATGCGCGACCGGGCACGGGCGGTCGTGATCGGCGGAGGCGTTGGCGGCTGCGCCGTGCTCTACTGGCTCGTTCGCCTCGGATGGGACGATGTCGTGCTTCTCGAGCGCACAGACCTGACGAGCGGCTCGACATTCACTCCGCAGGCCTCGTGGGTCAGCTTCGAAGCTTGCTCTCGCTGACGAAAATGATGAGCTCGGTCGACCTCTACCGGGCGTTGGAGGAGAAGATCGCACGCCAGGCCGGCTGGGCGAAGACGTTCGGGCTTCCCCTGGAGGTGATCTCGCCCGCCGAGGCAGGAGCTCTTCCCTCCGAGGACAGGCGACGGCCTGCTTGGCGCGGCGTTCCAGCCGACGACGGCTACGTCGATCCGAGCCAGCTCACACCCGCCTCGCGAGGCGGTGACGTCAATCCTTACCCTCGCGTTCGCCGCGGTCATCGCGGCCGGTCTCCACGGGATCGACAACGAGGTTTCGCTCCCAGCGCCGCTCGCAGGCAACGCGTACGAGTCGGATGCGATGAGGTTTCCGTCCACGATGCGGGAGGCGATCGCGTCGCTCGAGTCCGGGACGATGGAGCGGCGGCTTTCGGCGATCACGTCGTCGACGATTACCTCAACTACGCGGCGGACGGAGCAGGCACTCTTCGACAAGACCGTGACCGACTGGGCGCGGTCCCGATAATTCGAACGCGGATGAAAGTCGTTCTCATTTCGCAGGTCCCGGATGCCGCACGCGGGCTCACGGAGCTCCTCCGCGCCCTCGGCCACGAGCCCGTGGCGCTGCTCTGCTCGAGGGAGCATGCCGGGCGGTACGGGAACGAGTTCGGCGAGCTCGTGAGCAACGCGCCGGCCGGGCTCGACGTGGTCATTCCCGCCACGCGGACAGGGATCGCGCCACTCCTCCGCCGCTACGAGCCCGACGTGGCGATCTGTGCCGCGTTCCCCTGGAAGGTCCCGCCGGACGCACTCGCGGTCCCGCGCCTCGGCTGGGTCAACGGGCACCCCGGGCTCCTGCCCGAGTACCGCGGGCCGAGCCCATTGTCTTGGGCCATCCGCAACGGCGAGAACGAGGTCGGGTTCACGTTCCACCGCATGGATGCGGAGCTCGACACGGGGCCTATCCTCGCCCAGGGGTCCGTCCAGCTCGACGACGAGCACTCCTGGGAGGAGCTCACACCCAAGCTCGTCGCGCTTGTCGGCCACCTGCTCCCACGCGCGCTCGCCCGGGTGGAAGCAGGCGACCCGGGTGACCCACAGCCGGAGGGCGCTGGCCGCTACTACCCGTTCTTCGAGCCCGAGTACGTCCGGATCGACTGGGCGCAGCCTGCCGCCGAGATCTACCGGCAGGTGCGCGCCTGGCGCTTTGCGTCACGACGCGACGGCGTCGAGCATGGTGCGCTGACCGACCTGGACAGGGAGACGGTTCGCGTGCTACGCGTCAGCCTCGAGCCGGCGGACGGTCACCCGATGGAGACCGGCGACGGCACGATCTGGATCGTGGAGACGGAGCCGGTGTGAGACCAGTCATCGGAATCACGTCGTACGCCCAGGAGGCGAGCTTCGGCCCGTGGAAGCTCCCGGTCGCCCTCGTGCCCTGGGACTACGTCGCGTCCGTCGAGCGCGCAGGTGGCCGTCCGCTCGTGATCCCACCGAGCGAGGACGGCATGGAAGAGACGCTCGGCGCAATTGACGGGCTCGTCTTCACCGGCGGAGCCGACCTCGACCCGGCGGCGTACGGCGCGGATCCCCATCCGGCCACGGACGAGCCGCAGATGCGACGAGACGCAGCCGAGCTCGCGCTTCTTCGTGCGGCGCTCGAGAAGGACCTCCCGACGCTCGCGATCTGCCGGGGCAGCCAGCTCTTGAACGTCGTGCGCGGGGGCGATCTCGTTCAACACCTTCCGGAGGTGATCGGCGACGAGAAGCACAAGCAGATACCGGGCACGTTCGCCGAGCACCGTGTTCGGATCGAGCGCGGGTCGCGGCTCGGCAACGTCGTCGGGGAGCATGGCCCGGTGAAGTCGCACCACCACCAGGGCTTCGGCCGCGTGGGGGACGGCTTGGTCGAGACCGCCTGGGCGGAGGATGGGACGCTCGAGGGGCTCGAGGATCCCACGCGGCGCTTCGCGCTCGGCGTTCTCTGGCATCCGGAGGCCGGTGAGGACGCCGCTCTCTTCGAGGCGCTCGTCGACGAGGCGCGCGCGTATCGACGCGAGCGATGCGGAGCGTCGAGGACGTGACGCTGACCGTCGCCAATCCAGCGAGACTGCGAACTTCTCGAGTAGCGCAGGGGCTAGGCGCCCACGACCTGCACGGTCCAGCGCCGGTCGCGCTCGCGGTCGAGCTCGAGGAAGAGAACGCGTTGCCACTGTCCGAGCTGGAGCTCGCCGTCGCGAACCGGAATCGACTCTCCGGCGGGGCCGAGCAGCATGGACATGCAATGGGCGTGCCCGTTCGACGCCTCCATGTCTTCCGGGCAGACGTTCTCCGTGCGGCGGTCCCAGTCGTCGTGCGCGTAGTAGTGCTCGGCAGGAACGAGTCTCCGGAGCAGGACGGCGAAGTCCTCGAGAAACCCGCGCTCCCATTCGTTCACGCGGACGGAGCACGTGGTGTGCGGGGAGTAGACGCAGCAGATGCCGTCCCGGATCCCGCTCTGGTTGACCGCGTCCTGGACCTCGTCGGTGATATCGGTGACGGCGAGCCCACCGGCGGTGCGAAGTTGCGCCTCGTACTGGAACGTCTTCACGCCGCAGCCCATTGTGGCAGGAGACGGGAACGTCGGCCGGCCGGAACCGTCGGGCTCAACCGAGTTACCCTGCATCCTGGGCCCGTAGCTCAGCTCAGCAGCGGAAGGTGCTTCGCACTTCCGCGGAGGGATACTCTCCTTGCGCCGGGCCCGTAGCTCAGCTGGTTAGAGCAGCGGACTCATAATCCGTTGGTCCCTGGTTCGAATCCAGGCGGGCCCATTAGGAACCATGCGGGATTGCGCTTCACCGAAAGGGCGCAGTCCCGCACATGGGCAACGAAATGGGCAACGAAGGGCGCGACAGGCACACTGCGTCCACGGAAACCACCGGAATCACCTGCGAACAGTGCGGCCATGCCCTGGACGACGACCGGGGGCAGACGCAGAAGGAGCCGTGCCCCGAGTGTGGCTCGGATGCACGGGTCTACGCGGTCGCCGGGACGGCACATGCGAAGACGACCGCGTCCGTGATGCTGGAACACGTCCGCGAGACTGTGAAGCGGCACGGAGGGTGGCTCGTCGTAGCCGTCGCGCTCGGGCTCCTCGGTGCGGCGGTCGGCTACTTCCTCGGTGGGACGCTTCTTGGCGCCGCAATCGGCATCGCGATCAGCCTAATCGGCCTTCCCGTTCGCGGCAAGGTCACGACGCGTGAGCGACCTGTCACCCGAAGCGGACGCTCGTAGATCCGCACACGGTGCAATGGCTTAGTCGGGCGTTCGGCGGCGCAGCTCCGCCTGACCCTCGTCCGTGAGCGTCCAGTAGATGTACGAGCTGCCCTCCGACCCGGTCTGCTTGATCCAGCCGCGCGAGGACAAGGACAACAGCCGATGCGTGAGACGACCTTCGTCGGCGTGCAACTCCTTCGCGATCTGGCCTCGGGTGAGCGACCGCACCCCGAGTCGAGCGAAGAGTTCAAGGATGTCCCGTTCTCTGCCACGCTCGTCGTCGGCAACGTTCTGCTCTGTCACGCGAGGAATCGTAGGGAGCCGGGCGCCTGCATGGCTTCGCTGGCGTACGAGAGCCGCTCGTCATACACTCGCCGCATGAAATGGCTGCGCGACCTGGCCGACCGCGTTCGTCGTCGCCCACAGGAGCCCGAGCAGACTCCTGAGCAAGAGTACGAAGAGGAGCGAAAGCCGGAGTTCTCGGAGGAGCACGACAGACAGGTTGAAGCAGAGAAGGAGCGCTATCAGGACGTCTGAGGCCAGGTGTCCTCGTTGTGGCGCGGGTCCACCAAGACAAGGCCCAGAGCCAATGACCAAGCTAGCCGTCCTCCTCGCTTCCGCCGCCGG
The DNA here is from genome assembly GCA_046727975.1 of Actinomycetota bacterium. Lineage (GTDB taxonomy): Bacteria > Actinomycetota > Thermoleophilia > Gaiellales > Gaiellaceae > GMQP-bins7. Next base: position 542 of record JBKPDR010000027.1, on the reverse strand, counting down.
TGCGCTCATCGTGGCGGCAACCGTCACCAGCGCCACGCTTGCGTCCCCCCGAGCGCATCATCGGAAGCAACGCCTGTCTCAAGGTCTCCAGCGGCCTTCTCAACTCGCTCAAGTCCGGTCTAGAACCGAAGGCGCGCGGCAAGCTCGGTACGCCTCGGGCGGTCAAGTCGCGCTCCATGAGCACCCTACGGGCATGGGGTCTCAGCGAGAGCACGAACGGCTACACCACGTCTCGTCGCTGCGTCCAGTAAGTCAGGGGCGGGCGGCTAGTTGAACACCGTGGACGCCCCGGCTCCCACCGATCGGAACCCGGCCCTCTCAGAGCATGACTCGATCGAGGGGGCGCCCCGGCTAGAGGCCGAAGGAGACAGGTCCGTCTTGCCAGGCGGCAGCGGCGCGCCTACCGTTAACCGCGCACGCGGCGCGCCGCGGCCGCAATCTTGGTTCGCCGCGGCCCGAGTCGGCTGCGACTAGAGGCTTGATGTGAAACTCCGCTCGTTCTGCCCGGAGACGCTACTCAGGCAGAAGGGGACGAGTGAGAT
>JBKPDR010000026.1:0-25810 GCA_046727975.1 Actinomycetota bacterium | reverse complement strand
ACGGTGACGAGTGGGCCGAGCCGCTCCGTGAGTGGGTGCACGGGAGCGGTTGCGATGCCTGGCTCCTCCACTACAAGACGGACGATCCCCTGACACACGCCGCCGGCTGGCTCGGCCCGCACGCAGCCAGCTCGGCGGCCGAGCACGAGGCCGCGCTCGACCGCTGGCTCGACTACCTGCGGAGCGCCGGGATCGAGGCGGTGGGGTACGGAGCCGTCGTCCTCCGCCGTCGGAGCGGCGCGGCGAACTGGGTACGGCTCGACGAGATCCCGATCGACAGGCTCGAGCCCGCAACCGTGCACACGCTGCGGATCTTCGAAGCGGAGGACTATCTGACGGCACTCCCGGGCGAGAGCGCACTCCTCGAGGAACGGTTCGAGCTGGTCGACGCGCATCGGCTCGAGCAGGAGCTCGTGTGCAGGGACGGCCGTTTCGAAGTCGAGAGCCAGACGCTGGTGCTCACCGAGGGCCTGGCGTTCCGCGCGGGTCTCGACCGCTCGACGGCGATGCTGCTCCCGAACTTCGGGCGCGGCCGCAGGCTTGCCGAGGTGGTTGCCGCGACCGCAGCGGACCTCGAGGTCGAAGACGCGGACCGCGAGCGCTTCGCCGTTGCCGCGCTTCTCGTCGTCCGACGCCTGCTCGAGCTGGGCTTTCTTGTTCGATTGGACTAGAGAGGCTTGTTCTGCTTGAGGTCCCAGCCGGCCTTGACGGCTGCGTCGAGTGAGCCGTCTGCCTTCTGCGGCCGGTAGTCCATCTGGATCGTCGAAAATCCCAGCGAGGCCTGGTCGACGAGCAGGTCGGACTGCGCCGAGCCGCCGGTCTGGTACGAGGTCACCATGACGTCCTTGAACTTGAAGACGAGGAACTCCTGCTGCGACTTGCCGGCTTTCCGCACCGTAAGGACCGCTTCCTTGTAGTGCTTGCCGGTGGCGCAGCCGAGCATGAGCTTGGGCGACGCCTTGCTTACAAGCATCGTGACGACGAGGTCCTGGATCTGGACCTTGTCGGCGCCCCCTCCGCCTCCCATCCCTGCGCCGCTCGAGTTCGTCTCGCCCCAGCTGAACGACTCGAGCTGGATCTCTCCCTTGTGCTTCGCGTCGGCTGACTCGCCCGGAACGCCGTCGATCTTCAGGAAGTAGTCGACTGCCACGATCCTCCCTCGACAAGCTCTACGCCCAGCCGCCGCCGGGCGATCGAACCATAACACCCTCCCTCGTAAGGGCCCACCCCAGGCTCGCGAAGCGATCAGTCGCCGGCATCGACGTTTTACAACCTCGGAGTCAAGGCCTTGCGTCCGAAGCGCGGATCTCCTCGGAGCCTCGGCGGCCGCATGCGGGGCGGGCGCGCCGCGAGCTCGGGTTGGGTTGCGCACGCCGGCCTTCAAGATCGAACCCATCAGAGCGCCCGCGCGTACCTCGACGAGGTCTCGGAATCGCGGGTGGGGGCTCAGATCGGTTGGGCCGGCTGGGGAGCCGACTATCCGTCGGCGGCCGGCTTCATCGATCGAATTCTGAGCTGCGCGGCCTTCGTGCCGGCGTCACCTGGGCAAAACAGCAACTTCGAGGGTTTCTGCGACCGCTCGATCGACGCGCAGATGAGCCGCGCCTCCGCCCGCAGGTGCAGGATCCGGCGGCCGCGACGACCCTCTGGCAAGAGGTCGAGGACGCCGTGCTCGCGCAGGCGCCGATCGTGCCTGCCTACAACCGAAGCTATGTCACCTTCGTCTCCGAGCGCGTCGGCAACTACCAGTACGACCCGCAGTAGGTGTCCTGCTCGACCAGCTCTGGGTGAGGTAGCTCCTGCGGCGGCGGACGCCGCCTCCGGCGGCGCCTTGTTCCGGGCAAGGACGGCAAGGTAAACGCGCTCGCGAGCCTCGAGGTCTTTGAATCGGGGCTCACCGAGATCTGTATGCGCGGTCTCAAAGCAGCTGGGCCGTCGACGCCCCCCTTCGGGGGTTTCGTCGACAGGCAGCTAGAGGCACTTTTTGACCGTCCATGCTGCGGTGCGAGGACTGCGGGCGAAGAGCGGCCGATGACGAACGAGGCTGGATCGCCATAGTGCTCGAGAGAGACCCCGATACAGGCGAACGGGTGGTGCTCACCTATTGTCCCGACTGCGCAGAGCAATGGGAGAAGGGCAAGGGGCAGAGCGTTTCGCCAACCGATTCGTAAAGCCCTCCCGGTAGGCAAGAACGCGGCGAGCGTTCAGACGCGTGAGAACCCTGCGCCGGGCCGGACGAGGGGCGGGAGGGCGGACGGCCTACCCTGAAAGCGAGGCCGGAGCGTCCTGCGGGTACGAGTCGGCCGCAGGACCGGCCCGCACACACCGCTCCGGCCTCGCCGTGATTCGCACCCGTCCTCGATTCGGTTCTACCCGGCTGCCTGCTCGGGACGATGATCGTCGAGTTCCCGCTCGCGCCCACATGCACCGCACATGCGAAGACGAGCACGAAACGCGCATCAAGAATGCCCCGTGATCCGCTGTTGCCGCGTGAACGGTTCGACGAATGCAGTCCGCGAGCCTCCGGTGGCGTGGGGGTGAGCCGTTGCCGCCGAGCGGAGCCAAGTCAGCCGCCCGCGAGCTGGCCGTGGCGGAGGCGACTTCGCGCTTCAAGCAGGCGCGATCTCTGGGACCGGGCCGGTCGCCCGAGCCGGATCTTCTGGAGGTGCGCCAGGTCCTGACGCGTCTTGCTCTCGGTCGCCGATGACTCGCCGGATTTCCGCGGCGGTCGTCAGTCCCTCGAGACACAGGCGAATGCCGTCGTCCCGAAGCGTTCGCATCCCCGAGCCGATCGCGGCGCGCTCGATCTCGGCGATGGAAGAGCGCCGGCCGATGAGTTCTTGTACCTCGCGGGTGAGAGAAAGCACTTCGAAGAGTGCGACGCGGCCGTGATACCCCGTGCCGCCGCAAGTCGCGCACCCCGTGCCGCGCACGAGCAGTCTGCGCCCGAGCTCGTCCTGGGGTCGCGCGAGCTCGGCGACATCGGACTGCGTGGCGTAGTGGGACTCACGACACTCGGTGCAGATTCGGCGGGCGAGGCGCTGCGCGATCACGCAGGTGAGCGTCGCGCCGAGGAGTCCCGGCTCGACCCCCAGGTACGTGAGTCGCTCGATCGCTGCGGCGGCGCTCTCCACGTGGACCGCCGAAAGGACGAGGCAACCCGTCATGGCGGCCCGGACCGCGACCTGCGCCGACTCCTCGTCGCTGATCTCGCCGACCAGGATGACGTTGGGATCGGAGCCGAGGATCGCACGCAGTCCGGATGCCAAAGTGAGGCCCGCAACAGGGTCGACCTCGGTCTGGTCGATCCCCGACATCAGATGCTCGACCGGGTCCTCGATCGTCGCCAAGGTGCGCTCGGGCGTATTCAGCTCCTGCAATGCCGCGTAGAGGGTGGTTGTGCATCCGCTTCCCGTGGGTCCGCAGACGAGGACGACGCCTGACGGCCGCAGAATCGCGCGGCGAAGGGCGTCCTCGCTTTCGGGGGCCATCCCCAGCTCGGCGAGTGAGCCCGGGGCGGACGCTTGGTGTAGCAGGTGGAGCGTGACCTTCTCCCCGTGCTTCGTTGGCACCACGACGATTCGCAGATCGACCGTGTCCTGTCCCGCGCCGATCTCGACCCGTCCGTCCTGGGGTACGCGCCACTCTTCGCTGTCGAGCTGGCCGAGGAGCTTCAGCCGGGCTGCGACCTCGGATTTCTTCGAGCTCGGAATCGTTCCGAGCTCACGCATTACGCCGTCAATGCGCGCTCGCACGACGACCGCATGCGCTTGCGGCGTGAAGTGGAGGTCCGAAGCACCCAGGGAAAGGGCGCGCTCGATTGCCTCTTCGACCTCGTCCGTCGCCGAGACGGCCGCGATCTCGTCGTCGGCTGTTTCGTCGGGCTCGTCGACGACCGACGTGTCCGCATTCTGCTCGGCGACGACCTCGAGCGGAGGAAAATCGGCAAGGCCTTCGGCCTCAACCGGCGCAGTGGGTTCCTCGAGCAAGGGTGTCTCCACGATGTCGTCGATCCAGGCAAGTGCTGCAGAATCCTCAGCCACTGTCGTCTCGACGAACTCGCCTTCCACGTTCGGGCCGGGAGGGTCCTCGGCTTCAGTGTGGGCGAAGTTCTCGGTGTCTGGAGCTTCATCGGGATCGGCTCTGTCGGCGGCACCGGGAGCGTCGTCGTCCTGGTTGTCAGGCATTTCGACGACAGCGGACTCGAGGGCAGCTGCTTCGTCATCGAGCTCGCCGGGCGCGTCCTCGTACGCCCGTGCAATCGCCGCAGCGATCGCGTCGGGCGGCGCAACCGCGAAGTGCAGCGGGATTCCGGCGGCAGCGCGGAGCTCGTCTGAGTGGAGCGCGGTCGTCGGGTCGGAGACAGCGACAAGGAGGGAGCCGTCAGGAAAGACGCGAATCGGCAGTGCCGAGTACCGTCGGGCGATCCAGCCAGGGAGCAGGGCGGCTGCACCTCGCTTTGCGGCGGATTCGGTGAGCTCGACGAACGGAAGCTCGTACTGCTCTGCGAGCAGCAGCGCTACCTGGTCACGGGTTACGAGGCCATGCTCGACGAGCAATTCACCCAGCCGCTTGCTGCCGGCGATGCGCTGCTGCCCGACCACGGCTTCGAGCTCCTCTTCGCTCACCCGCCCATCGCGGATGAGGAGCGCACCGAGTGCGGGCCAGGCAGGCAAGGCGCTTCGCTCGACCCTAAATGTGGGCTCATGCTCTCGCTCGTCGGTCGGGGCAGTAGCTCCTTCCTCGAGTCGCTGGTGAGCGTAGGTGATCGCCGCGTCGATCTTTTCGGGCGCAGCGACTGCGAACCGCAGCGGCACCCCGAGGGCGCGGCGGAGATCGTCCGAGAAGAGCGCGCTCGTCGGGTCGGCGACCGCCACGAGGATGGAGTCGTCGGGGAGCCGGCTGATGGGCAGCGCGGAAAGGCGGCGCGCAAGCTCCTCGGATAGGAGCATGGCCGCATGAAGATTGACCTCGGACCCGTCGAGCTCGACAAAAGGGAGCTCGTACTGCTCCGCGAGGACGCGTGCAACCTGGGTGCGCGTCACGAGGCCACGCTCGACGAGAAGCTCGCCCAGACGCCTGCCGGAGATGCGCTGCTCGCCCGCGATGCGCTGCCTGGCGAGAACCGCCGCGAGCTCGCCCTTGCTCACGACACCGTCGCGGACGAGGAGCGCCCCGAGCGCAGGCCAGGCGTGGAGAGCGGCTTCCACTTCAGACGAGTATCGGCTCGTGACGCGTTGTCCGTAAGCCCTATGAACGGGTAGCAATCACCGTTCGGGGGAGGCCGCGTGCTACTCCGTGTCGCTGGAGTGGATCCAGATCCCCGCGAGTACAGCAGCTGCCGCCACGAGCCCGAGTGTGAGGGCAGTGCTCGCACGTCCTCGGCGCCGCGCACGTGCCGCGCCGAGCGGCCTCCGGTCGGTCGGGCCGGTCGCGACCGCCTGCCCTAGGGCGAGCGTCGCAGGTGTCGAGCACACGTGCCGGCGTCCGGTGGTGCGATCGCAGGCCCACCACGCGCGGCCGTTGAAGCGCCAATACGCCTCGTCGCAGGACGGACACGGCGGCTCCGCCGGCTTCGGAGGTGTCTTGGGTTCCGGACGCTGCCTGCTCGACCGAGCCACGTGCACGCGGTATCGGTCGACATCCCGGTCGCCCCGCTCCCTCTTACGGGGCGCTCGCCGAACAGTTGAGCGAGGCCGGCGAGAACTTCATCAGGCGCAGCTTCCAGAAAACTGCGGATCCTGTCAGCCTTGAAGGCGCAACGTGGACACCACTCGTTGGGGGGATTTCGCTGATTTCCTCTAATCGCGCCTGCTTCCGAGGCCGATTCCGTTATTGCGATGACGATGGAAGCCGCCTCCAGAAAACCGCGGGGTCGCCGGCGTGTCTTCTCGGACGATGAACTCCAACGGGCTGCCGAGTTCGCTTATGCACGACGCGTTCGGACGCGACGAGGAGCGCAGGATCTCGTCTATCGACGGTTCGCCATCGTCGCCATAGAGCTGTATCGCGATGCTCATCCCGACAAGGGCGCTCCGCTCGAATGGCTCCTCAGCCCGACACCGCGCTACAGCCTGCTCTCAGAGCTCGGCCGTCTCGCGGAACCCAGGTCCGGCGAGCAGGGTCGCCTCCAATGGTGCCCCCAAGACGTCAACAGACTGATTCATGCGGCCCTCGAGATCGCGGAGGCCAGGCCGACCACCAAGGTCGGCGTGGCGATTATCCGTGACCTTCGACGCCGTTATCGGGAGGGCGCAGCCGAGCCGAACGCCATGCTCCCCCGTCTCAGCATCCGCACACGGAATACGTAAGAAACCCTCGGCCGGCACGACTCACCCGCTCGGGTCTTACACGTGGGAAGCCCCAGAAGCGCAGGGGTTCGTTTCTCAGGTGGAGACGCCCATCGGCTCCTAGCTGGCCGGAGGCGCGGCCCTCCACTGCGCCCGCCACTCTGGTGGATCCCAGCCCTCGGTGACGTAGATCGACTCACGCGCGATCCTGTCCCCACGAAACTCGAGGATGCTGACCCCGAAGTTCCAAGGACCCTGGTCGTAGCTGATCGACACCTCGGCGACCCAGAGATCATCTCGGCCCCTGACTTCCCGGATCTCGTAGGACGTCGACGCCGGATAGGTGCGTCTCCATTCCCGGAAGTTCTCGACTCCGAGGAAGCGCTCACCGGACTGGGGGAACTCGAGAACGGCGTCGTCGTGGTACATGTCGTGAGCGCGGTCGGGATCGCTGCCGGCGTACTCGAAGTGCTGCATCAGCATCGCCTTGACTGTCGCCTCATCCATCGCGGACAGACTGCCCGATCTGGAGCGGGTTGACGCGACCTCGACTTCAGGCGGGCGCGCTCGAGTTCGAGCTCGGCCTCGCCGCTCCCGAGGTCGCGGCGCTCGCGCGGCACGCGAACGCGATTGCCGCATCGCGCCACGGCCGTTCATTGCATTAGGGGCTCTTGGGAGGACTAACCTCGCTACGGCATGCCCGGTTCGAGATGCGCCACAGCCGTCGCTCGGCGGCCACCGGATGTCTCTAGGGAGGGCTCGGGCTCCCCGGACCCGTCGAGCCCCCTTCCCTGTACGCAAAGGGCTCGGAGTGACGGGCAGGACCGTCTCCGAACCCAGTGTGCCTATGCCCGGATGCCCGGTCAGCGAAACGGGCGGGACGACACTTAGTCGGTCAACGATTCGGCGACGCGCGAAGCCGAGCACGGCGTGTCTGCGGACATCGGCGTTCCTTCGAAGCGGAGCGGAGGGCGCGATGCAGCGGGCAGCGGAGCGCCGCGCACGCTGTTCGAAGCACCTTCTAGCGAAGCACAAGCCCGAGGAGCAGAAGAAAGGCGAGCAGGACGGCAAGGAACCAAAGCCAAAGGCCATCGCCCAATGGCGGCGCTCGCGGCCAGGTTCGAGAAGCCTCACACGACGCCGATACCCGATTCTCTCCCCGGCCAGACGACCGGTTCCAGCGACGATCGAAAGCTCCTGACGAGCTCGTCTACAGGCCGACGCGCCGCCCTCGTTCTACGGCGCTCATTCGGGAGAACGGGGATCGAGCTCCTCGCTGACCGCGGCTCCTACTCCGACCTTTTCCACGATCCAGTACCGCTCCTCACGCCGGACGACACGCTCGACGCCGGGAGTCACGTGCTCCTGGCTCGGTGCGATGAGGAAGCGAGTCGGCTCTGCCCGGACGGCCTCGTATTCTTCAACCGATAGCTGAACCGGCTCGACGCAACGCTCGTCCCCGCACTCGCACGTCCAGTCGGCGAAGGGAGGATCCACCCACATGTGCGCTGCGTTGGGCGCGACCGCTTGCTCGTTCCGCTCGCGCAGAAGGGTCTCGTTAACTGCGATTCGAGCCGCATCGGTCTCGTCAGCCGCCATTCCTAGCTCCCGTCGCGGTTGAAGTCTCGAGCATAGGTGAGGTGGGACGCAGTATCACTCCGACGCGCGTTTGCGACGAGTACGGCCGGGACGCGATTCAGGCGGTTTCCACAGCACTACTCGCGCGGTTGTCGCCTCCTTCTCGCGGTTCTTCGCCCGGGCGTACACAAACGACCACATAGCCCTCCGCATCGCGTCTGACGTGGGAAACGACGAACTCCTCCCCTTGGAGCCCCGACACCCGCTGTCCTCGCGCGGGCACACGCGCGACGTAACGAACCTGAACATCCGTTGGGAACTGCAGCAGAAGACGCTTCAGCGTCGTCGATCCACTCACGATCCCCTCATGAGCGCCTGGTACCACGCTCGAGCCAGCAACAAACGGTGCAGGCCGCGCCCTAAAGCCTCCGTCCCAGCCGAGCGTGCTTCAGCCAGGTGAAGGTCCGCTCGATCGGGGGTGGATCGGTTCCGAGAAGCGATCCACCGATGTCGCGAGGTATCTGTCAAGCAGGTCCTCTCCCATCGCCTTTGCCCTTTGCGCGGCCATCGTGTCGCCCTCGCCCGCCGCGACGATGGAGCCCTTCATCAGGATGTGCCATGAGTGAGCAAACGCCTCGGCGTCTTGCACCCCTGCTTCCTCGGCCAGCTTGCAGACAACCGAGCGGACGTATTCCAGGTGTGCTGCGCTCGCCTTTCCGAGCGGGTTCTTCAGATCGCCCATCTCCAGCAGCACATTGATGAACGAGCATCCTTCAAAGTCGTCTCGATGAAACCACTCATCGAAGACATCGAAGATCGCTAGCAAGCGTTCGCGGGGCGTCGATCCACGCCTCCTCGCCTCGGCCTCGACGAACTCCCGCGTCCAAACGTGCTCGCGACGCTGCAAGAACGCCAGCACGAGATCCTCTTTGGAGCGGAAGTGCCGGTACAGCGTCGACTTCGCCACCCCGGCGCTCTCGAGCACTTCCTCGGTGCCGACAGCACGGATCCCCCTCTTCGAAAAGAGGTCGTAGGCCGCCTCCAGGATGCGCTCACGGGCCGTCGCCGTCTCGGCGTCCTGCCTCTTCGAAGCCGTGAGATCGTCCCACGAGACCTCGCGGGGAGCCGGGGTGCCGACGCTGACCGTGGCATGGTCGGGACCGTCCATTTGAACGCTTGTGACGAACCCTCCTTCGCCGTTGCGGCCAAGCCGATCGCCTACCTCTGGGAGCGTCGCGCCGTACCAGTGCTCGACAGCTCCCGAGGCATGCCTGATCGTGATCTTCGAACACCTCTCCACCACGTACGACCTCCTCGTCGAACAGACAGGTGTGTCTCTGTTTGGAGATGATGGTTCGCTGTGCCTTCCGCGTCAACACCAAGTCCCGACTTACGAACGCTGGAGCAGGCTGTATGCCTGCGCAGGGCTCAGTCGTACCTCGTAGGACAGACAGGTTTGTCTCCTACGTTCTGCGGGAACATGGAGTCTCCGAAGTCAAACGAAAGGAGCGGTCGAATGACGACCGAGCAAACGAGCGGTCGTCCCGGTGGGGCGGTCGCAGAAGTTCAGGAGAAGGGTCATGAGCTCGCTTCTCAGGCGCAGCAGGTGCAGGAGAAGGCGCAGGAGATCCGCGGGCAAGCGGTGGTTCGTGTCCGCGACGAGGTCGACCGACGATCGATCCAGGCGGGCGAGCAGGTACAGGCCATCGGCAAGGCGCTGCGACGCAGCTCGGAGCAGCTGCGAACGGAAGGTAAGGAGGCCCCGGCGAGCGTCGTCGAGCAGGTGGCTCGCCGCGCCGACGACCTCGGCGCGTACCTGAAGGCGGCCCACGCGGACCGCATTCTCGGCGACATCGAGGACTTCGCGCGGCAACGGCCCTGGCTCACAGGTGCCGCGGGCGCTGTCGCGGGCTTCCTCGCATCCCGCTTCGTCAAGGCGTCCAGTAGTCGTCGCTATGACGCGTACCGCGAATCTCACCTTGGTGTCCCGGGGCAGCGTGAGATAACCGCCGGAGGCGCCTGATGGCCCTGCTCAACGGCAACGACCTTCGGAAGCGCCCCGCACGCGAGCTCGTGAAGGACTTGTCCCGCCAGGTGACCCACCTGGCTCGGCAGGAGGTCGAGCTCGCGAAGGCGGAAATGACCGAGAAGGGAAAGAAAGCTGGCCTGGGCATCGGCACGGTCGCGGCTGCCGGAGCCTCCGTCCTGCTTGCTCTCGGCGCGCTGACTGCATTTCTGATCCTCGCTCTCGCTGAAGTGATGGCACCGTGGCTCGCCGCGCTCGTGGTGGCAGGGTTGTGGGCGCTGGCCGGGGCCGTGCTCGCCATGCAGGGAAAGAAGAAGCTGGAAGAAGTCGGAAACCCCGTTCCCGAAGAGACTCTCGAGTCGGTTAAGGAGGACCTGGAATGGCTCAAAGGTCAGACGAGATAAAGGCAGAGATCGAGGAGACGCGCACGCACTTGGGCGCAACGGTGGACGCACTCGGTTACAAGGCGGACGTGCCGAGTCGTACGAAGGAGTGGTTGGGTGAGAAGAAGGACGCCGTCGTCTCCAGGATGAGCGACGTCACACCGGATGGCACGATACTCAAGCTGCGCATGGGCAGGCTCAAGGACGGAGCCGAGAAGAACCCGCTCGGGCTCGCGATCGGCGGAGCAGCTGTCGGTTTCATCGTCGGTCTGCTTGCCCCGTCGACACGGGCGGAGGACGAGCGAGTCGGCCCGATTGCCGATGAGGTCAAGTCGACGGCGACCGATGTCGGTCGTGAGGCTCTCGAGCGCGGCAAACACGTCGTCCAGGAGGCGGGGGAAACTGCCATGGACACCGCGAAGGAGCGAATCAGCGAAGAAAGCGACGAGCTGGCCGGGAGCCTGCAGGACAAGGCGCGCGACGTCGTCTCGACCGGGTCCGAGACGGATGTGTCCGTGACTTCGGACGCAACCCGCCAGGGGATGTCCCATTGAGGACACACAGCGGGGCTGGGCTTCCCCGGCCCCGCCAACACTTCGACGTTGCCGTTGGGAGGGGGACCACGATCATGCGAAACATCCTCGTCGTCAGTTCGTCGGAATGGCCCGTTGCGGAGTTGCGAGCGGCGCTCGGAGACGACATCGGGGAGTTGCGGGTAGTGGTGCCCACAGTGCGCCAGTCACGCCTTCAGTGGCTCACGAATGACGATGACGACGTCCGGGAGCGGGCCAACAGCGCGGCTTCGTCGATCGCTGACGCGTTGCCGTCGCAGGGGACAGAAGCCTCTGCCGGCGACCCGGATCCGCTCCTTGCGGTGGAGGATGCGCTTCGTGATTTCGCGGCTGACGAAGTCATCGTGGTCACCCGCCCCGATGAGGAGGCCACCTGGCTGGAAGAGGGTCGCTCGGAGGCCATAGCTCGAGCCCTCGGAGGTCTGAGGGTGACCCGCCTGACCGTGAGCGACCGTGAGTAGCGCATTCGTTCCATGACAGGAGGTAGAGCAATGAAGACCATCGAAGAATCGATCGAGATCGAGGTGCCAGTATCCACTGCATACAACCAGTGGACGCAGTTCGAGTCGTTTCCGCAGTTCATGAAAGGCGTCGAGCACGTGGAGCAAAAGGACGACACACTGCTGCACTGGGTTGCGGAGATCGGCGGCGAGAAGCGTGAGTGGGATGCCGAGATCACCGAACAACACCCCGATCACCGCATCGCGTGGAAAGCGCTGGATCAGGATGGACCAAACGGCGTTGTCACCTTCCACAAGCTCGACGAGTCGCTCACCAAGGTCATGCTGCAGATGGAGTACGAGCCAGAAGGCGTGAAAGAGTCGATCGGCAGCACGGTCGGGATCGACGGCCACCGCGTCCACAATGATCTCGAGTCATTCAAGGACTTCATCGAAACTCGTGGCAGCGAGACCGGTGCCTGGCGCGGCGACATCGAGAACTAGAGAGGTCTTGACGCAGCTCATCGCAGAGGCCGGTCCGACCTGGAGCGGCCTCCGCGATGTCTCGCACGAGGTACCGGCAGCCGCGAAGCGCGGCTATGTGAGCTGGACGACCCCGAGACCACTTCGTAGTACTCCTTTGAGACTCGGCGGCCCCGGACCTCTTCGGGTATCTCGGCGCAAGGCGTGGGAGCCCGACGAGTGGCCAGAGGGCGCCCAGAAGGCATACATCTTGCGGAACGTCGACGACCCGGACGAGATGATCGCGTTCGGCTTCTACGAAGGCGACCTCACGCAGCGGCGGGCCGAGCCGCAGATGCGGGAGCTGCAGCGCACGCGGTTCGAGCGTATGGCCCGCACGTCGAGTCGACGGGGGCAGACGGCGTCTACGACGTGATCGAGGAGGTGCGGCCGAGCTAACTCGATGGAGAAAGTCAAGGGTTCGAGGCCTTGCATTCGCTCCGTCGAAAGGCCCTGGCGACGGGGCCTTCTTTCTTGACCTCCTGCCGATCGGAAGCGGAGGGCTCGTCGAGACGACCTGCGGCGGCTAGTTTCGAGGCGTGGAAGAGCCGAGTGATCGTCTGCTGCGGCCCGAGGCGGCGCTGCGGACCGCGCTCGTCATCTTCGTGCTCGCGTGGATTCTCGGGCCCTACGCCCTGCGGTCTGCGGTACCGATCTGGATTCCGTTTCTGATTGCGCTCGGCCTCGAGCTGAACTTCCTCGTCGCCGCGCTTCGCCCGGCTCGCGCCCGTAGCCCGGATCGTGCGCCGCAGCCGGTCGATCACGAGCGTTACGGCTACGACCGCCGAGCTGGCGAGCCGGAGAACGAGCTCGACGAGGTACTCGACGACGAGGACGAGCTCTACGACCGGGCAGTCCTCGAGGGCGAGGCCGTCGCGGACCGGCGGAGGCTCTCCGTTCGGCGTTTTCTCGTGGGCATCGGTGTCATCTCCGCGCTTGCGCTGATCGTCTGGTTCGTCGAGAGCCGCACGGGTTGGGACGCGCTCTCCGGAGACACCCGTGCCGAGGCGGTGGCGCGTTTCTCCGAAGAGGCATCTCGCATCGCGGAGAAGCCGGTCACGATCCGTTGCGACGAGTCCCGCGACTATGTCGGCCTCATCCAGCACGCGGACGGCGTCGCGGCCGTCGGTGGCGACCGCGCCTACCTGACGCCTGAGCGCTGCCTCGACCTCTATCGACTCGCCTTCAAGGGCGAGGTGACCTCGAGCCAGACCGCTCGTGCGCTGGCCGTCCTCGCCCACGAGGCGTGGCACCTGCGCGGAGTCGCGGACGAGGGGACGACCGAGTGCTACGCACTGCAGTCCGGCGTCGACCTCGGCCGGCACCTCGGCCTCTCGGAGGACACCGCGAGGCAGATGATGCGCCAGCAGCTCGTCGAGAACGCGCTCCGCGGCGCCGGAAGCTCCGAGTACGTCGTGTCCGCGGAGTGCAGAGACGGCGGCCGCCTCGACCTCGGACCCGGGGACTCGCGATTCCCCTAAATACGAGCGTCAGTCGTAGCGAAGGCTCGGATTCCAGTCCCCACGCCCCTCGTGCGTCAGGTCGAACAGGCTCCAAATCGGCCAGATCGAATCGACGTGGCGCGGGGCCTGGCCCTCCTCCCGTGGCGCGTAGAGAAGCTCGCTGCTGTAGGTGTGGTGGATCTTCCTGCCGCGGCGCATGAACACGTTCAAAGCCGGGATCTGATGGCCGTCGCCGGTCTCGCCGTGGTAGTCACGGTTGTAGGTGTTCGTCGCCGACGAGAGCAGCCTGAGCCTGCTCCAACCACGGTTGCGGGCGTGGGCGTGAATTCGCTCGATGGGAGACTTCCCGACGACGGCGACGTTGACGCGTTGCGTCGCGTGCTGCACCGCGCCATCGAGCGCGTCGAGGATCGACGTGCAGCTCGGGCACGCGGCCTCCATCTCGGGCCCGTACATGAAGCTGTAGACGATGAGCGTGTCCTTGCCGGGCTCGAAGAGCTCTGAGAGACGCGTCTCTCGCACCCTGTCGGAGCCGTTCATCTCCTCGAACGCATAGTCCTCCGGGACCTCGCCTCCCAGCGGCAGAGCGCGGCGGAGCTCGGCGACCGACTCGATCTGGCGCCGGAGATCCATCTCCGCGCGCAAAAGCTCGTCACGCGCGGCGCGGTACTCCTCCGTTTCGCCTGGAAAGCGCACGGTGTGAAGCGTGGTCGCCATAGGCGTCGTCATGGTGCCTCCCTCTGCTCGTGGACGACCTCGAGCTCGTGCTCATCCACCCTAGCGACCGCGTTAAGTGGCCCGACAGTCTCCCGTATCGCCTTCGCAGCAACCGACTTTGAGGCGACACAAAGGACACTGCCACGTTCCGTGCCGCCACTCCATCGCGGCCCCGCAGCGGACGCAGATCTCGGCGTTCGGGCGAGGCGGATCGGCACGCATGCGCCGACGTTAGCTGCGGAAGGGGACGGCTACGATGGCCGGGCTGGCGCCGTGGCCGAGTGGTTAGGCAGAGGCCTGCAAAGCCTCGTACACCAGTTCGACTCTGGTCGGCGCCTCTCATTTCCAGCGCTCATCCGCCTTGAGCATCCCCCGCACGAGCTCTTCGATCTCCAGATGCCCGTAAACGTCCACCGTCGTCGCCACGGAGGCGTGACGGGCGAAGCGCAGCGCGAGTGCCAGGTCCCCGCCGTCGGCGCGCAGAAACTCGGAGATGCCGTGTGCGGAAGCTCGTGCATGGGGACGTGCGCGGCCGAAGGCCTTCGTAACGAGCGCGCCAACCACCGGTGCATCGTTGAGGGCTGCATCGGCCGCTCCGAATAGCGGGTCACCCCGGCTGCGAGGGCAAATTCGAGCAGCGGACGGGATACAACAAGTAGTGCTTCGGCGCAGCCTCGAGTGCGAGCTGGGAGATCAGAGAGGAGATCGGGGTACACGATCGTCGGACTGACTTTAGGGCGGGTCGGTCAGTTCAGGGTGATCCGCGAGGAACGTCTCCCAGTGAAATGGGCGAGTCTGACCTTTGGGGTGTGCGAACTGGGTGGCAGCCAGCAGACGGTCCCGCTTTGAGGTGTTAGGGTTGATGCCGCAACGATATGGGCCGGCATTCGCTGGACCATCGAGCGGCTGCCGGCTGGTTGAGTCGGGAGAGGGAGAGGGATATGCAACCGAAGCGTCGACTCCTCGTGGGTATGAGCGCCGTGGCGGCGCTCACTCTTCTCATGGTCTCGGGCGCGCAGGCGCTCAATCCAGATGTGGAGGTGACTGTCGGCAGTCCGTCGTCGCCATTCGCTCAGAACAAACAGAACGAGCCTTCACTTGCAGTCAACCCCGTCAATCCGACGGTCCTCGCCGCAGGCGCAAACGACGAGATCGATCTCGAAGCTTGCAACGCGGGCGATCCAACGAGCTGTCCGTTTACGGCCGGGGTCGGTATCTCGGGCGTCTACTTCTCGTTCAACAGCGGGACGTCCTGGATTCAGCCGACATACACGGGCTGGACTGCACGCCATTGCCTGGGACCGGCACCTTGCGTGCCTGCGGTAGGCCCCATCGGGACGGTCCCGAGGTACTTCGAGAACGGGCTCGCCTCGAACGGTGACCCGGCGGTCGCCTTCGGCCCCAAGCCCGGGGCAGACGGCACCTTCTCGTGGGCAAACGGCGCGCGGCTCTACTACGCGAGCTTGACCGTGAACTTCAGCACCGAACGCTCGGAGCAGGCGTTCAAGGGATTCGCGGCAATCACGGTCGCACGCACGGACAATCCTGCCGCCGCTGCCGCCAGCGATGCGAACGCCTGGCTCGAACCGGTGATCGTGTCGAAGCAGAACGCCGCGCTCTTCTCCGATCACGAGCAGATCGCCGTCGACGATGCGGGCTCGAGTCCGTTCTTCGGCAACGTCTACATCTGCAACGCCGCGTTCCGCGGCCAGGAGATATCGCCGAACGCGCTCCCAGAGCCGATCGTCCTTGACTACTCGAGTGACGGCGGCGACACCTGGGGCCAGACGCAGCTCTCCGCGGCGACGAACAACATCCTGGGCTTCGGCCGTCAAGACTGCCAGGTGAACACGGACAGCAAAGGCACTGTCTACGTCTTCTGGCAGGGCGGCGACCCGCGCACGAGACAGAGCACGATCTTCATGGCCCGCTCGTTCGACGGCGGGAAGCACTTCGAGCGGCCGCCGCGCGCCGTCACGACGTTTGACGGGTGCGGCATCTTCGAGCCGGTGGGCGGAACGAGCTTCGACGGTCTCGCCGGGGCTCGCGACGGCTCGTTTCCAAGCGTCGACATCGCGAACGGAGCCCCGACGGGTGCCGGCGCGTCCGATCGCATCGTGATGACGTGGTGCGACGGCCCGACACCTTCAACCGCGAGTCCGGGGCCGAACGAGGAGGCCATCGTCCAGTACTCCACAAACGGCGGCAACACCTGGACCCGGGTCGGCAACGCGGCGCAGGCGGGGGACCGGCCCGACTTCCCGGCTATCGCGATCTCGCCAGACGGCCAGGACGTCTACCTCACGTACGACGCATTCCTGCAGCCGTGGCAGACGACGACGGCCAACCCGCGCCTATTCCAGGGCGTCGTACGACATGCCGACTTCGCCACTCTCGCGGCCTTCACGACGCTGCATCGGGGTGGAATCGGCGACGCTCGAGGCTCGAGCGCAAATGCGCTCGGGAGCGAGTTCCTCGGCGACTACAACTACGCGGTGGCGACCAACGACTTCGGCGCCGCGGTTTGGAACGACGGCCGCAGCGCGGCGGACTGCCCAGCGGTCGACGCCTATCGGCAGTCGCTCTCGACCGCGACTCCTCTGCCGAAGCCAGCACCGAACAGCGCCTGTCCGCCCACGTTCGGCAACACAGACATCTTCGGCGGCACGTACCCCGACCCGACACCGTAGGTTTGGAACGCGAGAGGGCGCTCTCCACAGGGCGCCCTCTCAAATTCGGACCTTCCGCGCGGCCGATTCCGTCTTTCTCGCAGGCCGCTGGCACGGGTTGCCACGCCGTGGCGCTATGTGTAGATACCCGCCTCAGCTCAAGTTGCGATGCCGTCAAACGCGTTCTGGCTCGAGCGGTTCATGCTGGACGAGATTCACGCGCTCGCGGGCGCCATCTGGGGCTCCGACTAGCCGGTCGCCCCCGCGAGTTTGCAGACGATCGCCGCGAAGCAGCTGAAACTAAAGTCGCTCTTCGGGCACAGTCAGGGTGTGGAGCCCGCATCGTCGGATGCGGACTACCTGCCCGTTCGCTACATGAGCCGAGTGCGCTCGAGCTGATCTTCGATCGGCACTTTGATGCTTTGCACAGGTACTTGCAGCGACGCGCTGGACGTGATCTCGGTGATGAGTTGGCCGCAGAGACCTTCGCGCTCGCCTTCGCGTTCCGGGCGAACCGCCGTGCAAGGGAGAGCGTCTTGCCGTAGCTGGACTCGCATGCGCATCGTCGACTCCATCAACGACGGCCTGCCAGAGGGCCGGGATCCGGGTCGGTTCCAGCAGCCGAGCCGCCTGAAATCACTACTACAGCGCTTCGAGTCCGCTCGGCGCCTCTCCTACCCGTCTTTCTCGAGGCCAACGACAGTAGGCCACCGTTGCGGTGTCCTGCGGTCGCTGGGAAGATCGTTGCCGAGATGACTGTCTTGTAGGTAACCGCGGAAAGAGTGGTCGCCGCGTCGATCGAAGGAGCGGGCATGCAGGAGCGAACAGCAACGGGAAACCTCATCCAGTATGAGTTGCTTCAGGAAAGGGCTTCCTTCGCCGCAGCGCTTGCGCGCGGCGAGCTGGAAGCGGCCCTGCACGCTCAGGAGCCCATCGAGCTCTGGTTCGAGCTTGGACACGGTGGGGAAGCGGAGACCTCCCAGCTGACGCTCGAGCTGACACCCACGGACGTCGAGGAGATGCTTCAGTCATCGCCCGGGGATGACGTCATCGTCGCGCTTGACGCAGACGAGGTGCAAAGCGTCTTCGCCGACGTCGAGGCGCACGGAATGCGTCGAGCGCTGGCGATTGCCGTCGCGACTGCTGCGATCGCTGCCCCGACGAGCATGGCAGCGTCCCCTGAGGTCTCGACACAGGTCTCGCCTGAGGTCTCGACGCAGGTCTCGACGCAGGTCTCGCCTGAGGTCTCGACGCAGGTCTCGCCTGAGGTCTCGGCGCAGGTCTCGACGCAGGTCTCGCCTGAGATCTCGTCCCAGGTCTCTCGGCCCGCCACCCAGCTCCAGGTCTCGAGCCTGGTCGCCAACACGCAGGTATCGCCGCGGGTCGTGCGTCCGGCTGCGATCGCCCAAGTCAAGGCTCAAATGGCGAAGGCCCAGCTCCACAAGAGCCTCGTCGTCAAGGGGGCCGGCGTGAAGCTCCTGGGCGGCGGGCTCGCACGCTGAGCACCAACTCGTAGGCGGGGTTTCGTCCGCCGTAACAGCTCGGGCGCAGCGAAAAGTAGGCTACGCCCGATGGCAGCGACGATGATCGACGGGCGTGCGCTCGCCGCGAAGGTGCGCGCGCAGGTGGCGGAGGAGGTCGCCGCGTACGGCGAGCCAGTGTGCCTCGCCACCCTCCTCGTCGGGGACGACCCCGCGTCGCACATCTACGTCGGAAGGAAACACGACGCGTCCGCCGAGGTGGGAATCGACTCGCGCGACCACCGTTTTCCTGCTGCGACGCCCGAAAGCGAGATCCTCGACCTTCTCGCGGAGCTCAACGCGGACGACGACGTCGACGGGATTCTCGTCCAGCTTCCGCTGCCGGAGCACATGGACGAGCAGAAGGTCACGCGCTCGGTCGATCCGGCGAAGGACGTCGACGGCTTCCACCCGCTGAATGCGGGGCGGCTCTTCCTCGGCGAGCCGCTGCACGTACCGGCCACGCCGCTCGGCGTCATGCGGATGCTCCAGGAGTACGGCGTCGAACTCGAGGGCACGAACGCAGTCGTCATCGGCCGAAGCGAGATCGTCGGCAAGCCGATGGCGATGCTGCTCCTTGCAGGTCACGCGACGGTGACGATGTGCCACTCGCGCACGAAGGATCTCTCGCGTCATTCGCGAGACGCGGACGTGCTCGTCGCCGCGGTCGGCCGGCCCGGGCTCGTGACGCCGGACTTGGTCAAGCCGGGCGCCACGGTGATCGACGTCGGCGTCAACCGCACGGAATCGGGGCTCGTGGGAGACGTCGACAAGGCCGTGGCCGAAGTGGCCGGTCTCATGACCCCTGTTCCTGGGGGAGTCGGCCCTATGACCATTGCGATGCTCCTCTCGAATACGCTTCGAGCAGCGCGATTCCGTCGCCTCGGGGTTGCAGTGCCCGGCTCCTAGGCGCTACCGTTTCCCGGTTGTGTGTCATCGACGTCGGCCCTGCCCTGGGTCGGCGTCTTCAGTTGCAGGAGGACGTACGTGGAGCAGGGCACCGTCAAGTGGTTTTCGAACGAGAAGGGCTACGGCTTCATCGAGCGCGAGGGAGGGGACGACGTCTTCGTCCACTTCACCGCGATCGCGATGGACGGCTTCAAGACCCTCACCGAAGGCCAGCGTGTTGAGTTCGAGGTCGTCCAGGGTCCCAAGGGTGCCCAGGCCGCGAACGTCGTGGCAGCCACGAGCTGACCGACTCGTATCGACGTAACCGGCGGGCTCCCGAGAGGGAGCCCGCTCCATTTTGCGGACGATCTCCCCGAAGGGAGGCTCGCCGAGTCTGAGAGGATCAACGCAATGGCCATCTCACGAGACCAAGTCCTTCACGTCGCCAAGCTCGCGGATCTCGCGCTCACCGAGGACGAGATCGAGCGGCTCACGTCCGAGCTCGGAAAGATCCTGGAGGCGGTCGGTGTGGTCGCGGAGCTCGACCTCGCGGACGTGCCGCCGACCTCGCATCCGCTCGACCTCGTGAACGCGTGGGACGAAGACGTCGGCCAGGTTCCGCTCCCGCTCGAGGACGTCTTCGCAAATGCGCCCGCTGTCGAGAACGGTCAGTTCCGGGTACCCGCATGGAAGCAGTAGTTGACACCCTGCGGCTCACCGCCGAGGAGGCGAAGAGCCTGCTCGAACGCGGCGACATCTCGGGAGCCGAGCTCCGCGGCGCCTACCGCGACGCGATCGTGGAGCGCGACGGCGAGCTTCACTGCTTCCTGAGAACCGTCGACGAGCCAGAGGGCGATGGGGTTCCCCTCGCGCTCAAGGACGTGATCTCGACAAAGGGCGTCGAGACGACGGCCGGCTCGAGGATCCTGTCCGGATACGTCCCCGTCTTCGACTCGACGGTCGCCGCGCGCGTCAAAGCCGCCGGTCTCCCGCTCCTCGGAAAGACGAACACCGACGAGTTTGCGATGGGCTCGTCCACGGAGAACTCGGCGTTCGGGCCCTCCCGCAACCCGTGGGACCCGGAGCGCGTCCCCGGGGGATCGGGCGGGGGGTCGGCCGCCGCGGTCACCGCCGGCCTCACCCCGTGGGCGCTCGGCTCGGACACCGGAGGCTCGATCAAGCAGCCCTCGGCCTTGTGCGGGAACGTGGGCCTCCGCCCGACGTACGGCAGCGTCTCCCGCTACGGAATCGTCGCCTTCGCCTCGAGCCTCGACCAGGTCGGGCCGGTGGCCAAGACGGTACGCGACGTGGCGCTCCTCTACTCGGTCATCGCCGGGCGGGATCCGCTCGACTCGACGACCGCGGAACTCCCGGATCCCGTGCGCCTTCCCGATGGAGACTCGCTCGCAGGCGTCCGGATCGGCGTCCCGGCCGAGCTCAACGAAGCGGAGGGAATCGAGCCCGGCGTTCGTGAGGCGGTGAGGCGCGCGATCGAGCTCGCGGAAGGCCTTGGCGCGGAGGTGGGAGAGTGCTCGCTTCCGCGCTCCGTTCGCTACGGGCTGCCCTGCTACTACCTCATCGCCCCCGCAGAAGCCTCGTCGAATCTCGCCCGCTACGACGGCGTCCGCTATGGGCCGCGGGCTGACGGCGCGAGCTACCAGGAGATGGTCGATCGCACGCGCGACGAGGGCTTCGGAGACGAGCCGAAGCGACGGATCATGCTCGGGACGTACGCGCTCTCCGCCGGCTACTACGACGCCTTCTACGGCCAGGCGCAGCGGGTGCGGACGCTGATCATCCAGGAGCACCGGCAGGCCTTCGAGGTCTTCGACGTGCTCGCCTGCCCGACGTCTCCGACCGTGGCCTTCCGGATCGGCGAACGAGCCGCGGACCCGCTCGCGATGTACGCGAGCGACCTCCTCACCATCCCGTCGTGCCTCGCCGGGCTCCCGGGGCTCTCGATTCCCTGCGGGCTCTCCGACGGCCTGCCCGTCGGGCTGCAGCTGATCGGGCCGCAGTTCGGCGAGAACGCGCTCTTCCGGGTGGGTCATGCCCTGGAGCAGGCGGTCGGCTTCGACACCGTCCCTCCCCGCCTGAAGGCGGGAAGGGACTAGGCGAGGGATGCGCTCATGACGTGGGAACCAGTGATCGGGCTCGAGATCCACGTTCACCTGAAGACGCGGACGAAGATGTTCTGCCGCTGCCCGGTCGGATTCGGCGCCAGCCCGAACACGCAGACCTGCCCTGTCTGCCTCGCCTTCCCCGGAGCACTGCCAGTGGTCAACCGGGCCGCGGTCGAGTGGACGGTCCTCCTCGGGCTCGCGCTCGGCTGCGAGATCGCTCCGCAGGCGGCCTTCGCGCGCAAGAACTACTTCTACTACGACAACCCCAAGGGCTATCAGATCTCTCAATACGATCTACCCTTTTGCGTAAGTGGCAGGGTGCTCGTACCCGGTCCAGACGGCGATCACGAGGTAGGGATCGTCCGGGCACATCTCGAGGAGGATGCGGCGAAGACCGTCCACGTCGGCGGGCGTGCGGGTCGAAGCCAGGGCGCCGACTACTCGCTCGTCGACTTCAACCGCTGCGGCACGCCGCTCGTCGAGATCGTCACCGCTCCCGACATCCGGTCGGCCGAGGATGCGAAGCGCTTTCTGCAGCTGCTTCGGCAGACCATCGTCGAGCTCGGGATCTCGGACGCCGAGATGGAGAAGGGAACGCTGCGTGTGGACGCGAACGTCTCCGTCCGCCCGGAAGGGTCAGGTGAGCTCCGCACGCGAACGGAGATCAAGAACATGAACTCCTTCAACTTCATCGCGCGCGGGATCCAGGCGGAGGTCGAGCGGCAGATCGAGGTCTGGGAAGGGGGCGGCGAGGTGCGGCAGGAGACGTACGACTTCGACGCCGGGACCGGCACGCTCACCCCGCGACGCGCCAAGGAGGAGGCAGACGACTACCGCTACTTCCCCGAGCCCGACCTCGTCCCCTTCGAGCCGTCAGCGGAGCTCGTCGAGCGGCTCCGCTCCGAGCTGCCGGAGCTCCCGTCCGCGCGCATCCATCGGCTCGAGTCCGAGCTCGGTCTCGAACGGGCGACGGTCCTCGTGACCGGGGGCCTCGACCGCCTGTGGGAACAGACCGTGGCGGCCGGCGCGGACAAGGTGGTGACGACGAACGTGATCGCCAACAACCTCCTCGGTGCAGGCGTCGATCCGGGCGCGGTGGTGCCTGCCGAGCTGGCGAAGCTCGTCGAGGCACGGGAGCGCATCCCGCGGGCGGCGTTCGACGAGGCCATCGCGAGGCTCGGCGAGCCAGGCTTTTCCGCCGATCCATACCTCGCCCAGGAGGCCGTCTCCGACACAACGAAGCTCGCGCCGATCGTGGAAGCGATCCTCGCGGCGAACCCCGACCAGGTCGCCGCCTACCGGGGCGGGAAAGAAGGGCTGCTCGGCTTCTTCGTCGGTCAGGTGATGAAGGAGACGCGGGGAAAGGCGAATCCCCGCGTCGTCAGCGAGCTCGTGCGCGAGAAGCTCGCCGCCTAGAGAAGGGCTTAGTCGCCCTTTGGGATCTTGAGCTCGCGCCCGAGGTACATGCCGGAGCTCTCCGCCTCGACGTAGGGCGCCATCGCCTGCCGGCGCTCGGCCTCGACGTCCGAGAGCCGGTAGCGCTCACGCGACTCCAGCGAGTCCCAGATCGAGATGCCGACCACCTGATTCGCTTCCTCGGAGAAGCATTCGTAGGCCCACAGCATCCCCTCGGGGAATTCCTTGGGGCGCCAAGCGCGCCGGAAGTCCTCGTACGTGCCCGGCTTGATCGTGCGGGTCGTGATCCAGACGACGTCGTGATCCTGCTCCATGGCCTCCTCCGCGACCGACTCCCCGAGGAACGTACGCGAATTCCGGCTGTGGCGCGAACCGGACCGCCTCTCCCATCGAACAACGCGCGACCTCCGTCACGAAAGGGGAAAGCATGAAGAGGGGAGTCACACTCCTCGCGCTCCTCGGGGCCGTGTTCGCCGTCGCCGCTGCCGCGGCCTTCACCGGTGTTCTGGGACCAGCGGGCGCGGGCGCCTCCAGCCATCGCGAGGCGCCGCTGATCTCGGACGACCCGGCCGCGGACAACACGGACGTCTACGCGTTCGTGAGCCCCGACGCGCCGAGCACCGTCACGCTCATCGCGAACTACATTCCGTTCGAGGACCCGGCCGGCGGGCCGAACTACTACCGGTTCGATCCCACCGTTCTCTACGAGCTCAACGTCGACAACGACGGGGATGCCGAGGAGGACGTCGTCTACCAGTTCCGGTTCAAGACCTCGATCGGGAACGGCAACACGTTCCTCTACAACACGGGCCCGGTGGCGTCGCCGACCGACGCGACGCTGAACGTCAAGCAGACGTACACCGTCACCCGCCTGGTGCGGAAGGCGAGCAACTCGTTCACGAAGACCGTGCTCGGCTCGGGCATCCCCGTCCCGCCGGCGAACATCGGCCCTCGCTCGAACCCGTCGTACGACCCGTTCATGGGCGTCACGGATCTCGGCAACGGCCGCAAGGTCTTCGCGGGGCCTCGTGACGACCCGTTCTTCGTCGACCTCGGGTCGATCTTCGACCTCGGCGGTCTGCGGCCGTTCAACTTCGCGCATCTGATCCCGCTCGCGAACGCGGCCGGCCGGGACGGCGTCCTCAACTACAACACGCACACGATCGCCGTCCAGGTGCCCAAGACCGATCTGCTCCGGGGGCCCGCGGCGGACGGCAGGATCGGGATCTACGCAAGCGCGAGCCGGCCCAAGATCCGCGTCCTGCGCGGCGACGGAAGCGTCGACACGCAGGGGCCCTGGGTGCAGGTCTCCCGCCTCGGGAACCCGCTCGTGAACGAGGTCCTGATCCCGCTCGGGAAGAAGGACCTCTGGAACGCGTCCGACCCGAAGAACGACGCGCAGTTCCTCGATCGGTACACGACGCCCGAGCTCGCGGCGCTCGTGAACCTCCTCTATCCGAGTCTTCCGGACACCCAGGAGACCGGGCGCGCCGACCTCGTCGCGGTGCTCCTCACCGGAGTGACGCTGCCGGACGGCACGCCGTTCACCTTCACCGGTGACCGGAAGGCGGATCTCCTGCGGCTGAATACCGCGGTCCCGCCGACCGCCTCGCCGAACCCGCTCGGCGTGCTGGCCGGGGATCTCCAGGGATTCCCGAACGGGCGGCGGCTCGTGGACGACGTCACGGACATCGAGGTCCGTGCAGTCGCCTGCGGCTACGGCCCGGTGCTGGCAGGCCTGCTCGGGCTCTGCAACTTGTCGCCGAACAACGCAATCGGCGACGGGGTCGGCGCGAACGAGAACACGTTTCTCGCCCAGTTCCCGTACGTCGCCGCTCCCAACCGCGGCTACGAGCACACGGGCCACAGGTAGAGGCGGAGAGTCTTAGTTGAAGGGCCCGGCGTGAGACGCAGAACGGCACTGCTCGTGGGCGGCGCAACCATGGTCGCGCTCGTCCTCGGGAGTCTCGTGGGCGGCGTCCTCGCCGGGCCGTCCGCGTCTGGTCCATCGGCCGCCGCCCCGCAGGCGCTCGCTGAGCGGGCGCTCGCGGGGACGGCGGGCGGAGTAACGGCTGCGTCCGTCGCCGGTCTCGAGGCGCAGCTCCAGGCACGCCCGCAGGATCCGGACCTCCTCGCACAGCTCGGGTTCGCGTACCAGCTTCGTTGGCGGGAGACGGCGGACGCGAGCTTCCTCCCGCGCTCGGACGCGGCGCTGCGACGCGCCCTCAGCGTTCGACCGGATGACGCGACGGTGGCCCTCGGCCTCGGCTCGCTCGCACTCATTCGTCACGAGTTCGCCGAGGCGCTGGCCTACGGTCGCCGCGCGCGGCAAATGCTTCCGGGCTCGGCTCGGCCCTACGGCGTCATCGGGGACGCGCTCGTCGAGCTCGGCCGCTACGACGACGCCTTCGCCGCGTTCGAGCGGATGGTGAGCCTCCGCCCGAGCCTCGCCTCATACGCGCGGGTCGCGTACGCCCGCGAGCTGACGGGTGACCTGGAGGGTGCCGCGGCCGCGATGAGCCTCGCGCTCGACGCGACCGGCGGACAGCCGGAGCCGACCGCCTGGTCGCTCGTGGAGCTCGCCAAGCTCGAGCTCCTGCTCGGCCGGACCGACTCGGCGCATCGGCATGTCACGGGAGCGCTGCGGATCTTTCCCGGCTATCCGTCGGCGCGAGCCGAGCTCGCCCTGGTCGAGCTCGCCCGGGGACGGCTTCGAAGCGCCACTGCGCACGCACGCACGGCCGCGAACTCGGTGCCGACACAGCAGGCTGTCGGTCTTCTCGCAGCGCTCCTCGAGCGCGCGGGGAAGACGGAGGATGCTCGTCGCCAGCGGGGAGCAGTCGGGCTCATCGAGCGCGTGCTTCGGGCGAACGGCGTTCAGGTCGATCTCGAGTCGGCCGTCTACCGCTCGGACTACCGCATCGAGCCCGCGAAAACCGTTCAGCTCGCACGGCGTGGGCGTGCGGCGAGGCCGTCGATCTACGGTGACGACGCGCTCGCCTGGGCGCTTGCGCGAGCAGGTCGGTGCGAACGGGCACTGCCCCTCGCGAAACGTGCGCTGCGCCTGGGGACGAAGGACCCGCTCCTCTTCTTCCATCGCGGATATGCGGAGGCCTGCGCCGGGAACCGAAGGAAGATGCGGGCTTGGTACGCGCGTGCACTCGCGCTCAACCCCGAGTTTTCGCCCCGCTGGGCTCCTGTTG
>JBKPDR010000025.1:0-29596 GCA_046727975.1 Actinomycetota bacterium | reverse complement strand
CGCGTGCCCGTCGCCCAAGTGGATCCTGATCGCGCGGGCCTGTTGATGCCGCGTGAGTAAGTCGAGG
Source organism: Actinomycetota bacterium (assembly GCA_046727975.1). Taxonomy (GTDB): domain Bacteria; phylum Actinomycetota; class Thermoleophilia; order Gaiellales; family Gaiellaceae; genus GMQP-bins7. The sequence continues at coordinate 29,529 of JBKPDR010000025.1, read as the reverse complement.
TGACCGTCGAGGTCCAGGTCCGCGAGTACAACCTGTCCCGACGCGGCGCCGACATCGAAGGGCGATACGCCTGCCGGTGCGAGCAGGGGGGCCCGTGCGCCGCCCTGGCCGCCAAGGGCGAGCAGAAGAACGAACACCAACAGCGGGCCGTGCTTCATCACCTTTCCCTCCACCGCGCCTGCGACTGGTGCATCTCCGTACATACACCCATCGGCTCCTTATGTGTTCCGATCCCTCCTTAGGACGGTAAGCCGGTCGCGGTCGCTGGATGCACGACGGGTAGCCTCCGTGATCCGACGATGGTTCCTTAGGCCCCACTCGATCAGACCGAGCACGGGCTCGTCGCGAGCCGCGCTGGCTGGTTCGTCCTGAACGCCCACGAGGCCCGCTGGTGGGACCGCGCAAGCCGTGGGAAGGAGATGGGCATCCACGGAAAGGCGTACTTCGCGCAGATCGGGATCGGCCTCTATGTGCTCCGGCCCGGCGAGCCGATGGCGATGTACCACTGGGAAACCGACCAGAAGACTTCCTCGTGCTCTCCGGCCAGGCTGTGCTCGTCAGCGAGGGCGAGGAGCGGCCGTTGCGGCAGTGGGACTTCGTTCACTGCCCCGCCGGGACGAAGCACGTGATCGTCGGGGCGGGAGACGCTCCCTGCGCTGTCTTCGCCGTCGGCGCGCTCCAGAATCACACGTTCCGGACGCCCGAGGGCACGTTGGAGGGACGGGCCGACTGGGGTGCGTACACGGTGGACGACGCCGCGCTCCGCCACGGCGCGGGCGTCGAGCATGAGACGACGAACGCGGAAGAGGCGTATGCCCGGTTTCCCGATCCCGAGCCGACGCAATACCGCGACGGCTGGCTTCCTGGTCGCTCGCTCGACTGAGCCGCGGGTGCGAAGGCCGCCTCGCCCGTGTGAACGATCCGCGGCTAGGTGAGCCGGTACCGCTGCGGCCTGGACGACGTTCGCTCGATGATCCGTCGAGCTTCCAGATCGAGCTTGACAGTCATCGTGTGCCAACTGATGTTCCCGTCGAACTTCCCCGAGAGATGCCTCGTGACCCGGTCGACGAGCTCGGTGTGGGTCAGTTCGCGATCCTGCAGGACGGTGACGATCGCGGCCTTGAAGAGCTCGTAGTTCTGCTTGCTCACGGGTTTGTTGTTCTTCCCCAACGGATGCTTGGTTCGCACCATCTCTATCGCCACGTTGTGCTCCTCTCTGTTTCGGGGCTTTCGGGCCGCCGTTGTACGGACCGCTAGTCCTCCGGTAGCGCGCTCATGTCCATGTAGATGAACGACCACTGATGCCCGTCGAGATCGCGGAAGCCGCGCATGTACATGAAACCCTGGTCCTCCGGCTCGCCGATCGCCTCACCACCGGCCGCAAGGGCCTTGTCGGCGAGCTCGTCGACCTGCTCCCTGCTCTCGGTCGAGAGGCCCACGATCACCTCCCTGTTCCTCGACGTGTCGGCGATGTCCTGGGGCGTGATGAACCCCTTGAAAAACGGCTCCACCGCCAGCATGACCGAGGTGTCGTCGCTGATGATCATTCGGGTCGCGTTCTCGTCGGTGAACTGCTCGTCGAACGAGAAGCCGAGCTCGGTGAAGAACTCGGTCGCCCTGGCCAGATCCTTCACCGGCAGGTTGACGAACGTCTTCATGGCCATCGTGAACTCCCTCCTCACTCTGGGACTCGTCGCTTGTATTGACCGGCAGTGAGGGCAAAACTCATCGTCCGAAGAGCGGCCCTTCACCGCAGCGGCTTCGCGATACTGATGCTGTGATCGCGAGGGCTCCATTCGGTCGCACGGGCCACGAAAGCTCGCGCGCGATATTTGGCGGGGCAGCACTGGCCAACGCCAAGCAGGCGGATGCCGATCGAGCACTCGAGCTCCTTCTCGCCCACGGCGTGAACCACATCGACACCGCCGCTTCGTACGGCGACTCCGAGCTCCGCGTGGCGCCGTGGCTCAAGCGTGAGCCCGAGGCTTTCTTCCTGGCGACGAAGACCGGCAAGCGGGACTACCGCGGAGCCAAGGAGGAGATCCGGCGCTCGCTCGACCGTCTCGGCGTCGACAGAGTCGACCTGATCCAGCTGCACAACCTCGTGGACGTGATCGAGTGGGAGTTCGCGCTGCGCGAAGGCGGTGCTCTCGAAGCGGCCGTCGAGGCGCGGGAGGAGGGCCTCGTCCGCTTCATCGGGGTCACGGGTCACGGCCTCTCGGTCGCCGCCATGCACCGGCGCAGCCTCGAGCGCTTCGCGTTCGACTCGGTGCTGCTCCCGTACAACGTTCGGCAGCTCGAGGATGCACGCTATGCGGACGAGTTCGAGCTGCTCGCACTCATGTGTGCCGAGCGCGGGGTAGCGCTGCAGACGATCAAGAGCATCGCGCTCGCTCCCTGGGAGGGCCGTCCGCAAACGGCCTCGACGTGGTACGAGCCTCTCACGGATCCCGCCGACATCGAGCCCGCTGTGCACTGGGTTCTGGGTCGGGACGGCGTCTTCTTGAACACCGTCGGCGACTTGAGCCTCCTCGCGCACGTGCTCGAGGCGGCCGAGCGCTTCCGCGAGCGGCCGGACGACCAGACGATCCAAGACCTGATCGATCGGCGCTCGCTCGTGCCTCTGTTCATCTGATCGGTGATCATGGGTTCGGGCTCAGCCGCCAGGGAGGCCTCCCGTTCGTCGGTGCCATCGAATTCGGCGAGGACGGCATGCCCACCCGCTCGAAAGCCTCGACGACGGAAGGATCGTACGCCCGCCCCCTCCGCGCGCTCAGCCAGTCGCGGGGGTCGTCGCCCACCATCGTGGCGAGATCGACGTCCCTCGCCACCACGACGATTCGTACCGCCAGCGGGATCGCGCTGCCCTCGACCCTGGCGGGAAATCCCTACCGTCCCAGCGCTCGTCGCGACCGCTCCCCGGCCTTCGGATCGGCGAGCCCCCGAGCGACGAGCATGCCCGCTTCATCCGGGCGTAGCCGGGGGCGACGCTGCGTCCGTGCCGTCCCATTATCTCGCGGCCCGAGCCCATGACGACCGGGGCCATCGCGGCGTTGTAGCCCAGGTCGTCCCCACCGACCGGCGCGGTGGTCTCCGGCGCATCGGACGTGCAACCCAGGAAGCGGAGGAGCGCGAACTGGTGGACGGTACGGACGTCGTCCGCACCGCATCCCATCTCATGGGCGAGACCCGAGGCGATCGTGCAGGTGCGCAGGGCGTGGCCGGGCGGCTGACCGGTCCCGAGATCGGTGGCGAGTAACACCGAGGCGAGAAGCTCTGCCAGACGGAGCGGACGGGACGGCGCCGGACTATCCGAGCCGACCATGAAGCGGGAACGCTAGTACGCCGGCGGAAGCGGGCGCCGCTGCGCGACGAGGTCGACGGTCAGTGCCCCGAAGACAAAGCCGCCGACGTGTGCGAAGAAGGCGACGCCGCCGCCCAGCTCCGGGTTGAGGACCGAGTAACTGCCCGACCAGAGCTGGAACAGGAACCAGAAGCCGAGGTAGAAGATGGCCGGTACCTCCACGGGAAACCAACCGAGGAGGGTCAGGACCTTCGCCGTCGGAAGCAAGAGCAAGTAGGCGCCGAGCACGCCCGAGATGGCACCGCTCGCGCCGATGTTGGGAATGCTCGCATCCTCCGCGCCACCGAACGAAAGCGTGACGAACGTCTGCGTCGCCGTGGCTGCGAGCCCGGCGACGAGATACCAGACGAGGAAGCGCGCGCGCCCGAGGGCATCCTCGACGTTGTTGCCGAAAATCCAGAGGAAGAGCATGTTCCCGATGATGTGACCCCAGCTCCCGTGCATGAACATGGAGGTGAACGCTCCGTCCCACCACGAAAGCTCTCCGGCGGGCAGGCCGGGATCTGCCGGCAGGCAGGGCCCCTCGATCTTGCAGGGGTAGTAGCCGTACCTGAAGACATCCTCCTCGACCGATGTCCCCATCACCTCCCAGAGCCACACCAGCACATTCGCCGCGATGAGCCCGACGGTCACGACCGGGAAGTGCCGCGTCGGGACGTTGTCTCTGATGGGGAGCACGCGTCGTGTCGGGGGTGAGTTTCTGGTCGAGGACGAGCCGGGCCCTGAACTCTCTCAAGGGGTCATCCTCCGGCACCGTCGTCGCGGCACGTTTGTCATCCCGCGCTGGCTTCGCCGCAGGCCCGACCAGCCCGAGGTGCGCGTAGTGGTCTCGGAGGGGCCGTGGGGCCAGCTGCTGCGTGATGCCGCACCCGACGAGATTCAGGTCAACCTCGTCACCGTCCCCCTCCCCCTCGTTGCATCAGCTCCCTGATGCATGCAGTCGCAGAGGGTCAGGCGCCCGACAACGGTGCATCAACGATCTCAGCCCCGAACCGGCGTGAGCGGCGGCTCGCCCTCCGCGACCGCGAGCAGGTTGTCGACGACGAGCCGCGTCATCGCCTCCCTCGCCTGCCGCGTCGCGCTCCCGAGATGCGGAGTCAGGACGACGTTCGGAAGCGCGAAGAGCTCGGCTGGCACATTCGGCTCGTCGGCGAAGACGTCCAGCCCAGCCGAGATTCGGCCCGAGACCAGCTCTGAGACCAGCGCTTCCTCATCGAGGATCTCGCCTCGCGCCGTGTTGACGAGAGAGGCCCCGTCTCGGATGAGCGCGAGCCGGCGCGCATCTATCAACCCTTCCGTCTCGGGCGTCAGCGGGGCGTGGATGGTGACGACGTCCGACTCGGCCAGGAGGGCATCCAGGTCGCGAAACTCCCCAAGGTCGGTCTCGACGCGATGTCGCTGCGTGTACAAGATGTGGAGCTCGAAGCCTCGAGCGCGCCTGGCGACCGCGGTACCGATGCGTCCGAGACCGACGACGCCGAGTATCGACCCGCTCACTTCCTCGGCGAGCCGACCTTCCGACCACGACCCCTTCCAGCCACCGGAGCGCACCAGGCGATCGCCCGTGACGACCTGCCGCCGAGTCGCGAGGATGAGCGCGAGGGCCAGATCGGCCGTGGCGTTGTCGAGTACGCCCGGCGTGTTGGTGACGACGACGCCACGCTGCGCCCCGGCGCGAAGGTCGATGTGGTCGTAACCGACTCCGAAGTTGGCGACGGCCCGAAGGCTCGGAAAGAGCTCGAACGGGATCGGCTCGTTCGCGACGATGAGGCCCTCGACGTCCGGGCGCGGGCCGTCAATCGCCGTGAGAGGTAGGACCTCGATGTCGTCGAGCTCGTCGAATGCCGGCCCGGGATAGCGCCGTGTCGCGAGGATCTTCACAGGCGGAGTGTCTCCCGCTCCTGGAGCCGAAGCGGATCGGGCAGCGGCCGCGAATGGACGACGACGAGCGTCGTCGTGGGCCGCGTGAGCGCGACGTAGAGCTCGCGTAGTCCCTGTCCGCTAACTGCCTCCTCGACGATCCATGCGGGCTCGACGACCACCACATGGTCGAACTCGAGACCCTTCGCCTCGCGAGGTGTCAGGAGCGGTATGTGCGTGTCGTCGAACACCGAGGAGGCGTCACCGTCGTGCGCACGCAGCGAGGCGGGAGCGATGATCGCGAGCAGACCTTCCTCGGCCGCGAGTTGCGAGGCGACGTCGACCGCGCGCGCGAGGACGGGCTCACCGTGCACGATCCTCGGCGGGGCGGCGCCCGTCCGGTAGGCGACGGGGGGCTCGGCACCCGGCGCGATGAGGTCGAGCAGCGGTAACGCGAAGGCCATGATTTCCCGCGGCACCCGATACGCATGGCGGAGCTCGGCCACCTCCGCGCGCTCGCCTCCCGGCAGGTAGGGGAGAATCTCGTCCCAGCGGCCGTACGGGACCGCTCCTGTGGCTTGTGCGACGTCGCCGAGAATGGTGAACGATCCCGCGACGCGTCGGCCGACCATGCGGAGCTGCATGGGAGTCAGGTCCTGGGCCTCGTCCACGATCACGTGCCCGTATCCCTGCGGTTTGCCGACGAGCAGCGAGACGGCTTCGTCGAGCAGCGTGACGTCGGAGTCGCTCCAGCCCCGCTCGCGGCGGACGAGGAGTGCCTGCTCGGAGGAGTCCAGGACCCCGTCAGCGGCGGCCGCGAGGTGAGAACGTGACGTGAGGAGCTGGCGCACGAGGAGCTCGGGCTTGACATACGGCCAGCTCCGATCGAGGAACGTCTTCAGCCGTCCGTCCTTCTTGAGCGCGCGCTCGACCTCGTCGAACGTGCGAACGGCCAGCGCTCCGAGCCGCGTGCAGTAGTCCTCGTAGAACCGGCGCAGGACGTTCATCCGGAACCGCTCGCGGGCGACGGCGGAGAGCCCGAGCTCTGAGCGTGTCTCTTCGAGCAGCTCGGCGACTTCGTCCTGCTCGACGCCGACGAACGAGCCCTCGAGCCGGACGACGAGCTCCTGCGGGTCTGCCTCGAGCCGGATCTCCACCGCCCGGCGCACGACTTCGGCGAGGCGAACGTCCGCCTTCAGCTGTTGGACGGCCGCGGGATCCGAGCGCGTCGGGACGATGCCGTCGACGAGCTCACCGACCGCGCGTTGCTCGACGCTCTCCTCTCCGAGGGCGGGGAGAACGTGCGAGACGTAATCCATGAAGAGCCGGTTCGGGCCGACGACGAGAACCCGGCGGAGGTCGTCCCGGTGCGCGTACAGCAGGAACGAGGCGCGGTGCAGGCCGACCGCCGTCTTTCCCGTGCCGGGACCTCCCTGCACGACGAGAGGCGGCAGCGGCTCGCGGGCGATGAGGCGGTACTGGTCGGCCTGGATCGTGGCGACGATGTCGCGCATGCGCCCTTCCCGGACGCCCTCGAGCTCTTCGAGCAGCAGATCATCCACGCTTGCGAGCGCGTCTTCGAGCGAGCCGTCGAGCGCCTCGTCGCTCAGATCGAGGACCGCGCGGCCGCGCGTGCGGAAGCGGCGCCGAAGCGTCACGCCGTGAGGGTCGTCGGGGGTCGCAGTGTAGAACGGGCGGGCGAGCGGAGCCTGCCAGTTGACGACGAGCGTCCCCTGGTCGTCGTCGTCGACCCACCGGCGGCCTACGTAGACCGGCTCGGCTTGCCCCTCGACGTCGATCCGCCCGAAGCAGAGCCCCTTCTCGGCGTCGGCCAGGGTGCGCAGGCGGCGGGCGCTCCAGGATTCGATCGCCTGCGCAGCGACGTCGGTGGCGCCCGCGTTCGCAGCGCGCAGGAGCGCATCGCGCATGCGGTCGAGGCATGCGTAGGCATGGTCGACGTACGCCTGCTCGGAGGCGAGATCGGGGTGCGTCACGGGGCTAGGGTACTGAGCCTTCCGTCGCCGGCTTACGACCCTGCCGAGACCGTGACCTGAACGTCGGGCGTCGCAACTGCGACGCTCCCGTAGAGCGGTCACCTGCCTTTGAAGCGCTCGACGAGGAGCTCGGCCTCGTCGTCGGTGACGCCTTCGAGGGAGAAGGACAGCCGCACCGCGTTGAACACGCTCACGTCAGGACGGACCGGGTTCGAGGGATCGATCTCGCCGGCAATCTCCGCTCGCACGCGCCGCACCGCGACGCCCTCGGTCCGTGCGATCACCTCGACGAGCTCGACGCCACATGCGGCGATCCCCGCAAGGAAGAGCTCTGCCGGCGTCAGCTCCTCGCCGGGACAGCCGTTGTGGACCGGGCCGTCGACGACGAAGTGGTGCTCGCGGCAGTCACAGAGCACGCGCCCGAAGACGTCCGTCGAGTGCGCCTCGACCGCATATCGTCGTGTCTCCACTTCGGCCACGTCAGGCTGCACGGAGGACGCCGCGCGTGCGGCGCCCTCCGGTCACGCTACTACAGTCCAGCGATCGCCGGGCCCGCGGGCGCCTCCTTCTTCTTCGGGCCTTTTCTGCGGCGGAGCTGGTTCACGCCGTCGAGCGGCAGCGTTGCGAGGAACTGCGGCTTCTTTCGTGCCTTGGCGGCGGCCTCGAACCCGGACGCGAGCTTGATCAACGTCGGCTCGCTCCACGCCGTGCCGATGAACGAGATCCCGACCGGCAACCCGAACGAATCGCCGGCGGGCACGTTCACGATCGGATAGCCGGCGATCGCGGCCGGCGAGGAGCTCGCGCCGAGGAAGTGGTCACCGTTGACGAGGTCGGTCGGCCACGCAGGAGCACCGGTCGGTGCGACGAGCGCCTGCAGGTTGCGCGCGTCGAGCACTGCGTCGATTCCGAGCGGCCCGCCGAGCTGACGGGCGTTCGCAAGCGAGGCGGCGTAGTCCGACGCACTGACTACCTCCGCCTCCGCGAGCTCGAACCATTGCTGACCGAACCACTTGAGCTCCTGCTCGGCGTGCGCCTCGTTGAAGGCGATGACGTCCGCCATCGTGTGCACGGGGACGCCGCTTCGGGTCGCGAGATATGCGTTGAGGTCCACCTTGAACTCGAACACGAGGACGTTGATCTCGTCGACACCGCTGTTGATCGCTTCCATGACCGTCGGGTCGATATCGGCCGGATCGACGAGAATCGCCCCTGCACCTTGCATGACCTCGAGCGCGGCCTCGTATACCGCATCCGTCTCCTCGCTGTAGCCCGTTACGCCTCCACCCCGCATCACGCCGATGCGAGCTCCGCGAAGGCCGGTCGGATTCACGAACTGCACGTAGTCCGTAGACGAGTGACCAGCACTCGCCTCCGTCGCAGAGTCGCGCGGGTCGACGCCAGTCAAAGCTCCGAGCACGGCCGCTGCGTCCGCGACCGTCTTCCCGTGCGAGCCGACCGTGTCCTGGCTGTGCGCGATGGGGATGACGCCGGCGCGGCTCGTCAAGCCGACTGTTGGCTTGATCCCCACGACACCGTTCTGATGGGACGGGCACACGATGGAGCCGTCGGTCTCGGTCCCGAGCGCCGCTGCACAGAATGCCGCCGCGACTCCGGCGCCCGAGCCGGAGCTCGACCCGCAGGGGTTCCGATCGAGCACGTACGGGTTCCGCGTCTGTCCGCCCTGTCCGCTCCATCCGCTCGAGGAGTTGAACCCGCGGAAGTTGGCCCACTCGCTCAGGTTGGCCTTGCCCAGGATGATCGCCCCTGCGTCTCGAAGCTTCTTCGCGACAGTGGCATCTTGGGGCGCGGGTGCTCCCACGAGGGCAAGCGACCCGGCCGTGGTCAGCATCTTGTCTCCGGTGTCGATGTTGCCCTTGATCAGGAGCGGGATGCCGTGGAGCGGGCCCCGTACGCGGCCCGCCCTCCGCTCCTGGTCGAGCGAGCGAGCAATCGCCTCCGCGTCCGGGTTGAGCTCGAGCACGCTGTTCACGCTCGGACCCTTGCGATCGAGGTTCTGGATCCGCGTGAGGTAGTGCTGCACGAGCGTGTGCGCGGTGAGACCACCCTTCGTCATCTGCGCCTGCAGGTCCGCGATCGACGCGTCCTCGAGCTGCTGGTGCGGCGAAGCCGCACGTGCGCGATCGACCACGACACTCGCGAGCGCCGGCGCGGCTGCTGCAGCGGCGCCAAGTCGTAAGAGCTTCGCGCGATCCATCGGCCGGATCGACGACCGTTGCTCTTCCATGCTTCCTCCCCTCGCTACGGCTTCCCCGGCGACTCGATCTCCGGTCGCTCCCGCATAACCCTGGGAGTGGCCGGGATCGTTCCCCAGCCGGCACGACGGCCGAACGCTACAAGAGCAATTCTCCGCGTGCGGCCGTTACTGCGCGACGGCGGCTACGACCTCGAGCTGGAAGTCGTCGTCTGTGCTCATCAGCCGTCCTGACTGACCGGACGGTCAGGACACCACCCCGAGCGGGAATCGGCCAAGATACGCGAAGGTGAGCGCGCAAGCTCCAGCGGTCGCCGACCGCGTCGCCGACATCCTCCGAGCGGCCTGTCGTGTCGTCCTGCGAGACGGAGCCCACGGCCTGCGCATGGCGGGCGTCGCACGAGAGGCGGCGGTGTCGAAGGCGCTCGTCCACTACTACTTCCCGACCCGACAGGAGCTCCTGCGCGAGGCGTTCGCCTACTCGAGGCGGCAGTGGAAGGACGCGGTGACGCTCGAGCTTCGCCGTGCGCGAGACGGCGCAATGCGAGTCGAGCAGTTCCTCCTCGCCTCGGTCGACCCGAGCGCTCCTTTCGGCGAGCACCGCGCGCTTTGGAACGAGGTCTGGAGCAGCTTGCGCGTCGACGCGGAGCTTCGTCCTCTCGTGCACGACGCGTACCTGAGCTGGGTCGATCACCTGGTCGGGTTGGTGGACGAGGGCCGGAAGGACGGCTCGGTCCCCCGTTCGGTCGACGCCCGGGCGGCGGGATGGCGCTTGGCAGCGGTAGTCGACGGGCTCGACTCGATGCTCTATCTCGGCCTCGTCGACCGTCGTCGTGCCCGTCTGCTCGTCCGGCAGAGCCTCCAGTGGGAGCTCGCCTCGTGAGCGGACGCTTCGCATCACGCCTCATTCTCTCCCGTTCAGCGGGATAGCATCGGCCGCCCATGGTGCACGCGAAGCGCATCGAGATCCGCTGGCGCGACGTCGACGCCTACGACCACGTCAACAACGCCGTCTACGCGACGTACCTCGAGGAGTGTCGCGACGAGTGGCTGGCTCGGGCGCTCGAAGGTGCGGGCGATTCGTGGGACTTCGTGCTGGCGCGGGTCGCGATCGACTTCCGACGAGAGCTCCGCCTCGAGGACGGGTGGGTCGTCGTCTCCTGCGCCCTCCAGCGCATCGGGAGCTCGAGCCTGACGCTCCGCGAGGAGATCCGAACGGAGGACGGGACGCTCTGCGCGGAGTCGGAGGCGGTCCTCGTCGCGAGAGATCGCGAGCGCGCTCGCTCGCGTCCGCTCATCCCACTCGAGCGAGCCCAGCTCGAGAGGGCGCTTCACGTAGTCTCTCCCGCGAGCGACTGACCGGACGGTCAGGATCGGTCCCGAGGGAGACACGTGTGATCGTCCCCGAGCTTCCAGCCGATATCCGAGAGCTGAAGAAGCGCATCAGGCGATTCCTCGAGACCGAGGTGTACCCGGTAGAGAAGGCGATCGCCGAGCGCGGCTCCATCGATCCCGAGGAGGTCGAAGAACTCCGACAGAAGGCGCGGGGTGCGGGATTCGCGATGCTCAACATGCCGACCGAGCTCGGGGGACGCGAGCTGTCGATGCTCGGCCAGGTCGCGCTCGAAGAAGAATCGGGGAAGGCGACCAACGGGCTCGGGTTCGCCGTCGTCGACCGCGGTCCGCGTGAGCTGCTCGAGATCGCGACGCCAGAGCAGGTCGAGCGCTTCGTCGTCCCCATCGTTCGCGGGAAGTACCGCGAGGCGTGGGCGCTGACGGAACCGGGTGCCGGCTCCGATCTCGCCGGGCTTCAGGCCACCGCCGTTCGCGACGGCGACAGCTGGCTGCTGAACGGCGACAAGTGGTTCGTGACGAGCGAGGGCGACCCGGGCTGCTACCTCGTGCTGGCCGCGGCGGAAGGCGAGCCGACCCTGTTCTTCGTCGAGCCCGACGCGCCGGGCCTCGAGATCGTGCGCACGCCTCGCTTCCTCCACGACCCGTACATCGACCTGCACCCGGAGATCGCTCTGCGCCGCTGCCGAGTGCCCGAGGCGAACCGCGTGCCGGCCAACGGCGACGCGGGTGCGAAGGAGTGGATCCTCGTCGAGCGCCTCTTCATCGCCGCCCGCTGCTGCGGCGCCGCCGAGAGGCTCCTCGACGAGGCAACCGCATGGGCGAAGGAACGGGAGGCGTTCGGAGCACCGCTCTCGGAGCACCAGGGAGTGGCCTTCCAGCTCGCGGACTCGCTGACGGAGCTCCTCGCCGCCCGCCTCCTCACCTACCACGCGGCGCACGCGTTCGACGCCCTCGAAAACCGCCGGCTCGTGCACGGGAAGGTCTCCATGGCGAAGCTCTTCGCCTCCGAGATGGCCGGCAGAGTGGCCGACCGCGCCCTCCAGGTCTTCGGGGGCCGCGGCTACATGGTCGAGAACCCGGCTGCGCGCTTCTACCGCGAGCTCCGCGTCGACCGCATCTGGGAAGGAACGAGCGAGATCCAGCGGCTCGTGATCGCCCGCGGCCTCTTCAAGCGCGGCGCAGCCGCGTATCTAGGCTGGAACTAGTCTTCTGGGGATGGAATCGGCTCTCGTGCCGGCGATCGACGGATCCGAGATCGCTCTCGATTCGATCCGCCTCGATTCCCGTTCGTCCATGGCAGTGGGAGACGGCGAGCGCGATACGCTGCTCTTCGTCGATTCCGGCTTCGGAACGCTCACGCTGGACGGGGGGACCCACGCACTCGCGCACGGCGGGGCGGCACTCGTGCTCTCGAAAGAGGAGGCGACCTTGGAGGCGGACGACGATCTCGCGTTTGTGCGGGCGACCGTCGGCTCCGGGGCCGACCGGCACGCGCCGCTCGGAGCACGGGAATTCGTCGCTGCGCTCGGCCAGCCAAGCCGCGACGACGCGACGGGCGCGCGCTCGTTCGAGGTCCTCTTCGGGCCACACAACGGCTCGATCCGCGCGACGATGTTCATCGGTTTCATCCCGCCTGGGCGGGCTCCGTGGCACTACCACTTCTACGACGAGATCGTGTGGGTTCCAACGGGACCGGGACGCCTCCATGTCGGAGAGCGCGTCGAGGAGCTCGGCCAAGGATCCGCGTTCCGGCTGCGCCCTCGCGAGGTGCACATCGTCGAGAACACGAGCGCCGACCGAGACTTGGCGGTGCTCGGCGTCTTCACGCCCGCCGGCAGCCCCTCCGCCGCGTACGTCACCGAGGAGGTCGCCGCCGAGTACCGCTTCGCCGGGTGATCGCCCCGGTGCGGCGCCCGGTGCTCCTGTATGACGCGGGCTGACGGTTCTGCCGCTGGGCGGCGCGGGTCGTCGCCGCGATCGATCGAGGCAACGAGCTCGCGTATCTCCCGATGCGAGACGATCTCGCGGCGCCTCTGCTCGCGAGCATCGACGAGGACGAAAGGTTCGCGAGCTGGCACCTCGTGCTCCGAGACGGAACGATCGTCGGATACGGGAGGGGCGGCGTCGTCCTCCTGCGCACGATGCGATGCACGCGGGCCGTCGCCCGGCCCGTCGCACGGATCCCGGACGCAGTGCTCGAGGTCGCATACCGCGTCGTCGCCCGCAGCCGCTCGAAGCTCGGCCGACTCGTCCCCGACCGGCCAGGCCCGCACCGGTTCCCGTAGGCCTTCCGCTGCGCTGACGTACCGCGAGGTACGTTGTGCGTTGTGATCCGGACCGCCTTGGCAGCTTGCCTCTTCGGTCTTCTCGCGGCCGAAGGCGCATCCGGGCTCGAGCTGAGCGCATCCGCACCCGTCCTTGCGAAGACCAGATTCCAAGACGCGAGGGGCGAGGACCGCAAGGCCCCGACATCACGACCGTGGTCGTCTCGACGGGTGAGGACCGGCGTCTCACCTTCAGGGTCAGCATGCCGAGCCGACCGACACTGACGAGGACATGCGCGTCAGGATCTGGCTCGACGCCGACGACGACCGGACGACTGGTCTTACGGTCGACGGCCGCACAGGGCTCGACCACTCCTGCTCGTGGACCGGTGGGAGCTCGGGCTCGGACTAGTCGGGTTCTTCGTTTGCAGTGACTCCACCTGCAGCGGGGTCCCCGTGGGCACGAAAGGGCAGAGGTTCCGCGGCGCGCTCACCGTTCGCGCCGGCGGGAACAGCATCGCTCGCTCGCTCTCGGGGACGATCGGCTAGTTACGCGAACCCAGCCGCGTGGACGGCGAGCCAGATGCAGGGCGGCTTCGTGCTCGTCCGCTCGACCCGATGGCGCATCCCCGCCGGGACGAGCGTGTGATCTCCGCGCCGAAGCGAGACACGGGCACCGTCGGAGAACGAGAGCTCCGCGTCGCCCTGCACGACGACCACCCATTCGTCCCGGTCCTGCTGGAGCCACTGCCCGGCGGGAGTGGCATGCCCGCGCGAGACGATTCGCTCGACGAGCACGTCCTCTCCGCCCGCGAGCCGCTCGAAGAGCTCGTCCGGGGGAAGCTCACCCGGGAGCTCGAAGAGGTTCACCGGGTCGGTCAGGCTGCCGCAATCTCCGCGGAGAGCGCCGCGACCGAGAGCGGTGATCCCGTCACCTGCTCGACAAGCCGGTCCCACCGCACCGAGAGACCCGGCGCGAAGAGCCGCTCGGCGAGAAGCATTCCTGCTTGCGGTCGGTCGACGAGGCCTCCGGCGACAACCGTGAGTGCGTCGCGGATCTGCGCCGCGACGATCGCTCCGTAGAGATAGGTGTGGTAGTAGACCGGCGCCACGGCGACGTGGATCTTCGCGGCCCAATCCGGAGCGCGCCGATCCTCGGGAGGAGTGACGAGCTGGTGGCGTGAGACGAGGTCCCACCAGATCAAGTCGAGGTCCGCCTCGGGATCGGCGTACAGCCGCCGTTCGAACCCGGTCATCACGAGCACCCAGCGCGTGAACACGAGCAGTCGTGTCGCCCGGGCCGCGCGCAACCGCGCCTCGAGCTCCCCGGCTTCATCCGATCCGAGCCCCAGGACTCGCTCGAGCCACTCGCGCTCTCCGGCGAGCGCTCCGAACAGCAGAGCCGAGGCCTCGGTTGCAACGAGATGCGTATCGCGGAAGAGCCACGCAAGGTGGTCGGCGTAGCCCAGGTCGTACACCCCGTGCCCGAGCTCGTGGAGGAGCGTCTCGATCGAGTCGTGGTCGTCGGTGACGTTCGCGAGGACGCGGACGTCGCCTGCACGGTCGAGGTCGAGGCAGAAAGCGTGCTGGCACTTGCCGGGCCGCGGGAAGAGATCGCTTCGCCCGAGGATCGTGTCGACCTCCATTCCGATTCCCTCGAACGTGCGCCTCGCGAGCGAGACGATGTCGCCGCCCCGAAAGAGCGGGTCGAGGTCCACCGCGCCTTCCGCCGGGGGCTCCTGGAAGAAGGGGTCTGCGTAGTGCCACGGACGAAGCGACGCAACTGCACAGCCGAACCGCTCGGCGAGCCTAACGTCGAGCCCCGCCTTCCAACGAGCGAAGGTCGCAGCGGTCGCCTCATCGGCTTCGGCGAGCGTGGTGAGCAGACGCTCTTCGTCCATCTCCGAGGTCGCGACGGAGAGCGCGAACCAGTCCCGATGACCGAGTGAGCGCGCAGCCTCGTTGCGAAGGCGCGCGAGCTCCCGCACGTCTCCCGCTACCTCCGCTCCCACCGTCTTGGACGCCTCCCACGCTTCCCGCCGCTCGGCCGGATCGTTGCTCTCCCGCAGGATCCGCCGGATCGCGATGTCGTCGACCTCCTCACCGCCCACGACACCACGGTGCCGGGAGAAGCGCGCTTCGACCGAAGCCTCGAGCTCGACGATTCGCTCTCGGAGGCCCGCTGGCACCTGGCGGGGCAGCATGAGATCGTGGAGCAGGTCGAGGCACCTACGGGTGAGCGGATCTCCTCCCCCGTTTCGGGCGGCTTGCACCGCCGCGAAGCTCTCCGGATCGGCGAGCGCATTCGAGTAGGCGAGCTCGGATTCGGCCCTCCGCCGTTCGTTCTCCTCGCTCGCATCGACGTTCGCATCCCACCAGGCGAGATTGCGCGCCCGGGAGAGCGGCCGGAGACGCGCCTCGAGCTCACTCGCCACCGCAGACACTGGACCGAAGTGTAAGGACTGCCTCGCCGCGCCAGGTTTTTCCCTGGAGATCGCCGGAAGAAGACGCTGCACGGTCGTGCACACTCAGGGCCGAAGGGCGATTACTGCCCGTGAGGCCAAGTGACGGCCGCCGAGGCCGTCGCCGCGATCGTCGCGGCGCACCAGTACAACGAGGACGAGCCCACAGGCGGCAACCTGCGCGTCACGCAGCGCTTCGCGCGCGACGCGGGACTGCGCGGGCTCGTCCACCGCTTCGAGCTCTTCAACCGCACGCACCTCCTCGTGCGAGCGCCGTAAGGAGGCGGTCGTCGAGTATTCCGCTCCGCCCGCCCCGTCTACCTCGTGACGTTCGAAGTCGAGCTCACGCGCGCCGCAGCCTGAGCCACCGCTACCGTTCGGCCCAATGAGCACCGCTCGCCTGCGGCTCGTGGTCGCAGGGGAAACCGTGTTTCCCCTGCGTGCCCGCTACTTCCTGAGAACGTGGGGAACCTCCCGGTTCCCCACACCCTTCCACACTCATAGGCCGGAAACCGGCCCATGAGCGCGACTGGGACGCGCACGACTCCGTGGAGCTGGTACGTCGACCCCGCAGCCTTACAGCTCGAGCACGATCGGGTGTTCCGTCGTTTCTGGCAGTACGTCGGCCATACCGGCGAGATCGCGGATCCGGCGTCGTTCCACACGACCCGCGCCGGAAACGTGCCCGTCCTCCTCGTGCGAGACGAAGAGGGGACGCTCCGAGCCTTCCTCAACGTCTGCCGTCATCGCGGCTCGATCGTGTGCAAGGGCTCGGGCCGGCGCGCGACGCTTCAATGCCCATACCACGCCTGGACGTATGGCCTCGATGGGAAGCTCCTCACCGCTCCGCGCTCCGACCGGGAGGGCGGAATCGAGGTCGAGGAGCTCGGCTTGGTGCCGCTTCAGCTGGACACGTGGGGGTCGTTCGTCTTCGTCAACCCCGACCTCGACGCGCCTCCGCTCGCCGAGGTGCTCGAGGACGTCCCCGAGCAGACCGCTGAAGCCGGGATCGACGTCGGCTCGCTCCGATTCCTGACGCGAGTCGAGTTCGAGTACGACGCGAACTGGAAGATCTGTGCCGAGAACTTCCTCGAGTGCTACCACTGCGCAGTCGCCCATCCGGGGTTCTCGGCGGTGATGGACGTGTCGCCGGATGCCTACCTGCTCGAGACGTCTCGCTGGCGAGCGTCGCAGTACAGCCCTCCCAGGCCCGAGCCACGCGGCACCTTCGACATCTCGGGCGAGGTCGAGCGAGGGCAGTTTCACCTGCTCTTCCCGGGCACGCTGATCAACGTAATTCCCGGTCGCCCGAATCTCTCGATCGGCCCGATCATCCCGCTCTCACCCGAGCGGACGTACCGGTTCCTCGACTACTTCGTGGGGCCGGGCGCTGACGACGTGTGGATCGAGGAAATGCTCTCCTTCGACGCCCAGGTCGGCGCCGAGGACAGAGGCCTCGTCGAGCGAGTCCATGCCGGCGTGCGGTCGGGGGTGCTCGACGAGGGTCGGCTCCTCCCAGAGTCGGAGCGACTCGTGGCGCACTTCCAGTCTCTCCTCGTCGAGGCACTCGCCTGAGGCGGCGACACGGGCCAGTTTTCATCACCCCGTAACCCCATCGGCCCTTATGCCGATAGATGATGGCGTCATGGCCGTCCTAGTCGGCGAAGCACCCGCAGAGCGCCTCCTCAACCGCGAGCTCTCCCACCTCGACTTCCATGCACGCGTGCTCGAGCTCGCGGCGGACGAGTCGGTGCCGCTGCTGGAGCGCGTGAGGTTCTGCGCGATCTTCGCATCGAACATCGACGAGTTCTTCCAGGTCCGCGTCGCCGGGCTGCTCGGCCAGGCCGAGTCCGGGCTCGCAGTGCGCTCCTCCGACGGGCTGACCCCCCAGCAGGCGCTCGCGCGCATCCGAGAGCGCGTCCTCGAGCTCACCACGCGCCAGTCGCGCATCTGGAAGCGAGAGCTTCGGCCGGCGCTCGCCGACGAAGGAATCGTCGTCGGGGGCATCGAGGACTGCGACGAGAAGGAGCTGAAAGCGCTGGAGAGCCACTTCCAGCGGCAGATCTATCCGGTGCTGACACCGCTCGGTGTCGGCCCCGGACAGCCATTCCCGTACATCTCCGGGCTCTCGCTCTCACTCGCGCTCTTCGTCGCGGACGTCGACACCGGCGAGGAACGCTTCGCGCGCGTCAAGATCCCCGAGGGCCTTCCGCGCTTCCTGGAGATCGGCGGCCGCGGGCTCTTCATCCCGCTCGAGCAGGTGATCGCTCACTTCCTGCCCACGCTTTTCTCAGGTGTGACGATCGCGGAGCGGGCAGTCTTCCGCGTCACTCGCGACGCCGACTTCGAGGTATCGGACGACGCCGACGACCTCCTCGAGGCCGTGGAGAGCCAGCTTCGAAAGCGGCGCTTCGGGGACGCAGTTCGCGTCGAGGTGAGCAAGTCGGCGTCCGCGGAGATGGTGAACCGCCTGACCCGCGGTCTCGGAGCTGACGAGACGCAGGTCTACCGCGTAGAAAGCCCTCTCGACCTCGCGGATCTCGTGGAGCTCGTCGCCCTCGACCGACCCGACCTGAAAGACGAGCCGTGGGTCCCTGCGATCCCGCCCAGGCTCGCAGGAGCCCAGGCCGACGCTCCGCGGATCTTCGACGAGATCCGTCGCAGCGACATCGTCGTGCACCAGCCGTACGAGTCCTTCCGCGCGAGCTTCGAGGTCTTCTCACAGGCTGCGGTGCGAGATCCGAACGTGATCGCGATGAAGACCGCGGTCTACCGCACGAGCGACGACAGCGTGCTGGTCGGCTCGCTGATCCAGTGCGCGGAAGACGGCAAGCAGTCCGTGTGCCTCGTCGAGCTCAAGGCCCGCTTCGACGAGCGCCGGAACATCGAGTGGTCACGGGCCCTGGAGCAGGCGGGCGTCCACGTCGTCTACGGGTACCCCGACATGAAGATCCACGCCAAGATGACCCTGGTCGTCCGCCGCGAAGGGGATGAGCTTCGCCGCTACGCGCACATCGGGACCGGCAACTACCACGCAGCGACGGCTCGGCTTTACGAGGACATCGGGATCTTCACCGCGGACGAGCAGATCACCGCAGACGTCGCGGATCTCTTCAACTTCATCACCGGCTTCGGGCGTCCGCAGCGATTCCGCAAGCTCCTCGTCGCGCCGTTCACGCTCCGCAGCGGGATCGCCGACGAGATCCGGGCGGTCGCTGCGGCGGCCGCCGACGGCCAGGCTGCGCGGATCCGGCTCAAGGTCAATCACCTCGTCGATCCGAAGGTCGTGGACGAGCTCTACGCCGCCTCCCAGGCCGGAGCGGAGATCGAGATCCTCGCGCGCTCGACCTGCGCGCTGCGCCCGGGCGTCGAAGGGCTCTCGGAGACCATCAGCGTCCGCTCGATCGTCGGCCGTTTCCTCGAGCACAGCCGCGTCTACTCGTTCGAGGCGGGCGACCGCGCGACAACCTACATCGGAAGCCCGGACCTGATGCCGCGGAACCTCGACCATCGCATCGAAGTGCTCGTCCCGGTCGAGAACGCACGCGTCCGGCAGGAGGTGCACGCGATCCTGGACAGCGCGTTCGCCGACGAGGCGAACGCCTGGATTCTCGGGTCAGACGGGTCGTGGTCGCGCCGGATCTCCCCCAAGCCGGAGAAGGCTCGCTCCCACCACGCGACGATCATGCGGCGCGCGCTCGGGCGGGCACGACGAGGCGCCCGTGCGCGCCGCGGTTGATGCTTCGTCAGCCGACGCGGAGGGAAGAATCCCGGCCGTGAAAGTGGCCATCATCGACGTGGGCTCGAACTCACTGCGGCTTCTCGTCGCCGCGGTGCGAGACAACGGCAGCGTGAAACAGCTCCATCGCCAGCGCGTGTATCTCCGGCTCGGCGACGACGCGTACCGCCTGGGCCGCATCGGGCCGGACAAGCTGGCGGAGACGAGGGCCGTCGCCACGGCGTACGCGCGCAGCGCGTGGAAGCATGGAGCCGAGCGCCTGGAGACGGTCGTGACGGCGCCCGGCCGGCAGGCGGCGAACGCCCAGGCCCTCGTGGACGCTCTGAGCGAAGCGAGCGGCGCCCCGGTCGTCGTGCTCAGCGGCGACGACGAGGGTCGGCTCGCCTGGGAGGGCGCCGTCGCGCGGATGGACGACCCACCGGAAGTCGTGGCGGTGATCGATCTCGGCGGGGGATCGTGCGAGCTCGCGGTCGGAACGCCCACGCTCGGCCCGGCCTGGGTGCGCTCGCTCGACCTCGGCGCGCTGCGGGTCACACGGAGCTACCTGGAAGGCAACCCACCGACTATCGAGAGCATCGCCGACGCCCGTCGACAGATCGCGCTTCTCGTCGCGAACCTCGACCCGCCTCGACCCGCCGCGGCGGTCGCTGTGGGTGGTACCGCTCGTGCGATCGGTCGCATCGTCGGGCGCCGCTACGGAGCCGACGAGCTCGAAGGGCTCGCGAGGACGCTCTCCAGGGCCCCGGCGGAGTCCGTCACGAAGACGCACGGCGTGTCCTCCGAACGAGCGCAGACGCTCCTCGGCGGGACGCTCGTCCTCGCAGAGGTCGCACGCAGGCTCCGTTTGGAGCTCGAAGTCGGTCGAGGCGGTCTGCGCGAGGGTGCGGCGCTCGCCCTCGCCCGCTCAGCGGCTGCGGCCGCGTGACCCGGCGACCCTGACAAGAGCCGTCGATCGCCTCGCCTCGGGCGGCGTCGGTGGAGGCAGGTACTCCGCGGGCAGCCAGCGCGAGCCGCGCTGCTCGAGAACCCACGCGCCGCCCTTCTCGCAGCTCACGCTCCCACCGAAGAGCCGTTCGATGACCTCGCGGTGCGTGCACACGAGGGCGTTCGCGGGTAGCTCGTGGAGCACGGCGAGCGTGGCCGCGACCTGAGCGTCGGGAGACAGCGACTCGGTCAGCTCGACCTCCAGGGCGCGGGCCTCCGCGAGCGGCCGCACGGTCTCGACGCAACGACGGTGCGGGCTCGAGACGATGCGCTCGAGCGGACGGTCTGCGAGCGTCTCCACCAGCCTTCGCGCGTCGGCCCGGCCGATCCCGTCGAGCGGACGTCTGCGATCGACCTCGGGAGATTCGAGGCGATCGCCGGCGCTCGTGTGTCGGAGAAGCAGCAACGCGCGCACCGTGAACGGAGACTCGTATCAGGGTTCGGCAGCTCTCGTCAACTGCAAACGTGCTGCTCAGAGCGTGTTCGGAGCCACCCACTGCCCAAGATCCGCGATCACTGCGAGGTCGCGCGCGTACGTGAGGCGCTCTCTCGCCTCGACGGCCGGCAGCCAGACGCCGTCGTCGACCTCGTGCCGGAAGGCGAGCTCACCGGCCACGGGGCGCATGAGCCAGTACCGGGCACGTTTGGGCCGGCCCCTGGCGTCGCGATACCTCGTGGAAGGAAGCTCCTCTCCGAGCTCACACACGAGACCGGTCTCCTCCGCGACCTCGCGGAGCGCGCACTCCTCGTCGCTCTCGCCCGGAAGTGCCTTGCCCTTCGGGAACGACCAGTCGTCGTACCTAGGACGATGGACCAGAAGCACGTCCGGGCCGTGCTCTCCCGGCTGGATGACGACGCCTCCGGCGGCCCGAATCACGGCGTAGAGCTCCTAACGTAATGACGCCCGTCGCCAGGCGGATGCTGGACGCCGGTGAGGCAAGGACGCAGGGAGCGCCCGTACTTGACGTATGGGCGCGACTGAGGACGTCGTATCACGGCGTCCAGCGCCGCATTGGCGATATCGACGTTCATTGCGTTAGGAGCTCTTAGCTTCGCGCGCGGTCTTCTTCAGCGTTTCCCACGCCACCGGCCACTCGGCGCGGGCCTCATCGCGACGATTGCGTTGAAGTGCGACCAGGCGCTCGACTGCAGCTGACGCATCGTCCGCGCGTTGCCCCCAGCTCGCGATTCGCTCCTCGGCGACGCGCGCGTCCTGGTGCTTGCCGAGCACGTCCTGGAGCTTCTTAGCGGCCGCCACGAACCGCTCGCCGGAGCTCCCGAGCTCGTGGGCGCCGAGCTCGGCCGCATAGCGGGCCCGCTTGACGCGGATCCGTGCCGCATGGAGCTCGTCGTCGCTCGACTCCGGCCCGAGTCGGGAGAACGCCCTCTTCGTGCGGCGGAACTCGTCCCACCACAACTCCGCGAGCGACGTGGTCCGATCGGACGCGAGCTGCGGTTGCTCACTCGCTTCGAGCCGGTCCAGCAGCGCGAAGTAACGCTCGTCGGAAAGTGCTGCGACGGCGGCCGCGTTTGCCTCATATCGCTCGCGCTCGAGCTCCTCGAGCAAACCGCGCCCATGTTCTCCGTTCTCGCGCAGCGCAGCGACCTCGGTGCCGAGGTGGTCGAGCAGAACGTCGAGATCGCGGGCGGGACCGAGCGACGACCCGAGCCAGCCGAGCTCGCCTCGAAGCTGCTTCGCCCAGTCAGCATCGAGCAGCGAACGCGCTGCGCGGAGAAACGCCCTGCTACGACGAGCCGCGACGCGCAGCTGGTGGAGATCCTCGGGGTCGGTGCCGAGCCGGAAGCCGGGATCGTGCGCGAGAAGGCGCCGGTACTGCTCGACGAGAGCCGCGCCGAGCGCCTCCGCCGGCGTCGCCTCGGGTCGCACGTCAACATGCTCCGGCGGATACGTGAGATCGAGGACGCGGTACAGCTTCGGCTCGAAGGCGCCAGGCTTCGCCCCGGCACGCCGAAGCGCCTTCTCCAGGCCTTGCAGCGTCCGCTCGTCGCCGTCGAGGAGCTCGATTTCGAGCTCGCGGAAACGGCTCGTCACGCGCTGGCCCTCGAGCACGGCGACGGAGTCGTCGACGATCTCGGCGCCGTCCTTCCTGACGCTCTTCCGTCGGGTGCGGAGTCGTGCGACGCGGACGAGCTCGGCCCCCCGGAGGTACGCGACGAGCAGCCGCAGGAGCTCTGCCGGTGGTCGTGCGGGAAGGCCGGGCTGCTCCAGCTCGATCCTGGCCGCTCCCCGTGGGACCTTGAGCTGCCAGAGCCTGCTGCCTGCCTCGCTGCGATAGCGGAACGTCACGCCATGGCGGGCGAGGCGAAGGTCCTGCGTGTCGTAGTACGTCGATACGAAGTCACGACTCGGAAGCGCAACACCTCCCAGCTCGGGAAGCCGGAAATCGTCGGGCGGCACGAGCTTCACCTCACGCTCGAGGTTCTCACGCATGGCGGTCCCAGCGTAATCGGACATCTCCAACGGGATGTCTCGAACCGGTTACAAGCCGCGAGCGCAGCTCAGACGGCCGCGAGCGCCGGGGCTTCCGTCAGCAGGCCTGCGACCCGGTCGAGCGCTCCCGGCTTGAGCCGGTAGTACGCGTACGTCCCCCGCTTCTCGCGCTCGAGGAGACCCGCCTCGACGAGCTGCTTCAGGTGATGGCTGACCGTCGGTTGGGCGATGCCGAGGGTCGGCTGGAACTCGCAGACGCAGACCGACTCGCCGTCAGCTTGCATGAGGACGTTGAGGATCCGCAGCCGGTTCCGGTCAGCGAGCGCCTTGAAGAGGCGCTCGAGCTCGGCGGCGTCGTCGTTCGAGAGCGACGAGAGCATGAGCGGCGTGCAGCAGTCGACGAGCGGAAGCTCCTTCACCGTGGATCACATTCTATCGATTCTCATCGATGAATCGCACGTTCTCCATCTAGTTACCTCGATCGATTGACCAGCCGTGGGGGTTCCTGCAAGGATCGACGGAGATCGATCGGAGGCGCGATGACCGAGATGCTCGATCCCATTACCCGCCAACACGTCGAGACGGCGTCCGAAGCGCTGCAGAGCGAGTTCGCCGGGACGTTCTCCCGCGAGACGATCGCTCGGTTCATCGCAGAGTCGGTCGATCTGCTCGGCGAGTCGAAGATCAACGTCTTCGTCCCGGTCCTCGCACACCGCTTCGCCCGCGAGCGCCTGAGGGCGCTCGCACAGGCCGAAGAGCTCATCACGAAGGAGCGTCCGGAAGTGCTGTTCGTCTGCGTCCAGAACGCCGGACGCAGCCAGATGGCCGCTGGCCTCCTGACGCTTCGCTCCGGCGGGCTCGTCGGCGTGCGCTCAGCGGGCTCCGACCCGTCCGAGGAGATCGACCGGCTCGCCTCGCAGGCCATGGCCGAGCTCGGCGTCGACCTTGCCGAGGCGTTCCCGAAGCCGTTGACGGACGAGGTCGTACGTGCGGCGGACGTCGTCGTGACCATGGGATGTGGGGATGCGTGCCCGATCTACCCCGGCAAGCGCTACGAGGACTGGGACGTGGACGACCCGGCGGAGGCGATGTCGCTCGGCGACGTGCAGAGGATCCGCGACGACATCGACGAGCGCGTCCACCGCTTGCTCGCCGAGCTCGAAATACCGATCGCCTCCCGCTAGGCGGAGAGCAACGCGCAGGGAGAGGCCTTTTCGGCCGCCCCCTGCAGGCAGGTGATAGGTGAGACGAGTTACGTCTTCCGTGCAGCCTTCACCGCGAGGATGAAGTTCGCCCTCGCCTTCTTCAGCTGCTGCTTCGTCAGCGACACGAAGCGAGCCTGATTCGCGATCTTCACTTCGTTGTCGAAGACGAAATCGAGGAAGGCCTGCACCTCGGTGCGCTTGAAGGACGAACCCTTCGCGTAGATGAAGAGCGGCCTCGAGAGTGGCTTGTACGCATTGCTGTGAACGGTGGCCACGCCCGGTGCGACGCACTGATCCGTCTTCGGGTTGCGGATCTGAACAGCGTTCAGCGAGTTCTGGTGCTGGACGTAGTACGAGTAGCCGAAGTACCCCAGACCGCCGCGCTCTCCCGAGACGCCTTGCACGAGCACGTTGTCGTCCTCGCTCGCCTGGTAGTCGGTGCGGCTCGCCCGCGCTCGGCCGTTGATCGCCTCCGTGAAGTACTCGAAGGTCCCGGAATCAGTCCCTGGGCCGAACAGCTTGATGGGAACATCCGGGAAGCTCGAGCGGACGTCTCTCCAGTTGTTCACCTTCGAGCCCGGCTCCCAGATCTTCTTCAGCTCGGCGACCGACAGGCATTGCGCCCAGCTGTTCTGCTGGTTGACGACGACCGTGAGCGCGTCGTTCGCCACCGTGAATGCCCGCCACGAGCCGACGTTGTTCGTCTTGCAGGACTGCGCCTCGCTGATCCGCATCGGGCGCGAGGCATCGGACAGGTCCGTCTCGCCCTTGCAGAAGCGCTGAAACCCGCCGCCAGTCCCCGAGATGCCGACCGTGACCTTGACCCCGGTCGCGCCGGCACGCCGGAAGAGCTCCGCAGCGCGTGTCGTGTACGGCCCGACCGTCGACGATCCGTCAGCGGTGATCGAGCCCTTGAGCGTCTTCAGGTTGTACGTCGGGCGGGCCCCGACCGCCACGGACGCGATCAGCAGTCCTCCGAGAACCGCAAAAGCGGCAACGACCCGGCGTCGAAGAGAAAAAGTCATCGTGTCTCCCAACTCCTCCGTCGATTGACGTAGTGCGCTGCGATCGTCGCGGTCGCGGCTTGCGCGATGGGGTGAGGGGGAGTAAACGAGCGGTAGCGGAGTGGTGTACCCGCTCCGAGCCAGGCTACGAAAGAGGCCGCGGATCGTGCGACGCGTCGGTGAACTCGGTGAGCTCTCCGGTGACGAGAAATGCCGTCTGCTCGCCGATGTCGACGGCGTTGTCGCCGATTCGCTCGAAGCAGCGCGCGACCGTGATCTGACGCATGCCCCACTCGAGCGCCTCGGAGTCGTGCACGTACCCGAGCACCTCGTGAAACACCTGGCGGTTCGCGCGGTCGATCAGCTCGTCCAGTTGATGCAGCTCGCGCGCATGCCCGACGTCTCGCTCGGCAAACGCGGAGAGCGACACGTTGACCATCTCCGCGCAGCGCTCACCCATGTCGACCAGGCTCTCCATCACCGCCTGTCTGGTTCCCAGATGGCTCGAGAGCTTGGTCAGCTTGGCGATCGTGACGCACTGATCCCCCATGCGCTCGAGGTGCAGCCCGCAATGGAGCAATGCGAGGACGAGTCGGAGGTCGGTCGCGACGGGTGTCTGGCGCGCGAGCACCATCTCGACCTGCCGCTCGATCGCCACGTACCGCTGGTCGATCTCGTCGTCGAATGCGATGACCTCGTCGCAGAGCTCGACGTCCTGCGTCCGCAGCGCGTCGTTCACGCCGCGGATCGACCGCACCACGATTTCGCCGGTCTCCTGGAAGCCCGCCTCGAGCGAGTCCAGCTCAGCCTGTAGCTCGATTCTCATCCGAACCGCCCAGTGACGTAGTCCTCCGTACGCTTGTCGGAGGGCGTGGTGAAGATCTTCGCCGTGGTGTCGTACTCCACGAGCACTCCGCGGCGAGCGCTTCCGTCCTCGTTGACGACGACGCTGAAGAACGCGGTCATGTCCGCAACACGCGCCGCCTGCTGCATGTTGTGGGTCACGATCACGATTGTGTACTGTCGCTTCAGGTCGTGCATGAGATCCTCGATGCGGGTCGTCGAGATCGGATCGAGAGCAGACGCCGGCTCGTCCATCAGGATCACGTCCGGTTCGACGGCGAGCGCCCTCGCGATGCAGAGGCGCTGCTGCTGCCCGCCCGAGAGACCGAGGGCTCCGTCCTTCAAGCGATCCTTCACCTCGTCCCACAGCGCAGCGCTGTGCAAGGCATGTTCGACGCGCTCGTCGAGTGAGCCCTTCATGCCAAGCACCCTTGGCCCGAAGGCGATGTTGTCGTAGATCGACTTCGGGAACGGATTGGGCTTCTGAAAGACCATGCCGATGCGCCGCCGGATCTCGACCGGGTCGACATGGCGTCCGTAGAGGTCGGCGCCGTGGTAGAGGACCGTCCCGCCTACCTTGGCGCCCGGGATGAGGTCGTTCATGCGGTTGAAACAGCGAATGAAGGTGCTCTTCCCGCAGCCCGAAGGGCCGATGAACGCTGTAACCGTGTTCTTGTGGACGTCCAGCGTGACGTCCTCGATGGCCGGCTTCCCGCTGTAGAAGACTGCGAGATCGGTCACGGAGAAAACCTTCTCGCGCCGCTCGATGTCACCCCGGGCCAAGGCACCGTGGGCGACCTCTGCGATGCGGGCACTGTCGATCTGTGGCGTCTCCATCTGCGTCATTGCCTCACCATTGCCGTCGGTAGCGGTTGCGAAGGAAGATCGCCACCGCGTTCATTCCTAGCACGATGACGAGCAGGACGATCGCCCCGGCGGCCGCGAGGGTCTGGAACGCGGGGTCCGGCTGGCGGGTCCAGTTGTAGATCTGCACGGGCAGGGCCGTGTAGGCGCCGAAGAGCTCCGGGTCGAACGCGACATACGTGATCGCGCCGACCATGATCAGCGGGGCGGTTTCGCCGACCGCACGCGAGAGCGCGAGGATGGAGCCCGTCGCGATGCCCGGGATCGACGCAGGGAGGACCTGCCGCCAGACGACCTGCCACTTCGTTGCCCCCAGGGCAAACGCCCCCTGCCGGATCGAGTCGGGGACGGAACGGATCGCCTCTCTCGAGGCGACGACCACCGTGGGCAGGACGACGAGGGTGAGAATGAGCGCGCCCGCAAACACGACGCGGCCGACTCCGATACCCCGGACGATGAAGGCCAGCCCGAGGATCCCGTACACGATCGAGGGAACTGCGGCGAGGTTCTGGATGTTCACCTCGATAAGGCGGTTCCACCAGCGCTCGCGGTTCGCGTACTCCTCGAGATAGATCGCGGTTAGCACGCCGATCGGGACGGAGAGGAGAAGCACGAGCAGACCGAGATAAAGGGTGGCGAGGATCGCCGGCCTCCCCCCTCCCTCCTGTGCGACCGACGACGGCGGTTCGCTGAAGAGCTGCCAGTCCAGCTCCGACCAGCCGGTCACGATCGTTTCGACGATCAGGACCGCGAGGGTCCCGAACGCCACGAGCATCGAGAAGAGCATCGCGCTCTTGAACAGCCTGTTCTTCCAGACACGACCTTTTCGGACGGGCTCCCGCGGAGGCGGCTCGTATACGCGCTCAACGTGGGGCTCGAGCACGGTCATGGCACGGACACCGTCCGATGACCGTGGAGCGGTGTGGGGAACCGGGAGGTTCCCCATATTTTCAAGAAGAAGGGGGCACGCGGGGGAAACATGGTTTCCCCTGCGACCGCGAGCCGAAGGCGAGCGGTGGTCATTCGTAGACCTCACGGAACTTGCGCACGAGCCTGATCGAGATCAGGTTCAGGACGAGCGTCATCACGAAGAGCGTGAGCCCGACGGCGAAGATCGTCTTGTACTCGATCGATCCTGTCGGAATGTCCCCGTTCCCCGTCGCTCCGATGAAAGCGGTCATCGTCTCCATCGGCCCGAGGATGTCAACCCCCCAGACGGCGAGCTGGCCGCCCGCGATGAGAACGATCATCGTCTCGCCGACCGCCCGCGAGAAGCCGAGCACGAACGCGGCGATGATCCCGGAGATGGCCGCGGGAACGACGATGCGGGTCGACACCTGCAGCTTGTCCGCCCCCAAGGCGTAGCCCCCGTCGCGGAGATCGTGTGGCACCGCCGCCATCGCGTCCTCGGAGAGCGAGGCGATCGTCGGAATCAGCATGATCCCCAGAACCAGGCTCGCCGCGAGCACGTTGAAGATCTCGACCTCGATCCCGATGTCGCGCAGTAGCGGCGTCACGAAGGTCAGCGCGAAATAGCCGAGCACGACGGTCGGAATCGCCGCCAGAATCTCGAGGACCGGCTTCAGGAAGCCGCTCGTCCTGCGGTTCGCGTACTCGCTCAGGTAGATCGCGACGCCGAGCCCGAGCGGGAAGCCGACGAGCGTCGAGATCAACGAGACCATGAACGTCCCCGCGACGAGCGGCAGAACGCCGAACTGCCCCTCCAGGAACAACGGAGTCCAGGTCGTCCCCGTCAGGAAGCCCCAGATGCTGATCTCGTCGAAGAACTCGATCGCGGGAAGGAGCAGAGAGACGACGATCCCGATCGTTGTCAGAACGGACACCGCGGCGGCGAGGAAGAGAATTCCCTGGACGAGCAGCTCTCCCCAGCGGATCCGCTTGCGGGGGAGCGCCACCGCCCGCCCGAGGATGACGTCCTGCGACGTCAACCCGTCGCCTCCTCGAGCTTCGTCTGCTGCTCGCCCAGCTGGGCTTCGCTCAGCGGGACGAACTGCGCCGCCTCGGCGATCGACTGCTCGTTGTCGAGCATGAACTTGATGAAGTCGCGAACGTCCGACCTGTCATCGAAGGACGACCGCTTGACGTAGACGAAGAGCGGTCGAGAGAGGGGCGCGTACGAGCCGTCCTGGGCGGTCGCGACGCTCGGGGCGACGCAGCCGTCGCCCGAGTCGACCTCGAGCGCCTTCAAAGTGCCCTGGTTCTGCTCGAAGTACGAGAAGCCGAAGTAGCCGAGCCCGCCGCGCTCGCCCCCGACGCCCTGGACGATGACGTTGTCGTCCTCGCTCGGTTGGTAGTTCGTGCGGCTCGAGCCTTCCTCGCCGACGATCGCGCCCGTGAAGTAGTCGAAGGTGCCAGAGTCGGTTCCGGGGCCGAAGAGCGCAAGGGGAACGTCGGGGAAGGTCGGATCGACCTGATTCCAGTTCGAGACCTTGGAGCCCGGCTGCCAGATGTTCTTCAGCTGCTCGACGGTGAGGCACGTTGCCCAGTCGTTCTGCTTGTTCACCACGTTCGTGAGCGCGTCAGTCGCGACCTGGAACTCGATGTACTCGATGCCGTTCTCCTCGCAGATCGCCTGCTCGTCCTCTTCGATCGGGCGAGAGGCGTCCGAGAGGTCCGTCTCGCCGACGCAGAAGCGCTCGAAACCGCCGCCGGTACCCGAGATGCCGACGGTGACGTCGATGTCCCGTTCGGCCCTGAAATCCTCCGCGGCCTTCGTAACGAAGGGGCCCACCGTGCTCGAGCCGTCGGCGGTGATCGCGTCGCCGCCGTCTCCACCGCCGCACGCGGCCGCCAGAAGGGCGAGGCTCGCCGCGGTAGCGAACGCTGCAATCCTCGTCGTCACATCCACGCCTCCAGTCTCTCCGGGACGGCGATGCACAGGCACAGCAGACTGGTGAAGATA